>MPMI01000016.1 GCA_002238415.1 Desulfurellaceae bacterium bin18 | reverse complement strand
AGTGTGATCTCCTGGTCATGCCGACCCTGCCGATGAAGGCGACCGAAATTCCGCCTGCCGATATGAGTCGAGAGGTCTATGTCCGCAAGGCGTTCGAGATGCTGAACAACACCTCCCCGTTTGACGCCACCGGCCATCCGGCCATGAACGTGCCCTGCGGCATGTCGAACGGCCTGCCGATCGGGATGATGCTGATTGGACGCAGGGGCGACGACGCGACGGTGTTACGTGCGGCAGATGCGTTCCAGCGTGAGATATTCGATGCCCCGCGTCCACCTGCTGTGTAGGAAGGGTAGAAACGAATGGGCGGGCGGCGAGTGTTTCCGTCGCCGCCCTGGAGCAAGATTCCCTCTCCCTTGAACCCGCGATCGCTCGGGCATTCCGCTTATCACCCTACCAACGGGAGGGTTTCCGAATGTTTGTGCCGGGAATCAGGTTTGGCAACTGCGAGCGCTGTAGAGCATTCGTCCGTATATGTCTTGAGAAGTCCGCATGCACCATGAGCTGGCGCGACGGCCTTCCGGTTCCCGGGGTCACTAAGCCGACGCGCTTGCCGCAGTGCAATTTCACCAGACGCATCGCTTCGGCGATGTCGCTATCGTTTGTTACCACCACCGCGCAGTCATAGGCATCCAGCCAGCCATCGTTGAGCAGATGCACGGCGAGATTGACGTCCGAGCCCTTTTCCTCGGTCCGGATCACCTCCGCCGTGCGCCGGTTTCCCACCGGCTGCGCGAGCGGCGCGCGGACGGAATGGCTCAGGAAATGTCCGAAATACACCTCGACCTGGGGCCGGTAGCGCCGTAGCGCGTGGAGATAAACGTCCTGCCGCTGGGGCTTCGACGGGTCTCGGGCCGTACCCGAAACCCGTGCCGTGAAGTACTTGACCGCGAGTATCTGGTGATGCGGCTGGAGCACCTGCTCGAACAGCGTGACCAAGTCCAGCCACTTCCATGACGAGCCCTTGAGGGCTCCGTAGTAGAGATTGAACCTGTCTACATAGACGCACGTGCGCATTGATGCCCGTCGAATAATAAAGCAAGGGCCTCCGAAGAGGCCCCGCGCCCTGCGGTCGAAACCGCAAGGGGTACTATCGATAATCTAGTTGCCTCGGCGACCAAGATCAAGTCGGCCTTATTCGGCATGAAGGATGGTATTCCCCTCTCCCTGGCTAGGGAGAGGGCTAGGGTGTTTGACACCGTCGTGTAGCGTTTAGGAGGCGGGTTGCAACATTTTCGCTAATCTGAAGAACCCTGCAACGTTCCCTAATTCTCCAGGTTTTTTGTCTCTCTCAGTGGAATTGTTCTCGTAAGCTACGAACGTCTCCTAATTTCTCTCAAGCCTCTCCAACCATAGCTAGCCGCCATCCTCCATCATCATATTTTCTTCACGCCTGAAGCAACTAAGAAGTTCATTGGTGAAGACTTCGAGAAATAATCAAGCACATAATTACGTTCTGCAGGTTTCAATGATCGAGACCCCACTGCTGACGACCATGAAAGCCAGTCTGACTGACCAGTCTTTAGGTATTCGCTACGCACTTCCTTGAAACCGAATCCTTGCTCTGGAATCTCAAGCACCTTCGCTCGGGCGATTTTCATGTCGGCCGTTAACTCGTAGAGTTTCGCTAGAACTTCTCCATAGGCGTCAACTCCCATGAGATAATCTTCGACTATGCAGATCAGCCAGAAAAGCTGGTACTCCAAGAAGTAATTTTCTTGGTCCAAGTAATTCTGCACTATACGTACTAAAGAATTTCGATCGGATATGTCCGAACAAATGGAGTACAATTGTTTTATAAGGTTCGGGAATTTTCTTAGACAGATTGGCAGGAAATCTAGCAAGCTATCGCTGTGCACACGCAGAAAACTGAGAATAAGATCAGCATCTGACTCTTCCAGTGCTTCGCTTCTAAGTAATCCCATTAGGGCATCTACCTGATCTCGGCTAAGAGAGCTCTCGACCTCCATCTCGGTCTCAATAAATTCCACTCCTGAGACAGTGGCAACTTCCTCGTAGTCAGTGATTATTTCTATGAGAGACTGTCGAATATCGGTAAGACGCTCTTGAATGTCTCCGACCTTATTATCGTAGTAGGTCTTAGCTGGATTGATATTAAGTGCAAACTGCCCCAAGAGCTGTTGAATTCTTATGAAGTCTTGCCTAAGGATGTTTGTATCATCATCGAAAAGTGTAAAGTCGTCCATGAATCGGACAATCTTGGCTGACTTTAGCATTCCTGATTGATCCAGGAACTTGAGAAACTCATTGCCAAGCATCTTGCATGGGTATATGCCATGTGGGAGGAAATCCACACTCCTACCTGAGTTGATTTCTCTAAAGAATTGGCCAAGCGCGCTGCCGTCAGCGTTGGATACCTCACTTTGTGAAGCAAACCAATGGCAAATGTCGTGGTGGTATATACTGTTAAAATAGGAAGCAATATCAAATTGGATATTATGCTTGAACTCGCTTGTACTTGCCTTAAGCTGCTTCTTATAGTCGCTATAGGCAACGTGCACTGGAATCGGGGATCCGTTTGAGAAGCGATATCCAAAGCTGTTGCGATTCGTGCTGACTGCTGGACGAAATATTGCCCGATTTCGATAGCATATATCGTAAATGAAGTATTCAGCTACCGGATCTAGCTTGACGGTACGGCGTAGGTGGCCTTTGGGCTTCGTAGCAAAAACTTTCTGCTGGGAGAGAAAGCTGTCTCCCTTTTGAGCCTCATCGAGAACCTTCTGATAGATATAGTTTGATATTTCCTGACCGTGGAGATCGGCCAGAAGATGGTTGGTTTTCAAAGGAAATAGTGTCGCCGAGAAGTCTGCTTTTATAAAATCTAGCGTTCTGGCCATGGTCGCAGGCTCCAGTTGTACCGTCTAACGTTTTACGCTCACCGGTCGCGGGACGCGATCGAGGTGGAGCGAGGAGTTAGGCTGGGTGGATAACCAATTCCCCCAACTCTAATAACCCTGCAACGTCCTCCATTCCTCCATCGTTATCTCTCTAGGTCACGGAGACGGCGTTGGTTTCTATTCAATTTCTTGATGTCGAGGGCTTCCCGGTAGCAAGGATGTATTTCCCAAATTGCATTGAAGTCCGCATTCGTCCTAGTAGATAAGAAATCAGGCATGTCTGAGAAATAATAGTGCTCATAGCCGTCTTCCTCGGGACTTTCGATGCGAGCGACTATAAATCCTAGTCTAAATAAAAAATGAGCGATCTCTAGTGGGGAATTCCTCGCCGTGCCTTCGATTACTGGTGTCATGTGCAAAGTGACCTTGTTCTTAATCCACTCAAGGAGCTGATCTTTTGTTAACCTTCGCTCCGCACCTCGAAAGCCGACGACAATTTCTTCGATACTGCTGCACTGATGTTTGTGCTCAGCAACTAGATCAGCAATTCTCTTGGTCCCATAGGGCCCCCAAACCGAGTCAATATGTGACTTAGATATTTTTGAATCAGCGCTATCAAGTGCTTCTTTTTGGGCAAGTTTGCATAGCTGTATAGCCCACCGTGGTCTGTGGTAGGAGAGTGTGTAAACTACTCGATAGGTTCGTTTCTGCGATCTGCCCCATTCCATCCGTTTTTCGAATACGCTTTCGATGAGATGTTCGTCGATGTCTACTTTTGTCGCGTGGTCTGGAGGTGGGGAGTCTGCGGTACCGAGCCTGCTCATTTCGAAACCGACTCTGCGGGCGAGTAAACGACGAAAATCTGCTTGGCTCCATGTTATATCAGTAACGTACTGATCGAATTTGTCTAATGATTCGTCGAATCTACGAATCATTGTCCAAACATCAGTTCGCATAGTTGCTCTGACCACGATCCCGTCAGTTTGAGATGCCAGATATCTACAGGCAGAAAAAAAGGTACTTAACTCAAGGTTTTCCTTATCGGTGCGTTGATACGTTGCATCAAGATCATCAACACACACCCAAACAGAGCGCCCTGAATACCGCTTTAGTAGTTCAATATCATTTGGGGCAAGCTTCTTACTCTTCTCGACTTGGGGAACGAGTTTTGCGAGCCTTTCTGTCAGAGCACTTAAGAGATTCCGACTCTTAAAGCCATCTATTTCCGCACTTTCTACAAGAGTAATCTGGTCGTCAGTTATGGCGACTGAGAGTTGAGCACCAATACGTCTATTTATGATCGCGCAGATTCGCTGCATCCAGTCACGAATATATTCATTCGGAAGTTTTGGCTCTGATGGTAAGTTGAAGTTTGACCGAACCAAGTCGCTGCCCGTTACACTAATCACGAGGGGTGTGTTTTGCTCTTCTGCCGATTTTCTGGCTTCGATCCAACGCATCAGCGCCGACTTCCCAATCCCCTTTTTTGCAGTTGCAAGTAGTATTTTTTGGTCAGGATCTAGATAATCGCTAAAGTGTTGTTGCTCGACGAAAAAATTGAGAATTTCCTGAGGAGAAACATCATCGCCCGCCTCGTTTCCGAAATCAATTTGGCTTAGCAGATTCTTCATTTAAACCCCCATTTCGATCGCTGTTTATAGCCTAGCATTCACCGCCCAGGGATGTCTAACGACAGACAGTCCACGCCAGCCAGTTAGTACATGTTCCAACCCGGGACATACGGAACGCTGCATGTTTATTCAGGTTGTGACGGAACGGCAAGGACTTACTGCCCCTCCATTGAGACCGTTCCCTCAGAACGCAGCAAAGAAATCATCAGCCAGCACAGGGAGGTGAAAGCGGCACTGATGAAGACCAACGGGACAAAGCCGGTCTGATCGTACAGCCAGCCGCCCAGCGCCTGAGACCCGCTTCGACCGATGTTCAGGGCGGACATCAGGAGTGCGAATACCGTTCCCTCAACGCGGGCCGGGCAGGAGCGGGCCGCAAGGTCGAGTACAGCCAGATGCGTAATCTGCAAAATCAGGCCGTAACTGAGAAAAATGATCACCGCAGACCGAGGTCCGGTCAGGCCCAGGAAACTGAGCGTTGACAACACGCCGAGCGTCACCGCGATAAAGAGGAGGCGGTGGAGGGAGACGTTCCGAAAAAAGAAAAAGAAGATGACCGCGCCCAGCATGCCGGCCGCGTTGGTCAGCGCGCCGAGGGTGCCGATGTAGATTTTTGAAAATTGGAGAACGTCGCGCTCATAATACAAAAGCGGCGTGCCGAACAGTGGACTGAAGTTCCACACAAACAGAAAGCCGGCCACGATCCAGACCGCACGCGACCGGGCGGCTGTTCTGAGCGCGTGCGTCGTCTCTCGCAACTGCGCCTGTCCCAATGGCTGCGGCACTTCTCGTACAAAGAAGAGGGTTGCCAGCAAGGTGGCGAGCGGAAAGAATCCGCAGATGAAAAAAGCGGTGTGCGGAGTCGCGTATTCCGAGAGATAACCGCCACCGAGATGGGCGAGGGTCAAGGCCAGGCCCATGGCTGCCCATTGAATCGACTGAAAACTTCCGGTGAGACCGAGGGGCCGCCCGGTCTCCACCATGAGCGCATCGGCCATGACGTCGGCAAAGGCCAGAGTGAACGAACACGTCATAAGCAGCACCAGGACGGTTGCATATGCCGTCGGCGCAACGGCCAGCGCCAGCCAGCTTCCCAGACCCAAGGCGCTCATCAATACGAGATAGCCCTTGCGCCGCGAGCCACCCAAGGGCAGGAAATCGGACAAGAGGCCGTAGACCGGTTTGATGGTCCAGCCCAAGCCAATCATGGCCCAGACAAAGCCCGCCTGACCGGCACTCAGGTGCAGGTCTTCTTTGAGCAGATATTGAATGGGTTGATAGGGCAGACCGGTTGAGAGATCGATTGTGCCCTGAACAAAATAGAGCGCCGCGAAGAACAGCGCAGAACGCCGAACCCCTTCACGGCGGAAGGGTTGGATCGCTTGCCGAAATGAAGGGGAGAGAGAGGCGATGTGGGGTTGTCTCCTTACATAAGGACCGGCGCTTCCCCTCTTGGGATGCCTGTCCTGAGCCGAGTCGAAGGGGGTGCCTCGTCAGCGGTGGGGTGGGTCACCGTCCGCTCACTCGGTGTCGCCTCGCCCGACTGGGGGACAAACACGAGGACAGACCGCAGGCCGCCCGGCGGCTCCTCCGGAGCAGGGAGTCTGGGTCGTTGGGCACAAGCCCACCCCGGCCCTTTGGGCCACCCCTCCCAAGAGGGGATTTTCTGCTCCCCTCTTGGGAGGGGTGGCCGAAGGCCGGGGTGGGTTCCTTTTCGCATCACACGGCCCGAGAGGGGATATGGGAAGACTTCACGCGAGACGTTCCGTCCCTCACACCGACGTACTGGGTCGCGCCTTCATGGCGTCATACCAGCGGACGAGGTTGTTCCAGGCCGGGTCGAGCTGAAACGTGCCGCGATGATGCGCGGTCTCCAGGCCGATAAACAGCATGATGTCGGCGATTGAGAAATTTCCGGCCAGCCAGTCTTTGCCTTCCAGGCCGTCGTTGACCAGCGGGAGGCGATGCATCAGGATTCGGCGCGCCTGGTCGGACACGTCGCCCTTGGACAGCACCATGCGTGAAGCCGTCAAATATACCCCGATCTCACAGCGCCGTTCCCAGGAGCGCACGAGAGCCCGGCTGACGGGGTCGGTGCCGATCAGGGGCGGGTCGGGATAGAGTTCCTCCAGATACTCCATAATCGGCAGCGTTTCGATCAGAACCGTGCCGTCATCGAGCTCCAGGATGGGCACGCCGGCAAACGGATTCTTGGCCAGAAACTCCGGCGTCTTCTGCTCACCGGCGTACAGGTCGATTTCCTTGATCGGAATATCCAGGTTTTTTTCGGCCAGATAGATGCGGACCTTGCGCGGGTTGGGCGCCCGTTTTGTGTCGAGATAGAGCAGCATTGAGTCCTCCTTAAAACTAGGTTGATTCTTCTGTTCGAGTGTGAGTAATCCGGACCGTGGGTGTCCAGGTCCGCTGACGTCGGGCAAGACGGCTGTCCGGTGCCTCCTCGTCAAAATTGGTTACGCGGATGGTAAAGTTGGCCGGGTCGATATGCTCGAATGTGTGGACGTTGACTACGGCATAATCACGCTCGGCAATCCGGCTCACCGCAAAGGTGAGCACCCCACAACGTGCACAGACGTAGAAGTCGGCCGTCTCATGGCCAAAGCGATAGGTGGGAACGCGGGCGGTATGCGTGAGCGTTGCGTGGAGTTCCGCTTGGGGATGCGAGGTATAAGTGCCCCGATGCTTCATGCAGAAGCTGCAACTGCACGCCCGAACCGGAATCTCCGCTTCATCAAGCGGCCACAGGAATTCGTACCGGATCGTCCCGCAGTGGCACCCGCCCTCAATTCGTTGCATGCTGACTCCTTGTTCGTCTCCGGAACGCTTGCTATGCTCAGCCGCCTTGAGCAATACCACAATAATAGAGGAGACGATGGATGGCAGCCACACCCTCTCCCCGCCGTTTTGACGACCGCAATATCCGGTGGCAAGCCCTGGGCGACTTTGAGCACCCTCCTGTCAGTACATATGCGGACGAGCTAACGGAAAAAGAAGGGGAGCGGTGGACGTTCTGATTCCGTGCCCGTCGCAACGGGACCGCAACGCCCTGGCCGGCATGTCCGAGCATAGGTTTCATCTGCTCGACGCGCCACTTAATCCGCGTACCCCCTCCCCGGAATTGGACCTGCTCGCGTACACTGACCAGTGCCGCGACTATATCACGGCCCACACCATTGATGCCATTTTCTATTCCCGAGACGTGGCCGATATCGTGGCCGCGGTCCTGTGCGAGGAGTTTGGGTTTCCGGGACCAAGCGTGGAGTCCGTCTTTCTCTGCCTCCACAAATACTACGGCCGTCAATATGAACCCCAGCCGGTCCGGTGTGACCCCATCGATCTGGCGGACGAGCAGCCGGCGGTCACGCGCTACCCGTGTTATCTCAAACCACCCTGGCTGAATCTCGGGATTCTCGGTTTTAAGCTCGACTCGGCCGATGACCTTCAGCGGGCGCTGGCGGTCGCCCGACGCGAGTATCCCGCCTGGTCGCCGCTCTACCTGCCGTTTTTCGAGCGCTATATCGACTGCGAGAAATTTCCCCTGGCCAGTCGAGAGATCATGCTGGTCGAAGACTTTGTGGAGGGACCGCAGGTGACGGTCGAGGGCTGGGTCGCCAATGCCCAGCCGGCGCTCTGGGCGATTACGGATACCAATACCTATCCGGGCACCCGGATTATTGACAATTTTTCGCTACCGTCCCGGCACCCGGCCCATATCCAGGAAATGCTGGCTCAGCAGGCTCTGGAAGCGATTAGCAATATCGGACTGGACAACGGCTTCTTCAATATCGAGTTCTGGTGCCATGACAACGCGGTCACCCTGACGGAGGTCAACGGACGGGCGGCCACCTGTTTCTATAATCTGTATCGCCGCTGTCTCGGAGCGTGTATATACGAAGCCGGACTGAGGCTGGCCGGCGGGCAGTCGCCCCCGCCCCCGCCGCGGTCAACGGATGTTGTGGGCGGACAGTTTAATTTGATCACTTTTGGTGAAGATGTGGCCGAGAATCTGTTTGATTTCAGGCGTGCCCAGGCAGTGGACGAGCTGACGATCTATGTCGAGCCAGGCCAGGAAATTCGCCCGGTGAGCGAGTTTGGTGTGGTGCTGGCCCAAATCGATCTGTTCGGCCCCAGTTATGCGGCGATTCACGCGGAAGCCGAGGCCCTACGCCGTCGGCTGCTGAAACAGCCGGCCCATTCGCCGTGGTAAGTGCCTGAGCCGAAGAGTCTGGACCACCTATGTGTCGTTTTGTTGCGTATCGTGGAAAGCCGGTCCCGCTCGCCCAGGTCATCAGTGCGCCCGAGCACTCCCTGATAGAGCAGAGCTACCAACCCAAAGAGATGACCGCCGGAACGGTGAATGTGGATGGGTTCGGGGTCGGCTGGTATAACCGCGGGCTTGACCTCACGCCGTGTATCTACACTAATATTGTCCCGATCTGGAATGATCGCAATCTGCCCGGCTTAAGCCGTCATATTGTTTCGGATTGCATTGTCGCCAACGTCCGCAGCGCTACACCCGGTTTCGGACTCGACCAGAGCAACTGTCAGCCGTTTGCCCATGGCCGTCTGGCGTTCATGCATAACGGTTTTATTGAAAAGGCGCGTGACGGCCTGCTGCGCACGATACGCGAGGCCCTGCGCGATGAATACTATCGCCTCATTCGGGGCTCAACCGACTCCGAGCATATCTTTGCCCTACTGCTGAATTTTTTGCACGGCCAGGAGCAGACGCCGCAGGCATATGCGACCGCCATTCGGCGCACGGTTGCTCAGTTGCTGGCCTGGACAGAAGGCCAGGCGGTCCATATGGCGCTGAATCTGGTGCTGTCCGACGGGCTGCATATGGTCGCCCTCCGCTTCGCGAACACCTCGCCGGCGCCGTCGCTGTATTATTTGTGCAACGGCGCGGATTTCCCCGATGGGGTGGTCATTGCGTCGGAAAAACTCTGTGCCGACCCGGGCTGGCAGGCGGTCCCGGAGATCCATATTGTGACCTGCCGGAACGCCACGGGTATTGATCTTATTGCCCTCAACGGTTAGGAGGCGGCATGATTGATATCGCGGACTTCCGGCAGCGGATGGTCGAGGCGCGCGCGTATACGAAGGCGTTGTTCGCGGCTATCGATCCGGAAGACTTCTGTCACCAGGCACACGACGAGTTCAGTCCGGTCGGGTGGCACCTCGGCCATATTGGAGTGACCGAAGGTTTCTGGGTTCTGCAGCAGTGTCAGCACGCGGCATCGCTGTCGCCTGAGTATGACTTGGTTTTCTCTCCGCTTGATAATCCGAAAGAGAATCGGGTCAATCTCCCCGCCGCGCATGAGATTTTTGCCTATCTGGATGCAGTCCGCGACCGCGTCTTTGCCTTTCTGGAGCGGGGCGACTGGCCGGACAGTCATCCGTTGCTGGGTGAAGGCCGCCTGCTGAACATGCTCCTCCAACACGAGGAACAACATACCGAGACCATCCTGCTGATTCTCAATTTGATTGCGGCCCGGCGCTTCGATGCGGGAGACAGGAGGCCGTTCTCTGCCCCAGCCGTACCGCGCCGGAGTCCTCCTCCGCAAGCCAGCCGCACGACCATGGTCCGGATTCCTGCCGGGGCCTATAGCATGGGCAGCGATGACAGCGCGCGCACGCTGGACAATGAACGGCCTGCGCGGCAGGTCCGGCTGGAGGAATTCCGGATAGATCAAACGCCGGTCACAAACGCCGATTTTCTGGCATTCCTGGATGATGGGGGGTATCGGAACCCTGCCTGGTGGAGTCAGCCGGGGTGGCGCTGGCGCGCGGAGAACCAGATTGCCCATCCCCTGCACTGGCGTTCCGGGAATAGCCGGGGGCACTGGCTGGAGATTGACCCGTTCGGGGTAGCGCCGCTGGACCCGGTCCAACCGGTGCGGTGCGTGAGCTGGTATGAGGCCGAGGCGTACGCCCGCTCGGTCGGCAAACGGCTGCCGACCGAGGCCGAATGGGAAAAAGCGGCCTGGTGGGAGGCGGAACAGCACGCCGCTGCTGGGCAGGCAGACCCTCTCGCGTCCCGGCTCGATATGCTCGGCGGGGTCTGGGAGTGGACCCGTACCTGGTTCCACCCCTATCCGGGTTTTCAGGCTTTTCCGTACGACGGCTATTCCGTGCCGTATTTTGATCAACACCACCGCGTCTTGCGCGGTGGGTCGTGGGCAACGCGACGACATGTCCTACGCGTAACGTTCCGGAATTGGTATCGTCCCGGAATGCGGGCCATCTTTGCCGGCTTTCGGTGTGCAAAGGACGCCGTGTCGTAGCGCGACGAGAGGCGGTGGATTGACCGAGTAAGGTGGGTTGTTTTGTATGTCAACACTACTTCAAGAGGCTGACCGGCTGTACATTTCTACGATGGGCACGGTGCGTTCGCAGTTGCGGACGGATGTTGCCTTTGGCCTGCGGCAAAGCCAGAAAACCTTGCCGCCCAAGTATTTTTACGATGCCTACGGTTCGCGCCTGTTTGAGGATATCTGCCGGCAACCGGAATACTACCTCACCCGAACCGAAGCGCAGATTCTGCGCACGCATGCCGCGGATATTGTGAGACAGACGGCGGGCGCCTCGTTGGTCGAACTGGGTAGCGGCAGTTCGGTGAAAACCCGTCTCCTGTTTGACGAATATCAACGTCAGGACCACCTGCTGCACTATGTGCCGGTCGATATCAGCGCGTCGATGCTCGAAGAGACCGCACGGGGCTTGCTGGCTGACTACCCAAGCATGTCGATTGAGGCTCTGGTGACCGACTATCTGGACGGACTCACTGCGCTGCCCAATACCCGGCCCCGCCTCGTCCTCTTTTTGGGCAGCAATCTGGGCAATTTCAGTCCGACGGAACAGACCGAGCTGTTTCAGCGCCTGGCGGCATCCCTCCATCCCGGCGACCAGTTCTTATTGGGGCTCGACCTGCGGAAGTCTGTTGAGGTTTTAGAAGCCGCGTATAATGACGCGGCTGGGGTCACGGCCGATTTCAACCTCAATATCTTGCGGCATATCAACCGCGAGCTCCAGGCGGATTTTCAGCTCGCGCAGTTTTCTCATCTGGCCTTTTATAATCGGGAACTGCATCAAGTCGAAATGCATCTCAAGAGCGAGGTCGCCCAGAAAGTGACCATCGCGGCCTTAGACCTGAGCGTCTCGTTCCGAGCGGGTGAGACCATCCATACGGAGATATCCAGAAAGTTCGACGCCCAAGAAGTGAAAGAGCAACTGGCTGGCTACGGCTTCCGATTCCAATCCCAATGGACCGACCCAGACAGTCGCTTTCTGCTGGGCCTCTTCCGCTATACGGGCTGAGCGGACCGCACGCACCTATGCCGCAGGCAGGAAACCGGAGAGAACTGCTCCTCATCGCCACCGGCGGGACGATCAGTCAGGGGCGCAGCGAGCTGGGCGGGGAGCAGCGCCCCTGGCTGTCGGCCGTCGATTTATTGGCCCGGACTGCCATCGAGACCGGCCGTCTCCACTGTCTGGACCTACCGTATCCCGACGGTGTGATCTCCTCAGGGGCCGCGCTGCTCACTCTTGCCCGGACGATTGAGCGGGTGGCCAAAGAGGGCATGGACGGCATCGTAGTGACGCATGGAACCGATGCCCTTGAAGAGGTGGCGTACGCTATGGATGAAATGCTCTCCGGGATTGTGCCGCTTGTCTTTACCGGGGCGATGCGGCCCAGTTGGGCGGCGGATTATGATGGGGGAAAAAATCTGGAACAGGCCGTGCGGGTCGCCGCGTGCCTGTTGCCTGAATACGGGACGCTGGTCACGCTGCACGGTGACATTTTTGAGGCCTGGAGCGTATATAAAAGCGATACCGTTGCTTTGGACGCCTTTACAGCGCGGCACGGGGCTCCGTCCGGGCGCGTGAACGAACAGCCGGTTGAACTCGACTGGCAGCCCACGCGCTGGAATCGCCTGGGGCGTCTGCCACACACCATGTCCTACTCCATTCCCATCCTCACGCTCGGGGTTGGCGATGACGCCGCTCTCCTCAAGCTGGTAGGCGAACGGGCTGAGCGGTCCATAGACGGCCTGGTGGCCGCGAGCCTGGGGGCCGGGAGCATTCCTCCAGCAGCGCTCGGGCCGCTCTGCCGTCTCGTGGACGCGGGGCTGCCGGTGGTGTGTTGCTCCAGCGCGCCAAGCGGACCCACCGCGGCCACCGAGTACTATCCCGGTATGTATACTGAACTGGTTGAGGCCGGCCTGATTATCGAGAACTTTCTCTCCCCGCGTAAAGCCCGCATGCGCCTGATGCTGAGCCTCGGGCTGGATATGCCGTACCGCCCGTTTGAGCGCGAAGCGTGACTCCGGTTACGACACTCTGGGCAAGACCTCTTTTCCGAACCGTTCCAGCGAGGCCATGATTTTGTCGTGCTCCAGCCCGCCGAAATTTGCCAGCAGGCTGACGTTGGTGATCCCCATCGCCTGGATTTCCCGGATACGCTCGACGCACTGGTCCGGGTCGCCGAATATGACTTTATGCGGGTACATATAGCCTTCATAGTCAAAGGTCTTGAAAGCGTCCTTGAGGCCCTTGTACGGTCGATACTGATCGGAGTAGGCGGCTTCCTGGTTGGAGGCGACCACTGCGTTTATATAGCGCATCATGGCCTCGCGGGGCTCTTCCTTTGCCTTCTGCGCGGTCTCGCCGCAATAAAAATGGTACACCCCGAGGACTTCCGGCGCGTCCGCATGTCCATGTGCCTGCCGGGTCTGTGTGAAGAGTTGGATGCGGCCCACTAATGCCTCCGGATTGGGCTGGGCATAGGGAACGACCATGAGATGATAGCCCATCTTCCCGGTCCATTCGAACGATTCCGGCGTAAAAATACAGGCAACGTAGACGGGTGGGGGTTGCTGGACGGGTTTAGGAATGACCTGGAGATTGCGGATTTTGCGGAATGTACCGTCGTGAGAAACCCGTTTTTCCGTCCAGGCCTTCATGATGATGGCGTGGGCTTCTTCGAACAGCGCCCGGCTGTCGCTCATATCGCGCTCAAAGGCGTCGTACTCACCTTTTTGAAATCCCCGTCCAATCCCGAACTCCAAGCGCCCGCCCGATAAGCAGTCGAGCATGGCATACTCCTCTGCCAGCCGGATCGGGTCCTGGAGAGGCAGGAGGGCAATCCCGGAGCCAATACGGATATTCTTCGTGCGTTGGGCAACCGCGGCCCCAATCACGGGAACGGAGGGCAGATGGCCACCGTAATGATAAAAATGGTGCTCCGCAAACCAGACGGAGTGAAAGCCGAGGGCCTCCGCCCGATCGGTCTCGCTGAGCATGTCAAGGTAGAATTGCTCATCGCTGGCGTGAAATTCCGGAAAAAAGCTGGGCAAATGAAAGAGTGAGATGCGCATATCGCCTCCTATTTTTCCTTTTCATAGCCGACTTTCCTACCGGAAAGAAGGCGGAGGAGGCGGAATCTGCCTGGGGGTACGTTGAACTGAACGCATGGGTTTGCTAGTTGGAAGGCTCATCCACTATATATGGAGAGAAGCGCAGATCTGCATAAGGGTTGGTCGGTGTTATAGCAGGAGAGGGTGGTGATGCAGGTAAAATGTCCGGGATGGCGTGCGGCGCTCTTGTTCGTCGTTTTATTCGTCGGAGCGGGGTCCGGTTCCGCGTTCGGGAACGTTGATAAGCACGCGTCCCCCGCGTCTTCTCCGCTTCCCTATCCACAAGCCCTCCGACCCCAGGTCGAGTTCTGGACCAAGATTTTCGCCACCTACTCGGAATACCAGGTCGTCATCCACGACGCGGTCTATTTGGACAAGGTGTACGCCGTCCTTGATTTTCGGCCGCTCTTAAAAAAGCATGGCGAGGCCAAGGCCCGTAAGCTGAAATCCAAGCGGACGAAGCAGGAGCTCAAAAAAATCCGGGCCGCCCTGCGGAAACTCCATAAACACGGTGCCAAAGGGCGGACGCTGAGTAGCCGTGAGAGAAAAATCCGCTCCCTCTTCAAAGATGTCAAAGAACGCCACAAGTTCCGCAAGGCCGCGGCCAAAGGGCGACTGCGGGCACAGTCCGGGATACGGGAGCGCTTTCAAGAGAGCCTGCGCCTGTCTGGCCGTTATCTGCCCAGGATGGAAAAGATATTCCGTCAAAAAGGACTCCCGGTTGTCCTGACTCGCCTGCCGCTGATCGAGTCTTCTTTCAATATTGAGGCCTATTCAAAAGTCGGCGCGGCCGGCATCTGGCAGTTCATGCCCGCGACCGGGCGCTTGTTTCTGACCATTAACTATATGGTTGACGAGCGCCTCGACCCCCTCATTGCCACCCGGGCCGCCGCCGACCTGCTCAAGTTAAATTATGACAAGCTGCAAACCTGGCCGCTGGCGGTTACGGCCTATAACCACGGCCGGGCCGGGATGGCACGCGCCGTTCGGAAAGTCGGCACGCGCGATATTGCCACCATTATCCGCCGCTACAAAAGCCGGACGTTCGGGTTTGCTTCACGGAATTTCTATGCCGAGTTGCTGGCGGCCATTGAGGTTGAGAAAAACAGCGCCACATACTTCGGTCCCATCAAACGCGATCCTCTCCTCCGGTATGATGAAGTCGATCTCCAGCATTTTGTCTCGCTCGAAAATCTGGCCAGGGCTGCCGACACCAGTACTGAGCGGCTAGTGGCGCTCAACCCGTCCTTTAGGCGACTGATTCGGAACGGGAAACTCCACGTCCCACGCGGCCACCGTTTGCGCATCCCGTCCGGCGCGCGGAAGGACTTTATCCGGCGTTACGCTGCGCTCAGCCCTGAGGCGAAGGCTGACCAACAGGTTGCTGCTTTTGCTTTTCATAAGGTCCGGCACGGGCAGACGCTGGGCGGTATTGCGCAGCGCTATGGGACGAGCGCTCGGACCCTGCAACGCCTGAACGGACTCAGAAGCGCGCATTTCATCCGCGTCGGACAACGTCTGCGCGTCCCCCTGAAAGGGAAGGGTCGGCGGCCGGCGGC
The DNA here is from genome assembly GCA_002238415.1 of Desulfurellaceae bacterium bin18. Taxonomy (GTDB): domain Bacteria; phylum Desulfobacterota; class Binatia; order Bin18; family Bin18; genus Bin18. The sequence continues at coordinate 96,116 of MPMI01000016.1, read as the reverse complement.
CCGGTCCGTCCAGGTGGCGCGGGCAGCTTCGCAGGACGGGACACATATCGTGCGTCGGGGAGAATCGCTCGGAAAGATCGCCCAACGCTACAACACAACCGTGGCGGCACTCCAGCAGCTTAACGGCATCAAGAACGCCGCGCTGATACCGGTCGGGAAAAAACTGCGCGTCTCGGCCAACGCACCCGGCAAAGCCCAAGCCCAGTATGTCAAACACCGGGTCCGCCGCGGGCAAACACTGGGCAGTATCGCCCGGCGCTACGGCACAAAGGTGTCGATTCTTAAGCGTCTGAATGGTGTGAAGAACGTCAAACGCCTGCAAATCGGCCAGGTGTTGCGCATTCCAACCGGCTGAAGAGCCGCCCTACATCTGGGCTGTGATCTTCCGGCGGAGACTCAGCGGCGTTCTTAACGCCGGTCAACAACTCCGATTCCCCCACTCCTCACCGGTATGCTACGATTTGAGCTGCGTACGAAAGGGAGGGCCGGGTGGGCTATTACCCTGTTTTTCTCGATTTGGACCAGACGCGCTGTCTGGTCATTGGCGGGGGGACGATTGCCGAGCGTAAGGTGGAGGCGGTGCTGGCGGCCGGCGGGGAGGTGACGCTTATCAGTCCTGAGCTGACAGCCGCTCTATCCGACCTTGAAGCCGCCGGTCGGCTGACGGTTCGGCAACGCTCCTATCAACGGGGAGACCTTGACACTGTTGCGCTGGTGATCGCCGCCACGGATGATCCCGCCTTGCAGCGGCAGATTGCCGCGGATGCCAAACAGGCCAATATTTTATGTAATATCGTCGATCAGCCTGCGTTGTGTTCGTTTATTGTACCGGCAGTGCTACAACAGGGCGACCTGACGATTGCGGTTTCCACCACTGGGGCAAGTCCTGCTCTGGCAAAGAAGATTCGGCAAGATCTGGCTGAACAATTCGGGCCGGAATATGCGGTCGCGCTCCGGCTGTTGCGCCGGATTCGTGAACGCCTGAGGCAGGAACAACGCAGCATGCAAGACCGCCGGCGTCTGTTGACCGACCTAGTCGAATCTCCCCTGCTGGACTATCTTCGAGACCACCAAACCGATAAATTAAACACACTCCTACAGCAGACGCTGGGGGAGGCATACACCCTGGAGCGTCTCGCCTTTTCGTGGTGAGTGACCGTATGGAAGTCTGGCTGCTGACACTGACACTGCTGCTTTATCTGCTCAGCACGGCGAGCTTTATTGTCGGGCTGCTCTCCGCTCGGCCCGTCGTGCGGACGATAGCCCCGAGTTGCTTGCTGGCCGCCTGCCTGTGCCATGCCGGTGCTATTGCGGTCCGGTCGCTCACGGTGGGCTATTTTGCGGTCACAGAGGTGTATGAAGCCCTCTCCTTTTTTGCCTGTCTCACGGCGGGCATCGGGCTACTGGTCCAGTGGCGACTGCCGGTTTCCATTCTCGGCGCTATTGTGAGTCCCATCGGGTTTATCCTGACCCTGGGCGTGTACGTCTTTTACACCCAGGCGCGGGCGCTGCCGCCGACGCTGCAAAGCGCCTGGCTGCCCATTCATGTCACTGCCGCCTTTCTTGGGTATGCCGTCTTTGTCGTCGCCTGTAGTGCCAGCTTGGTCTACCTGGTCCAGGAAAAGCACCTCAAACAGAAAAAAGCCTCTTCATTTCTCCGTCGCTTGCCCTCGTTGGAAACCCTCGATCATCTGAACTACCGCTCCCTGGCTTGGGGTTTTCTCCTCCTGACCCTCGGGCTGTTAAGCGGTGCGGTCTGGGCCGAGTATGCCTGGGGACACTTCTGGATCTGGGAGCCGCGGCTCATCTTGTCCGTAGTGACCTGGATTCTCTACGCGCTGCTGCTCCACTACCGAAGTGCCGGCTGGCGTGGCCGGCGGGCGGCAACGCTGACGATTGTGTGCTTTGCCGTGCTGGTGGTTTCCTTTGTTGGGGTCCAGTTTTTTCCCGGACGACACGGAGGTCAATTTGGCTAGTCTTGTCCAGCCGGCCTCCTCTCTCATGGTGGTTGGCCTCAACCACCACACCACGCCGGTCGAGCTCCGGGAACAGCTCGCTTTTAATGACGGCGCTTTGGATGCGTCTCTACCACGGCTCGTGGATACGGAGACCATCCGAGAGGGGGCGATCCTCTCTACGTGCAACCGCGTTGAGGTGGTCGCCCATACCCCAAATCTGGATGCAGCGAATGAGAAGATTCGGGTGTTTTTAGCCGAAGAACAGCGCGTGGCGCTGCCCCGCTTTGCGCCCTACCTCTACACTCATGTCAATCAGGAGGCGGTCAGCCATTTGTTTCGCGTGGCCTCGAGTCTCGATTCTCTGGTGGTCGGTGAGCCCCAGATTTTGGGGCAGGTGAAAGACGCCTATAACGCGTCTTCCGCGCTCGGCACCTTGGGAACTGTGCTGCACCGCTGTTTCCACAAGTCGTTCTCGGTTGCCAAGCGGGTGCGAACCGAGACCAGTATTGCGGCTAAAGCGGTGTCGGTGAGCTCTGCGGCGGTTGATCTGGCCTGTACGATTTTCGACCATCTGGAAGACAAGACCGCCATGGTCATTGGTGTGGGCGAGATGGGCGAACAAGCCGTTCGGCATCTGCGCGGACGAGGGGTCGGCACCATTATGGTGACCAATCGCACCTTTCGCCGCGCGGTTGAACTCGCCCGGACCTGCAACGGGACAGTCGTGCCGTTTGACCAACTGGATAAACATCTCCACCTCACCGACGTGGTGATAGGTTCTGCCGGTAGCCCGCATTATGTGCTGCATTCCGGCATGGTCGAAGAGGCGCTAGAAGAGCGCAAACGCAGCCCCATGTTTCTGATCGACTTGGGGGTGCCGCGCAACTTCGATCCGCGTCTGAACAATCTGGATAATGTCTTTTTGTACGACATTGATGACCTGGAGCAGGTGGTTGAAGATCATAAAGGGGAGCGCCAAGTTGAGGCCGTTAAAGCCGAAGCCATCGTGGCCGAGGAGGTGAATAAATTCTGGCGCTGGTTTGTCAACCAAGAGGTGACCCCCACGATTGTGGCGCTCCGGGAACAGGCCGAGCTGATCCGCAGCCGCGAAGTGGAAAAGACCCTGGCCGGGCTCGCCGAGCTCTCACCGCAGGCAAAGGAAGCGGTCGAAGCCCTCACCCGCTCCCTGACGAACAAGTTGCTCCATCCTCCGCTCGCGTATCTCAAGCAGCGTCACCACAACGGTGTCAAGCGTGAAGCTGAATACGCCCAAGAGACGGCTTCGCCTCACGTCATCCGTCAAATATTCGGTCTTGATACCCACGAAGAATAGGCAGCCGCCCCTCGCAGCTTATGCGCAGAATCATCCGGATCGGAACGCGAAGCAGCCCCCTGGCGCTGTGGCAGGCACAGTGGGTGAAAGACCGGTTGGAGCAGCACTGGCCGGCCCTCAGGGTTGAGCTGGTTCCGGTTAAGACCTCCGGTGATAAATTCCAGAATATCTCTTTGTCCCGGATTGGCGGCAAAGGGCTGTTTGTGAAGGAGATTGAAGAGGCGCTCCAGGCGGGCCGGGTTGATCTGGCGGTCCACTCGGTCAAAGACGTGCCGGCCGTCTTGCCCCCGGGACTCACGCTGAGTGTTATTCCGCAGCGGGAAGATCCTCGGGATGTCCTGATCTCGCCCAATGGGGAAACCCTGGATGAACTGCCTGAGGGCAGCCGGGTCGGGACGAGTAGCCTGCGCCGTCAGGCTTTATTGCTCCATCTCCGGCCCGATCTCGACATTGCCATGCTGCGCGGCAATGTCGAGACTCGCTTGCGCAAACAGCGCGACGGGGAGGTTGAGGCGACGATTCTGGCCGCGGCCGGTCTCAAGCGGCTCGGTCTCATGCCCGAGCGGAGCCATATGCTGGATGAGCGGATCTTTGTCCCGGCTGTCGGACAGGGGGCGCTCGGCATTGAAACGCGTGTCGAATCCGATGTTGAAGAACTCCTCCGGCCACTGCATCATGTTGAAACCGCGCTGGCCGTCACGGCCGAGCGGGCCTTCTTGGGGCGGATGGGCGGCAGTTGTCGTACACCCCTCGCGGCCCAGGCCACCGCCCGGACTGAAGGTGTCAGGCTCGTGGCCCTGATTGCCAGCCCGGACGGGCAAATCGTGCTGCGTGGGCATGAACACGGTCCTCCCGGAACTGCCGAGCAGCTTGGTATCAGGTTGGCTGAGCGTCTATTGGTCCAGGGCGGGAACGATATCCTGGCTCGGTTGGAGCAGGAAGGCTGATATGCCGACTGGGAAGGTATACTTGGTTGGAGCCGGGCCGGGTGACCCCGGACTGCTGACCCTCAAAGGCAAACGCTGCCTCGAACAGGCGGATGTTATTATCTACGACTATCTGGTCGATGTGCGTCTGCTGGATTATGTCCGGCCCGAAGCCACTCTGCTCTACGCCGGAAAACGGGGAGGGGGCCGAGCCGTTCCGCAGCAGACCATTCATGCCCTCATGCGTGAGCACGCCGCGAACGGTAAAGTCGTCACCCGGCTCAAGGGTGGCGACCCGCTGCTGTTCGGCAGAGGAGGCGAGGAGACGGAGGAGCTGGTAGCGGCCAATATTCCGTTTGAAATTGTTCCCGGTGTCTCCTCGGCCACTGCCGTGCCGGCCTATGCCGGCATTCCCTTGACCCACCGCGATCACGCCTCCGCAGTGGCGATCGTTTCCGGGCATAAAGAGGTGTGGGAAACTGCGCCCCACCTGAATTGGGCCACCCTGGCTGGAGTGGGCGGAACCCTGGTTTTCCTGATGGGGACGCGCCAACTGCAAAACAATATGCAACGTCTCATGGAGTTCGGCCTGCCGGCCGAGACCCCGATTGCGCTGATCCGCTGGGGGACAAAGGCTGACCAGGAAGTGCTCACCGGAACGGTGGGGAGTATTGCCGAGCGGGCTGCTGCGCGCGACTTTGAGCCACCCGCGGTGATTGTCGTTGGCGACGTGGTTCGACTCCGCGACCGGTTGCACTGGTTTGAATCACAACCCCTCTTTGGCAAACGCATTGTGATTACCCGTCCTCGGACTCAGGCGAGCCGTTTTGCCGACCTGCTCGAACAGCACGGGGCAGAGGTCTTTCGTTTCCCGCTGATCGAAACGGTAGCGCTGGATTCCTCTGCCGCCTTGGATGCCGCTCTTGACGACCTGGCACGGTATGACTGGCTCGTCTTTACCAGCGTGAATGGCGTACGTTATTTTTTTGAGCGCCTGCAAGCCCGGCAGCGAGACATCCGCAGCCTGGGAGACCTCCGCATTGCTGCCATTGGACAGGAAACCGCGCGTTCGATACAGGCCCGCCATCTCCGGGTTGATGCCATGCCCCGCGAATATCGGGCCGAAGCACTCATACAGGTACTCAAAGCAGAAAAGGCGCAGCGCATCCTGCTGCCCCGCGCTGCTGAGGCCCGGGCCATTTTACCCCAGGAACTGCGCGCGTTCGGCGCCCAGGTTGACGAGATCGCAATCTATCGCACCATCCGGCCCCGGAACCGGGACGAAACGCTACGTGATATGCTACGCGCCGGGCGGGTCGATCTGCTGACATTTACCAGTTCCAGCACGGTCCGAAACTTTATGGAGTGCCTGTCCGGAGAAGAGAGTACGGTCTTGCTGGGTCAGGCCCGGATCGGCTGTATTGGACCGATCACCGCCGCGACCGCCCGAGAATATGGATTGACCGTAGCGGTCCAGCCGTCGGCCTATACGATTCCGGCTTTTGTTGAGGCCATCCTTGCATATTTTCGTACAGAGAATAATACAATGACAGGCTGAAGTGATTGGAGTCCGTATGTCTTTTCCCGTCCACCGACCACGCCGCCTGCGACGCACTGAGAACCTGCGTCGGATGACGAGAGAAACCCATGTGCGGGTCGATGACCTGCTTATGCCGTTGTTCATCGTGCCCGGCACAAGGGTGGAAAATCCGATTGGGTCCATGCCCGGTATTGCCCAACTCTCGGTTGATCGGGCCGTAGAAGAGTGCAAGCAGATTCGGGACCTTGGGATTCCTGGGGTTATCTTATTCGGGATTCCGGATGAAAAGGACGCAGGCGGCTCTGATGCTTATAACGATAACGGCATTATCCAACGTGCCTTGCGCGCGCTCAAGGAAGAAGTGCCCGGACTCACGCTGATCACTGACGTCTGCTTGTGCGAGTACACCGACCACGGGCATTGCGGCCTGGTCAAAGGTAACGATGTCGATAATGACGCCACGCTTGAACTCTTGGTGAAAGAGTCGCTCTCGCATGTCCGAGCCGGGGCGGACATGGTCGCGCCGTCTGACATGATGGACGGCCGGGTCGGGGCCATTCGTCAGGCGCTCGACCAGCAGGGCTTTCCGCATATTCCGATTATGGCCTATGCAGCGAAATTTGCGTCCGGCTTTTATGGTCCCTTCCGCGAGGCGGCAGAATCGACGCCTCAGTTTGGGGATCGACGCTCCTATCAGATGGACCCGGCCAATGGCGACGAAGCGATCCGGGAAGTTGCCCTCGATATTGAAGAGGGGGCGGACATGGTGATGGTCAAACCCGCGTTGCCGTATTTGGATATTATCCGCCGGGTCAAGGAGAAATTCGACTGCCCGCTCGCCGCTTATAACGTGAGTGGGGAATACGCTATGCTCAAAGCTGCGGCCCTGAACGGCTGGCTGGATGAGGAGCGCGTCATGCTCGAAGCTTTGACGAGCATCAAGCGAGCCGGGGCGGATATCATTCTGACGTATTTTGCCAAGGATGCGGCGCGGATACTGGAGAAGGGCCGGGCGACGTAACGTCATTAGAGAGTGTCCGTCATGCCCCAAAAGAAAAAGAAACCGGCTGTCGTGTCTGCGCTCGACGCGCTCCGCCGGGTACGGAAAGAACTCCCGCCACCGGCCCGTTCTCAAGAGGATGAAAAGAAATATCATCGTCCGGTTGCCCGACGGGAGGTGAGAAAAGAGATTGAGCGCTCCAGGCAAGAAGAGTAGAGTACACGGAGCGAAGACGGCTATGCGCAAGAGGAGGAAGACTCCAATGCTGTGGAAAAAACACCTAGTCATGACGGCGGTAGCCGTGTTGCTCCTTGCTCCGGTGGCGGTCGCCGGCGACCGCTATGATGATTTTGAGGATACCCATCCGCTTCGGATTGTATCCTATCCGGTGCACGCGGGGGGGGTTTTTTTTTTGTGGGTGGGGGGGGCGGGGGGGGCTGGGGCGTGGCGCGGCGCCGTGCTGGCGTGGCTGGTCGCGCGACCGCTGCATGCGCTCGTATCGAAGCCGAAGCTGGAGCCGATATTCGGTCATGATAAGCACCCGTTTGATTTTGATGAACAGATTCGGGAAGCGCCGGCTCCGACCGAGTATAACCCCGGCTGATGCCGCCGTCCCGCGTTGGCCGGATCGAACGCAGCGCACGTCAGACAGACAGCCCAAACCCAGAAGGAGGGTCCTGATATGAAACAAGAACTCACAGGCGACTACGTCCACCTTGACTCAGTCGGCTGGCAGCCATTTCCCGGAGAATTTTCGGCTGGGGGCATTCGGTGGAAGCTGCTGCACGTCTCGCCCGAGATGGGCGCCTGGACGGCGATTTTCGATTGCCCGCAGGGTTCCTCGTTTGCCCGGCATATTCACGTCGGGCCGGGTGAATATTTCCTGACCAAAGGCAAAATGGAAGTCCGTGGGGGCACGGACGACGGTGGAGCGACGGCAGTGGCCGTCGGCTATGGCTACGAAGCCTGTAACGCCCGGCACGACCAGACCAATTTTGTCGAAGACAGTGAATTCTATATGACCTTCCTCGGCCCGCTCCAATTCATTGACGAGGATGGCAATACCCTGGCCGTCGTGGGCTGGGAACAGGCCGACGGCTTGTGGGCACAGCAGACCGGGCAGGCGTAGGGCGGTTGCTGTCTTTCCCAGAGTGTCGGAAGTCTCGGTTCTCCTGGTGTAAACAGGAGACTGCATGAATCGCGCCGAACGCCGGCGGCAAGCCAAGGCCACAAAGAAGAAACCGACTGGAGAAGAGAAAACCTCCGCTCCACGGTTGGATATTGCCCGGATTAAGAGCCAGCTCCAGCAGGCGGCCTCGCCTCAGGAAGTGCAACAGTTTATCGGACAACTTCTCGAACACGGACTGCCCCAGGCCGGCGGCGAAGAGTTGATTGCCTATGCTGCGCAGTACCATGAGGCGCTCGCCGCTCTGAACAGTGCTGACGACGCAGCATCCGTAGCACGTCTGGTGAACTCTGCGCACGCCTGGGCGGACGACCGGATCGCCCAATCGTCCGAGTGTGACCGACGTGCGTGTAAAGCGGGCTGCGCCTTTTGTTGCTATCTGCCGGTTGTGTTGGCCAGCGCCGCTGAGGTGGTTCATCTGGCGGATTGGCTGAGGGCTCACTGTACGTCTGATGAGTTGGCGGCTGTGCGGAAACGGCTGAAAGCGCGGCGCGAGCAGGGCGCGACCAACTCGCCAGCTCAGAAACGACTCCCCTGTGCTCTACTCCGGGACGATACCTGTATGGCCTATGACGCCCGTCCGTTCAAATGTCGCGGCTGGAACTCCGTTCGCCTTGAGGCATGTGAACAGGCCTATGGGCAAAGTGAGACCACAACGACAGTGCCGGTTGATACCTTCGCTTTTGTCATGGGAAATGCGGTGCTGAACGGTCTGAGTGACGCCATGCGGCACGCTGAGCTTGATGGCGGAGCGTATGAACTCAACGCGGCCTTACTCCGCGCGCTTGACCTGCCGGACGCAACCCTGCGTTGGCGAAACGGTGAGCGGCTTTTTGATGTGGAACGTTGAGGGCTACTCCCGAACCGCGAATACCCACAGCACCCCGCCCTGCGGGACGTGCGTCTTGGTGCCGTAGAAGGTATTCAGCATTTCCTGTTTCCGCTCTGCATCCACGCCCCAGCCTGATAGCACGGCAACATACTGGACCCCATCGACTTGATAGGTCGTAGGAACGCCGGTCACCCCGGAATTTGTGCGCTGCTTCCATAAGACCTTGCCGGTCTTGGCGTCAAAGGCGCGAAAGTAGCGATCATTGGTCCCGCCCATAAAAACAAGACCACCGCCGGTGGTGAGCACCGGTCCCCAATTATGGCTCTTGAAGGTTGAGGTCCAGACTTTCTTGCCCGCGTTCAGATCCCAGGCCTGGAGCTCGCCAATATGGTCCTTGGCGTCCGGATGGGGCAGTAATTCAAAATCGTCCGGGAACGCGACCCCCATATAAAGCTGGCCGGGTCGATAGGTTTCTTTTCGTCCGGTCAGTGCACCGCACAGGTTCTCGTTGGCCGGGACATAGAGCAGGCCGGTCTTTGGATTATACGCTGCCGGCGGCCAGTCCTTGCCGCCCCACGAGGAAGGACAGTACTCGGCGCGTCGTCCGATACCGGGAATTTTTGTTGTATCGTATTCGGGGCGGCCCGTTTCAGGATCGACACTTTTGAAGACGTTCTGGCGGACAAACGGCTGGGCTTCAACAAAAGTGATCGTGTCCGCGCTGCGCTCCAGCGTCCACAGATAGCCGTTGCGCGCGGGATGCACCAAGCCCTTAAAGGTCCGGTCGCCCTTTTTGACATCGATTAATAGCGGTGCGGATACCTCATCCCAATCCCATGAGCCGTTCCAGTGGTATTGATGGTGCGCTTTCAACTCCCCGCTGTCTGCGTCCAGGGCGATGACCGAAGTCGAATATAGATTATTCCCTGGTCGGGCCTCGCCCATAAACGGGCCGGCATTCCCGGTGCCCCAGAAGGTGAGGTTGAGGGCCGGGTCGTAACTGCCGGTCACCCAAATCGACACCCCGCCGGTCTTCCAACTCTCGTCCGCCCAACTCTCGTGGCCGGGCTCTCCCGGACCGGGAATGGTATGGGTTTTCCAGATGGATTTTCCGGTCTCGGCATCCAGGGCCTGGATAAAACCACGGATACCAAACTCTCCACCCGACATGCCGACAACGATTTTGCCATTCACCGCCAAGGGCGCCAGGGTCATATAATAACCGGACAAATAGTCTTCGAGTTCTTCCTCCCACACCACTGCGCCCGTTTTTGCGTCCAGGGCGACTACACAGGTATCGACCGTCCCGAAATAGACCTTGTCACCGTACAGGGCGACGCCACGATTGGTCGGATGCAACTGGAACAGGTCTTCGGGCAATTCACGTTCATAGCGCCACAACAGGTCGCCCGTCTTGGCATTAAAGGCAAAGACCTGATTTTCGGGGGAGGTTACGAACATGACGCCGTTGTTCACGATCGGTGGGGCTTGGTGGCCTTCCGTCACGCCGGTCGAAAAGGTCCAGACCGGAACGAGCTTGCCGACATTGGCCGGAGTAATCTGATCCAGGGGACTATAGCCCCAGCTATCATACGTCCCGCGATACATGAGCCAGTTTTCAGGCTCGGGATGTAGCAGTCGTTGTGCGGTCACGGGCGTGTAGTCCTGCTGCTGTGCACTCACCAGAGCAGGCACAAGCCCGAAGAGACTGACGAGGAAACTCGTGAGGAGGCTGAACGTGATGTATCGCATCTGACGTATCCTTATTTCTTTTTCTTAAAACCGACTTTGCCGATAAACGGTCCTTTGACCGTCAGGAGCCCGTCTCTCACTTCTAATGGAAGGGTCGCCAATGGCTTAGGCGCCGGACCTCCGACCACGCGGCCATGGTTTTTCGGGTCAAAGAACGACGCATGACACGGGCAGACGAGCTGCTGCGTCGGTCCGATCCATTCGGACACATCACAGCCCGTGTGAGTACACACGGCTGAGTAACACACGAGCCCGTCCAGTGCGCGCTCGCGCGTCTTTTCACTTAATTCTTCCGGGTTCAACCGGATCAAGAGCACCTGGTTGAGCCGAAACCGGCTGCGCACCGTGTCGGTCGCCGGGTCCTTGGGATAGGCGAACTCCGGGCGCTCGCCGAATGGGATGTCTTGTGGGGTGATGGGCTGCCCGGCCCGCTCACCAAAGGCGAACACCAGTTGATCTCCGGGTGTCAGCCGCGAACGGCGTGGGTCCTTTTTTCTCGCAGGGTACGCCCCTCGGTCAAAAATCGGCAGGCCCAGACCCAGTCCAAATAGGCCGGTCAGCAGGGCTCGACGAGTGAGACCTCGGAAGGCCGTTTTGTGTACGGCCCGGTGTAACGAAGGCAGACAATTGACGCGCGCCATCACTGTTCCTCGCCGCAACCTTCTACTGGCGCGGAACGGAGCAGTCAACGGGATGGAGGGGCAGAGAGGGTAGGGGGGGCTGTTCGATATGCTGTCCCCTCCTTTGGAGGGGACAGCAGTGCCTACTGAATTTTATCCGTAAAATTCGGTAGGACCTTGTCGGTCAACAGCTCGAAGCTGCGCATGACGTTCTTGTGCGGCACGAGCTCATTATAGGTATAGAGCCAGAAGTACTCGGCCGGCAACTTTTTGAAGATCGCCTCAAACTTGCGGCTCACGGTATCCGGACTGCCACAAATGGTGAGGCCGCGCTCGACCATGGACTCGAACGTATTCGGGATCGTGTTATAATCCTCGTCGAGCCGCATGAGGGCGGCGTTAAAGCCGAACGGCTCAAAAAACTTGGTCCAGATAAAACATCCACTCTCTCTGCCCAGGGCCATGGCTTCTTCGTCCGTGTCCGCCACGATGACCTCACGCACCAGGCCGACACCTTGACCGAAGTCTAAATTCTTGCCGACTTCAGCCGCACCCGCCTGACAGGCTCGGAACTGACCCGCGCAGATATCCGGGTCACAGACGATAGTCAGTGGAGTGACGTTGTGCTGGGCCGCCCAGCGGACCGAGGACTCTGAAAAGCTAAAAGGCTGAAAGAGGGGCGGGTGCGGTTTCTGATACGGTTCGGGCACGGTGCCAATCTCGGTCAGAATACCTTTGTCATCCACGCCTTGGCCAAATTCGCGGGTCACATTGTGAGCAGGCCAGAAGACATCCTTGGGTGGAATCTGCCAGTGCTTGCCCGAATGGCTGAAGGTCGGGTTGGTCCAGGCCTTCATAATAATCTCAAAATGCTCTTGGTAGAGTTCCTTTTTGAGCTCTTCGTACCGTTCCGGGTCGGTGTTGTTGTCGGCCAGGATATCGTAGTGCTGACCCAGGGTATTGACCCAGCGCGGCTGATAGCCGCGGGCAAAGCCAACAAAGGCTCGGCCTTTTGTGACCTGGTCGAGAATGGCGGTGTCTTCAGCCACGCGGATAGGGTTCTGGCAGGGGAGGACCAAGCCGAGTTGTCCCAGCCGGATGTTCTCGGTCTGCATGCCGAGATACAGGTCGAGCATGAGGGGATTGGTCGAAACCTCTTCGCCTTCGATATGGAAGTGGTGTTCGGTGAAGCCGATGCCATAGTAGCCGTGCGCATCGAGATATTGGGCCTGTTCGGACAGATTGCGCAGCATGCGCTGGTACAGGTCTGTCCGCCGACCAGCCATACCGGCTTGCAGTTCACTCTTATTGCCAATCGCGGGAAGATAGAAAACACCGAATTCCATAAGTCACTCCTTGCTGTGAATGTCTGTCCGTGGGGAAGTTTGAGAAGCGGAGGTGAAAAATGAGGGAGCCAAAAGGCCCCCTACCGTGTTCGTTAATCTACGCTTCAGGTGGAAAGAAAACCAGCGTCCGCGTTTCAATGCTCTCCCGAGCCGGCGCATCCGGCGGAGAGGTCGGATCTTCAAATGCCGAATGCGCGGTAAAACGCGCCCGCCCGTCGGTGGCCGAGTCGTAGCACTTGAGCAGCATGGCCTCGTTGCGCTCCATCTGCGGGAAATAAAACCAGCGGTGGTTGGGGTTATGGGAGACCGAATAGACCTCACCGGTCCGGTCTTCGTATTTCAGGTCGGTTTCGTTAAAGTCGTCCTGCGTCATGCTGGCGGCGTCACACACGGCCAATGGCGCGTCCTGCACCGGACCGCGAATCGGTCGCCAGACATTGATGACGGCAAAGCGATGTTGCAACCACTCTTCGGCTTCTTCGGCCGGTAACAGGTCACGCACCCGCTGCGGACCGGACTTGAGGGTATAATCGTTGTGGGCAAACTTGACCGGCTCGCGGGCGCCATTCTCGCCACGGGCGCACATCGGAGCGCAGCGCACGTTGTGGTCAAAGACGTGGACCTTCTCGGCGCCGGTCATTTTTTTAATCAGCTCGACAACCTCAGGATAATAGACCGCTTTGACTTCTTCGGCGTCATAAAAGTTTTCGACCGCGGTTTCATGCGGCGTAAAGGTGATGCCTTGTTTATCGAGTGAGATTTCATCCAGGTGCTCGCGGGCATTCTGAATAGCCATGGTGTGTTTGACCTGGACGGTGTTCCGCTGGGGGACGCCGGCGGGCGGGGTACATAGGTAATAGGTCGGTTTTTCTTGTACGCCTTCAACATCGAGATAACTCATTGGGGCGTTGACATGTGATGAGGTTTTCATAGCGGCCTCCCTTGTGTTGCTCCTCAGTAACGTAGCCGTACGATTATAGCGGCCTCGTTACTCTTGTACAGTCGGCTTTCACCACAAAAACTCAGTAGCGGTCTATCGGGAGCAGCTTACCGAGGAAGCCCGTACGCCTCGCCACGGGCCAGGAATTCAGTCACATCATTGGCCATGAGCAGAATATCGTGTGTCTTGCCGGCCCGATCTTTGACTTCGTCGCGTAAAATCGCTTCCGCCCGAAAGCCAAGCTCTTCGAACACGGTGCGTGCTCCGGTTTGATCCAGCGTCATGCGCGCGGCGACTTTCTGGATACCCAGAGAGAGCGCGACGTTGAACGCCTCGCGAGTCAACAATCGGCCCAGGCCCATCTTGCGGGCGTCTGGGGCAATCAGGACCCGGATTTCCGCCACATGACGCGACCAGTCAAAGTCATTCCGGTACAGGGTCGCATAGCCCAGGAGTTGAGTCTCGCTTTCTGCGAGCAGGGTATACATCTTTTCACTGGCGATATCGTGCAGCCAGCGGCCTATGGATGATTGTTGGGTAATGTCCCGGCGCAAAAACATCAGGTCGTGATAGGGGAGACGTTGGGCGAAATCCAGCATCAGCGGCCCATCGTCCGCGCCCATCATACGCAGGCTCAGGACGGTATCTCTGACCTCAACGGTTTTGGGAAAACCTTCCACGTTATTCTCCTCTTGTTGACGTTGCTGTGCGATCCCGCTCTCAGACTGAACGGTGTGACAGCCAGGTATCCAGTTTTGGCCACAGCCGATAGATGGCATTCCCCCCGGCGACCAGGCTGACATGGCCGCCCTTGAGAACAATTTCAGACTTATCTGGACTGCCTACCAGCTTCACCAAATCCTGCGAGGCGGCAGACGGAACAATATGGTCGTGTTGGGCCGTCACATGCAGAAAGGGGACGGTGATGTTTCCCAGGTCAACCCGACGGCCGTCTAACTCCAGCGTTTTCCGTACGAGTTTATTCTCACGCATAAAGTCGTTGACCAACTGGCGGGCGGTCTCTCCCGGAAAGGGAATATGATCCGCGGCCCAGCGATCAAAGCGCAGGTGGGCGGTGACAAATGCCTCGTTTTGGACGTTGTCGAGCAGCTTCATCTGGCCGGCACTCTTCTGAAACGGCCGCAGCATCTGGATCGAGGCGTCCATCAGTTCCGAGGGGATATTGCCCAGACTATCGATCAGCCGGTCGAGATCAAAATGGGCCGGGTCGGTCCAGGTGCGGTAGAGCGCCATGCCGTCCGAGTTCACCGGCGTGGTAAAACACACCAGATTTTTGAGCGGACTGTCGGGATACATGGCCGCGTACAGCGCGGCCAGAACTCCGCCCAGGCAATAGCCGATGAGAGACACATCGGGCTCGCCCGAATCTTCGCCCACCACCGCCACACACTCGGGGATGAAATCGGTCACATAGTCGTCCAGCCTCAGATGTTTATGTTCCCGTCGCGGTACACCCCAGTCGATCTGATACACGTCAAAACCCTGGAGCAGCAGATATTCGATAAAGCTCTGGCCTTTGGCCAGGTCGAGAATATAGGGCCGGCTGACCAGGGACATTACGACCAAGACCGGAACCCGATATACCTCGGGACTGAGGGGCCGATAGTGGTACAGCTTCATTGTGCCGCGTGAATGCACGATGTCTTTCGGGGTCGGCCCAACTTCAAGGTCGAGTTCGACTGGGGCTGGCAGGTCCGGGACGTTGCGCTGAATGGCGCGGTCAACCGTTTCCCGCGCCTTTGCTGCAACGTCTTCGTGCGATAGTTGTTGTGCCTGTTGCATGGGCTAATCCTTTTCTTCGACGGACTCCTTGGGTTGTTTCGTGCGTTTCGGACGGATGGGCGCGTCGTCCGCAGCCCCGCCCTCATATTCCGTCAGCAAGCGGCGCAGATGCCGGACCTCGACTTGGAGTCCGGCCACGTTATCTTCGAGTTCGCCGACCCGGTCGCTCAGTGCGATAATATCCGTGCGGGACGGGAGGTTGAGGGCGGCCAGGTATTGGGCCATGGATTCGGTAAACATGCGGTGCAGATGCATCGCTTCTTGGACATACTTGCCCGTGGATTGGGCAAACTGATCATTGCCCAGAATACCCGACAGCGCGTCGCTCCATTGCTTCTCTGACTTTTGGTACCACTCGCGCCAGGTCCGGAGCGGGTCGAAATTTTGCGTGCCTTCAGTTTTGTCCATGCGAGGGCTCTCCTTTACGGGATGGTTGGAGGGGGGAGGGAAAGAGAAGTGGAGATCAGTATTGATTTTAGCGGCCACGATAGGAGGCGTGACAAGGATGCACAAGGCGACGGGTGTCACATAGGTGACGGAAAGCGTCGTTTCTCCCAATAATTCGGTGTTTTTGTTACATGCGTGACAAACCACGCTGTACCCGATGCTCAGGAAGTCAAGGAGCAGCGGCGTGCGGACGACGAGTGTGGGAACATATGGTAGAGTCGGAAACCTGCTTCGAGAGCGGAACTGGCGGACGCCATGGCAAAAAAGACTACCTCCCCTCCTTCTCCATCTGCCTCACGCGCGGCAACCGATATGATGGAGCAGTACTGGCAGGTCAAGGAACAGTACAAAGACGAACTGCTGTTCTACCGTTTCGGCGATTTCTACGAGATGTTTTTTGACGATGCGGCAGTGGCGGCGCGTGAGTTGGATATTGTGCTGACCGCCCGTGCACACGGGAAAGGCAGCGAAAAGGTCCCCATGTGCGGGGTGCCGCATTATCGCTTGGAGCCGTATCTCACTCGGCTGGTGGAGAAGGGCTACAAGGTCGCGGTGTGTGAACAACTTGAGGAGTCCCACAAGGGAAAAGGGATTATTCCGCGCGATGTGGTGCGTATTGTCACACCGGGGACCTTGTTTGAATCCGAGAACCAGGAACGAACGCTGGTTGCCGTGTTGTCCGAGAAAGATGCGGTCGGCGTCGCCAGTCTGGACCTGGCGACGGCTGAGTTTCTGGCTGCTGAAACGAACGTCTCTGATTTGCCCAGCCTGCTGGAGAAACTCCAACCGCAGGAACTGATCTGTGTGGCTGGTGAGTCGTGCGACACGGGCTGGAGTCGTCAGGTCTGCCGCACCGAGCGTCCGGCCGAGGCGTTTCGTTTTGAACAGGCGCGTGCACTACTCAGCAAGCAGTTCGGTCGCAAGCGTATTGACACTCTCGTTTTCTCCCATCGGCATGCCCTGTGCGCAGCCGGAGCGTTGTTTGCCTATGCGCGGGAAACGCAACGCGCGTTTCTGCCCCATATCCGTGCGCCTGAGCCGTATCGGCATGATGCCTTCGTCGTGCTCGACCCGCAGACGCAGCGCAACCTCGAACTGGTGGAAAATGTGTTCGAAGGCTCGTCCGAGGGAACCGTGCTGACCGTACTGGACCAGACCATCACCCGTATGGGCAAGCGGCGCTTGCGGCACTGGGTGCTGCACCCTCTGCGCGCGATCGATGATATTCACACCCGACAGGAGGCGGTTGGCGAACTGAGCCGCCGACATGAGGTGCGGACAGAGTTGCGGCGTGTCCTCTCCGGCATCCCGGACCTCGAACGCCTAACCTCACGCATTACGTCCGCGATTGCCAACCCGCGAGACCTGGCAATGCTGAAATACGCCTTGGTTCGCCTGCCGGAACTCCACGCTACCCTGACTATGGCCGAGAGCCGTCTGCTGACGACGTCTTATGAAGAAATCGACCTGCTGGACGATGTGACCGCCGAGATTGCCCACACCCTGATTGACGATCCGAAACCTACGGCCAAAGAGGGTGGGCTGATTCGGGCCGGCGTCTCTGCCGACCTGGACGAACTGCGGGCGATTCAGACCGATGGAACCGGCTGGCTGGCCGAGTATGAACAGCAAGAGCGGGAACGCTCGCAGATTCCCAACCTTAAGGTCGGTTTCAACAAGGTCTTCGGGTATTACGTGGAAGTCACTAAGTCTGCACTGAGCCGTGTGCCCAAGAACTACATCCGCCGCCAAACCCTGGTCAACGCCGAACGCTTTGTCACGGATGAACTGCGCGTCTTTGAATCCACGGCCTTGTCCGCGACAGACCGCGGCAACCAATTAGAGTATGCCCTCTTTACCCAACTCAGACAGCAGGTCGCCGCCCAGGCTGAGCGGCTTCGACGCACCGCGACTATTATTGGCACCCTCGACGCGCTGGGTTCCCTGGCGGAGTTAGCCGCGAAGAAGGGTTGGATTCGTCCTGAGGTCAGCGACGCGTACGAGTTGCTGATAGAAGAGGGTCGGCACCCGGTCCTTGACACGCGCGCCGCGCAATTCGTGCCGAACGACCTGCGATTGGATGCAAGCCAGCACGTCCTGATCATTACCGGTCCCAATGCCGCTGGAAAAAGCACCTATGCGCGTCAGGCGGCTCTGCTCGTGCTGTTGACCCAAATGGGGAGTTTCATTCCCGCCCGGTCCGCAAGGGTTGGGGCCGTGGACCGTATTTTCACCCGGGTTGGCGCGGCCGATTTCCTGGCGCAGGGGTTATCGACTTTTATGGTCGAAATGATGGAGACGGCGAACATCCTGAAACATGCCACCGAGCGGAGTCTGGTCATTCTTGACGAAGTCGGTCGGGGAACCGGCACAACGGATGGCCGTGCCCTTGCCCAGGCGGTGGCCGAAAAGCTGGCCACCCAAGTCCAGGCCAAGACCTTGTTTACCACCCATTATCATGAGCTGGCGCCGGTCGCGGACGCTCTGCCCGGAGTGGCCAACGCCCGGCTTGAGGTCCGCGAGAATCAGGACGAAGTGGCCTTTCTCTATAAGGTCGTGCCGGGAGCGGCCCAAAAGAGTTACGGTCTCTATGTCGCCAAGCTGGCCGGACTGCCGCCCGATGTGGTCGAGCGGGCCAAGGTGTTGTTAGCCGAGTTTGAAGCGGAGCAGCCCCCGCCCGGTGATCAGCAGCAGAGAGTGGAACGGTCCCAAGCACCTGGCGGCCAGGCCGTTGTATCCCGTCTCGCCCAGGTGGACCCGCTACGGACCACGCCGATTGAGGCATTGCTGTTGATTGCCGAATTGAAGCAAATGGCTGAGGGGAGAGAGGCTGAAACGCAGGCGTCATACACCGAGACACCCGACAAGTGAAGCCTCGCCTTGCTACCATACGGACATCCACAACCATGCCCATCCGCATCCTTCCCCCTGACGTACAGCAAAAGATCGCCGCCGGTGAGGTGGTGGAACGACCGGCCAGCGTGGTCAAGGAACTCATGGAGAATGCCCTGGATGCCGGAGCGCAGACCATCAGAGTGGAGGTTGAGGAGGCCGGCCGGCGACTGATTCGCGTCACCGATGATGGCGCCGGCCTGGCTGCGGACGAGGCTGCGCTCGCGTGTGAACGGTTTGCGACATCCAAGATTCAGCACGACCGCGACCTGACCCGCGTCCAGACCTTTGGCTTTCGCGGGGAGGCCTTACCCAGTATTGCCGCGATCTCACGGCTACGGATTCTGAGTCGTCCACTGCGCGCTCCGCTGGGAGTGGTAGTCAAAAGTGAAGGCGGAGAGCTGAGTCCCATTCAGGAGGCCGGGGCACCGGTTGGGACCTGTGTCGAGGTCGCTGACCTGTTTTACAATACTCCGGCGCGCTTGCAGTTTATGCGCAGTTTGCGGACGGAGTACGGCCACATCATGGGCGCGTTCACGCGCTTTGCCTTGGCGTTCCCGGAGAAAACCCTCTCGCTGTCGTTTGATGGACGCGAGGTCTACAACTTTCCGTCTGTTCCGTTCCAGGAGCGGGTCGCCGCCTGCTTTGGCGTTGAGACCGCCTCGCGTCTGGAGACGTTCGAGAACACGGGTCTGAACGGACGCGTATGGGGATTTCTGGTGACGCAGGAGGAAGCTTGGCGCCGACGGTACTACTTCTTTGTGAATCGGCGGGCCGTCCGCAATGCCACCCTGTATCGGGTCGTGCGTGACACACTCGGGAATGACGGCGGTATGGTGTGCCTGTTCGTCGAACTGCATCCCTCCCAACTGAATGTGAATATCCATCCTGCCAAGACCGAGGTGCGTTTTCGGGATGACCCGAGTGTGTATGATCTGGTCCGGGGCGGTCTCCAGCGCCGTTCTGCGCCACGCTGGCTTTCGGCCGGTCAGGTGGCCGAAGCTGGGGTGCCGTATGGAGAAGAACAGAACACGGGCTTCTCTCTGGTCGACCAGGTGGAAGCCACCTTCCTGCTGACTTTATCCGAAGGACACTTGTATCTGCTGGACCAACACGCTGCCGAAGAACGCGTATTATACGAACGGCTTCAAAACGGACAGGTTCAGAATCGGTCCCTCATCTCGCCTCAAGTCGTCCAGCTTTCAGCCGAAGAACATGCCTTCTTTGATGAGCAGGCTGAAGCATTTGCGGCGTGCGGGTTCAGCGCCGAACTCTTTGGCCCGCATGTGCTGGCCCTCCGCGCAATCCCCGACTTTCTTGATCCCAGAATGTCAGGGCTGACCTTCTCCCGACTGGTTACGCGTGTGCGCACTCACAAAGAAGACCTGCATCAAGCCCTCTCCTGTCTCGGCGCGATCAAAGCCGGCCAGGTACTCGACCGTGAAGCACAAGGCCGTCTCCTCAACGCCTGGACCCAAACCGCTAATCCCCACGCCTGCGCCCACAACCGCCCCGTGTATTTCCGTCTGTCACTCGACGAAGTGCGCCGCAAGGTTGGCAGGACAGGCCTGGGTTGCGGGTTTGAGGAAGAAGGAGAGGCCTGACCGTACTGACCGCTCCTACCCCATCCGCTTGGGATCAGGCTGCATATGGCCCAGAATCGGGTGCGGCCGGTAAGGCTCTTCGAGGGTGGCCACTTCTTCCGGGCTGAGCTTGATATCGACCGTCTCAAAGATTTCCTTGAGGTGATGCGTCTTGGTTGCGCCGATGATGGGGGCGACCACCCCCGGTGCCTGGAGCACCCAGGCGCAGGCGATCTGAGTCGGTGACACGCCGCGCTGTTGGGCGACTTTCTGTACTGCGGCGGCCACTTCTTCATCGCTGTCGTTGAAGTACATTCGGCGTGTCATCGGGTCGGTTTGCGCCCGCTTTGTCGGGCCTTCGCCCTCTATTTTTGTGCGGTTGCCGGCAAAATAGCCGCGCGCGAGCGGACTCCACGGAATGAGCGCAACACCCTGGTCTATACACAGCGGATTCATTTCGCGTTCTTCTTCGCGGTAGATCAGGTTGTAGTGGTTCTGCATCGAGACAAAACGATGCCAGCCGTGCTCTTTGGCCGCGTAGAGCGCCTTGGAGAACTGCCAGGCGGCCATGCTGCTGGCTCCGAGGTAGCGCACTTTGCCGGTGCGGACGAGGCTATCAAGCGCTTCGAGCGTTTCTTCAATTGGCGTGGAAAAGTCCCAGCGGTGAATCTGATACAGGTCGATATAGTCCATTTTGAGGCGGCGCAGGGAATATTCGCAGGCCTCGATGATATGTTTGCGGCTCAGCCCCCGTCGGTTCGGACCATCGCCCATGGGCCCGTTGACCTTGGTCGCCAGGACAATATCGTCGCGTGCGGCCATCTCGCCCAGCCATTTGCCGGTAATCTCTTCGCTCACGCCAATCGAGTAGACATCCGCGGTATCGAAAAAGGTAATGCCCGATTCAAGGGCGAGGGCGAAGT
Source organism: Desulfurellaceae bacterium bin18 (assembly GCA_002238415.1). Classification (GTDB taxonomy): domain Bacteria; phylum Desulfobacterota; class Binatia; order Bin18; family Bin18; genus Bin18. The sequence goes on along the minus strand of MPMI01000016.1, from coordinate 75,035 downwards.
GTTCACGCGCCTCGTCTTCCCCGATGGTCCACTTGCGCCATTTGCCGTCTCCATAGCTCATGCATCCCATGCAGATGCGCGAAACCGTCATCCCCGTATTCCCAAGCTTTGCGTATTCCATGCCTTCTCCTATCTGGTTGATGTTTTATCCTGTACTCGAATGCCGCCGCTCCGACTCGCTTTTCGTTCACTACTGCTTGTAGAATGGCTTGGTCATTATCAATTCTTCGTTTATCTTTTCAACCGTGGGATTCATCGACACATGAAGGAGAGCATATATGACCATCACCGAGCATACCGTCAAAACCGACAGGCATACGACTTTTTATCTGGCCGCCGGTCCCGAAGAGGGGCCGCTTGTCATCTTCGCTCATGGCTGGCCTGAGCTCTCGATAAGCTGGCGGCACCAACTGCCCGCTCTGGCCGCGCTGGGGTTTCGGGCCATAGCGCCGGACATGCGCGGCTATGGTCGCTCGTCTGTGTATGCGCAACACAGCGATTATGCCCAAGAGCATATCGTCCGTGACATGCTGGAATTAGTCGATGCGCTGGGGCGGGAGAAAGCCGTTTGGGTCGGTCATGATTGGGGCAGTCCGGTGGTGTGGAATATGGCCAGCCACCACCCGGACCGGTGTCATGCGGTCGCCAATCTGTGTGTCCCCTACTACACCCTTGAGCGTGGACTTGAGCACACGCTGACCCTGGTGGACCGCGACCTCTATCCTGAGGATACCTATCCTGCCGGGCAGTGGGATTACATGCGCTACTATGAAGAGAGCTTTGCCGAGTCCATCGCCCCGATGGACGCCCAGGCCTACCGATTCGTCAAACTGCTGTTTCGGAAAGGGAACCCCGAAGGCGAGGGCCAGCCGGCCATCACCTCAACCGCTCGTCGCGATCATAGTATGCTCGGTATGGCTGAGATCCCCGATTTGCCGCGTGATGTCGATGTGGCCACTGAAGAGGACTTGCGCATCTATGCCTCTGCGCTCGAACGGAACGGCTTCTTCGGCCCCTCTTCGTGGTATATGAATCACCCGGTCAACACGGCTTAGGCCCCTCTTCGTGGTATATGAATCACCCGGTCAACACGGCTTACGCCGAGACCGCCCATAACGACGGCTATCTCGATATGCCGGTGTTGTTCCTGACTGCCCAATACGACTTCGTGTGTGAGTGCGTTCACTCACGCCTGGCCGAGCCCATGCGCACTTACTGCCGGAATCTGTCCGAAGAGACGATCCGCTCCGGCCATTGGATGGCCCAGGAAAAACCGGCGGAGGTCAACGCCGCTCTGGTGAAATGGCTGGCGACCGCGGTCCCAGGCATCTGGCCGCGGCCGCGGTGAGGCCGGACTATTCCTGCTGTTCAAAAACATCATTGGCAATGCCGGCGGCGGTCATGGCTGCCGGCCAGCCGGAGTAAAAGGCCAAGTGCGTGATCAGCTCTCCGATCTCTTCCTGGGTGACACCGTTGTCCAGGGCACGCTGAAGATGCGGACGGAGCTGTTGGGGACGGTAGGTGGACATGAGGGTCGCCACGGTGATGAGGCTGCGGTCACGCTTGGATAAGCCGGGACGCTCCCAGACATCGCCAAATAGAACTTTCTCAGTCAGGTCAATCAGCTTGGGCGCCACTTTCCGGGCTTTTTCTCGCATGGTTGCGACAGGTGCGTTTGCCATAAGGTTCTCCTTGGCTGAGTAGAGGAAAATCCCCTCCAAGGAGGGGATCAGAAGCGTCTGGGGCAGGGCTTACGCGACCTCAAACAGTCCGGCTGCGCCCATGCCGCCGCCAACACACATGGTGATGACCACGTTCTTCACGCCCCGTCGTTTGCCTTCGATCAGCGCATGGCCGACCATGCGTGAGCCACTCATGCCGTAGGGATGGCCAATCGAGATGGCCCCGCCGTTCACGTTCAGCCGCTCGTTCGGAATACCGAGCCGATCGCGGCAGTAGATAACCTGGCAGGCGAAGGCTTCGTTCAGTTCCCACAGGTCGATATCGTCCATGGTCAGGCCGTTGCGTTCGAGTAGCTTGGGAACGGCAAAGACCGGACCAATGCCCATCTCGTCCGGCTCGCAGCCGGCAACGGCCATGCCCCGATACACTCCCAAGGGCTGGAGGCCACGTTGCTCGGCCTGCTTGCGCTCCATCAGCACGCAGGCCGATACGCCGTCCGACAACTGGCTGGCATTACCGGCAGTAATGAAGCCGCCTTCTCCCATGACCGGTCGCAGCGCGGCCAAACCGGCCGCGTTCGTGTTCGGGCGGTTACACTCATCCCGCTCAAGGGTCATTTCCTGGTGCGTGGTCTCGCCGGTCTCTTTATCGGTGAACAGCTTGGTGACGGTGCTCGGAATGAGCTCGTCGTCGAACCGCCCGGCCTGCTGGGCGGCGGCGGTGCGCTGTTGACTCTGGAGCGCGTACTCATCCTGGGCTTCCCGGGAGATTTTGTAGCGCTTCGAGACCACCTCTGCGGTGTCGATCATGGCCATATACAGGTCCGGGGCCTTTTCCAGAGCCTGGGCGTCTTCATTGCGATATTCGTTCTGATGGTCGTTCTGGACGAGGCTGATCGACTCCAAACCGCCGGCCACAATGGTCTGCATACCATCGGCCACGATCTGTTTGGCCGCCATGGAAATACTCATCAGTCCCGAGGAACATTGACGATCAATGGTCTGGCCGGAGACAGTAACCGGCAAGCCCGCGGCGATGCCACACTGCCGCGCCACGTTATATCCTTGGGTGCCTTCCTGGAGCGCGGCACCCATAATCAGGTCGTCGATTTCGCCCGCCTCTACCTTGGCCCGACTGATGGCTTCCTGAATAACCGGCGCGGCCATGGTCGGGGTCGTGGTGTCATTAAATGCGCCACGATAGGCCTTGCCAATCGGTGTGCGGGCAGTCGATACGATGACAGCTTCTCTCATAGCAATCTCCTCCTCGGTATTTTACGCTATCGGCAAGTCTTAGCAGTTCACACCCCTTCCTCCAACTGGCGGGCGATCTTTTCTCCTGCGGGAGGGGTATGTAGTAAGGAGACCTGGGATGTCTGATGTCGGGCTGACGCATATTGCTCTTCCAGTCACTAACATGGAGGCAAGTCTGACCTTCTACGCGACCTATGCCCATATGCAGGTCGTCCACCGCCGGACTGATCCGGATGGGACAGAAGTCATGTGGCTGAGTGACCGGACACGCCCCTTTGTGATCGTCCTCATCCAGTCGCCTCGGGTGGATACTCCCCTCCTGCCCCTGGCTCATCTCGGGGTGGGCTGTGCAACCCGCCAGGAAGTCGATGCTCTGTGTGAACACGCCCGGCAGGCCGGCTGTCTGCGCCTGGGGCCGACCGATTCAGGATATCCGATCGGCTATTGGGCCTTCCTGTCCGACCCGGACGGGCACACCCTTGAAATCGCCCATGGCCAAGAGGTCGCCCTCACTGTCGCCGAGGTCCCAGAGAGAGACAATCCGTCCTGACGCACCGTACCGCGTCTCTGCCTCGTATGCCAACCTCACTGGCCTTGGAATAGCCACTCGGCTTCGTCCGGCGGCCCAAAGCCGCCCCCGCCCGGGGTGTGCATGACAAAGACGTCGCCCGGCTGCATCAGCGTCTCATCGCTGCCGCCGCGCTCTTCAATGGTCCCGCCCACGCGCTCGACCGTGTCGCGCCCCCGTTCCCCGGCCTGACCGCCGGCCAGTCCATACGGTTTGGTCAGGCGGTGGCTGCATAAGGTGGTGACGGTCATGGTTTCCAAAAACCGCAGTCGCCGGGTAATCCCTGCGCCGCCCGGCTGCCGACCCGCACCGCCTGAACCGTGGCGGATGGCAAAACTTTCAACCCGGACCGGAAAGCGCCACTCCAATACCTCGGGGTCGGTCATGCGCGTGTTAGTCATATGACTGTGGACCGCGTCGCAGCCCGGATGGTCAGGGCCGGCTCCGGTGCCGCCGCAGATGGTTTCGTAGTTTTGATACTGCTCGTTGCCATACACAAAATTATTGACCGTGCCTTGCGACGAGGCGAGCACTCCGAGCGCGCCATACAGGGCGTCCGTTACGCATTGAGAGACTTCCGTATTGCCGGCAATCACCGCGGCCGGGTATTCCGGGCTGATGACGGAGTGTGGTGGAATGATGATATCGAGCGGTTTCAGACAGCCCTCGTTCAGCGGGATCGCGTCATCTACCAAGGTCCGAAAAACGTACAGGACTGCGGCCTTACACACTGCCGCGGGCGCGTTGTAGTTGCCGCTGTGCTGAGGAGAAGTGCCACTGAAGTCGATACTGGCTCGGCGGGCCGCTTTGTCAACCCGGATACTGACCCGAATCTGACAGCCGTTGTCCATCGGGTAGGTGAACGCCCCATCGGTGAGGACGTCAAGCACGCGGCGTACGGACTCTTCGGCATTGTCCTGGACGTGCTGCATATAGGCGTGCACGACCTCGATCCCAAAGTGCTCGACCATTTTCCTGAGTTCCTGCACCCCGGTTTCATTGGCCGCGATCTGGGCGCGCAGGTCTGCCATGTTCTGGTCAAGATTCCGGCAGGGGTACCTGCCCGAACCCAGCAGTTGCCGCATCTCCTGTTCGCGTAGGCGGCCCTGGCGGACAAAAAGGAAGTTGTCGATCAGCACGCCCTCCTGGTGAATGGTGGTGCTGTCGGGTGGAGCCGAGCCTGGTGTGCGGCCGCCAATATCGGCATGATGCCCGCGTGAGCCCACATAAAACAGAATGCGGTCTGCACCGGCTGTGTCAAACACGGGCGTAATCACCGTCACATCGGGTAAATGCGTGCCGCCGTTATAGGGGGCATTCAGGACGTAGGCATCACCCGGCCGCATTGTGCCCTGGTTGGCCTTGATGACGGTCTTGATCGACTCGCCCATGGAGCCCAGATGGACCGGGACGTGCGGGGCATTGGCGACCAGGCTCCCGTCCGACGCGAAAATGGCGCACGAGAAATCCAGCCGTTCCTTGATATTCACCGAGTAGGCGGTATTGGCCAGCGTCGCGCCCATCTGCTCGGCGACCGACATGAAGAGGTTGTTAAACACCTCCAGCATGACCGGGTCGGCCCCTTCGCCTGTGCTCAGGGCAGGCTTAGTGCCAATCGCCGCCCGGTGTGATTGCGGTTTCAGACGGGTGAGGAGCAGATGGCCGTAGCGGTTCAGCTCGGCTTGCCACTCCGGCTCAACTACCGTGGTTGCCGTGGGCTCACAAATAATGGCCGGGCCGGGAATGCGCTGGCCCGGTCGGAGTTGCGCGCGCTGGAATACCGGCGTGTCCCGCCAAACGTCGTCCATATACGCCCGGACCTGCTGCAGCGGCTGCGCGGCCTGGCCCTCAGTTGCCGGCAGCTCGGCGTCATCAACGGGCTCCGTTGTGCCGACCGCTTCGACCGAGACCGCCTCGGCGACCAGTTGTCGGTCTGTGACGATAAAGCCAAAGCGCTGCTTGTGGCTGGCCTCAAACGCGGCTCGCATGCCGGCGAGGTCGGATAAGTCCACCTGGAGGGCGGTGTCAGTCCCCTGGTAGCGCAGATGGACTCGTTTATGCAAGCTGAGTCGATCGGCAGACATCCCTTGCGACAGAATCTCACGGCTAGCTTCGTCGCCGAGTTCGGCACAGGCCGTTTCCAAGACGGGTATGGCGGCGGTTGAGAGTGGCTGTTCGACCTGTCGCTCGCGCAGTGCCCGCACGTCTGCCAGACCCATCCCATAGGCCGACAACACCCCGGCAAAGGGATGGAGAAAGACGGTCTTCATGCCCAGCGCGTCTGCGACCAGACAGGCGTGCTGGCCGGCGGCCCCACCAAAGCAGTTCAGGGTATACTCCGTCACATCGTAGCCGCGCTGAACGGAGATTTTCTTGATGGCATTCGCCATATTTTCTACGGCGATGCGCAGAAAGCCGGCGGCCACAGCCTCAGGCGACTGGACCGCATTGTCCGTAGCGTCGGTAATTTCTGCTACCAAGGACACAAATTTGTCTCGAACGATGTGCACGTCCAAAGCCTGGTCCGCGTTCGGGCCAAACACCGCGGGAAAGAAGGCCGCTTGCAGCTTGCCCAGCATGACGTTGCAGTCGGTCACGGTGAGTGGACCGCCACGTTGATAGCACGCTGGCCCAGGGTCTGCACCAGCCGAGTCCGGGCCAACCCGAAAACGAGCGCCATCAAAATGCAGGATAGACCCTCCGCCCGCGGCGACGGTGTGGATATGCATCATCGGCGCGCGCATACGGACGCCAGCGACCAGGGTTTCAAATGTTCGCTCATATTCGCCGTCATAATGCGACACGTCGGTCGAGGTACCGCCCATATCGAAGCCGATGACTTTGCGAAAACCTGCCATCGACGCGGTTTGGACCATGCCGATCACCCCACCGGCCGGTCCGGATAAAATACTGTCCTTGCCCTGAAACAGGTGGGCATCGGTCAGGCCGCCATTCGACTGCATGAACATCAGCCTGGGACCGGACTGGCTCTCCGCCTCCAGTTCTCCTGCGACCTGATCGACATAGCGCCGTAGCAGCGGTGACAGATAGGCATCGACCACCGTGGTGTCGCCGCGTGAGACCAGCTTCATCAACGGGCTGACCGCGTGGGAGACCGAGACCTGCTGAAAGCCGATCTCGGTGGCAATAGCGGCGACCCGGGCCTCATGCGCCGCATACCGATAGCCATGGACAAAGGCAATGGCCACGGCGCGAATGCCGGCAGCATAGGCGGCCTGCAGGCTGCGCCGCGCCCCGTCTTCATCCAGGGGGGTGACGAGCGCGCCCTGGGCGTCAATACGCTCCCTGACCTCGATTACTCGCTCAAACAGCATTTCCGGCAGGACAATATGCCGGGCAAACAGGTCGGGACGGTTCTGATAGCCGATCCGTAAGGCGTCCCCAAACCCCTGGGTAGTCACGAACACGGTCCGGTCGCCCTTGCGTTCCAGCAGGGCATTGGTTGCGACCGTGGTTCCCATCTTCACCAGAGAGACCGTATCGGCTGGGATGGCTGCGTCGCCAGCCACTCCGAGTAAATCGCGAATGCCCTGGACCGCCGCATCCTGATAGCGTTCAGGATTGGCCGACAGCAATTTATGCGTGACCAGGGTGCCGTCAGGACGACGTGCCACCAGATCGGTGAACGTCCCGCCACGGTCGATCCAAATCTGCCACTTGTGGTCGTGCGGAGTTGTAGCCTGCGCATTCATGATCCGGATGCCTCCACGCGTCTGCTAGCCGTCAATCGTACGGACGCTATAGCCAAAGCGGGGGAAATGCACCGTGACAAGCCTGGTACGCTCGTTTCGGTGCTGAAGCGCCAGGCGCTGGGCGTCGATGGCAACGAGCCTGCCGACACTGGGATTAGCCCGGCCGTAGTCGGTGGGCGTAATGGAGACGGTATCGCCAAGAGCCGGGTCTCCGTCCAGCGTCTGACTTGGCAGGGACGGCAAAGGGTCGCTGGCTGCCGCGACATCGAGCGCTTGGTACGCGGTCATCGAGGTCGGATTGCCGTGGCCGTGTGCGGCCACACGCTCCATCCATTGACGGATGCCGTCTGGAATAACGACCGCACGCTCGCCGGCAAGCTGATCCATGACCCACAGCGGATGGTAGATCACGCAATCGGCCAGGGACGGTGCTTCGCCATAGATATACGTCCGGCCGTCGTGCAGGATGTCGCTGATCCAACTCAACTGCGGGCGTAACTGGGTAAGGTTTTTGATTGCCGCAGCCTTCCGGTGGGCGAGGCCCGGTTCGGGCTTGCCGAGCAGAGCGGCGCGGTCGGCCAGAAATTCCGGGGTGAAACGATCGGCGTCGGCATGTTCGCAGGAAATATAATTGATGGTATTGCGCGTCAGGGTCGCGTCCGTCCAGCGCTCCAGACCGGCAATAAAGGCCCGTTGGGCGACCGGGTCCGGTCCCGGATAGAGCGTAGGCTGTGGAAAACGACGTTCAAGTTCTTCGATAATCCGTGCGGTATCACAAAAAATGTCGGCGCCAATCTGGAGAGCTGGTGCTCGACGGTAGCCGCCGGTGAGGGGGATATAGTCTGGCTTGGGCAGGGTAGGGGGAATCTCGACCGAGCGCCAAGCCAGACCCTTGAGACCCAGGACGAGCCGGACTTTTTCAGAGTAATTGGAGAAATCGTAGTGATGCAGAATGAGTTCCGAGGGCATGGGTATCCTTATTTGCCTTGATCTGAACCCCATAAAGTGGCAAGGAGGAGGAGGGAATTCAAGGGCGGAAGCCGGAAATCGAGAATCAGGAGGGGAAGCCATATGCCAGCCGCACATTTTTTTGCCCAGAATCTTGAAGAGCTCGGTCTCGACCCGGAAAAAGTCCAGGCCCTGTTTGAACGGGCCGAGCGAGAGGTCAAATCCGGCCTGCTGCCGGCCACCCAGGTTGCGATTGCACGCAATGGAAAGATCGGTGCCATGCAGACCTTTGGCAAGGCGGTCCAAGGCGGGACGGAAAAACCGGCGACGGATGACACCAGATTTGTCATTATGTCTTCGACCAAGGCGTTCACCTCAGCCTCGGCCTGGATTCTCATGCAAGAGGGCCAACTCCGCCCCGAAGATCGTGTGGTCGAGTATATCCCCGAGTTCGGGACGAACGGCAAAGACGTGGTGACGGTTGAGCAGTTGCTCATTCACACGTCGGCCATTCCCTATGCCCCGCACTGGCAAAAAGAATGGGCCGATCATGACAAGCGCTTAAACCGCTTTGCCCAGTGGAAGCTGGATCATACGCCGGGCGAGCAGTTCGTCTATCATGTGTCGGCGAATTTCTGGCCGATCGCCGCTATTGTCGAACGCCTCAGCGGTCAGCGCCTGAGCGAGTTTGTGCGGACGCGGATTGCCGAGCCGCTGGGGCTGCCCGATTTGCGCTTCGGGCTGCCGCCCTCCGGGAACGCCGATGTCGCCGATGTGGAGTGGGTGGGCGCCGCCCCGACCGCCGAAGAGTATGAAAAAATGGGGGTCAAAGGCTTTAACGCCACGACCAACGCCATCAATGAAGACGGGGTGTTGGAGTTGAACGAAACGGTCACCCGAGAAGCCGGGTCGCCGTCGGCCGGCTGCATTACCACGGCTGGTGATATCGCCTTATTCTATCAGGCATTGCTGAACGACGGCCGCGCCCACGACGGGACGCCGGTCTGGCAGCCCGATATGCTGAAAGAGGCGCGGCGCGTCCGTACCGGAGAGCTGCGCGATCCCTTTCTCGGCCACCGGGCCAATCGGGCCTTGGGGATTGCTGTTGCCGGTGGAGATGGCAAGGCCAATATGCGCGGCTTCGGGCGCACCAATTCCGCGGAGTCGTTCGGCCATCCGGGCTTTGGCGGCCAGAGCGGTTGGGCCGATCCGGCAACGGGTATCTCGTTCGGCTTTCTGACCAACGGGTTCGACCGGCACGACATCCGTGAAGCCCGCCGGCGGGTAGCCCTGTCGAGTCTGGCCGCTGCGTGTGCGGCGGAGTGAAGATGCAGACCCGATAACGCTTTGCTAGCCTGGCGAGCCGCCTAGTCCCCCGCATCCTGTCGCTGCTTGGCGAAGTACTCGTTTACCGACCGGAGCAATTCGGGCCGGTCGCCTTGGAAGGGGCAGCGGCCTAGACGCTCGGCGACATGGGCCGCCACATAGCTGGCAAAGAGATGGTAGAGCAGAGGCGAAAACTCCTCGCGCACCTCGCCCTGGACGGGTAACACCATGTGAGCGTGGCGGGTGACCTCGGTATCGCCTTTGTGTGTCACGGCAATGACCCGTCGGCCCAAGCCGCGCGCCGTTGCCGCCACGCTCTGTGCCCGCCAGTGCGAGCGACCCGGCGGGGCGATTACAAAAACCGGCATGTCCACCGGATAGGCAAACCGTTCGACATGCCACCACTCTTCCAGGTCCTGCCCCATCGTAAAAACACCCGCGGCTTCGACCAGCTTTGCCGCGCTGTAGAGGGCGGTGCCATAACTCGGCCCACTGCCCAGCATGACCACAATGGGGCTCGCGGCAATCAGCTCCGCTACCTCTCGACAGACTGCCTGAATCGCGTTCGTGGTCGTGTCCACAACATCGGCGAGCGCAATGAGCTCTTGGCGTAGACGGCCTGTTTCTTCTTGCGCGTGCCTGCCTTGCCGTTCGCCCAACTGCATCGCCACCAACAGCATGCCCACCAGGCTGGCCTGGTAGGTGCGAATCCCTGGAGAGCGTTCTTTATGGGGCAGTTCGACCACAACGCTCCGGTCCGCCACCTGCGTGACCGCGCTGTTGGGTGTTCCGGTTAAGGCCACGGTGAGTGCGCCGTACTTCTGAGCACGTTCAATCGCTTGCACGACGCGCTCGGTACCGCCTGAGGCCGAGGTGGCAATCACCAGGGTCTGCGACGGCGCAGCGGGGCGCATCCAGGCTGCCCCATAATCCAGAAAACGTTGGGCACTCAGCGGTTCGCAGGCCACGTCGGCAATCGCCTCAAAGGCCATCTCAGCGGCACATGAGGCATGGTAGGAATCCCCGTCTCCGGTGAGATAGACTTTTCTCACCGCCTGCCATTCCGATGGCGTGAGGACCGCCCGCACCTGCTGCTCAAACGGGCGGGTCAACTGTCGTAAATCGTCTGCTAAGCCTGCGACCTGCCCGAACATCACCTCCGGTTTGAGTGGCTCCATCGTTCTATCCCTTTCCTTCCAGTCCTCGCACGATGTCTACATAGGTCTTCACCCGCTCGACATCAATCTGCCCGCCCCAGCCGCCGCGTTCCAGGCAGGTGCCAACAAACGCTCCGTCCGCCGCAGCCAGTAATCGTGCCGCGTTATCGTGATTGGTGTAGCCCGCCAAAATGATGGGCAGGCCCGGCACGGCCTTCCGTACCGAGGCGATCATCTCCAGCGTTCTGTTTTCGTCGGGAGCGCCCAACGACACCGCGTCCGCCCCCACATATTTCGCACTCCGGGCGATCTCCGCGGTCGGCTTTGGCTCGCCAAACCATTTGAATTGCATGGAGTCGACTTCGGCAATGACCTTGACATCCCAGGCGTTGATCTTTTTGCGATACTCCATCACGTCGAGCGGATTCGCTTCGACCATGCCGTGCGCGGTCAGCGTCCTGCCCACCAGCGCGCCGGCCCGAATAAAACTGCCCCCCGCCACCTTTGCTACTGCCACCGACGCTTTGAGCGCGTTCCGCATCAATTGTACCCCGACCTGAAAGTCTGCGCCCGTAGCCTGGACAATGGCATGCACAATCAAGCCCATGGCGGTCGTACGCGCCGGGTCGGATTCGTCTTTTACGCTGTAAATACGATCGACAGTCTGTACCAGACATCCGTCCGCCCCGCCGTGGTAGAGTGCGCGGGCCGATTCGACCGCCGTCTCAAGGGTTTGGTTGAAATTGCCGTCCGCGTAAAACACGGCGCCGGGCAGCGGTTGCAGGTGAATCATGCCCAACACGGCTTTACGTTTGCCCAGGGTTGCGAAATCTCGCATGGTCGGCCCTCCCCACTCTCTGCTCCGAATATACGCCTCGCGCGGTGCGTAGCCCCAACTGTGGAATGCTTCTCATGCCGCTGTCAAGCCACACAGGCGAACAGGCAGTGCCGCCTCTGGACAATCCGCCGTTGGGCGCTATGTATGGTCTTCAACCGTACAAAGGAGGTTCCTATGGGTTTCGAGGCGCTCAACGTCTGGCTCGATGCCTACGGCAGGGCCTGGGAGAACCAGGACCCGGAGGCCGCGGCAGCACTCTTTACCGAGGACGGGACCTACGTCTGGGGTCCGTTCGCCGAGCCGATCACAGGTCAGCCGGCGATCCGCCGCGCCTGGGAGACGGCTACCCAGGGGAATCAGGCCGGGATTACGTTCGGTTACGAACCCCTTGCGAGGACCGAAGACGGGCGCTACCTCGCGCGCTGGTGGGCATCGATGGCATCCGTGCAGACGGGGCAATCCGTCAAAATGGAAGGGATCTTTTTGATCACCCTGACCGAGAGTGGCCAGTGTCGAGTATTCCGGGAGTGGTGGAACGAATATCCGCCCGCAACCGGAGCTTCGGAGTTCGAGTAACTGCTGTCCGGGCGGCGTAGAGAGTGCGGGCAGGCGTGGCAAAACGGAACATCTGATTTTTCTAAGACAGGCGGGGAGGTTTGAGCATGAGCACCACGAGAACGTGGATTGATCTCAACAGCGATGTAGGTGAATCCTTTGGGAACTATGTGCTGGGACGGCCTGAGGAGGTGATGCAGGGGATTAGCCACGCCAACATCGCGTGTGGCTTTCACGCCGGCGATCCAAGCTGGGTCCGTCGCTCTGTCGAGAGTGCCAAGAAGTACGGTGTGACAGTCGGGGGCCATCCTGGCTTTCCCGATATGCTGGGTTTCGGCCGGAGACTTATGCATATCACTCCCCAAGAGGGCAAGGATTATGTTGTGTATCAACTCGGGGCGCTGAAAGCCTTTGCCGAAGCAGCAGGACTGCGGCTTGAGGCGGCCAAGCCGCATAGTGCGTTTTACGTGTGGGCGCAGCTCAGCGAGGAGAATACCCGAGCGATGCTTGAGGGATTTCAAGCGGTGAACCCGGACATCGTAGCCTACCTACCAGCGCTTCCGCGCTACCCCGTACTGGAAGTCGCCGAGCAACTGGGGATGCGGGTCGTCAAAGAGTTCTACCCAGGGTTAGGATACAAGGATGATGGAGACCTGACGTACGGGCACGGCGAGGACAGTGTGGAAGAAGCAGTACGACTCGTTATGAGAGTTGTCACCGAGGGGAAGGTCACGACCACGGGTGGCAAAGAGCTCGCGCTTGACGCAGAAAGTATTGCTATATCGGGCGAGTTGATGCAGGCTCCGAAGATACTGCAGTCACTGCGAGAGGCCCTGACCCGTGAGGGGGTGACGATCCGCAGTGCGCTTCATGCTGCGAACGGTCGCTAAAAGGAGGAGAACGGATGGCAGTGGAGAAAATGTCATCGGAGATTGAAGATATTGTCGCTCTCAACGAGGAAATTGAATGGTTGGGTGAAGGCTATGGTGGGTTTGATGAAAACGGCATGATCCGAGGCGTCGCTGAAGGCCCGGTGTGGTGGAACGCCGGCGGCTGGTGGGATGAAGGCGGCTTTCTGCTGTTCAGCGATAATGCCACCAATAAGCGCTATAAATGGAAAGAGGGCGAGGGGGTCACGCTCTACAAAGAGCCGACGAATGATGCCAACGGGCTAACCCGTGACCGTCAAGGCCGGCTCATCGCCTGTGAGCATGCCAGCCGTCAGGTCACCCGCGAAGAGCTTGATGGCAGCCTGACCGTTGCGGCGAATAATTATCGTGGACAGCGTTTGAACCGGCCCAATGACGTGGTGGTCAAATCCGACGGGGCGATTTATTTCACCGATCCGGTGACGCTGGGGGTTCAGCCCGAACTCGACATTGCCGGTGTGTACCGGGTTTCACCCGACCTGGGGCAGATCAATCTGCTTGTGCGCGACTTTGTGCTTCCTAACGGTCTGGCCTTTTCGGTTGACGAGAAGGTTCTCTACATCAACGATTCGCTGCAAAAACATATCCGGGCTTTTGATCTCGATTCGCTCTGGGGCTCGGGCATGCTGAACATGGCGACCGACCGCGTCTTCTGCGATATGAGCGCCGACTCCCGGCCAGGCGTACCCGACGGGATGAAGGTCGATGTGCAGGGGAACGTCTACTGCTCCGGCCCTGGCGGTATCTGGATCATGGGTTCCTCAGGCAAACATCTCGGGACTATTCTGAGCGGCGGCAAACATGTCACCAATATGTGTTTCGGGGATGATGACTGGAAGACCTTGTTTATCACCACGTTTGGTGAGATGGGCAGGATGCGGGTGAAGATTCCGGGCATCCCGGTACCGCGAGGAGAGGTGTAAGGGCAGCGTGAAATAAAGGTGGAGACGAGGAGTAAAATTTTACACCTGTATTCTAAAGGCTCATGAAGACATTGAGCTTCCCCACCTGTACATTGACTGAAGCAACCTAGAGGCCGACTTCTATCCAACTTCGCTGTTGAGTGTCGAAGGGAGTAGATTATGGACCGTGTTGATTACGAACCTCTCATCGTCCAAGACTTAATTAACTGGGAAAAACATCAAGAACTTAAGCTAAGCCCTTGGTACCAACGTCGCTCCGTGTGGACTACGCCCCAGAAATCCTACCTCCTTAACACTCTGTTCGAGCAAAAGCCTGTACCAACGCTTTACTTTCGCCACAACGTTGATCTTGAGCAGGATAAGAGCCTTAGAGAGGTTGTCGATGGGCAGCAACGAATTCGAGCAGTTCTTGAGTATATCAAAGGAGACTTTTCTGCCTTCCACCCGGATCGCAAGAGAAAAGTAACATATGATGAACTTTCCTCAGACCAGAAGAAAAGGTTTCGTGCAACAAAACTTTCCGGTGGTTGGCTTCTGGAGGCAACAGACGCAGATGTGATCGAGGTTTTTGGACGCTTGAATTCAGTTGCAAAAACACTCAACCATCAAGAGAAGCGTAATGCAGATTTTAGTGGAGAATTTAAGCAGTTCTGCCTCCATGAAGCTGCTTCTCGTGTCTCGTTGTGGAGAGACCTGGAGATATTCACCGCAAACGATATTGCTAGAATGCAAGAAATCGAATTTATCTCTGATGTCATCTTAAACATGCTAGAGGGATTATCGGACTTCTCAAACTCAAAGCTTAACAAGATTTATACGGATAACGAAGAAAATTTTCAGGAAGCGTCGGATATAAAGAAGAGACTTGATTCTGTGTTTTCTCGTATCGTATCAATATCGCCATCAACAATTCGTGACACGATTTTCTCCAGGAAACCGGTGTTTTTTTCCTTGGTTCTCGTTCTTGACGAAAATCCCCATGCTAAAGGAAGGAAACTCGAAGATGCGCTCGGTAAGATTGATGCTCGGTTCAATTCTGACAAGCCTCCGAATGAACGCCCTAAGGCGGATAGTGAATTCTACGAAGCATGTCGCGCAAGCACGCAGCGTATTGCCAGTCGGAAAGTGCGTAGTCGCTATATTAGCAAATTTATGAACTAGCGATGTCAACACTGCGTACACAGGCTGATCAAATTCGCCAGACTACAGCAACGGCGTTGACATTAGCGACGCATATCCGGTCCGTTGATAGTCTTCCACGTGTATATGTTGCTGAAATGATCACCGTCCGCCTCTATTCCTTATTTGAAGCAATTATTGAAGACTCAGCCTGTCGATTAATTTGTGGGGCGAAGTATTGTGATGGTTCCTCTCCTCTACTACAGAGGCCCCATCCGACTCAGGGCTTTGAGCGTGCCCGAGACGCGATGCGTACTTTCGAGCGTCCAAACCCAGCAAAAGAAAAATTTCAACTTCGATGGGGTAGGGCGAGAGAAATAAGGAAGAACCTTGAATACTTATTCTCACCGAGGGAACACTTTATTCATACGGTTGTTGGGCATGGGCAATTCATCTCCGACTTGAGGAAAATGAGGAATCACATTGCCCACGGCAGTGTTGGGACAAGACAGAAGTTCAATGAAGTGGTGCGCAATTACTATGGGGCGAATGTTAACGCTATAACACCCGGAAAAATGTTACTGTCCAGTCGTTTCTCGCCACTTCTATTGGAACAGTTTTGTCGAAAGACGCAGATCATCTTACTTGCAGTTATAAAAGGTTAACTCTGCTATAGAGATATCGAGGGATAAAGGGTCATGGCTTCGCCTTAGCAAGTTATGCGCGCTTAATACTTTTCCATATTCTTCCCTCACCGTCGCACCCCCGGTGTCTCTACCGGCGAGCCACGACCGCGTCAGGCCAGGTAGAGTTCCAGATTCACGTAGTCTCGGCCCCATGGGCCAGAGGTTGGGCGCGGGGCGCGGTATTACAACAGGCAAACATACGGTGCGTCGATCCTAGCATTTAACAGTTCGGATAGTAGCTGTCTCCCAAGTATAGCATGGATACCGTGCTACTATGCTGATATGATTCAGTCGTTCAAAAACGCCGGAACGGAAGATGTCTTCAACGGCAGACGAACGAAAAATGCAATGAAGTGTTGCCCTCTCTCACTTTGGAAGGTCGCAGGTCGTAAGCTTGATCAGCTTGACTCAGCCGAAGCACTCGAAGAAATGAAGGTTCCCCCAGGCAACTATTTAGAGGCGCTCTTGGGAGACCGGAGGGGACAGCATAGCATACGTATAAATGCGCAATACCGGATTTGTTTTACTTGGACAAAGACAGGACCGGTACAGGTCGAGATCACTGACTACCATTAAGGCTATCAAAGGGAGGAAACATGGTTCGCATTCCAACCCATCGCTCTCCAACCCATCCGGGGGAAGTGCTCCTGGAGGAATTCCTGCGCCCTATGGGCTTAACCCAGCGTGAGCTTGCAGCAAAGCTTCATGTGCCATATCAGCGGGTTAACGAGTTGGTGCGAGGGCGACGCGGCGTAAGCCCGGGAACGGCTCTGCGCTTAGCGAAGTTCTTTGGTACTTCTGCCGCTTTCTGGCTTAACCTTCAACTCCGCTGGGACCTGTATTATGCCCAGCGCTCAGAGGCCAAGGAGCTGAAGAGAATTCGGCAATACTCGCTCATCCGGCGTCCTGCTGACTCAATGGAAGAAAGCGTTGCGTAGAAGAAAGGAGAGTACGCCTTCAGTTCCTCCCTCCCTTCAGCGGCGCACGCCCGGTGTCTCTACCGGTAAGCCACGACCCCGCCAGGCCATATACAATTCCAGATTCACGTAGTCGTCCGCCCCGTGGGCCAGGGGTTGGGCACGAATCGCGGTGTTGCACCAGACAAACATGCGGTGTGTCGATCCCAGTGTTTGCCAGCTCAGCCGATAGACTGGGAAGCCGTTGGTCTGTCCCTGGCTGACGACTTCACCCCGCAGGCGTTGCCCGGCGTACTCGTCGTGGCAATGGCTGCACGTCATGTTGAGTTGGCCGCGGCGGCGCATGAAGGACGCCTTACCCGCCTCGAAAAACGGCGTGGCCGGCCCCGTGATGTCCACGTTCAGCGGCAGCCCGCGGGACTGAAAACTCACAAAGGCGCTGAGCGCCAACAGGGCTTCGGATTCATACGGGTAGGCTTCGGCCTGGAGTTGCTCGGTGCGACAGCGGTTAATCCGTTGCTCCAGATTGATGAGTTTTTTTGTGCGTGGATCGAATTGCGGATAGCGTGTACGCACCCCGCGCATACTTGTTGCCGCGTCTCCATGACAACCGGCACACGCCTGTTGGCTGTCGCCCTGGGTCTGGTCCCATAAATCGTGCCCACGTTCGATCCATAACATCCCCGGATTGCCAAACGCGTCGTCCTGTAACTGTCGGTGTTCCTCCGACAGATAAGTATACCCGGAGCGACGGCCTTCGACGCTGTACGGGGAAGTCTCGTGCTGCGAACTGCCCGGAGTTTGGAGAGCCTCAGCAGCCTGTGGAGCGTCCTGACGAAGCGTCAGGAGATAGGCCACAACATCTTCAATTTCCTGCGCGGTGAGGATCGGCTTGCCCCGGTAGGCTTCGAGTACGGAATGCAGACCTTCCACGGTATGATACGCCGGCATGATGGAGCGGGGGTTCAGCGCTTTGGGGTCCAGCAGTCGCAGGCGCAACTCCGCGGCGGTATGGCGATTCCCAACGTTGTCCAAGGGCAGTCCCACCGTGCCGTGGAAGCGGCGTTCGGGCAAAAGAGTAAACCTGTCAACATCTGCCTGCTTATTGGAAGACAGGTTTACTCTTTGCGGCAGGGCATGACATACCACACAATCGCCGCGCTCCCGGTCGAGCACAATATGCCGTCCCCGCTCCGCATCACCGGGCTGGTCGGTCAACGGGGTGGGAATCCCTTCATGCCGGGTCTGCAAACCGTCGAGTTGCTGATTCCCCTGGGCGCAGAGATCGCTCAGCACCAGAAGTCCGATCCACACCTGAATGACAAAAGCTTTCCAATGGATTCCGTGCATCGTAGCGTCGCCTTTACCCAAACGTATCGGCGGTAATATTGGCGTACCACGAGCGGGCGTAGGCCGCTTCGAGCGTGCGCGTTGTCCCCGGCGCGTCAAGCGGGCTTGTGCCGCTCGATCCTGGGACAACCTGAATCGTATCGTTTTCAACGGCATACACAGCGCTAATAGAGATACCGTAATCAGGCGCAACAAGGCTGTAGCAGGTATTCATCAACGCCGGCGGGGCAACCGGCTCGCCCCGGAGCAGAGCCACAATGGCCGCGGCGCAGACCTTGGCTTGAGTATTGGCGCTAAAGGCGGACTTGGGCATGGGGCTGGCGATAGCCGCGTCGCCAATAATATGAATGTTGGGGTGTATGCGGGATTCGAATGTGCCACCGTATACGGGGCACCAGCCCGTGCCGGCGTCGAGGCCGCCCGCCCGCGCAATCGCCGCCGCGCGCTGCGGGGCAATGATATTGGCCACCGCTGGTTTGTACTCGTCAAACTCCGTGTGGACGATGCCGGTGCGGGTATCGACCTGGGTGACCCGCCCGCCCTGGGCACCCGGTACCCATTCGAGCAGGCCGGGATACAGCCTCTCCCACGCGGCTAGAAATAGTCCGTCCTTGGTAAAACTGTCCTTGGCATCAAGCAGCAAGACTTTCGATCTTGGCTTGTGAGTTCTGAGATAGTGGGCGATCAAACTGGCCCGTTCGTACGGCCCCGGCGGACAGCGGTAGGGCGTCTCCGGCGCGCTCACCACCACCAGCCCGCCATCCTGCACGGCTTCCAGTTGACGGCGTAGCAGCAGCGTCTGCGAACCCGCCTGCCAGGCGTGTGGGAACACCGTACTGGCTTCGGCGTCGTAACCTTCTATTGCGTCCCAGCGCAGTTCAACACCGGGGGATAAGACAAGTTTGTCATAGGTGAGAGTAGTGTCGTCAGAGAGGGTGAGGCGCCGCGTGGTCGGATCAATCTCCTGTGCTTGGGCATGGGCAATTTGTACGCCATAGCCTTCCCGGAGCCGTTGGTAGGTATAGGTCAACGAGGCGAGCGAGCGAAGACCAACCAAAGCTGCATTGCTGAATGGACAGGTGATAAACTGAGGCTGGGGGGTCACCAGCGTGACCTCAAGGCTCGGGTCGGCCAGGCGTAAATACTTTGCGCAGGTCGCCCCGCCAAAACCACCGCCAACGACGACGGCCCTGGCCTGGGTATTCGCCCGCGCTCTGCCGGTCAGCGGGCGGACAAAAGGCAGGCTTCCGGCCAGGCTGAAGAATTGACGGCGGGTGAGATATGGGGGCATCAGTCAAACGTCGCGGGGCAACCACGGGGGGTTGCCCCTACATTTACTCCCTTTCCCCTAAGGGGTGAGGGGTCTGCGGACCAGTACACCGCACCGCTCAACGTGCCTGCATTATTGCAAAATACGCCACCACGGCCTCGACATCCGCCTCACTCAGCCCCTTGGCAATATAATTCATCACGGTTCCCTGACGCTCTTCGGTCCGAAATGCCTGCATGGCCACCCTGAAGTCCTCGGGTGACAGCCGGTCAAGCGCCGGAATGGCTCCTTGGCTCTGTCCGTCAGGGCCATGACAGGCCGTACATGCCCGGGCCCAGGCCGCGCCGCGCTCAGAGACAGAGGCGGTGCCCGCGAGGGCCGGGACGGCCAGCAGGCCTGCCAGCAGGACAACAAAACATTTCATTCGCTGACCGTGAGCGCGACGCGCTCGGACATCGTGACCCCAGTGTCATCTGTCCACACACACTCCAGCTCGCCCGACGCTTCCGCTGTGGTAAAAAACGAGAAATACGGATTGGCGGCAATACCAGGGAATAACTCTGCGTGGAAAACCTCTGCCCCGTTATACACACATCGGACGGTATGCACGATGTTTTTGGGAATCTTCTGGCCCACGTTGTTATACCGGAAGCCCGTTTCCATGGGATGACGGATGAGCAAACGCACCTCGAAAACCGCTCCGCGTTTGACAACTTCGGGGACTTTGATTCTCGCCTTGGCCATATCGCATGGGTCCGGTCAGCTTCCCTCAACACAGGCCGCAGCCGTGACAACGACTTCCGCGCTTGCCATCCAGGCCGTGCCGTCGTTCATGACCGCAACCGCAACAACCTGCTGGGTACCGGCCAGTCGAATCCGGGTGTGCACCTCGGCCCGTCCGGCTCGCGGTCCCAGCGAGAAGCGGGCAATAACCGGTCTGGGGTTCTTTTCCGAAAAAACATGAATCTGTCTTACATGGGCCTGTGGCGTCATCGGACTCTCGACTCGGACCCGCAGCCGGACGGAATGGCCGCTTTCGGCCAGGGCCGGCAGAGTAAGCGTGACGCGGCCGACCTGGGGCATGACCCCTCCGGTTGCCTGGCGAATGAGCGGTGCGAGCTTCTCGGGAAGCGCGTCTGCCGAACGCGCCTTTCTGAGCGGCACGAGCAGGCAGCCCAGGCAGCCAAGCAGACCGACAAGCGCGCGCCGCCGTGACAGGCGATTAGGCCGGGCGTAAATCATGGTTCTTTAACGGCAGCGAACGAATACGCTTACCGGTTGCCGCAAAGATGGCATTACACAGCGCCGGCGCAAGCGGGGCCATACCGGGCTCGCCCGCGCCGCCCCAGAAACCACCAGTCGGCTTGAGGATCACCTCAACCGTGGGCATCTCGGCCAACCGCATCATCTGGTAGTCATGAAAATTCGACTGTTCAACCCGGCCCGCCTTAATGGTGATCTCTCCGTACAGCGCGGCTGTCAGGCCGTAGACGACGCTGCCTTCGAGCTGAGCCCGGACCGAGTCGGGATTGGCCACATACCCACAGTCAATACCAGTAACCACGCGGTGGATAGTCAACTCACCTGCACCATTAACTGACGCTTCAATTACCGCTGCGGTATAACTTCCGTAAGAATCCTGCACGGCAATCCCGCGGTGGACGCCTTCCGGCAGCGGGCTGTCCCACTCGGCGGCCTCGGCGACCGCGTCCAGAATGGCCAGGTCCTTCGACGCCTGGGGGGTCTGGAGGAGGGTGCGGCGAAATTGGTACGGGTCCTGCCCGGCCGCATGGGCTAACTCATCAATGAAACTCTCCCGAAAGAACGGATTATGAGTATGCGCTACTGCCCGCCACGGTCCTGGCGGCACGTGGGTGTTGCGCATGGCGTATTCCATATGCATGTTCGGGAAGGCGTACGGCGCGTCGGCAAAAGTCCGAACACCGACGATATCAACCCCGTCCCGAATCAGATGAGGGCGGACTGCACTGAAAATCGACTGCTCGGCCTGCCGCACAGACCAGGCGGTTGGTTCCCCGGAGGCGTTGAGCGCAGCTCTCATGCGGACCAGGGCCACCGGCCGATAGCGGCCGTGCTGAATATCCTCTTCTCTGGACCAGATTAATTGCACCGGGGTGCCGGGCATAGTCTTGGCAATCCTGACGGCTTGGCGCACAAACTCAATATACAGCCCGCGCCGCCCAAAGCCCCCCCCGAGATGGACTTTATGGACCTCGACCCGACTCACCGGCACGTCCGCGGTCTCAGCGGTCACGGCCGCGGTGGCCTCGCTGTTCTGGGCCGGCGCCCAGACGTCAACCCGCTGTTCCGTATACAGCGCCGTACAGTTCTGCGGCTCCATGGTGGCGTGTTCAAGATAGGGGGCATAATAGTCGGCTTCAATTGTTGTGGCCGCACTGGCAAACGCGCTGTCGATATCGCCCTCCTGACGGGAGACCGGCGCCTTTTCGAGTTGTATGCCCTCGCGCAGAAATTCCAGGATGCTGTCGCTGCTCACTTGGGCGTGCTCCCCAAAATCCCACTCAATCGGCAGCGCGCGGAGTGCCTGCTGCGCGTTCCACCAGCTTTCTTTGGCAACGACGACGACCGCGTCTTCCAGGGGAACAACCTTGACCACCCCGCGCATGTCGGCAATTTTTTCAGCGTCCACGCTTTTCAGACTGCCGCCGAACACCGGGCACTGGGCAATCGCGGCATAGACCATGCCGGGCAGCCGGGTATCAATCGCAAACGCGGTCTTGCCCGTGACCTTATCCGGGATGTCAAACCGCTGGGCCGGTTGACCCAAAATGGTCCAGTCCGCGGGGTCTTTGAGCGGCGGATTTTCGGGGATGTCGAGCGTGGCCGCCTCTGCTGCCACCGCTCCAAAGCTGACCTGCCGTTGGGTTGGGGTATGGGTGATGATGCTGTTCGCGGCCACACATTCCGCAACCGGTACGTCCCAGCGCCGCGCGGCCGCGCTGGTCAGCATCAGGCGGGCCGCGGCCCCTGCCGTGCGTAAATACTCCTGGCTGTCACGGATCGACCGGCTGCCGCCGGTCAGCATGGTGCGAAAAATCCGGTTGCGTCTGAGATGTTCGCTGGTTGACGCATACTCGGCCTGCACCTTGCTCCAGTCACAGGCCAACTCTTCGGCGACCAGCATGGGAAGGCCGGTAAAATTACCCTGGCCCATTTCTACCCGCGCGACTCGAATGATGATGGTATCATCCGGCCGGATCAGGACCCAGGCGGTTACCTCAGGACTGGTTTCAGCCTGAGCACTCACCTGCTCGGCCTCTGCCACAGAAGACTTCGGAAGCGTCACTTCCAGTAACAGTCCGCCCCCAACCGCAGCTGAGCGTAACAAGAACGAACGACGGGACATGTTCGATATTTGTTTCATCGGTGCGCCCCTATCCCTTCATCCCGTCGTTCGAGCCGGATTTTTGAGCGGCAGTATGAATGGCGGCCCGAACACGCACATACGTCCCGCACCGGCAAATATTCGTTACGGATTCGTTGATGTCGGTGTCGGTTGGCTGGGGATTTTTCTTCAGCAGCGCCGCGGCCGACATAATCATGCCGGTCTGGCAATATCCGCACTGCGGCACTTGATGGGCAATCCACGCCTGCTGTAAGGGATGGCCGCCATCTGTAGAGAGCCCTTCTATGGTCGTAATTTTCTTGCCCGCGGCAATGGAGACCGGCATAACGCACGAGCGCACCGGTTCGCCATCCAGATGGACGGTGCAGGCTCCACACAAGGACATGCCACAGCCGAACTTCGTCCCGGTCAGCCCCAGGATATCGCGTAACACCCACAGCAGCCGCATGTCCGAGCCGACATCAACGCTGTGTTCCGTTCCGTTCACGGTCAGTGAAATCATGCTGTCTCCTTCCCATCTCAACGCTCTCTATTTGCACGCATGCGGACTGGGCGGTACGTCCAGGGCGGGGTTGCGTTCAAAAAAGCCGACCGGCATCAGGCTGAAGCCGGCATACTCGACCGGCATCACCGGCCAGTCCTCGGGCCGCGGAATATGCGTAAGGCCAAAGGTATGCCAGACAACGATGTCGGTGTCCTCGATATTGCGGTCGCGTGAATAGCGCAGCAGACCCTCACCGCCGGGGCTCTGGAGCGTGATGTCGCCGGCCGCGCTGAGTTCGTCCGGCGCAAACGCGGTGACCCACAGATTATGCTGGCCAAACCCGGCCCGTTGCCCCACATAGGAGTCCGCCTGGGCAAACAGGGTAGGCGTTGCGCCGGCAAGCAGCTTATAGCCGACCGGGACCCCCAGCCGGTTTGTCCGCTGCGGGTTGACGATCTTCCAGCTCCGACCGGCCTGCGGGGCAATATCTCGCCGAGCAACATCTTCGGACTCCAGGAGGGTCGTCTTGGCGCGGAACTGGGTCCCGTGCGGATTGTCCGGCCCGTGCGGCACGGGTTCGACATCGACTTCGTAGACCGAGTTATTCTCACCGTCCACATCAAAGTCGAGCCGGAAACAGAACAGATGCTGGTGAATCGGGGAGGCCAGGTTGGGCGCAATGAGCGGGGCGAATTCGGGCTGCTCGGCCCCGGTTTCTACCGCGCTGACGCCGACGATGCCGGTCAGCTTGACCTCCATCTGAATTGTGCCGTCCAGGTATAAATACCAGAAGAAGCCATACTCATAATTCCCGACCGTAAAGAACGAGCTGACTACTAAACGCCGCGAGCGCCGGACTTCCGTGGTCGCGGACAGCAAGTCGCGATGCTTCCACAGCACGCCGTAATCTTCTTCATGCATGCATATGGCGTTCTCAATCGTATAGACGGACCCGTCGGCCAGCAGGGTGTCCATATCAAAATAATGGATTTCGCCCAGACAGTCGCAGCCCAGGCTGAGCGAATTGGCCAGATTGCCCACACTCGCCTCGCTGGCATCCAGCACGTGTTTCCAGGTGTGCATGGGGTCGCGGTCGCCATAGGGAACCACCATGTCCGCCAGCGACGCCCGATACAGGATCGACCGCCGCTCCCCGGCATCGTCATAACTCAAGGTATGCAAAACCAGGCCGTGCTGGGGGTGCATGCCGACCCGGAACGACCACTTCTGCCATTCCACCGCGTGCCCGTCGACGCGGAAACTCGGCCCCTCGGGCTGGGTAATGGCAATCGGTTTCAAATCGGTCCGCAGTGAAGGCTGATGGCTAGCCTCGTAGCGTCCGCTCTCCGGTGGCAGGACGGTCGCGCCGTGGTCTTCCAGATGGACCACCCGGCCTGCGGTCAGGTCCACATGGGCAATCAGCCCTTGGAGCGGGCGGGCATAGCCGTTGTCGGTCTTGTCTTCACGCACAAAAGCAATTGTCCGGGCCAGGCGATGGGTTGCATCCACGCCGTCGGGCAGGGGGCCGCTGCCCGGCCACATATCGATCTGCACCCGGCCCATATCCTCGACGCCGCGCCGTCTCACCGCGGCCTGCCAGGCGGGGTCGGCTTTGGTGAGCTTGATCGATTGCGCCAAGTCTCGCCCCCCAAATGGGGCCTGTCCGCCGCTGAGGCGCTGCACCCCAAGCAGCTCTCCCGTCGTGATATTGACCCGTGCGTCAAAACTGCCCGCCTGCCTCCCGTTGGCAGATTCGTCCACCCCCAGAAAGCGCAGCGCCCGAGTAAACGGCGCGCCTGGGGTAAAGGTCTTGACCTCATCTTTGGGCGGCTCTACCAGACTGACACTGGAGAAGGCGAGCTGGCCGCTCAGTTCGCCCGAGCCGGTGAGGATGGCCACGCCGCGCTCAATCTCGTCCCGGCTCAGCGGCTCCAGGGGATGCGTTGGAAGGGTCTGCGCGTGGTCTGTCTGTGTGTCCTGTATGGCGCTGGTCATGCTGGTTTCTCCTTTTATTAATGTGGCCTGTTCAGCGTCCACCCGAAATATCGTAGATCGTCGTGGTGACGTACGAGGCCTCATCCGTGCAGATCCACACCACCAGATTGGCCACCTCTTCGGGTTCGCAGATACGCCCCAAGACCGTCTGCGCCTTGGCAATGGCTTCGGCGCGTTCAATACCGATACTCGCTTCAAAAATTTCCGTCCGGGTAATCCCAGGCCGCACGCAACAGACCCGAATCCCCTCGGGCCCGACTTCCCTGGACAGACCCAGGGTAAAGGAATCAAGCGCGCCTTTGCTTGAGGCGTAGACCACATCGCCCGGTAGCCCGCCGTACCGTGAGGAAATGGAGCCGACGTTGACGATCACGCCGCCGGTGCCACCGCGTTTGGTGGACATGCGTTTGATGGCCTCGCGGGCGCTCACGAACACGCCAAAGATATTGAGATTAAAAACGCCCCGGACGCGTTCCAACTCGGCGTCGACGACTGCGGTCTCATAGTCGATCGCGGCATTATTCACCAGGGCAGTGACCGGGCCGAGTTCGGCATCGGTCCGGCGAAACAGCTCAATAACGCCTTCTTCTGTTCCTACATCGGCTTGCACGGCAATAGCCCGTTGCCCGGCCTGTATCACGTCGTGGACCGCCTCTTCGGCCCGGTTTTTGGCGCGCGCATAGTTGACGCACACGTCAAACCCGGCCCGCGCCGCTCGGCGTGAAATGGCGGCTCCAATGCCGCGACTTCCGCCTGTCACGATCATGACACCCGACATCCTATCTCCTTCTGTTAGAGGGCAATCGTCAGCAGAGAACTGCCGTCGGCCTGGACGGTCAACCGGTCATCCGGGTTGACGACCACCGTGGTTGTGGCGAACTCAACGATGGCCGGGCCGGTGAGCTGGTCACCTGCTGCCAGCGCGTCGCCTTGATAAATTTCGGTTTCCACCTCGGCATTGACCCCAGCCATATAGGCCCTGCGTCGGCTGGTCGGTTGTAGCCGGTTCGCGGACTGTGTAGCCAGCCGTCCCTCAGGAGCGGGGCGGTTGCCTGTGGCGGCGATGCGCCAGTGCAGGCACTCGATGGGCTGGTCGCGCATCGAATAGGTAAATCGCCGCTCGTGCTCGTCATGAAAGTCGGCTTCGAGCCGACGTAA
The DNA here is from genome assembly GCA_002238415.1 of Desulfurellaceae bacterium bin18. GTDB lineage: Bacteria > Desulfobacterota > Binatia > Bin18 > Bin18 > Bin18. Next base: position 48,775 of record MPMI01000016.1, on the reverse strand, counting down.
GAGATCGGCGTCAATCGGTCCGTCGGGCAGCGGTACGGTCAGGTTATGCACCTGGCCCGGATAGCGCCCCTCCAGGTGCCGGGCGAACCGAATCTCTTCGGGCTGAAAGCCCTCCTCCTCAAGATGGGAGCCGCCCTCGGCGATCAACTCGTCAAATACCTGAGCGATGCCCGTGGCCGCGTCCGGCCGATCCGTATAGCAGTGGTGCAGGCGCACATAGTCGTGCCGTACCGGGGTGACCGCCATACCGAAGGCGCACAGACCACCCGCGGAACGCGGAATCAGCACCTCGCCGATCTCAAGCATACGAGCCAGTTCGGCCGCGTGCAGGCCGCCGGCCCCGCCGCCCGCGACCATGACATAGTCGCGGGGATCGATACCGCGCTCAATCGAGACCGCCCGGATGGCCGAGGCCATATTCGAGTTCACAATGGTCAGGATACCGGCCGCAGCCTCGCGGACGGACAGTCCTAGCGGCGTAGCAATATGCTCGGCAAGGGCTCGCTGCGCCAGGTGCTCGCTGAGGGACCGCCGCCCACCCAGAAACGCACCGGACGACATCCGCCCGACGGCCAAGTTGGCGTCGGTGACTGCGGGCGCGCGGCCACCCCGGCCGTAACAGGCCGGTCCCGGCTGGGAACCCGCGCTCTGCGGCCCGACCCGTAGCGCCTTGCCGCTGTCGAGCCAGGCAATAGAGCCGCCGCCGGCGCCGATCGATAGCACCTCGACCCCGTTCACCCCGATGGGCTGATGCGCGACCCGAATATCGGTTGACATGACCGGCTCGCTGTCGCGCAGCATGCAGACGTCGAAGCTGGTCCCGCCCATGTCGATAATGATCAGCCGGTCGGGGGCTTTGGTATCCGAGGCGTAGTGCGCCCCTGCGGCTGGGCCAGCCGCGGGGCCTGAGGCCACCGCGTTGACGGGACGCGCCAAAAGGTCCTCAACCGACGCACAGCCGCCGTTGACCTGCATGATCTGCGGCGGATGGGGCAGGCCGCCGGCTGCCATCTCTTTTTCAAAGGCGCGCAGATAGTCGCCGATAATGGGTGCGATATAGGCGGACAGCACGGTTGACGAGGTGCGCTCCCATTCCCGAATCTCGGGCAGGACATCACAGGAGCACAGCACCTCGACGCCGGGCAGCTCCTCGCGCACGATCTCGGCGGTGCGCCTTTCGTGGTTCGAATCGACGATGGACCACAGATAGGCAACCGCTACCGCTTTGACACTGTGGGCGCCGAAGCGCCGGGCTGCGTTGCGAACGGCCTCTTCGTCGAGCGGCAAGACCTCGGAACCGTCCGCGCCGATACGCTCGGGAATGCCCAGACGCAAATAGCGCGGAATAAAGTCCTCGGGCTTCTGGAGGTGGATGTTGAACCGTTCGGGCTTCCCGCCCCGGCCCAGATATATGATGTCGCGAAAGCCCTGGGTGCATAGCAGGCCGATGACCGGACCGTTGCGCTGTATCAGGGCATTGGTCGCCATGGTCTGACCATGCACCAGAAATTCCGTCTCACGCAGCAGCGTTTCCACCGTGGTCCCGGCTTCCTCGGCCATGCCGGCGAGACCCCGCGTAATCGCAAGCAGCGGCTGGTCGGGAGTCGAGTCTTCCTTGTAGACGTGGAACCTGCCGTCGTCGCGCAGCAGGACCACATCGGTGAAGGTGCCGCCGATATCGATGCCGACTCGATGCCCCATGTTTACGTCTCCTGCGGCGTCGCGCTGAAGTTCCGGGCGATGGTCGGGGCTTCGAGATAGCGGTCGCCGGGGCGCATGTTCTGCTGCGTCCAGGTGCCGGCCGCCGGGGTGGTGGGTTCAATCGTCGGGCGCTCGTGCTTGCGCAGCTCGGCTCGGAGCTGCTCGGTTGCGGCAACATCGAGGCTGCGCTCAAGATCGTCCTTGACGACTATACCGAACACGTTACGGGCCGTGTCTTCGCTGATCCACTCGTCCCGCAGGTCGCGGCGCACTTGTTCCGGGTCGCGGTCGAGCGGGTTGCCCCAGCCACCGCCGCCCGCGGACACGCCATTCCAGGTTTCGCCTTCGCGAATCAGCAGTTGTCCCGCGGAGGAGGTAAACGTACGTCGGCCGTCTGCGTGCTCGATATAAATACCGCCGCCCGGGCTCATGGTGCCGCCGTTCACCCCGTGCGGCGGGTTCTTCAAGCCCTCGCCAAAGCCCACGCACTCCATGTCGCCAGCAATTGGCCGATAGCGCGTGCGCAGCCCTGGGCCGCCGATCCATTGGCCCTTGCCCATGGCGTCGGTCTCGATTTCGTTCTGCTCAACGCGGAGCGGATACAGCAGTTCCAACTGCTCGACCGAGGCTGAGGTGAGCCCGCCCATGCCGGCAATGGTGCACAGGACCGGCCAGCCATCGGCGTCTTTTGCCGCGCCCTGGCCTCCGCCGCTGTTGAACAGCATGCAGCCCCACTCCTTGCCGGTTCTCGAATCAACCCCGTTGAAGTTCGGGACGTGGGCGGTATGCGCCCCGCCGGCGGGCACACGATCGGGAATGGCCTCGGCCATGGCGATATTGATCACATCGTGCATGGGGTCGGCCGGATTCTGGGTTGCCCCTGCAACCGCGGCCGGCCACTTGGCCAGGCAGATGGTGTTATCGTCGGCGTCGGCGCTGATGTGTTGCAGCACGCCGTGGTTATGCGGAATGTCCGAGTCGATATAGTACAGGAAGGGGATCGTCGAGGTCGCCATCATGACCGCATAGGTCGCGTTGAAAGAGCCGGTGGACGGTGGCCCACCGCTGTAATGGACGTGGATATCCGCACCCTTCTTAGTGATGGTGGCCCGAATCGGAATATCGGTCGCCCCGTTGCCGTCGGTGTCGGTCCAGGTCTCGCCTGCGTAGACGCCGTCGGGAATCGCGCGGAACTCCTCCGAGGCGCGCTGGTCGGCGTAGTCCATGAGCCCGTCGCTATAGCGCACCACCTCGTCGCGGCCGTACTGCTCGCATAGCTCGATCAGGCCCTTGCGGGCCACGCCGCAGGCCCCGAGCTGGGCGCGCAGGTCGCCGTGCAGGGCGTCCCGGTAACGCACATTCGAGAGATACAGTTCGACAATATCGTGGCGCTCGACCCCGCGGTCGACCAGCTTGGTAGGCGGAATGACAATGCCCTCCTGGAAGATGGTCTTGGCCGCGGGCACGATGCTCGACGCCTCGATAGCACCGGTATCGAGCTGATGGCCGCGCGCCACGGTCCAGAACACCTGCTTGCCGTCCACGAAGACCGGCTGGGCCGTCACCAAGTCCGGGATATGGGTGTTACCCCGATAGGGATCGTTCGACATATACACATCGCCGTCGTGGATGTCGTCTCCAAACACAGAGACGATTTCCATCAGCAGGGTCCGAATGCTGTTGCAGTGGATGGGCAGGCAATCGGCCATGGTGACCTGACGCGGTCCGCTGGCATGGGCGTCGTAGATCATGCACGAGTAGTCGCGGGCCAGGGCAATGACCGAGGTCCACGCCGTCTGCTCCATCGCTAGGGTCATTTCCTGACCGATGGCTTCAAAGCGGTTACGGATCACACTGAAAGTGATGGGGTCGAACGCTGCCTCCGTGGGCGGCAGGGGGATGGCATCAATCTTACTGGCCGTTGCCATGGGTGCACTCCTTTACGAAACGGTTCTACTCACAGACCGGACTACCGCAGGAAAACGTCTCCGAATCGTAAACGCTGAGGCGGGAAGAATCAATGCGTGAGCGCGCGCTACGCTTCTTCCCAAATCTATCTCGTGCGGGCATACTCACTTGATGAGGGAAACCCCATGCAAACCCTAACCTTGTCTCCATTGCATCCCGTGTTCGCTGCCGAAGTCCAAGGGATTGATCTGCGGCAACCAACTGATGCAGATCTAGCAGCCAAGATAGAGGCTGCCATGGATGAGTTCGCCGTACTGGTCTTCCGCGACCAGGTTCTGGACGAATCCCAGCAGATGGCGTTTACCCGCGCGCTTGGTCCCGTTGATATGGGGCTGCTCAAGGTGTTGCAGCGGCGGAGTCGCTTCAAAGAGGCCGGGATGATCGACATCTCCAACGTGGATCTCGAAAGCCAGATTCTAGAGCGGGACGACCCGCGCCTGATTACTATGCTGGCCAACCAGCTCTGGCACAGCGACAGCTCGTTCAAGCAACCATCCGCGAAGTATTCGTTCTTGTTGGCTTGTATCCTCCCCGAACAAGGGGGGGAAACCGAGTTCGCTGATATGCGTGCGGCTTACGATGCTCTGCCGGACGATGTCAGGGGGGAGATCGAAGGGCTGGTGGCCGAACACTCTGCCTTTCATTCGCGTATGCAGCTCGGCGATCAGCAATACACGCCGGAAGATTTGGCCAAGTATCCGACCGTGGAATGGCCCGTCGTCCGTACTCATCCGGGCTCCCGGCGGAAGACACTCTTTATCGGGGCGCATGCCACGCACATTGTGGAATGGCCCGTTCCGGAAGGACGGCTCCTGCTCGCCGAGCTCTTAGAGCATGCGACGCAACGTCGGTTTGTGTACCGCCATACCTGGCGTCCGGGCGATCTGGTGATCTGGGACAATCGCGCTGTGCTGCATCGTGGCCGTCGCTACGATCTTTCCCGGCGACGGGAGTTGCGCCGTAGCACGGTCGAAGACGTCCGGGTGTGAGATGTCTCTCCCCAGCCTCCCTTTGTCCCTTCGGCGTGTGAACGCTATACTCCGAACCCACAGGAGGTAGTGCGATGCGACTTGGATTAGTCACCGGATACTCAGGCCCAAGGATGCAGCACACTATGGAGGTGATCCTTGAGGCCGAACGCCTCGGGTTTGACTCGGTCTGGACTGGTGAGGCCTGGGGGTCGGACGTGGTCTCTTTCCTGGCCTTTGTTGGGGCGCGTACGTCAAAAATCAAACTGGGAGCGGGCATCTTGCAGATGCAGGCGCGGACCCCGGCCATGACGGCCATGACCGCTATGACGCTGGATGGTTTGACCGACGGGCGCTTTCTGATTGGGTTGGGACCGTCGAATCCGCAGGTCATCGAGGGCTGGCACGGCGTGCCCTATGGCAAGCCGCTCCAACGCTATCGGGAGTATGTCGAAATTGTGCGCAAGATTCTGGCCCGTAAGGAACGGCTTGAGTTTGATGGCCAGGAGTATCAGATTCCGTACGCCGGGCCGGATGCCTGCGGGTTAGGCAAGCCGCTGAAGAGTATTCTCCATGGCCGGTCCGATATGAAAATCTATACCGCCTCAATTGGCCCCAAGGGCATTGCGCTTGCGGCGGAAATTGCCGACGGCCTGCTCCCGGTGTGGATGAGCCCGGATTGGTGCGACTCGTATTATCTCCCGTATCTCGAAGCCGGATTTGCCACAGCCGGAAACGGCAAAAGCCTGCGGGATTTTGATCTCGCCCCATATGTGACGTGTGTGATGGGAGACGACCTGGACCAATGTCGTGCCCCGGTCAAAGCCAGTCTGGCCTTGTATATCGGCGGCATGGGAGCCCGTACCAAGAATTTCTATAACAGCTACGTCCGGAACTTCGGATATGAGGGCCTAGCCACAACCCTGCAGGATTTATATCTCTCGGGCCAAAAGGCGGCAGCCCAAGCGGCCGTGCCCGATGAGCTGGTTGATGCCGTCGCCCTGGTCGGTCCCAAAGAACGCATTGCCGAGCAACTCACGCGCTGGAAGGTGTCGCCCGTTACGACCATGATTATTGGCACGAATCAGGTTGAAGCTCTGCGCACCCTGGCGGAGCTGTGCCTGTAGCCCCCCGCATGAGGAGCCTTCTCCCTATGAAACTCTATATGGTTCCCGCTGCACCAAACCCCACGAAAGTGATGTTGTATATTGCCGAAAAAACGGCCGCCGGGACTGAGATGGATGTCGAACAGGTTCTCGTCAATACGCTTAAAAATGAGCAGAAGAGTGCGGATCATCTGGCGCGCAATCCGTTTGGGAGTCTGCCTGTGCTGGAGGTTGCGGACCATGATTACATTGTCGAATCTCTGGCGATTATCGAGTATTTGGAAGAGCGCTTTCCCCAACCGGCGATGTGGGGGAATGGGACGCGTGAACGCATACGCGCCCGTGAGCTGGAACGTATCGCCGATCTGCGTGTTCTGCTTCAAGTCGGGCGTTATGTCCATGCCACGAAATCGCCTATCGGACTTCCTCCGAATCCCGAGGCCGCGATGCAGGCCAAGCAGGCACTGCCGGTTGCCTTTCAGTACTTTGAGAATGTTTTAGCTGACGGTCGTGCACTGCTCTTAGGCGATCGCGTCTCGGTTGCCGACTGCACCCTTCAGGCCGCCTTGCAGTTCATGCGCTTTGCCAAGTTTGATCTCATCGTAGGCTATCCACATCTCACACGCTGGGATGCCACGTACCGCCAACGTGTGGCGGCTCAATCGGTGTTGAAATTCTAGGTGCGACACCGAAGCGTTGACACTCCCTTCCACCTGCGAGAAGGGGTTGAATGAGTAGGAGAAAATTCATGAGGATCGGGATTTCACTTCCAGTAAGAGAGCTTCAGGGCGATTTGGGAGCGATCCGGGCATTTGCCCAAACGGCTGATGAGTTGGGCTACACCCATCTGCGCGTCCCGGATCAGGTCCTCCGCTCCGATAGTGGTTATGTGCACGAGCCGTTGACGCTGCTGGCCTATGTTGCGGCACTCACGCAGAGGATAGAGCTGGTGCCTTCGGTCATTGTCCTGCCCTCGCGCCAGACCGTGCTGGTCGCCAAGCAGGCCGCGGAATTGGACGTGCTGTCCGGCGGTCGTTTGCGTCTCGGCATCGGTGTCGGTCCCAGCGCCGAGGAATACCGCGCCCTGGGTGCGGACTTTCAGACGCGGGGGGATCGCTGCGAGGAACAGATGTGCCTCCTCAAGCAGCTCTGGACGCAGCCCACGGTGGACTTTGACGGACGTTGGGACAGGGTGTCCGGGGCCGGTCTGAATCCGTTTCCGGTCCAAAGGCCGATCCCGCTCTGGATTGGCGCGCAGAGTGTCCCCATCCCGCGCATCCGGCGCCGGATCGGACGCCTGGCCGACGGCTGGTTTGTGCTGTGTACGCCGGAAGAGTTTCCGGCCATACAGGCCGATATTCTGCGTGCCGCCGAGACGGCTGGCCGGAGTCCGCAGGATATCGGCACCGAAGCCGGCGTGGCTGTGGTCGGTCCCCGAGAAGCGGAATGGCGCGACCGGGTGTCAGGGTGGCGGCGGGCCGGCCTGAGCCATATATGCTTACGCACGCTCGGGGGCGGTCTGGACGCCCAGGGCCATCTGGACACCATGCAGCGCGTGTACGCTGAGGTGCCCAGAGACTGAGCTGTCGATTCCGCTAGGCTGTGTCCTTGGGTCCAAAGGAATCGGTCGTGATCCGGCGCGACTTGAACTTCCACTCGCCGTCAACTTTGGCGTACTCGTCGTTATACCAGCCCTTCATTTCCCACTTTTTGCCCTCTCGGTTCATGTGGACTTCCACATAACACGTCCCCGTGGCCTGATCCGGCCCACTCAGTTCGATGACGTGGTTATGGATGAAGGGCCGTGGCTGCATCGCCAAGCCACCCTTGATCATCGTGCGCAAGCCGTCGTGGCCTTGCGCGCCCGGCAGGCTGGGGTCGTCGGTCGAGAACGAGCCGTCTTCGGTAAAGAGATTGACGTATCCGTCCAAATCCTGCTGCCACACACAGTGACAATACTGCAAAGGCAGATTGCGAATCGCCTCGCGGTCAATCATGTCTTGCATCTGCGCCTCGATACTCTTGTCTGCCATGTTGTCCTCCTTTTTTATTCCTTCCTTTTTTGGAGAGGGGCAGGGTGTTGTCAGCCCTCCGGCAGAAACGACGGGCTGCCCGTTTTGGCGGTCTGGCCGCCGTCGGCGACAAACGCCGCGCCCGTCACAAAAGAGGCCAGATCAGAGGCCAGAAACAGGATAACATTGGCCATTTCTTCCGGCCTGCCCAGCCGCCCCATGGGGATGATCTCGTCGAACTTCTCGGCAAACCCCGGCTGCTCCAGGGCGGGTGCGATCAGCGGCGTGTCGATGGCTCCCGGACAGATACAGTTGGCCCGAATGCCGGAGCGGGCATACTCAATGGCAACCACTCGGGTGAGATTGATCACCCCAGCCTTGGCGGCATTATACGCGGCAATGCCGTAATCGGCCCGCAGACCCGAAATGGAGGCGGTGTTGACGATGGCCCCACCGCCGTTCTGGCGCATGACCGGGATTGCCTTCTTCATGGCGTGGAAGACAGACGACAAGCCCAAGTCTATCGTATTATCCCAGACGCGATCTTCCAGGTCGGCTGTGCGGGCCATGACCGTACTGTCAGGCCGGGCCGCGGGCAGCCCAAAGGCATTATTATGCAGAAAATCGAGCCGGCCAAAGGCATCCGTCGTGGTCGCAATCATCCGGTCGAGGTCGGCCTGTTGGGTCACATCGGCGATGACCGACATGGCCTTTCCGCCCGCCTCCGTGATCTCGGCGACCACCGCGCTCGCATTCTCTTCGTTGATGTCAGCCACCGCAACCGCACCGCCACGCTGGGCAAATCCCAGTGCGGTCGCACGGCCAATGCCCGAGGCTGCGCCCGTCACCAGGCCGACTTTACCGCTAAAATCCATAGTCTGTGTCTCCTCAGCAGCCGCGACTATTCCAGATTAAAAACACGCGCCCCGTTATCCCAGAACAGCTTGCGTTTCGACTCTGCCGGTATGGGCTGATCAAGCATGGCTTGCACGCCCCAGGGATAGGTGCCGTCCGGATGCGGATAGTCGGAGTCCCAGGTGAAATTATCGTCACCGACCAGCTCGACCGCGGCTTTCATGGTGGGCTCGTCGCCCCGGAAGCCCACACACACATTGCTGCGAAAATACTCCGTTGGCGGCCGGGTGAGATATTCATGTTCGGCGTTGCCGCTGAATTCCCAGTGCTGCTCCATGCGTTGCAGCCAGTACGGGGTCCAGCCGCCGTCGCCCTCAACGTGGATGACTTTGAGTTGGGGGAATTTTTCAAAGATACCGAACCAGATCAGACCGGCCATGGCCGCCATGGCCTCAAATGGATGGGATAAAATATGGCCGCTGGTATGCGTGTCCATGCGATCGCCAAACGAGGGCACCGAGGCCGAAGCCGAGTCATGGGTTGAGATCGGCCGGCCCAGCCTTTCGATGGTCGCCCACAGCGGGTGATAGTCCTCATGCCACAGGGTGCGGCCGCCGACCGGATTGGGCCGCATATAATAACTGACGCAGCCGTTTGCCGCGGCGCGTTCAGCCTCTTTGATCGCCTCCTCCGGTTCCTGCATGGGCAGGGCCGCGGCCCAGCGCAGGCGCTCGGGCGCTTCGGAGGTGTAGTCGGCGGCCCAGTTATTATAGGCCCGGCAGCAGGCCGCCAGCAGTTTGGTGTCACGGAACTCGCGGCCGAGCATCTGGCCGGTATAGGTCGGGTAGAGAATCTGGACATCCACGCCTTGCTCGTCCATGTCCACGAGTCGGCTTTTAGCGCTAAAGCCGGTGTCTTTGGCCCGCTCAAAGCGGTCCATGGCCTTATACGCGGCCTTGAGAAACGCCTTGGCCGCCATCGGGTATTTGCCCTTTTCGCGCGTAAACGACTCGCCTTCGACCAGAAAGGTACGACGGCCCGACCCCGGCACCTCGCCCATTCGGGGTGCTTCGGCCTTATACGCGTCTTCCATATGCCGTTCCCACAGCCAGTCCGGCTCCATCATATGAGAGTCGGTATCGACAATTTTGAATCCGTCACGCATAGTCAGCTCCCTCCAGTATGTGCTGCTTTTTCATCGCCGCTCAGGCTGTTGTGTGGTATCACCTCTGTCATTACGAAAGTAGGGGGCCGGTCAGCCCTTGGGTAGCCCGAGTACCCGCTCGCCAATGATGTTGTGCTGAATCTCGTTGGTCCCGGCCGCGATGGTGCCGCGCCGCGCCGCCAGCATGCGATGCGACCATTTGCCGCGGTCAATCGCCCCGCCGGCCTGATATTCGAACTGGCTATAGGGACCCAGCAGTTCCATGGCAAAGTCCTGCATGCGCAGGTTCAGGCCGCTCGTGCCGAGCTTCATCATCGAGCCTTCCGGCCCGGGCGGCAGCCCTTTGAGCTGGCTGGTGAGCTGCCGGAAACTGGTATATTTGAGCGCGGCGGCCTCGCAGGCGAAGCCGGCCAGGCGTTGCCGCACATAGCTATCCTCCCAGGCCGGGCGACCGTCCCGGTCTACTTTTTTGGCCAATTCGGCGAGCTGTCTGACCTCGACCATCATGTCGGTGCGACCGCCGTGAATCGTGCGCTCGAACATCATATTGGTCATGGCGACCATCCAGCCCCGGTTCTTCTCGCCGACCAGATTGGCCAGGGGAACCTGGACATCATCGAAAAACACCTGGTTGAAACCGCTCTCCCCGGTTATCTGGACCAGTGGTCGCACGGTGATGCCGGGACTTTTCATATCGACCAGCAGATAGCTGAGTCCTTTATGCTTGGGTGCATCGGGGTCGGTCCGGCACAGCAGGGTGGTGAAGTCGGCGCGGTGGGCGTTGGAGGTCCAGACCTTGGAACCGTTGACCAGGAAGTGGTCGCCCCGGTCAACCGCCCGCGTCTCTACCGCGGCCAGGTCGGAGCCGTGATCGGGTTCTGACAGGCCCTGGCACCAGATTTCTTCAGCCGGTGGAATCTTGGGAATATAGCGCTGCTTCTGTTCCGGCGTGCCCCATTGCATCAGCGTCGGTCCCACCCGCGCGATACCCTGAAAATTGACCGTGGGTGGCGCCTTGGCGCGGTCGAGTTCCTGCTGGTAGATGACTTGCTGGATCAGGCTCGCACCGCGGCCACCATACTCCTGGGGCCAGTGGATGCACATCCAGCCCCCGTCGTACAAGCGGCGATGCCAGGCGCGCCGCCGCTCGAACTCTTCCAGGGTGTCCGGGTCGTGCAGTTCGTCGTCCCGCCAGTCGCGGGGAATATTGTGTTCGAGCCAGCTTCTGAATTCCTGCCGAAAAACTTCGTCTTCCGAGCTGAATTTGAAATCCATGCCTAGGCCCTCTCCTCCAACTCGGCCAGTAGCTCGTCCAGGTCCACCTTCCCACGGCCGGCCTGAATATTGCCCTGCGTGTCGCGGGACCAAGTCTCGGGTGGCCGGTCCACCGACAGCTCCACTCCGTTGCCGTCCGGGTCAGCCAGGTAGACGGACTCGGACACGCCGTGGTCGGAGGTGCTCTGCAACGGGTAGTCGGCCTGCCGTAGCGCCTTTACCGCCCGGGCCAGTTCCCGACGGCTGGGGTAGAGAATGGCAAAGTGGTACAGCCCGGTATGTCCGGGCGGGGGCGGGCTGGCATCCGGTCCGGCCCAGGTATTCAGCGCCAGGTGGTGATGGTAGCCGCCCGCGGACAGAAACACGGCCGAATCCTTGTAACGCATGGTCTCCTCAAAGCCCAACAGGTCGCGGTAAAAGGCTAAGGAGCGATCCAGGTCGGTCACCGTCAGATGAATATGGCCGATGCGGGTCTGAGGGTGGACCGGCTCGGACGGTGTTGTCGTTGATTGTGCCATAGGGCTCCCTCCTTACCTAGCCGTTGATAAAAGCGCCTTCGCTATCGAGTTGGGTGAGGATTTGCATCCACAGGCCTAAGGTGACCCCCCCGCCGGGAATAGCCGCGGATTGGCCGGCTTCGAACAGCTCGCGCTTTGTGGCCCCATGTTCGATCGCCCGTTTGAGATGGGCTACGGCTCCTTCCTTGCGACCCGCGAACACCAGAATGCCAGTCATGACCATTTCTCGGTATTTGACCGCAAGGGCCTGACCCTCCCCGGTGCCCTTCTCGCCATAGGCTCGGAATGCCTTGGCGTAGTCGGGGTCTTGCTGCTCCATCCAATCGAGAAAGGCGTACAGTTGCGGGTCGGCTTCGGCGTAGGAACTCGTTGCCGCCCGCGCGTCAGATGCGCTCATAAAGTGTCCTCCTTTTTCTTGGGCCATAGCATCTTGGGATGCTGGGGCCAAGAGAGAAGCTTATTCCCGCCACTCCAACCAACGCCCGTGGGCATGAGCAGCGGCCATGTGGCGTTTGGTAGAGCTGCCGTTTCTGAAGTCTCTGATGAGGAGCTGCGCCCAGCCCTCCGGGACACCATCCAGGATGACGGCGGAGACGGGCCGGGTCGCTGAGAATGCGGCCAACATCCTCCATAAGTCTTTGCGGGCTTCAGGCGAGAATTGGTAGAGGACCATAGAAGCGTAGAGACACAGGTGTGAGCCCTGTGGGGCCTGGGCTAACAGAGCCGGCAAATGGGTAAGCGCGTCGCCTGTCACAATCGGAACCGGATGAGTGCGTGCGATACGGGCGGCGGCTTCCGTTTCCTGGTGGCGCTCCAGATGTTCGGGAAAGATGAGCGCGCGCAGCCAGCGCATAGCATCAGCGTCAGTCACATCGATCGGGTTGAGGTCGATCCCCGCGCGCCAGGCGATACGGAATGATTCGGGCAGGAGCGGGAGGGGGACAGTCCCTCTGACCAGGGTTGAAAGCCGGACGGCGGCGTCCTTGTTGCCCCACACGCTGCTCGCCCCGGACGGATACTCATAGCGATGGTAATAGCGGTCCCAATGCAGGTTCAGGCCGGCACTGCTGCCGACCTCAATCATCGAGAGGGGCTGGCTCCCCGCCTCTCTCCCCGACCGTGCACAGACCGGCCGCAGGGCAGCAGGAGGGGCGGGCCCCCGGCCTCTCTCGCCAACTGAGCAAAGACCGGCAGAAGGCAGGTCGTGCGGCGGACGACGTTGGTTTGGACCAGGCGGGTGGTAATGAGCCGTCTGATTGTCTCGGTGTGATGCCAGACAAAATCTTGAAACAGTGGATAGGTCTCCTGGGCGGGCGGACACGGCGCTTTTTCCGAAGCGACCACGTCCGGGTAGAAATCGCGCAAGGGATGCTGGACTCCACCCAGGAGGAGATAATGCACCGCGCCGAACAGCAGGTTGGCCGACGGTTGCGAGGGCGGACAGCTTGCGGCCAAGCGCAACATGTCGGGGTCGTTCAGCACGCCTAAGGACAAGGCGTGATAGAGGGGCGAGCCGTTTTCCGGTGCCTGTTTCAGGCCGAAGTTGCGAAAGTAGGTGCGGACCTGATCGAGGTCGCTAGCTGGCTGGGAAGACATGGCTGAGGGCTACTCTCCGGGCCTGCCGTATCGAACGGCGGGCTGAGCGGCTGCGTTGTCCGAGGCAACCGCCCAGAGCGAGACTTATCCGCCAAAATAGCTCTTGGGATTTTCGACCATCATGGTGTGAATGGTGCCTTCGCTCACACCGGCTTTGGCCAGGGTAGGAATGATGTTTTTCAGAATATGCGAATAATTATTGTTTGGGCAGGCTTCGATAAACTGCTCCCAGGCTTTGCTGGGGCGGCCCATCAGACAATGGACGGCATCGTGCGAGAGCATAATCCGGTCATAGCCGACGGCCAGCAGGCCAATCAGCGAGGCCAGGCGCATTTTATCCGGCGCAATGATGTCGATGCCGAAGCGGTCAAAACCGATCCATGCGCCGCGCTCCAAAACGTCAAAATAATAGCGCATATCGCCTACACCACAGGCGTGGCCGATGAGCACGCGGTTGAAATCCACGCCTTCATCTTCAAACACGTCCAGGGTCTCGCGGCCAAATGGACCCAACTCGTCATTATGGCAGAGGATGGGAATACCCGTCACCTTGTGGGCACGGGCGGCCGCGCGCAGACAGGTCTCTTCGTGCGTACCGATCGTTTTTGCGGTCTCGGTCATGCCCGGAATCCCGCCGGTCGCGGTCTTGATGATCCCGGCTTTAATGCCCGTTTTATCAATGCCGTCCGTAATCTCCCGCACATAAATCTCGGCGATATCGTCTACGGGCAGGCTCCGGAAGTGGGGCGGAATACCGAGCGCTTCGTTGTACAGGCCGGTGGCGACTACGACATTCAGGCCGGATTTGTCCGCGCATTCCGCGGCAAATTCCGGGTCGCGACCCAATTCCATCGGGCAGGGATCAACAAACGAGGTCACGCCGAGCTCTTTGATCTCTTTGAGTTTTTCTACAGCGCCGGCGATCTCCTTTTTACGGTCAAAGCTAATGTTGTCCCATTCATAGCCGGGGAAGCCGACGGTTAAATGCTCGTGGATCAGGGTGAATCCCAAATCGTCAGTGGAACGGTCGCCGAGTACGGTCTGGACATTGGCCATAGGTGGACCTCCTTTCCTCTCTCCTTGTGTGTTGCTTAGTGATGGACCGCTCTAGCCTGCTCGATAGCGTGGTCGACGTCAAGCGTCGTCACCCGCCGCAACTCGCGCCGGTATGTCGTGTCTGCATACGGCCGGGCCCGGTGCATGGTCGCTCGGTTGTCGTAGATCACGAGGTCTCCGACGCGCCAGGAGTGACGGTAGACAAACTCGGGTTGGGTGGCGTGCTCAATCAGGTCGAGCAGCAGCAGCCGCCCTTCGGGAATCGGCCAGTCGATGATTTTGGAGGCATGCGCCGCGATGTACAGTGACTTGCGTCCCGTGCGTGGCAGGGTGCGGACCAGCGGCTGAATCGCGCCCTTGAGGATGTCCTGTTCTTCCTCGGAAAATTCAAAACCAAGAATTTCGCGCGAATGGGCAATCGAGTGATGCACACGCAACCCCTCAAGCCGGCCTTTCATCTCTGGAGTCAGGGCATCATAGGCCGCTCGCATATCAGCGTATTCCGTGTCCGCGTTGACCGGAGGGACAACTCGGGCAAGTAGCATGGAGTAGCGACCGGGCGGGTCCTGGAAGGACGCGTCCGCGTGCCAGAGCCGATTGCCCAAGCCGTACATGCGCTTGCGGTCGTCGGCCTGATAGACTTCCCCGCTCGCGTTAAGATTGGAGACGTCGGCCAATGCCTCGTTGCCCAGGCGGCTTTTCTGGAACGCGCTGATACCGGTCTTGGTGTGCAACCGGCCGTCCAGGCGCTGCGCAAAGGCCAAGTGCTCCTCGTCCGTGAAGTGCTGGTTGCGGAAGACGAGCAGGGCGTGCTCGTCCATGCCGGCGCGAATCTCCAGCAGCGTCTCAGGGTCAGTCACTTGGCGGAGAGCAATGGGGCTGACCTCGGCCACGAAATGGGGATGGAGCTTGCGAAATGTCAGGGTCATATGAACCGGTCCTCCCTTAAAGCAGCCTAGGACATAAATGTGTTTGCGGCTTCTTCCAACTGTGCCAGCGTCTTATCCGTGTCCAGGGCTGTCATAAATAACACCATCTCTTGGACTCCGAGTTCACGGAGTGCGGCCAGCGTATCGGGATTTTCCTGAAGGTCTTTGACATCGCCCAGCATGGAGATTGACAACTGCGAAAAATCCCGGCCACGTTCGGCCATAAGCTCTCTCAGTTGTCCCATACGTTCTCTCAACGTCTCGAGCGGGACCGGACCGGGCTGCCAGCCGTCGCCCAAGTCGGCGACGCGCTTGAGGGCCGGCATGCTCTCGCCACCAAAGATGATGGGCGGGTGCGGCTTTTGGACCGGCAGCGGCAGGGCGTACAGGTCGGGAAAGGAAAAATATTTGCCTTCAAAGCTGGCGGCCTCTTCCTGCCAGACGGCTTTCATGACCTGAAGATATTCTCTGGTGCGGCTGCCCCGTTCAGAGAATTTCTCTCCCAACGCCTCAAACTCTTCCGCCAGCCACCCCACCCCAACGCCAAAAAGATAGCGGCCATTGGTCGCCATATCGACCGTCGCCACCGCCTTGGCCACAGGGAGCGGATTGCGGTACGGGACGACGATTACGCTGGTGCCGAGTTTGATGGTTTTTGTATGAGCGCCCAGGGCTGCCAGGACGACAAAGGTATCTGGAAAGGGCAAGCGCCGAGGAAAGCTGGCTGAGCCATCAGGCGTATACGGATAGGTAGATTCAATTTTTTCTGGGATGACAACGTGGTCGCCCAACCAGGCTGAGTGATAGCCGAGTTCTTCGGCCTTTACGGCCACGCGTACATAATCGTCCATGGTTGGATTCATGCCAACACCCAGAGAATAATGGATGCCGAATTTCATAAATGCCTCCTTCTTTCTTTGTCTAGCGAGGTTTCTCTCGCCTGCTGCTATACCACATCCGAGCAAGTCTTTACGAGGGAGAGCGGCTCTCAAGCCGCCCCAAGATTGACAGCCCAATAACGCCCGGCATATGGTGCGGTTCGTCATTAACGACGAGATTGCTGAGTGAGGAGGTTTTGTATGGATATCGGCAAAGTAGGTGTCTGGTTTTTTCTGGATGGAATGACGGCTCCTGAAAGCGCCCAATTCGCCCAGACGGTTGAGAAATCCGGCTATAAGACCTTGTGGATTCCGGAGGCTGTCGGGCGCGAGCCGTTTGCCCATGCGGCCTATCTGCTGAGTCATACCGAACAGTTGTCCATTGCGACCGGGATTGCCAATATCTGGGCGCGGGACGCCTATACCATGGCCACGGCAACCAACACGGTGGCTGAGCTGTCGGGCGGTCGGTTTGTGCTCGGCATCGGCGTCAGCCACAAGCCGATTGTGTCCAATCTGCGCGGACATGACTACAACAAGCCTTATAGCTATATGAAGGAATATCTGCCGAAACTGAAAGACGTCTTTTACCAAGCGCCGAAACCCAAAGAGCCGGCTCCCATCGTTATTGCCGCCCTGCATCCCAAGATGCTGGCCCTGTCAGCCGAACAGGCCCAGGGTACGCATACCTATTTCGTGCCGCCGGAACACACGGCCAATGTGCGCGAGCAGATCGGCCCTGACGCCTGGATCTGCGCCGCCCAAGCCGTCATCCTCGAAAAGGATGCGACCAAGGCCCGTGCCGCCGCGCGGCAGTATATGAAGACCTATGTCCCCCGCCTGCCCAATTACACCAACAACCTGAAAAATCTGGGCTGGAAGGACGTGGACTTTGAGGACGGATGCAGCGATGCTCTGGTGGATGCTATTGTTGCCTGGGGTAGCGAAGAGCAGATTCAGGACCGTATCGACGCCCATCTCAAAGCTGGTGCCACGCATGTCTGCTTCCTGCCGGTCAAGGCAGACGATGAATCCCTACCCGATATGCGTGCGGTTGAAGCCTTCGCGCCCGGTGCGTAGGTCGAACAGGAAGCGCAAGAGCGGCCGGTCGGAATACGGTGCCGGTCGCTCTTGAACAGGCTGGTCATGCGCGGTTCAGTCAGCATTGCCTTTCAGACGGATAAACCCCTCTCCGCCTACGGGCCGCTGGCGAAAACAGTTGAAGACTACGGCTTTGCTGGCGTGAGTGTCTATAATGACATGCTGTATCAGCCGGCCTGGCTGCCGTTGCTGGAAATCGCGCGACACTCGACCCGCGTCCGTATCGGTCCCGCGGCGGTTAATCCGTTCACCTGTCACCCTATCAATATCGCCGGCAATATCGCGCTTCTGGATGAAGCCTCGCACGGGCGGGCGTACTTGGGCTTGGCGCGTGGAGGCTGGCTGGATTTTGTCGGTTTGCATCCTCAGCGACCCATCACCGCACTCCGTGAGGCGTTTGGTTGCATTCGACATCTGCTCAGCCGATCGACCCAACCCTATCGGGGAGAGGTATTTTCCTTAGCAGGTGGCGCGGCTCTGCGCTGGAAGATACACAGGCCAGAGCTGCCTTTTTTGCTGGGAACGTGGGGGCAGAAGACGCTTGCCGCCTGTATTGAAGACATTGCCGAGGTCAAACTCGGCGGAACAACGAACCCAACCGCAGTGTCTCAGATGCGCGTTGCTATAGTCGAGAGTGCTGTGCAGGCCCGACGGCAGGCTGACGAAATTGGCCTAGTGGTTGGCGCGGTCACCGTGGTTGATACGGACGGGAAAGCCGCTCGTGATCTGGCTCGACGAGAAGCCGCGCTCTATCTGCCGATTATCGCCACGCTGGACCACAGCCTGGCCATTGAGCCCGAGTTGTTGACGCGCCTCAAGGAGGCGACCGATGCCTATGATTTTGAGCAGGCCGGGAGCTATATCTCTGACGATTTACTCCAGCGGTTGGCTTTTGCCGGAACGCCGGACCAGGTGGCCAACCAAGCCGCGGCGCTGTTTGAAGCCGGTGCCCGACGGGTCGAGTTTGGTACTCCCCATGGTCTCACAACCGCAGAGGGCCTACGCTTATTGGGCGAGCAGGTGTTACCGGCGCTGCGAGAGTATGTTGATGAAGGCTGAAAGACTCAGTGGTCTGTTTGCCTGTGCTCGCCGGGCTGTGCTCGCGATGCGGACACGGGCCTCCAAAAACGGCGCGGAGGCTATCACGCCCGTAGACGTAGAGCGGGAGATCAGAACCGCACGGCGGGAACGGAAACAAAGAGTGCGGCGTGTCTGAGGTCTCTGTCTGGGTGTTGGATACCAACGTCCTCCATCCTCCGCATGGCGAAACAACGGAGTGGATCAGCCCGCGCGTTGAAACACCAGTTCCGGCACCACCACCTCCCATTCCTCGCATTTGAGAGCGTTCTGGTACTGCGGTTCCGAATCACTCCGTCTCCGCATCACAATGGCCAGGACTGTTGCCGTCCGCAAGCGCATGGCAGGCGGCGGCGTATAGCTTTTGGCGAGGCGGCCCACCACGTTGCCGGCGCGGTCCAGCAGTTGCCACGGTTGCTGCGTGGTACGGACTCGGAGCGGGTCACCGGGCGAAAGAGCGGTGATGGCACGATGCACTGGGTCGTTGGCCCGGTAGCGTCCCGCGAAGCTCAGATCAACATCGCGCAGACTGAGTCGCTGATAGCGGGTGGTCATATCTAGGATGGGCGGCGGTACTGCGACCGGGGGGCGGTGCAGAACCGAAGGATGATTGCGCAAGGTCGCTTGGAACGGATGGGACTCGTCAAAGCACGTCAGCGCCAAGGTTTGCCTGGCACGGGTCATGGCCACGTAGTAGAGCCGGCGCGGTGCGTCTGGGTCTTCGCCGCGGCTGAGGCTGTTCCAGCCACCGTCTAGAACGACCACGTGGTCGAACTCCAGTCCTTTGGCACGGTGCGCGGTCAATAGTAACAGGCCGCGCTGTCGACGGCGCACATCTCGCCCCCACTCCGCCAGCCACTCGATAAAGTGATCCAGCGGAGCTTCCGTCCTACCGGTTTCCAGAGCATATTCGTCTATGGCTTCTCGCAGCAGTTCGGTCCAGGGATTAGAGAATTGGCCGTCCAGCCAAGCGCTGAGGACGGTACTGTCCACGAGATCGGTTTTGCGTTGGCGTAGCCAGGCAAGCAATGCCTGGGTCTCTCGTAATCGCCAAAACCCCGGGATTTCCTCATTTCCCATCTGGACCGGAATACCGTGGACTTCACAGCAGGCCCGCACCGGCTCCAGGTATTGCCACTTGCGAGCAATGGCCGCGCAGCCGGACCAGTCCCATCTCGGCGCCAGGGCGGACAGGCGCTGCAACTCCGCTATTACTGCTTGGGCCTGCGAGATAGGGTCACGCCGTATGGGTAGAATCTGCACTCGTCCGCGCGACACGGGGTCCAACTCTTCCCAGACTCCGCCGAACGGCTGCTTGGTGCGTGCCCGGTCAATATGAATGGGATGGTCGGATTTCATGCGCTGTGCCGCTGGCTCAATAGCTGCGTTGGCCGCGGTAATGATGTGGGCCGTAGAGCGGTAATTGTCCGTCAGGAAAGCCGGTCTGGCCCGATAGTCCGCCTCGAAACGCTTGATAAACTCGACCGACGCACCATCGAAAGCGTAGATGTTCTGGTCGTCGTCGCCCACGGCAAACAGGCTGAGTTTATCGTCCTCGTCAGCCAAGGTGCGGCCGGCCAGGGCCGAGATCAACTCATATTGCTCCGGGCCGATGTCCTGGTATTCGTCTACGAGTATCCAGCGGAAACCGGCCAACAGCCGCGCCCGCTGCTCATCGGCGTCGTCCGCTGGCAGACCTGCGCCTCGCAGCAGGTCCACCGCCTGCCGGAGTATCTTTCGGAAGGCGTCGTTGTCCAGGCGTTCCGCGCGCCCGCTGAAGCTGGCACCCATCAGCCGCATGGCGAAGCCGTGACAGGTGAGCACGGTCACGCCTCGGGCATCGTCACCGAGCAGGTCGGCCAGGCGACGACGAATTTCTACCGCGGCATGGCGATTATAGGCGAGGGCCAGAATGCCGCGCGAGTTTTCGCGCCGCACGCGTAATAGATAGGCAATCCGATGCACTAGGACTCGCGTCTTGCCGGAGCCGGGGCCGGCCAGTACCAGGACGTTGGTCTGCTCCCGGTCGTCAGCGACGATGCGCTGCTGGACGGGATTTCTCAGGTCTTCCACAATGGTCCGCCACGATTCCGGCGTGGTCTGGCGTGTAATGTCCTTGTCGTGATTTGGCAGCCAGCGACGTAAAAAGTCCTGCTGCTTCAGACCAAAATAATCCATGACGAGAACCAGCGCGTCGGTCATGGCCTGCAAGCCGCGCTGGGCATACTCCGTCATGACGTGAATCTGAAGCACTTGGTCCTGGTAATGGAGCTTGAGCGGTTCGAAATCAGCATTGACGAATCCGCGTCTGTCCTGACTCAGACGGATGGACATGGCGGGGCGGAAGATGGCCAGTCCCTTATTGAGGCGGATGATCTCCTGTTCGTGCAGCCACAGCAGGGCGCGGTCCAGCAGCCGTTCGGGATTCCTGACCGTGGTCTTCAGTTCCAGGTCGGATCGGATCGCATTTAGCAGCTTGCCGAGCGTTGTTTCGACCAACAGGTCCGTACCTCGACTTCCTGGTGGCAGGCTGTTGAGCAGATGGTCCAACAGCACCCGAGCCGCAGCCCGGCGCCGCTCCGCGGTCTCTATCAGCGCGGCCTACTCGCGCTGGAGCGTGATCTGTACGGCCTCGCGGCCCAACTCGCGTAAGCCCAGACTGCCCCTGCCGCCCTCCTCACCGCGTCCGTCTAGGGCAAGACCGCGTAGAATGCGCACCACACGTTCCGGCAGGGCGGAAGTGTGACCGGCGTCCTTGAGCCGCTGGGTTGCGAGGCGCACGTGCAGCGTTGAGGTGTCGTCCTTCCCCATGTCTGGGGCCGCTTCTTGCAGGGAGGCGATGAGGGCGCGCTCTAGGTCCGCGGCTTCGTCGAAGCGTTTTGGCGAGGCATGCTGGACCCCGGTATGGACAAAGGCGGTCAGTGCAGTGTCGTTATTGGCAATCCCCAGTCGCTCCAGGTCGTGCAGGGCGCGGCGTACCTGTTCCGCAGGCAACCCGGAGACTGTCATCAACTCGTCGGTAGAGATACCCTCGTCAGGATCGGCATCGATCACGCTCTCGGTAATGGCTAATAACCGCTTGCGATAGTCGGTTGTAACGGGTGTCCTGGCCAGTTTGGCGCGGGCCTCCTCTATTGAGCTGACACGCAGGGAAGATGGGAAGACCTGTACGCGGTCCTCCCCACGGGCTAATAATTCGGCTTCTTCCAGCCAGGAGATGGCAGTCCGTACGCGGGTATCGTCGGTCGCGGAGTCGCGCTCGAACGCGGCGTCCTCGTCCTCGCCCAGAATCTCTCCTGCGGTGGCGACGACTTGGCCGTTCATGCGCTTCTTGCGATCCAGGTTGCGCAGCGCCTTGAGGATGGCGTGGATTTCCTGTCGGGTCAGCCGCGAGCGGGCCGACATACCGAACTGTCGCTCGACATCGTCCGTGGTGTAGAGCAGTACGCAGCGCGCCTTTTCCCGGTCGCGACCGGCCCGGCCCGCTTCCTGCACATAGTTTTCCAGCGAACCGGGGATGTCGGCGTGAATGACCAGCCGTACGTCCGGTTTGTCGATACCCATGCCGAAGGCGTTGGTAGCGACGATTACCCGGATATCGCCACTGATGAAGTGCTGCTGCACACTCTTCTTGGTCTCCGGTGACAGATCGGCATGAAAATGGGCCGCATCGATATTCTTGGCGCAGAGATATTGGGCAATATCTTCGGTTTGGCGGCGCGTAGCGCAGTAGACGATAGCACCGCCGGACGTTCCCGGCGGCAGGTCTACGGTCAGGATTTGGTGGATATGGGCGAATTTCTCGCCGCCCGTCGTCGGCACAACCTCAAATTCCAGGTTGGTGCGTTGTGCGCCGCCGTCGAAAACGGTCAGGTCAACGCCGAGCTTGTCACGGAAGTGGACGCGGATGTCTTCCCGCACATCGGGCTTGGCCGTTGCCGTCAGGCAGACTATTTGCCCGTCGGGTGTCTTCTCGCGGATAAAGCGGGCTACGTAGCGGTAGTCGGGCCGGAAGTCGTGGCCCCAGCGTGACAGACAATGCGCCTCGTCCAGTACCCAGGTACCGATCTCGCGCTGGTCCAGGACTCGGCGCACGGCCCGGCTGCGCAGTTGCTCGGGTGAGACAATGAGGATGCTGGTATCGCCCAGGCGCACCCGATCCAGGGCCGCGGCGCGCTCGGGCATGGACAACATGCCGTTGATGGTCACGCTGGACACGACGCCGTTGGCTTCCAAGCCGGCGACTTGGTCTGCCATAAGCGCCACCAGCGGCGAGATGACCACAGTCAGCGCGCCAGTCTTATCGTATCGGGATAAGGCCGGGATTTGATAGCATAGGGATTTGCCGGTGCCGGTCGGCAAAATGCCCAGCACGTGTTGTCCGGCCATGATCGCCTCGACAATGGCCTGTTGCATGGGCCGGCCATTCTCGTCGCGGGGTTCTGTACGAAAGTCTGGAAACCCGAACCAGCGGGTCAGCTCCTTGCGGGCGTCGTGCCGTTCCCGACACCACTTGCAGGCCGGGCTGGTGCAGGCCGTGTCTCGCAACCGGCGTATCAGCGCACCGGCTTCGGGGAACTGATGCCGTACCCAGGGTGGCATAACAGAGTTTCCGCCGGCCACCGACAGCCAGGCCAGCGCATAGGCCAGCCCCCACCCGTTGCCGGCCGTATCCGCCAGGACTTCTTGCAGCACTGCACGGCTCTGGGTGAGACATGTCGTGTCCGCGAGCCGGTCGCGGATCGCCCTATAGGCATCAACGTGGGACGGTCGGGCTGCCCCTCGCAGGGCTGAGAAAAAAGCGTTAAAGCCGGCCCCAGTATCGTCCGCGCTGGTCAGCCAATGCCAGGCGGCCAGCAAGTCGGGATTCGCCTCCCTCAGCGCTTTTTGCTGGTCGCTGAAAACGTCCAGGGAGAGGCGGGCGTCCAGCTCCGGGTCGTTGACGCGTCCGCGTTTGAGCTGTCCGTCCTGATAGTGCTTGACCAGATGATGATAGGGGTGGCGGGGGAAGGCCAGGGGATTGAGCCGCAAGGTATCTACCGCAGACAGGCGCAACAGTCGCAGGTCGGGTTTTGCCGCATTCAGATGGGGCAGGTCGAACGCGATCAGATTATGGCCCAGCAGGTAATCCGCACCCTTGGCGAATGCGTCCAGGTTTTTCAGGGCCGTGTCCAGGTCTCCGCCGTGAAATGTTTGGGCCTTGCCGCTCCGCGACCGCACCGCACCAAAGGCATGTATGCGATCGTCATTCCGTCCGACTTCGAGGTCTAGAGCGAGAAAATCCACGGCAAGGCGACTGGTGTCCGAGTGAGAGCCTTGTTCTTGGCCTATTCTTCCAAGGGAAGGACGAGTGTCAGAAGCCTTTGACGCCGTTGTCCAGTTGGACGCCGAAGGAATTGAGCGCCATGGACACCATATTGTACTGGCCGACGGTGAAGACCACGTCCATGAGTTGCTGGGTCGTATAGCGCTCGCTCAGGGCCACCCAGGTTCCGTCACTGATAAACGCGTCCGCGTGCAGTTCGTCCGCGGCGCGCAGCAGGCTGGCGTCAAACGGCTCCCAGCCGTCCGCGTCCGGGCCCTCTTTAATCCGTGCGATTTCTTCGTCCGTCAGCCCGGCTTCTCTGCCAAAAATAACATGCTGGCCCCACTCGTATTCCGCCTGACACAGCCAGCCGATACGCAGGATCAATAATTCGCGTTCTCTAGGGACCAAGGTCGAGGTCTCGCCCATGATGTGGTAGGCCCAAACCTGGAATTTCTTCGCAGCTTCCCAATGTCGCGCCAGCGTACCAACGACATTATACACCCGGCCTTCACGGGAGCGAGTCTCAAGGGAAGCGCGTTGTTCGTCCGTCCATTCGTCTGCGGTGAGTGGGGTGATGCGGGGCTGTGAGAGTTTCATGGCGTCCTCTTTCTCTAGCAAGTATGACAAGGCCGAGAGCGTACCCTCGGCCTTGTCTGTATATGGCAGGTATCAATAACGGCTCGGCTCTATTCCAGGCCGTATACGCGCGCGGCGGTATCGTGAACGATCTTGCGCAAATCTTCTTCGGAAAGTGCGCCCAGCCGCTTGTTGACGATCTCCCGCGAGCGCGGAAAGGTTGCCGCGGTGTGCGGATAGTCGGATGACCACATGGTGTTGTCCGGGCCGTAGCGATGGAGCGAATCCACGAACACGGGGTCGGCGATAAAGGTCGCATACACCTGACGCTTTACATAGTCACTGGCACGCATGGGCAGGTCCATATTGCCGAGTGCGCCCAAGCGGCGTTGCACGATGTCGAGCCGATACATCAAGTAGGCCATCCAGCCGACATCGTTTTCCGCAGAGACGATTTTCAGGCCGGGAAACTTCTCCAGCACACCGCCATAGACCATCTCGGAAATCGAGCGCTCAATCTGGTGGTGGAGGGTCGCCAGGGACAGCAGGAAACCCTTGCCACTTGCCTGATTTGCGCCCGTGCCGCTCCGGGCAGTGAGAATGTGGAGGGAGAGCGGCATATTCAGGTCCTGGGCGGCCGCCCAAAACGGCTCATAGTCGGGATGACTATAGGGACGGTCGTCCGGCGGTTCGGCCCAGATCATGGCACCCCGCATGCCCTGTTTGGCGATGCGTTGCAGTTCGTCCACGGCCAGTGGAATGTCTTCCAGCGTGATCAGACCCAACGGGACGAGGCGTTTCGAGTCGTAGCTGCAATACTCGGTGGCCCAGTCATTAAAGGCGCGAAAGCAGGAATAGCGCAATTCCGCGTCGTCCAAGCCGAACAGCGGCATCCCCATGGAGGTATAAATAACCTCTGCCCGGACGCCGTCACGGTCCTGGTCCGCGATCCGATAGGCGGGGTCCCAGACGCTCTTGGGGGCTTCATCAAAACCCTTTTTGTTGTGCTCGGGCAGTTCCGGTGACGGCACGCCCGCTCCAAAGAAGCCGGCGACCGACATGGGGGTGATGTTCTCACACACGAACCACTCGCCGGCGCGACCGTTCAACCCCTTGACGGTACGCGGAGCACGGTCGCGAAACTTTTTATCTATGCGCTCGGCCCACATGCCGGGCGGCTCGACGAAATGGGAGTCGGCTGAAATGAGTGTATACTCTGACATGAGCGTTCCCTCCTTACTGCTTGCTCTTCGTTGTGCATACTCTACGTCAGATCTGGCCGGTTTTCCATGCCTTGCTTTCGAGCTTCCGCCTCGTTTATAGAAGGAAGATGCAATACGATCTGCTTATCAAAAACGGTACGCTTATTGACGGTTCGGGACTGACTCGCTTTCAGGCTGACGTCGGTATCAGCCACGGAAAAATCGCGGCCATCGGCAGAATCCGCGACAGTGCACGCGAGGTGATTGACGCCGAGGGGCATGTGGTTGCTCCGGGCTTTGTCGATGCCCATACCCATATGGATGCCCAGGTGTTCTGGGACCCGCTGGGGACGTGTTCCTGCTGGCACGGCGTCACCAGTGTGGTAATGGGGAATTGCGGTTTTTCGCTCGCCCCGTGCGCCGAGCAGGACAAACTGCTGGTGATGCGCAACCTTGAACGGGCAGAAGACATTGCCCCGGAAGCAATGGAAGCCGGTATTCCGTGGAGTTGGACCACCTACCCGGAATACCTGGATGCGGTTGATGCGCTCCCGAAGGGCATCAACTATGCCGCCTATATCGGGCACTCGGCGCTGCGGACCCATGTCATGGGTGAGCGCGCATTTACGCAAGAAGCGAACTCGACGGACCTGGAAGCCATGCAGCGCGAAGTGCGGGCCGCCATTCAGGCAGGCGCTATCGGACTGAGCACCTCACGTACCCACAACCATCAGACGCCGGACGGTCAGCCGGTTGCCAGCCGACTGGCGACCTGGGAGGAAGTGCGCCAACTGGTGGGCGCCATGGGTGAGCTGAACGCCGGTGTGTTTGAGATTGCCAACGAAGATGCCCGATTCGACCCCGAACGGATTGATGAGTATCTGGGCCGACTCAAAGCACTGGCCGTTGATACCGGCGTGCCGGTCACGTTTGGCATGTTCAGCAGTCGCCAGGCGCCAAACATGTGGCAGCCGTTCTTTGCCCTGGCCGACGAAACCGCCGAGGCGGGCGGGCGGATGTTCATCCAGGTGCATAGTCGCCCGCTGAATGTCGTGCTGTCATTCGAGACGGCCACGCCGTTCGATACCTTGCCCGTGTGGGAGGATATCAGAAAACTCCCCCTAGCCGACCAGGAAGCTGCGCTACGGAATCCGGAAACTCGTCAGAAGCTGATCGAAGCCGTCCACCGCAGGCCGCGCGGTCAGAACAAGGGAATTGGTGCAGAGCCGCGCGCGGCGAATTTTAAGTGGCTGTTTGTCATGGACTCTGCCACTCCACCGTATCGTTCCATCGCCGAGATTGCTGATGAGCGTCAGCAAGACCCGGTCGAAGTGTTTATTGATCTGGCCCTGGAGAAGGGCCTGAAACGCTTCTTCCTCCAACCGCTCGTCAACCATAACCAAGAGCATGTGCTGGAGATGATGCGGCACCCGCGCTCGGTCATTACTTTCTCCGACTCCGGTGCGCATGTCTCCCAGATCATGGACTCTTCACTCCAAACCCATGTCCTCGGTCATTGGGTTCGGGAGAAGCAGGCGCTGACCTTGGAAGAGGCGGTGCGACAGTTGAGTTTCGTGCCGGCCTCTCACTGGGGTCTGAGAGGGCGAGGGTTGTTGCGTGAGGGCTGGAACGCCGATGTGGTGATCTTTGATCCTCAGACCACCGAACCCCAGTTACCGGAGGTCGTCTGCGATCTGCCGGCTGGCGCGCGGCGACTCAAGCAACAGGCGACGGGTTTCCTCGCCACCGTCGTGAACGGCGAGACGGTCTTGCGTCACAACGAACACACGGGCGCCTTGCCCGGTCGGTTGCTGCGGGGACCGCGGGCCACTGGCTAGAACCTGACAGGACTGGGAGGCCGTTTTGTGAGGCGAGTGTGGAAATTCTAGAAATTATCGCTATCCTTGCATGCTCGATTTTTGCTGGCGCTGCGATTTACGGTACTGTGGTGGAGCATCCGGCCCGCCTCGCATGTGGAACGGAACTCGCCGCCACTGTTTTTGGGCCAAGCTACAAGCGCGCCGCAGTTATGCAGGCTTCTCTCGCGCTTCTCGCAACACTGGCAGGCGTTGCGGTAGCGATAAACGGAGGGGCAGGGCTCTGGTTCGTGGGGGCTTGCCTCATCTTCAGCGTCGTGCCGTTCACTTTCTTAGGTATCCTGCCGACGAACAAGCAGCTGCTTGACCCAGCGCGCGACCGCACCTCAGAAGAAACCCAAGTGCTGCTTGAGAAGTGGGGCAGACTTCATGCTGTCCGCAGCGTTTCAAGCTTTGCCGCGTCAATCTTGTATGTGTATCTTGGTGTTACAACCTAACCGTAAGCCCTGATTTTTGACCCTACCCCCCCCCTGTTATGTCAGCATACAAGGGCTAGGGTGAGAGCTCCTCTTGTCCGGACCCCTACACAACTGCAAACCGCTCTACGTCGCCTGTGGCTCCGGCGCTACGGCCGCGGCCCCTGCGCCCGCAAAAAACACGCCGACGCAAGACAGAAATGCCCAGTCATAACTGCCGGTGTTATCGTATAACACGCCGGCAATAATGGGCCCCAACGCGCCGCCGATACTCAGTCCCAACGTCCCCAATACTCCGGCAATGGCCCCAAAAGCCTGCCGGCCAAAATTGTGTCCGACGATCAAGGGCCACAGCACAATCATGCCGCCATACCCCAGTCCAAAGAGCGACACGAACAGCGTGAGCGCCCAAAACCCGAGACTCTCCAGAAAGAGTAACACTCCGATGCCGGCCGCCTGCATGCACAGACAACCGGCCAGGATGGCGTGGGGGTGACGGATGTGTTCGCTGACCCAGCCTGCCAGAAATCGCCCGGCCATACTCATGCCCAAAGAGATGCCGGTAATCGTTGAGGCAAATTCGAGGCTATACCCGGCATCCTGAAAAAACGCGACCTGGTGGGCAAGCACCGCTCCACCCGCCATCAGCCCCAGGCAGAATGCGGCTCCTAAGCGCCAGAATGTCGAGGTGGACAGCGCTTGTCTGAGGGTCCAGTCCCGCACGTCCTGCTCCGGCTCAGGTCCCAGCAGCGTGTGACGTACTTTCGAATAATCCTGTCCCAAGGGTTTGAGGCCCTTTTCCTGCGGGGTGTTAACGACAAAGAACCAGACCAAGGGCAGCATGCCGAAGAGAGACAGGCCGGCTAAGACCTGATAGCCCACCCGCCAACTGAACTCGGCGATCAGAAAACCGCACAGCGGGACGAGCACCAGTCCCCCACCACTCGCGCCGACCAGGGCAATGCCCATCGCCAGACCCCGTTTGTCCACAAACCACTGGGTAATGACCTTCCCCACCGGCATGGGTCCGATGCCCGCCAGCCCGACGCCCAAAAACAGGTATAGGGCGTAGAAGCCGGGCAGGCTGCTGACGGCGCTGAGCAGGAACAGGGCGACGCCGTCAATCAGGGCACTCAGCAGAAAGACCCAGCGGGCACCAACATGGTCAATAAGCCAACCCCAGGCGGGTAGAACCAGGCCGGCAACCAGCAAATACAGGGAGAATGCCGTGGCGGTCTCGGCCCGTGACCAGCCAAATTCCTGGGTGAGCGGCTTCAGAAATGTCGAGAAGGTATAGGTGAACCCCCCGTCGATGATGGAGATAAAGAACAGGACGCCGACAATCAGCCAGCCATAGAAGATGCCTTCGCTACGGTCTGCGCTCCCGTCCTCGCTCTTGAGGTCGTCCAAGGACCCTGGCTCTCTCATCAGCCGCGATTAGATAGAGGATGTCCCGGTCTGTCAATCTGAAATGATGTGATATTGATATGGAGTGAAAGTGAACGCGCCGGATAAACGAGAGAGCGCAAAAAGGAGGAGAGTCGCATGAGTGAACTCACGTTACCAAAAGAGAAAACCGCCATTCTGGTAATGGACTGCCAGAACGATATTGTGCATGAAGACGGTAAATTTGGCGGGCACCTCACTGGCGGGACCATGCCCAGGCTCATTAAGGAAAAGAACGTCCTGGGAAATATCAGCGCCCTGGCTGCCGCGGGGAGGACGGCTCACGTACCGATCATCCATGTGCGACATGCCTACCGGTCGGATTACTCCGACTTACTGGAGCACGTAAAGGTCTTTCAGGTGATCAAGCAAATGGAAGCCTTGCAGGACGGGACGTGGGGAGCGGAGATCCATGCCGACCTCACCCCTGAGCCGGAAGACCTGGTGATTACCAAAACGCGGGTGAGTTCCTTTTACGCCAGTCCTCTGGAAGCCATTCTCAATTCCCAAGGGCGCACCCACCTGGTGCTGACCGGCATCGCCACGGATGGCGTTGTCGAAGGCACGGCCCGGGACGGGACTGACCGCGGCTATCATATCTTCATTCCCGAAGATTGCTGTGCCGCCACGACCGAAGAGGCCCACAGGGTCATTTTAGGCGCAGCCCTGGGAGGGCTCACGACCGTGTGTACGTCGGATGAGGTGATCCGGGCGTTAGCGTAGGGGACGCAGCCTGCTGCGTCCCCCGGTATTGACGAAGAGGTCGTCCGAGAGTGGCTACAGTTCCGGCGGCGCCAGGATCGTAAAGCCAAAGAACGATTCGTTCCCGGTTCGAAGCGTGTGAGGAGCGCCGGCCGGAATCATGAGCACATCGCCGGCTTTGATGTCCTGCTCTGTGCCGGACACTTTAGCGGTCGCACAGCCCTCGACGACATAAATGATCTGGTCGCCCTTGTGGGTATTCTCGGTGTCGTTGCTATAGCCGGCCGGCAGCGTGAAGGCCACGGTTTGACTCAGCGGGGTTTCCTGTAGCTTGGCAACCTCACTGCCGCGGTGGTCAAAAACATTGGCCACATCAAGCCCGCCCGTCGCGCCGTTGCCCCCGAGTTCCTGCATCTGTTCGGCAAAGAGTTCGTCCGAGATCAGCCCCTGCCGATACGCCTTGAGGATTTGTTTGACCTCAAAATCTTTATTCGCCATGTGTGACTCCCTTCCTTTGGTGTGTTGTTCAATCGTCCTTCTGGCCATAGCGCCGGACCGGCCGAAAAGCAAGACGCTCTCTTTCCTCGATTGAACATCTTGCAGAAAAGAGGGGAGGGAGCATATGGTTTGGAGATTCCAGGCTGCGCGGGGAATACCGATATATGCAATACACCACCCTCGGACGAACTGGTCTCAATGTCAGTGTGGCCGGTCTGGGATGCGGCGGCCACAGCCGACTGGGACAGAAAACCGGCAGAACCGAGCAAGAATCTATTCAGGTCGTTCGCCAAGCATTGGATTTGGGAATCAACCTGATTGACACTGCCGAAGCCTATGGGACTGAGAGCATTGTGGGGAAGGCGATACAGGATGTCGCTCGGGACCAGCTCGTCATTTCTACAAAAAAGCTGTGTCCGGATCGTGAGAGTGACGACCCAAGCGGTGAACTTCGACGTGGAGTTGAACACAGCCTCAAGCGCTTACAGACCGACTATGTCGATGTCTTTTATCTGCACGGCGTACGGGCTGGGCAATATCAATACGCCCGCGACACGCTCTTACCTGGACTGCTGCAGATGCAAGAGCAGGGCAAGGTGCGCTTTGTCGGTGTGACCGAAGCCTTTATTCCCGACCCGCAGCACGCGATGGCCGAGCAGGCGCTTCGGGACGACTGCTGGGATGTGATGATGATAGGGTTTAATTTTTTGAACCAATCCGCCCGCCAGCGGGTGTTCCCCCAAACGCAGGCCAAGAACATTGGGACCATGGGCATGTTCGCCGTGCGGAACGCGCTCAGCCGACCGGCTCACCTGAAAAAAATTCTGACCGAACTCAGAGACAAAAACCAGATCGACCCTGCCCTGTGCGAGATGCCGGACGTACTCGGCTTTCTGACTGACATGGGGAAGGCCAAGACCATTCCCGAGGCGGCCTACCGCTACTGCCGGTATGAGCCTGGGCTGGACAGCGTCCTGACCGGTACCGGCAGTGTCGAGCATCTCAAAGAAAATGTAACCGCGCTGCTCAAAGCACCGCTGCCGCTGGCGGACTGTGAGCGGCTGGCTGCGCTGTTCGGGCAGGTCGATAGCGTGTCGGGAAATTAAGGAGGCCCCTATGAGCGAGACCACGAGCGAGTCCACCCTGACGGTTGAAAGAGATGTAGCCGTCCCCATGCGGGACGGCACGCTGCTGCGCGCCGATGTCTATCGTCCGGCAACGGGCAGGCATCCGGTTATCTTGCAACGGACTCCGTACGACAAAGGGCTGACGACGATTGCCATGCTCATGCTCGATGTCATTCGGACCGCCAGTGCGGGCTATGCCGTTGTCATCCAGGACTCGCGTGGCCGTTATGCCTCGGACGGCGAGTTTTACACCTTTCGGGATGATATAGCCGACGGCTATGACACGGTTGAATGGTGTGGCGTACAGCCGTGGTCAGACGGCAACGTGGGCATGTATGGCGCGTCCTACGTTGGTGCCACCCAATGGTTGGCTGCGTTGAGCAGGCCGCCCCATTTGAAGGCCATCTTCCCGCTGATTACGGCGTCCGATTATCACGAAGGCTGGACGTATCAGGGCGGAGCCTTTGCGCTGGGGTTTAATGCGAGCTGGACCATGACCGGCCTGGCGCCCGATACGGCCATGCGGTTGGCGAAAGACCGGCCCGAGCTGCGGGACGACGTCGGACAGCTCCTGTCCGGGGTCGACGACATGTGTGATGCTTTTCGTCACCTGCCGCTCAAAGATTTTCCGTTCTTTCACCAGTCTGCGTCCTATTTTTACGACTGGGTGGCCCATCCTGATGACGACGACTACTGGGCGCAAATCAATATCGAGAACCGGCATGATACGATTCCGGTTCCGGCGTGTAATGTCGGTGGCTGGTATGACATCTTCCTGGGCGGCACCATTCGTAATTATCTGGGTATGCGCGAGCGCGGTGCTACGCCGCCGGCACGCGACGGCCAAAAACTCGTGATCGGCCCGTGGCACCATACGCTGCCGCTGAACAATGTTGTGGGCGAGGCGAATTTCGGGCTCTCAACGACGCAACTGGCCGCGGGCCTGGACGGGCTGCACCTGCGCTGGTTTGACTACTGGCTCAAGGGAGAACAGAACGGACTGTTGGAAGAACCGCCGGTACGTATTTTCGTTATGGGCGAGAATGTGTGGCGAAACGAGGACGAATGGCCGTTGGCTCGGACGCAGTACACGCCGTACTATTTGCACAGCGCCGGCAACGCGAACAGCCTGCGCGGTGACGGCAGCCTGAGCCCTGCGGCTCCACGCAGCGAACCCACGGACGTCTTCGTCTCCGACCCGCGTCACCCCGTTCCGACCAAGGGCGGCGGGTTATGCTGCTGGCCGGCGGCCGTTCCCGGCGGGGCGTTCGATCAACGTTCCGTGGAAGAGCGGGAAGACGTTCTGGTGTATACCACTCCCGTCCTTGAGCAGGATGTCGAGGTCACCGGGCCTGTCACGGTAACTCTGTATGCGGCCACGAGTGCGACGGACACAGACTTCACAGCCAAGCTGGTGGACGTGCATCCCGAAGGATACGCGCAGAACCTGACGGACGGGATCATGCGGGGCCGCTATCGAGTCTCGAAAGCTCAGGCCACGCTCCTCCAGCCAGATGAAGTATACGAGTTCACCATAGACCTGTGGGCGACCAGCAATGTTTTCAAAGCAGGTCATCGTATTCGTCTTGACATCGCCAGTTCAAACTTTCCGCGTTTTGATCGGAACCCGCAAACCGGCGAGGCCAGTGGCGAGGCCAGTCGCCTGGAGCCGGCCCTCCAGCACGTCTTTCATGACGAGGCGCATCCCTCACATGTGGTGCTGCCGATTATTCCCCGCTGAGTGGGTGAACGGGTGAAGGAAGGCGGGCAGTGAAAAGGCGGGTTATAGAAATGGTTTGACCACCTTTTCACGTAAGAGGCTTCACTCGCTCCCGCCGGCCACCGGCGGAAAGATGCTGACTTGGTCGCCGTCCGTAAGCGCCTGACCGAATTCCCGGGTTTGCTCGCCGTTGACCAGGACCATTTGGGCCAGGTCGAGCGGAATGTCGAGTTGGTGAATCAGATCGTTGATGGTTGCCTGATCTGTGAGGTCAAGTGTGGCTTTCCCCATAGAGCCTTTGGGGAGTTTCTTCCGAAGATTGGCAAAGAGTTTGATATTGACCTGCATCGATTATTCACCCTTGATTATTTACCCTTATCAAGGCCTGGTGTCGGTGTCCGTGGCAGGGTATCCAGCGCGTCCGGGCGAGAGCCGATAAGCGGGCCGTGCGAGCCTTTTTGCCAGGCCGAGGGCGTCTTCCCATCCACCCGGTAGGCACGTGCTGTGGCGGGTGCGCCCAGGAGAGTGTGACCGACCAGTTGCTGCGCGGTCCCGGTGGCGACATAGGCGCGGCGCACATCGGTCGGGTTCTCTTTGACGTAGTCCGCCCAGTTTCCCAGGGCCTGCTGGGCCTGAATGAGTCCCTTGACCATACCGACATCGTTCAGCATGGTGACATCGTCAATCGGTCCGACGAACAGCGCCCCGACCATGCGATCGCCGTCCCAGACGTATTTGCGATAGATAGGGCGTGTCGGGTTCCAGACGGTAGTGATCGACTCATTCGCATCTGTCCGCCACTGGCCAAAGCTGGCGCAGTGCAGATTGATGACATCCAAGACGTTGAGCAGCAGACTGCCCGGATAGTGCGTCTCTTTGCCGGCCATGTTTGCGCCGGCAATCCGGCCATGGTCCACGGCCGTGGGTTGAATCGCATGCACCGCGACCGACCCATTCAACAGGTCCGGCCCGGCGGCGACATCACCGGCCGCATAGATGCCAGGGATATTGGTCTGCATGCGGTCATCCACCACAATGCCACCGTCAACCTGAATGCCGGAGCCGTCGAGAAATCCCAGGTTGGGCTGAATGCCGGTGGCCAGAATGACAATATCCGCACTCAGGCTGGCGCCGTTGCTCAGCGACAGGCTGAGGGCCTCGCCCTCACGGCTAATGCTCTGGACCTGCGCGCCGGTATGAACAGCCACATTCTGGCTGGTCAGCCAGCCCTCGACCGCTTGTGCACCGGTGGCGTCGAGCATGCGCGGCAAGACCTGAGCTTCAGTTTCAACCACCGAGAGATTCCAGTCCAGCTTGGCCATGGCATTCAAGACGATGAAGCCAATAAAGCCGGCACCGATGAGCACAGCCCTGGGCGTGCCCTGCGCTTTCGCCATGACCTGTTTTGCGTCTTCGAGCGTCCAGAAGGTGTACACGCCTTCCTGGTCAATGCCGGCAATAGGAGGACGCTGGGCCGAAGAGCCGGTCGCGATGAGTAAGGTATCAAACGCGTGGCTTGAGCCGTCACCGAGTGTGACGGTGCGCGCCTGGGTATCGATTTTCTCGACTTGGCCCGACACGGATGTAATACCGTGTTGTTCAAAATAGGCCGCGTCTCCGGTCAGTACGTGCCGCTCCGGAATATCGTTCGCCAGATAGTAGGGCAGGACCATGCGCGAGTAGGCCGGCTCGTTGGAGATGAGCGTAATCTGTGCCTCAGGGCCTGCGGTTGCCCGGATCGTTTCCGCCGCGGCTACGCCGGCCGGCCCCCCTCCGATAATGATGTGGTGTGCCATGACGTATGTTCCTTGTAGGTCTCTCGGGTCTTTAGGGTCTCTTGGGTCTCAAAGACTCAACGGACTCTATAGACTTAACGGACTCAACAGACCCAACAGACCTCCTTTACTCCAGCCCCAACTCTTTTTTCTTTGCCTCCGAGATTTTGCCGTCCTTCTCCCAGCCTCGCAGTTCATAATACTCGGGCAGCATTTCACCCAGGCGGTTGACCTCGCCCTTGGCCGGGCCGGACGGGATGGGCTCTTCCAGAATCCGCTTGGGCAGGGTGTCGTCCTTGCCGGTGAAGCCCGCCCGCTCGTTCCAGAGTCGCTCCAGGTTCCAGATGCGCTCCCCAATGTGGACCAGTTCTTCCAGCGTATACGCTACGCCCGTGGCTGCCGACAGTTGAGGCAGCATCTCTTCCAGGCCAACCCCAAAGGTGAGGAATTGGCACAGGCCGGTGGCGTCAACGGTTGAGGTGGCGTCCTGGAAGACTTTGGTAATCTCCGCCTTCTCTTCTGTGGCGCGCGGATCCATCTGACGCGGCAGGCCGAGGATTTCGGCCGCCACCGTATAGGCTTTCAAATGACACGCCCCGCGGTTCGAGGTGGCATAGCCCAGGCCCATGCCCTGAATGGCGCGGGCTTCATACGCGGCAAACTCCTGGCCACGGACGCCCATGAAGAACTCGGGCCGGCCCAGCGTCTCGGTCATGCGTTTGGAGCCTTCGGCCAGGGCGTCGCCAAAACCCTGTCGATAGGCGGTCTTCTCAGCCATGGCGATGAGGGCCTCGGCGCTGCCGAACTCCAGCGGAATTTCGGTTTCGTTCTGGCCGACCACACCCTTCTCGAACAACTCCATGGCCGCGGCCACGCTTGCCCCAAAGCTGATGGAATCCATGCCCAGGTCGTTGCACAGCCAGTTGGCTTTGATCAGCGCGTCCAGATCGCCCACGCCGCACTCCGAGCCCATGGCCCAGGCCGCTTCGTATTCGGGGCCTTCCCCCGCGATTTTCCAGTTCTGCGGATTGGTGGTGACCGAGTATTTCGAGGAAGCTTCGCCCGGCAGGGTACTGACCCGCCCGCAGGCGATGGTACAGGAAAAACAGGCTTTATTGGCGACCAGACGGGTTTCGGTCAGGGTTTCGCCGCTGATGTTTTCGGCCTCATCGAAGACGGTCTGCTGGTGGTTGCGCGTCGGCAGGGCGCCGTGCTCGTTGATCACGTTGACCAGCACCTCGGTGCCGTACATGGGCAGACCCTCGGCGGTCACGGGCGACTGCCGCAGCTTTTCCTTCATGGCCCATTGGCCTTCCATATATGCCTGCGGGTCGGCCAGAGACACACCGCCGGTGCCGCGCAGGGCAATGGCCTTGAGATTTTTGGAGCCCATGACCGCACCCACGCCGGACCGGCCCGCAGCCCGGTGCAGATCGTTCATGATGCAGGCAAAGCGCACCAGGTTTTCTCCGGCCGGGCCGATGCTGGCGATAATGCTGTCCGGCACGCCGATTTCGGCGCGCAGGGCCTCTTCGGTCTGCCAGACCGTCTTGCCCCACAGATGGGTCGCATCGCGCAGTTCCACCCGATCGTCATAGATCCACAGGTAGGACGGCTGGGCGGCCTTGCCCTCTAGGATGATCATGTCATAGCCGGCGAATTTCATCTCCGGTCCCCAGAATCCACCGGAATTCGAGGTGGTAACGGCATTGGTCAGCGCGCCCTTGGTGACGACCATATAGCGCGAGCCACACGACGCGTTGGTGCCGGTCAGCGGCCCGGTGGCAAAGATCATTTTGTTCTCCGGGCTGAGCGGATCGACGCTGGGGTCCATCTCTTCGTAGAGATATTTGACGCCGAGCCCGCGGCCACCGACATAGTCTCTGGCCCATTCGGCGTTCAGGGGCTCCTTGGTGATGTTGCCGCTGGTCAGATTGACGCGCAGGACAGTACCGGTCCAGCCGTGCATTGTGTTCGTCGCGCTCATGCGTTGCCTCCTTCTTCGTCCTGCATATGTTGAAAGCCCCGGTTGACTTTGTCCGCCCAACTGGCCAGCCAGTCCGGCTGATCCATATCCACATATTCGAGTGCGCCGGTCGGGCAGGACTTGACGCACGCCGGGTCACCGCCACACAGGTCACACTTGAAGGCTTTGTGGCTATCCGGGTTATAGAACATGGTGCCGTAGGGGCAGGCTACCGTGCAGACCGCACAGCCGACACATACGTCGTCCATCACAACCTTCGCGTCCGTGTCCGGGTCAATGCCAATCGCATTCACCGGACAGGCCGTCAGGCACCAGGCCTCATCGCACTGAAAGCAGGTATAGGGCGCGTAGACGGCTTGCTCGTCAAATATATGGACGCGAATAACGGAACGCGACGGCTGAAAGGTCCCGGTTTGAACAAAGGCACAAGCCAACTCGCACTGAATGCAGCTTGTGCATTTCTCGGTAATCACGCGGAGTTGTTTCATACGGTGTTGGCCCTCCTGCCCTTCCTCTAACAGATTCGTCTGAAAAATGCCACAAAAGTCAGGCAGTCCAGGGCCTCAGAAGGCCGACCTTTGTTATCCGCTCCTGCGGCGAGAGGTGACTCAAACAGCCTGCCGCTGTAAAGCCGGCTTGCCGACCACCCAAGGAAAGCGCTAGGCTACGGAAATCAACACCATACGGGAGGGCGTAGTATGAAAGTGAATTGGGATGAGGAAGTTTGCACGCATTCGGCGAATTGTGTGAAGGGCCTGCCACAAGTCTTTAAGGTCGAAGGCGGGAAATTCGTGATTGATCCCAGTGCCGCATCAGAGGACGAAGTCCGGGCTGTTGTTGCCAAATGTCCGTCAGGGGCGCTGACCGTACAGGAAGATTAAATCGAGATAGGGCCCCTATTGGGGGCTGCCCGTATGTCGCAGGATTCGATACTGCACACATTTCTCAACGGTCGCGTTGCCGTGCTGGTGGGTGACATTACCCAACAGCAGGTCGCTGCCGTGGTGAATGCGGCCAACTCCACCCTGTTGGGTGGCGGAGGTGTGGATGGTGCCATCCACCGGGCGGGCGGGCCGGATATTCTGGCGGCCTGTCAGGAACTGCGGCGGACCCGCTATCCTGACGGTCTGCCCACGGGGGAAGCCGTCCTCACTACAGCCGGACGTATGCCGGCCCGGCAGGTGATTCATACGGTCGGGCCGGTCTATAGTGCTGCCGGAGAGCGGGCGGCCGATCTGCTCTCCGCCTGTTATCGTAATTCTCTCTCGTTGGCCGGACAGCATACCCTGACGACGCTGGCTTTCCCGGCCATCTCCACCGGCGTGTACGGCTATCCGCGTGAGGAGGCCGCGGCAGTTGCCTCGCGGGCAATTACCGATTTCCTGGTCGCCGATGCGACTATTACAGCAGCCCGCCTGGTGTTCTTTGCCCAGCAGGACGCTGATATTTTCCTGACGCACCACACGTTTCCGGCGGCATAAGAATCAGTTCGATCAGCCCCTGTTCCCCTCAACCTCTCCCTTTCTCGGACCGAGTATGGTAAGGCTGGCTGCTCCGGAAGGGAGGGACATATGTCGAGAGGGCAGACTGCTGCGAGCCTCGTGCGACGCTGGCTGTGGGGAATACTCGTCTTGGGGTGCTGGCTGGGGTGGACGCCGGTTTCGGCCGAGGACAACGAGAGCCGGACCTGGCGCATGCTGGACGAACTGTCGGAAGAAGAACTTGCCCGCTTCGACTTTTCAACGGACACGCCCCGCCACGCAGACATCCCGTATATGCCGGCGGAAGCCTACCCTTTCAAGCCGCCCTACACGCCCGAAGAGGTGGGCTATCGGATCATGGAGTTCCCGCATATGCCCCGCTGGAACTGTGTTCAGATTGAGGACACGGGCACGCTCACGCCGACCGGCTATCTCTTTGTGCAACAGATTATCGCCCTGGTACATTATCGCGACCCGGAAGGACTGATGGGCCAGATTCTGGCCGAGCCGGGAGAAGTCTACTCGCGCTGGCTCACCCAGGATGTCGCTCCCCCGGAAAACTATGGCAACCAGATGCTCTTCAGTACGTTTCGGACTGACCAACACCTGACCAAAAAAGCTGACCTGTTCGGGTATTCCCTGAGTATGCGCCGGGTGCGCCGCTTTCCCCAGCCGCGTCGCCAGGAAAAATTTCCAAACGCGCCCATGGCATATGACGATTTCTTGGGCCGCGACGCCTGGGAGTTCTCCTGGCGTATTGTGGGGACCGATGTGCTCTACAAAACCGCGCGCTTTCCAAAGACGCGCCAGTCGATCACGCTCCAGAGCGAGGACGGCACTTTTCAGGACGTACCGGCCAGCGCCATAAAACTGATGGGCGATGACTATCCGTTTTATACCGAAGATAATGGCGTCAAATGCTATCTGGTCGAGGCCATAGCCAAGTCGGATTGGTTGCCCGATTACTATGCGCCCAGGATTCTGTTCTGGGCGGACCAGCACTATTTCTATCCGTTGCGGACCGAAATCTACAGTAAGAACGGAGAGCCGGTTATGATAGAAGAGCGCGTGGCCAAGCTGATGAACCCACGCCTCAAGGAGCGCGGCTATCATAACCTGATTACCCTGTGGTGGGACCCGCAGCAGGACTTCTACTCCTACGGCATCCACGACGCCATGCAGCTTCGGGACTGGTCCCAAGAGGACAAAGACGTGTTCTTTAACCCGGACTTCATGCGCCGCACCTGGTTTCCCGCACCGCTCAAGACGCAAGCCGGGATCAGTGTTCCCGAGGAGTTTTTCCTCCGACCCCAACTCCATCGCGGCAAGTTTCCCGAAGAGCGCAGCCTTGTCCTGCCGACCTACCTCGAAGAGAGAATTCAGGCCCAGGAGGACGCCGGCTATATTGTCTTCACCGGAGAGACGAACGGAACAGAGTAGGGTTGATCACTGCCACCCACAAGGCGGGGCCGAGGGTGGGGCGGAACCAACACAACATTTCTGTTGATATTAACACGTCTGTTGTGTCATCCGTGTTCTATGAACGCCCACGAGCTTCGGCGTTGGCTCAGGAAACGAGGCTGCACATTTCATACGCATAAGGGAGGCAGTGGGCATGTCACAGTCCGACTCGGGGAGCGCACGACTCAGTTGCCAATGCACGGTGGCAGCAAGGAATTGGGCCGCGGGCTGGTGGCAAAAATCAAGAAAGACCTGGGGTTGAACTAATGCTGGCCTATCCTATTGTCCTCGAAGACGACGAAGGTTCATTGCTCGCGACGTCCCCGGATTTCCCGGAACTGACGACGTTTGGAATTGACACAGACGAGGCGCTCGCGCGGGGGGTTGATGCCTTAGAGGAAGCGATAGCGGCCCGTATCCATGACGGCCGGGATATTCCACTCCCTTCGCAAGGACGTCCGGTCGCCGTGCTGCCGACGCTCACCGCTGTCAAGGTGATGCTGTATCGGGAGATGCGGGCGCAGGGTATCGGGAAGGCAGAGCTGGCACGTCGCCTCGGCTGGCACCTCCCACAGGTAGACCGGGTATTGGACGTACAGCACAACTCGCGCATGGACCAATTGGACGCCGCACTGGGCGCTCTAGGCCAGCACCTGTACGTCAGGGCTTCAGCTCAACGTTAGGGGGCGGCGGATCAATTCCTAAAGAAATCCTGCAAACCACTACTCCCCACCTGATCCGTTAGCCCCGTGTGACCCGTTGGTCCCATTGCCGCGCGTGGCCCAAAAGATCCGTTCAGGGTTCATGGGCAATTCGTACAGCCGAGTGCCGGTAGCGCGGTAGATCGCATTGGCCAGGGCTGCGCCCGGCGGCACGATGGGCACTTCGCCCACTCCGCGCAGACCATAGGGGCCTTCGGAGGCTGGGACCTCAGTCAGGACGGTTTCGATCATGGGCAGGTCCAGCGCCACCGGACAGCGATAGTCCAGCAGGCTGGCATTTTTCAGCTCGCCGTTATCGAAAATGTATTCTTCGTTCAGGGCCCAGCCTATGCCCTGCACGGCCCCTCCCTGGATCTGACCTTCAACCTGGGTCGGATTGATGGCCTTGCCGACATCCTGGAAGCAGGTATAGCGCAGGATGGTCACCTTGCCCGTGTCCGGATCAACCTCAACATCCGCGACATGAGCGGCATAGGCGTGGGCCGGCTGCATCCGGGTGGTGCTGCCTTTGCCGATAATCGGCCCGCTGCCCCAGGCGACACTCTCGCGGGCCAGCTCGGCTAGGTTGACCTCGTTCCGGGTATCGTCCTTGGCCCAGAAACGTTTTGCCTGATACTCTACCTCAGCGATGGACACCTTGAGCTTTTCCGCGGCGCGCTCTTTGAGTTGGGTCAACACATCCTGACTGGCTTGATGCGCCGCGGCGCTCATCGTGTAGGTAATCCGGCTGCCACCGCTCAGGTCGGCAAAGGGGGCGCTGTCGGTATCACCCACTGTGATGGTGATGTCCTGGGGGTCAAGCTGGAGTTCATCGGCCACCATTTGGGAAATCGTGGTGCGGGTGCCGGTCAGATCCACGGTGCCGACAAAGATGGAGGCGGTGGCGTCCGGGTTGATCTTGACCTCGGCGCTCGATGTGAAAGAGCCGCCGATCCAATAGCCCAGAGCCAGTCCCCGACCGCGGTGGGGACCCTCCAGCGGCGTGGTCCAGCACGGATGCGTCTCAATCTGTTTCAGCATCTGGGTCAGGCCGATGCGATTGAGTGGCATACCCAGGGGCAGGGTATCGCCTTCTTCGGCGGCGTTTTTCTGCCGAAACGCCAGCGGGTCGACGTGGATCTCAGCCGCCAGGGCATCCATCAGGGCTTCAACCGCAAAGGCCGCCGGCGTGCCGCCAGGGGCGCGGTAGGCTTGAACGCGGGGCTTGTTGGTCAGCACGTCAAACCCTTCGGCGACCATATTGTCCAGCTTATACGGAGCTAAACCCACTAGCAGGCCGCGGGCGACCGGCGAGCCGGGGAAAGCGCCGGCATCATAGCGCATGGTTGTCGTCAGCGCGGTAATCTTTCCGTCCTGTGTGGCGCCGGCTTTCACGGTGATGACCGCGGGCGCCCCTGGGCCGGTTGCGCGTAGCACCTCTTCCCGGGAGACTACGAGTTTGACCGGCCGGCTGGTCTTTTGAGCCAGAACAATGGCGGTAGGCTCAAACAGCGCCAGGGCTTTGCCGCCGAATCCGCCCCCGATCTCCATGGGTACGACTTTCAGTTGGCTGGCCGGGAGACCGAGCAAGGTCACGAGTTGGGTCCGAACGGTGAAATGTCCCTGGGCCGAGGTCCATAAGGTGACCTTGCCGTTAGGCTCGATCCGCGCGGCGCAGGCCTGGGGTTCCAGATACCCCTGGTGAACCATCTGGGTCGTATACGTTTTCTCAACAACCGCATCGGCGGCTGCAAACCCGGCCTCAACATCGCCCCGGGTATAGACCATATGGGTAGAAACATTACTCGGTTGGCCGGATTTTTCCTGGGTCGCCTCTTCGAGGGTGTGCAGGTCTTCGTGCACGAGCGGGGCGTCCGGCTGCATAGCCTGGAGCACGTCTTCCACGACCGGCAGAGGTTCGTAGTCGACGTCAACCAAGCCGGCCGCCTCCTCGGCAATAAACGGATCGGTAGCGGCCACCGCGGCTACGACCTGACCATGATAGCGAACTTTGTCCGAGGCCATGACAATCTCGCGGATGGCGCTCATGTCGATGCTGACTTCCCCCACCAGGGGGGCGGTCGCCCCTTTTGGCAGGGGTGGCAGGTCGTGGGCGGTAATGACGGCTTTCACGCCGGGCAGCGCTTTGGCCCGGCTGGTACCAATCTGCTTGATGCGGGCGTGGGCATGCGGGCTACGGACGAGTTTCGCCCACAGCATGCCGGGCAGATCGAGATCGGCCCCATAGGTCGCCTTGCCCGTGACCCGCTCCGGGGCGTCAACTTTGGCCAAAGACGTTCCAATCACACTATACTCAGCCATGCTGTCCCTCCTTAGGCGGTCTGTGAAAGTGCCTGCGACGCGGCCTGAATCGCGCGAACAATTTTGTCATAGCCCGTGCAGCGACACAGGTTACCGGAGATCGCCAGACGAATCTCCGGTTCACTCGGGTTCGGGTTGCGCTCCAATAATGCCTTGGCCGACATGATAAAACCTGGCGTACAAAACCCGCACTGCAAGGCCCCGTGTTCAATAAAAGCCTGCTGCACGGGGTGGAGGTTGCCCTCAGCTGCAACCCCTTCGACTGTAGTCACGTCCGCGCCTGCGGCTTCTACCGCGAACACGAGGCAGGCATTGACGACCGCGCCGTTCAGGACGACCGTGCAGGCTCCGCAGTTGCCATTGCCACAGCCCTCCTTGGGCCCCATATGGCCCAGCTTGTAACGCAAGGTGTCCAGCAGCGTTTCACGGCTATCGACCAGCGCGTCGTGCGGCTCGCCGTTGACGTTCAGTTCAATCGCCTGTCTCATGATGGTTACCCTCTCGCTCTCTCCAGCGCCATGCCCAGCGTGCGCCGCGTCAGCACCTTCACCAATTCAATCCGATAGGCCGCCGAACCACGCACATCGGAGATCGGGCTGGCGGCCTGGGACGCCAGCTCCCCGGCCTGAGCAAGCGTTGTCTCATCCAAAGCCCGCCCAGTTAAAAACGCCTCGGCCTCCTTTGCCCGGACGGGAGTGGGGGCCACTGCGGCAAGCACGATGCGAGCCTGCCCACAGGTACGAGCGTCCGGGCTGAGCTGGACAAACGAACCCACCCCAGCCACCGCAATATCCATCTCTTCGCGTGGGATAAAACGCAGATAGGCCGCGCCGGAATGGGGCGGGGGCGACGGCAGCACAATCTCGACCAGGACCTCGCCTTTTTCCAGTACAGTCTGACCCGGCCCAACAAAAAAATCCTCTGCCGGAATCTCCCGCTGTCCGTTTGGCCCGGCGATCACCAGCGCTGCTCCATATGCTATCGCCGGCGGAACGGCATCTGCGGATGGAGCGGCGTTGCAAAAGTTGCCGCCCAGCGCGGCGCGGTTCTGTATTTGATACGAACCGATCAGGGCGCAGGCCTCGGCTAGGGCCGGGTAGTGGACGCGCACCGGCTCGAACTCTGCGATCTGCGTACACGACACGGCCGCACCAATGCGGAGCCCGGCCTCATAGGAGAGGACATTGAGCTCGGGAATTTTTTTAACGTCAACGACCAGAGACGGGCTCCGGCGATTCTCCTTCATCTGGGCAATGAGGTCGGTCCCGCCCGCCAGGGGTCGGGCCTCCCCACTTGCCTCGGCCAGCAAGGCCACGGCGTCTTGTAGATTCTGCGGAGCAGCGTACTCGAATGCATCCACGCTCAGATCCTCCTTCTTCTTGGACACCTGTACTCCTACCCCTTGAAGCAGGCAGAGATCAAGAGAAAGGACCAGCGAGCGGATTTACGCAGAAAGTTGAGGTTTCGGAGTTGTCTTGGAGTCAGCTCAAAAAAATCAAGGCGAAAGTCCCGCGTAGTCCTCTCTGTGTGGGGCTATAAGCCCCGGAGTCGTCCAAGGCTTTAGTAGCTGTTTTAGCAAAGAGCGGAGCTGAAGTTGGAGTGAGCGACCCTGCTGAAAGCCAGGTGGCGAAGTAGCTAAGAAAAACACGCTGGGTCAGTG
Source organism: Desulfurellaceae bacterium bin18 (assembly GCA_002238415.1). Lineage (GTDB taxonomy): Bacteria > Desulfobacterota > Binatia > Bin18 > Bin18 > Bin18. Next base: position 4,311 of record MPMI01000016.1, on the reverse strand, counting down.
CGAGCGTGTTTGACCCCTCTTGAGAGTGATACAATTCCTATTTCTGTTGTACGACCATGGTACTGTCAAATTATTGAATTAAGGAGTTTGCCTTCACAAGAGAACGATAAGTTGACAATACCCGCGACCCTTGCACTCGTCAGTCGACGAGGTTACAGTCCGGCCGTGAGCACCTCGGCCAACCAGCCCCCGCCCCTCGAGTCCTACGATCCCTTCACCTCGGACCCGGTGCTCGCGTCAGCGGTCGAGCGCGAGGGAGGCCCGAAGGGGCTGGATGAGCTGGCCGCCTTCGGACGACGCGTGGGATCCGCCGAGGTGGCCGACTGGGGCCACCAGGCCAACCGCCACGAGCCGGAGCTCGTGACCCATGATCGTTTCGGCGAGCGGATCGACGAGGTCCGCTACCACCCGGCGTACCACGCTCTCCTGGAGCTGTCGGTGTCGGAGGGGCTGCACTGTCGCCACTACGGAGGCGCCCCCGGAGACGGGGAGCTCGTGCGCCGCAACGCGGCCATGCTGTTGATGACCCAGGCCGAGGTGGGCCATGCCTGTCCGATCTCCATGACTGGAGCCGCACTCTACACCCTGGAGCATCAGCCCGACCTAGCCGCCCTGTGGGGGCCCAAGCTGCGTTCCCGTACCTACGAACCGGAGCTGGCTCCGATCGTCGACAAGGGTGGCGTGCTGTTGGGGATGTCAATGACCGAGCGTCAAGGTGGCTCCGACGTGCGAGCCAACACCTCGTCGGCGGAGCCGGTCGAGGGCGGTGGTCCGGGAGGCCTGTATCGAGTCAATGGCTCCAAGTGGTTCGTGTCCGCGCCCATGTGCGATGGCTTCCTGACCCTGGCCTACGCCCCGGGCGGACTGTCCTGCTTCTTGGTGCCGAGAATCCGACCCGACGGAACCCGGAACGGGCTCCACCTGATGCGACTGAAGGACAAGCTCGGGAACCGGTCGAACGCATCGAGCGAGATGGAGTTGGTCGACGCCACCGCTTGGTTGGTCGGCGAGGAGGGCCGGGGGGTGCCCACGATCATCGACATGGTGGCCGGCACCCGTCTCGACTGCACCACCTGGGCCGTCGCCCTCATGCGCCAGGCCGTAAGCCAGGCCGCATGGCACGTGGCCCATCGGGCCGCCTTCGGTGCCACCCTGATCGACAAGCCCCTGATGCAGAACGTGCTGGCGGACCTGGAGATCGAGACCGAAGCGGCCATCCTGCTCGACGTCCGCCTCTCCGGCGCCTTCGAGCGTGCCCCGATCGATTCCGGAGAGGCGGCGCTGGCTCGGATTGGTGCTGCCGTGGCCAAGTACTGGATCACGAAGCGCTCGACCCCGGTGGTCCGGGAGGCGCTTGAGTGCGTGGGCGGCAACGGCTACGTGGAGGAGTCGATCCTGCCCCGGCTCTACCGCGAGGCTCCGCTGAACTCTATCTGGGAGGGCTCGGGCAACGTGATCGCCCTCGACGTGCTCCGCGCCCTGTCCCGAAACCCCGAGGTGGTCGACGCCTTCGGAGCTGAGCTTGCACTGGCGGATGGGCTCGACCCCCGGGTCGACCGAGTCGTGCGGGAGGTCGGGGATGCCTTGGCCCGCCTGCCTCACGAAGAGGTCGATGCACGTCGCCTGGTCGAGCAGTTGGCCGTAGCCTGGGCCGCCACCCTTATGGTTCGTCACGGCGACGATGGGGTGACCGAGATGTACCTGCGATCCCGCCTGGAAGGTGACTGGGGAAGCGAGCTGGGCACTCTGCCGGCCGACAGCCGGCTGCGTGCCATCGCCGGTCGGGCTGTCCCCTCGAAGTGACGACGGAGCCGCGCGGAACCCCGGTCGTTTCGGGACGCCGGCAAGCGCCCTGTACGCATTGTCAAGTTATCGAAAATGAGTATGCACTTCACCCAGTATGAGGTCGAATGAGAGTCGCCTTACGCGGCTGCCAGCCTTCCCGAGGCCGGTTCGGGCAGAGAATATCCGCAAAGCTGAGCAGGGGAATTTTCTAAAACCTGAAGAAACAGGCAACGTCCCCTTTCTTGATACGGACACAGCGAATGCGATTTTCCGAAATTACGCCGCCCTACCTTGTTTCCGTAGCGGCTCGATCACTGCTTCCGCAAACGCATTGAGCGCAGCGCGTTCCAACTCGTCACCGAAAAATCCGATATGGTGCCAGATGAAGATCTCATCGAGTTCGAACTTGTCAATCACCCGCAGGACGTCATCCTGGACTTCCCGGCGCGATCTCGTCCACAACCGCCCGACCGGCACGTGGTATGGCGGTGCGTCGTAGGCGAGTTGCCATAAATCTTGGAACATGCCGTGATAGCGCTTGCTCTCCGCGGGCGTGTCACCCATAACCAGCATACCGCCGAGGGCGAGAACGTCTTTCGCCTGAACCGTTTTTCCAACTTCTGCGGCGGCCTCGATACAGTTATCGATCACGAGCGGGATGAATTCCTCTTTCTCCTAACGCACGAAGTTGACCATCTTGGCACCTTACTCTACCCCAAAAGCGCGCGGTCTCCATCGAATAGCTGAATGGGGCATATATCGGCGGATGCGGCTGCTGCAATGGGCGCGGCGTGATGCTACCGCGTCTGAGGACGCCTCCGGCATCGACTTGATCCGGCGCCCAGCGTGAGGTGGGGCCGAATTCCCATTCCACCGGCAGCGGGAATTTCCAGAATTCGCCATCGTGCGCGGTGAGGTCGTCAGTCCAGAGAGACTTCACCAGCGCCCAGTTTTCGTACAGCGCTCGCCGATTCCGTTGATCGGCTTCCGAGCGATCGGATTCGGCGGAGGTGATGTCGAGATGCTGCCCCATCGTCGCGGTCCAGCGCGGCGTGTTGCCGCGAGAGAAACCAGCGAATGCGCGGCCGCCTGTCATCTGATCGAGCATGGCAATGTCTTCAGCCACCTTGATCGGGTTCATGGCAGTCAGGTTCATGCCGAGCTGGCCGACGCGCATGGTCTCGGTGTGCTGTGCAACATACATGTCCCACATGATCGGATTTGTCGTCGCCTCGACACCCTCTATCTGCATGTGATGCTCTGTGAGGCAGAAGCCGTTGAAACCGAGCGACTCGGCAAACACCATCTGGTCCTTCACTTTACCCAGCGTGGCCTAAAATCGCGCAGGATCGCGCCCGGCCATGCCGATTTCTTCACCATGGCTGCGCATGAACGGGATCGCGAGTATGGTGAATTTCATGTCTCGGACCTCGTGGTCGGGAAGCAATTAGCCGCAGCGTATCATTCTTTTGTGGGTCATCGCATTCGCGTACGGACGCTCGCTCATGAGCCGTCACCGCCGAGCAATATTTGCACCTCGCGCGCGGTGCGTAGGCCACTCTCTATCGCGCCGTCGATAAACTCGTGCCAGCCGTTAGCGGTGATTGAGCCCCCGAAGAAGAGACGGCCTTCAGGCTGCTGCAGATCCGGCAAGCGGCTGAGTTGTCCAACGCTGTACGCGGGCCATGCGCCGCGCGCAAAAGGATCTGCTGCCCAGTCGTAGCCGCATGTGTCGATCACGTCGACGTCGCCGAACAGGCGGCGCACTTCGGTGGTGATTTGCGCTTCGTCGTCCACATCGATGGTCGATGCGCGGGCCACGGTGACAGAGAGAATCGTGCCGACGTCATCGCCGTAAGCGAGCGTTTGCACCCAGTTCAACGGCCGCGCTTCGTCGCAGAACGCAAATACGCGGCCCAGGTTCTCGCGCAAGTGCACGAACAACTTCGCCCCCTTCGAGATCATGCCCTCGTTGATCCAGTTTTGCTTCGCGAGCGAGAGGGCGGGATCGAAATCAACGTCGGCATAGCAATTGAGTGGTAAAGTAATGACGGCAGCTTTGGCACTGACCGCGTTTCCGTCCTGGGTATGAAGACGAACCGCACCGGTGTTGTGTTCGATGCGTTCAACGGCTGCGTTCAGGCGAACCTCGCAGCCGCTATCCTCGATGAGGCACGTGATGAGACCAAGGGTGCCAGATTCTATGCGATAGTGGGTTTCGGCGTCGGCGAAGGCGTCGTAATTCCAGCCGCCGGCTGCGTAGAGCTTGAGCATGCCGGGCAAGCCAAATTTTGAGGTGACATCACCGCCATATAAAGCCATGAAGGAATTGAGTTGGATACGCTGCGTATCGGTGAGATCCAGTTCCGCGATACGATCGGCGCACGAGAATTCGTCGAGTTCCAAGACCTTCGGGTTATAGAGTGGCTCGTACGGCCTCGGAAACAGCTCCCACACGTCATGGCAGAATTTCTCGAAACCGTCACGAATGTCCCTGAGGAATTGATCCGGTGGAACAACGCTTGC
>MPMI01000015.1 GCA_002238415.1 Desulfurellaceae bacterium bin18 | reverse complement strand
CGCCACCCGATCGGCTACCACGCGCTCCCGGAGATCCATCGAATACGCTTGCATATGCCCCCCTGGCCCCTCGTAGCCTACCACGCCCCCCTCCCTATACGCTACACGACAGTGTAAAACGCTCTAGCTCGCCCCGTGCCGCGGCGGCGGCACGCCATTCAGCCAGTAGTTCCCAATGGCGTGATATTTCCAGCGCGCGGGATCGTGCAAGGTATGGGTGCGGGCGTTGCGCCAGTGCCGGTCCAGGTTGTACTCCTCCAGGGTTGAACGGGTGCCGGCCAACTCAAACAACTTGTTTGTCGTCAGCACAGAGACTTCCGTGGCCATGGCTTTTGCCTCAGCTACGGCAATCGAGGCTTGAGAGACGTTCTCCTGGGTTGGTGAGGCGACTGCCGCATCCACAAAGCGGCCTGCCCGTTCGAGTAGGGCGTCCGAGGCATGCACCCGGACCTCAAGCTCGCCAATCTGATGGATAGTGTACGGGTCTTCGTAACCGTGTTCCTGGCCGCTATCGATCCACGGACGTGTATACTGACGGACAAAGGCGATTGTCTCGGCCAGGGCCGCGCGGGCGATACCGGCATCGACCGCGGTATGAAAAATTTGAGCGACGGCGCCCATTGGGGTGGGCCGGTCAAACGCCGCTTGGTGATCGATAATATGAAAAGGCTCGACCGCAACATTCTCGAACACCGCAGTCCCGCTGGCTGTGGTTCGCTGGCCGAAACCCGACCAGTCGTCGATGATGGTGACCCCTGGCGCATCACGCCTGACAAAGACGATAGCAATCCGCCCTTGGTCGTCCTTGGCGACAGCCGGTACCCAGTGGGCAAACACCGCACCCGTGGAATAGAACTTTCTGCCGTTCAGGAGAAATCTGTCGCCGGAGGCCGTGAGGCGCGTCTGAAAGTCAAAGACGGTTTTGGTGCCGCGCTCGACAAAGGCATTCCCGAAGCGGTCGCCCTCCAGCACTCGTTTGAAAAAGAACTCCTTTTGTTCCTCGGTTCCATCCAGTCGGACGGCTTCGATCATATAGTAATGGTTTTGGGGAATCTGGCCTAAAGACGAATCTGCGGCCGAGATGATGGCCGTGACTTCGGCGGCGGTCGAGAAGGACACTTCCGCCCCGCCGTATGCTTTCGGAATAGTGATGCCCCATAAGCCGCTCTGCGAAAATTCGTCCAATTCTTTACGCGGCAGGCGGCGCTCGCGGTCGCGCTCGGCCGACTCCTGCTGAAAACGCTCGGCGAGACGACGGGCAACAGCCAGGGCTTCCTGATCGTCACGAATAATGTGGGCGGGAGCCTCGACCCGCGCCATTGGCGCGGCGACTCGAATATCTTGGTCCGGTGGAGTGGTGGCTTGCGAGGACGCCTGGCTCATATATTCTCCTTGGCCTGTTCTTCTATATCCACGCGTGGCGCGGCGGCTTGATATTATTCAGATAGTAATTGCCGATTGCCTGAAACTTCCACCGGACGGGATCGTGCAGCGTATGGGTGCGGGCATTCCGCCAGTGCCGATCCAGGTTGTATTCTTCGAGAGTGGAGCGAGTGCCGGCGAGTTCAAACAATTTATTGGTCGCCTGAATGGTGATTTCCGTGGTCAGAACTTTTGCTTCAGCCACGGCAATTGAGGCTGCGGCCACACTGTCTTCATTCGGATTGGCCATTGCCGCGTCGACCGTGCGACCAGCTCGGTCCAGGATGGCCTCTGCCGCGTGCAGGCGCATTTTGAGATCTCCGATTTGAGCAATGGAGTACATGTCCTCATAGCCGTGCTCCTGACCGCTATCGATCCATGGACGGGTATAGCTGCGGACAAAGTTAATGGTTTCATCGATGGCAGCTTGGGCAATACCGAGATCGATACCGGCATGAATAATCTGTAAGACTGCCCCGTTCGCGGTTGGTCTGTCGTACGCCTCATGTGCCGGGACAACATGGCTGGCCGGCACGAATGCGTCCTCCAGCAGAACAGTCCCGCTCGCGGTGGTGCGTTGGCCGAAACTCGACCAGTCATCGATAATGCGCAGTCCTGGCCCATCGCGTTCCACAAAGGCAAGCTGCGCTTGACCATGCTCATCGGTCGCTGCGACCGGCACCATGTGGGCGAGCAGCGCGCCGCTACAATAAAACTTTTGTCCATTCACGATATAGCCGTCCCCGTGGGGACGTATGCGCGTTTCAAAATGGCCGACGGTTTTGCTGCCTTTTTCGGAGAACGCATTGCCGAGGCGCACACCTTTTAAGACCTCGCCAAAGAAAAAACGTTTCTGCTCCTTACTGGCGCACAGACGAATGATATCCAGGATGCCGATGTGGTTTTGCGGGATCTGTCCGAGCGACGGGTCGGCGGCGGAGATAATTTTAATTACCCCACCCACCGTGACATAGGAGACCTCGGCGCCGCCATAGGCTTTGGGCACGGTCATGCCCCACAAGCCGCTCTGCGAGAACGTGTCTAGTTCGGCAAGCGGCAGACGGCGTTCCCGGTCACGCAGCGCCGCCTCCTGTGCAAAACTTTTTGCCAGACGGTGGGCGATATCAATCGCTTCCTGGTCGTCCTGAATAATGTGGGCAGGTGTGGTGGGACGTGGTGGGCCGGAGGCCTCCAGGTGCTCAATCTGAGAAGCTCTATTTGCTCCTGAAGGGTCTGTTTGTATTGCACTATCTTCCCTGTTCATAGCCGCAACAACTCCTTTGCATGGCTCTGAAAGATAGCCCCATAGCCTATCGTTCCCCCTGGTGAGCGTCAACGCGCTTTGCCCGTGTATTGCTTGACTTTGGCCGGGCAGGGTGTCATGACAGGCGCAGAGTGCCAACGCCTAAAGGAGGGTCAGATGAAACTCGGTATTGAGATGTTTGCCACGGATTATGCGCTCCGACCGGATGAGCTGGCCGTTGCCTGCGAAGAACGCGGTTTTGAGTCTGTGTGGTACCCGGAGCACACTCATATCCCGGCCAGTCGCCGTACCCCCTTTCCCCTTGGGGGCGATTTGCCCAGGGAGTACTGGCATACGCACGATTTGTTTGTGGCGCTCACAGCCGCAGCTGCGGTCACTACGAATATCAAAATCGGGAGCGGGATTTGTCTCGCCATGGAGCGCGATCCGATTACGATGGCCAACGCGGTGGCCTCGGTTGATCAGCTCTCTAACGGTCGTCTGCTCTTTGGTATCGGTGGTGGGTGGAACGCTGAAGAGATGGAGAACCATGGGACGCCGTTCAAACGCCGCTGGAAGGTCTTACGTGAGAAAATTGAGGCGATGAAAGCCATTTGGACCGAAGAGGAAGCGGAGTATCACGGCGAGTTCGTCGATTTTGATCCGATCTGGTCCTACCCGAAGCCCGTGCAGAAACCCCATCCGCCCATCATCCTGGGCTCACACACCTCAAACGGACTCGACCGGGTGGTACGCTATTGCGATGGCTGGTTTCCCAACGCTCAGGCTTATAAAGACCTGCCGGCGATCGTAAACGACCTTCGGAACCGGACAGAAAAGGCCGGCCGTCAACCGGACGATATCGCGATCTCGTTCCTGGGCGCTCCAGACGATGAGGCGGTGCTGCAACAATACCGCGAGTTGGGAGCGGAGCGGGCGGTGTTTTTTGTGCCGTCCGAAGGGAAAGATGCCGTCTTCCCGTTGCTGGACAAATACGCCGCGTTTATCCCCAAGGTTGCGTAACCGCAGCCCCGGAAACGCCGCCAGAGCTGGAGGAGCACGATGCCATTTGCCGCTGTTCGTGACATTCAGATGTATTACGAGATTCGCGGGGCCGGACCGCGCCTGCTGTACATCAGCGGCACGGGTGGGGATCTGCGGCGGTCGCCGAATGCGTTTGATTCGCCGCTCACCGAGCATTTTGAGGTCCTGGCCTATGACCAGCGTGGCTTGGGTCAAACGGATAAACCTGACACTGCCTACACCATGGCGGACTATGCGGCTGATGCGGATGGTCTGCTCCAGGCGGTCGGGTGGGATGAGTGCCTGGTTATGGGCATCTCTTTCGGTGGCATGGTCGCGCAGGAATTTGCATTGCGGTATCCGAGCCGCGTCAAGCGGTTGGTCCTTGGCTGTACAAGTAGCGGCGGGGAGGGAGGAGCTTCATATCCGTTGCATGAACTTGCTTCACTCTCCGCGGAGGAGTGGGCCAAACGAGTGGTCGAGTTGAGCGATGAGCGCCGCGATGCGGCTTGGCAAGCAGCTAACGCCCAGGAGTTTCAGACTTTGATGGATGAGATGCTCGCCATTCGGACGATGGGGGTGGACGAACCTGGCAAGATTATTGGTGCGCGGCGCCAGATCGAAGCGCGACAAGAGCACGATACATATGAACGTTTGTCTCAGCTCAACATGCCGACTCTCGTCTGTGGTGGGCGGTATGATGGGATAGCGCCGGTGGATAATCAGGAAGCATTACTCCGCCAGATTCCCACCGCCCAAATGTCGCTGTTTGAAGGCGGCCATCTATTCTTTACGCAGGACCCCAAAGCATTTGAGGAAATTATCGCCTTCTTTAAAGATGAAGCCATGCTCTGATCTCTCCCGTCTAGAACTTGTTATTGAGGGAGACAATCAAGCCAGCGGGAACCCTACTATGACCATAACAAATCCTGTTGAAAATCATTATGGCGTTGGTGGAATCCTGGATTCTATCCTCAAGGCCCTGACCGACATGGGCAAAGACGTACACCAACTTACACCCATCGATCTTGCCCCTGTGGATGAATTTCATATTCGGGGCCGCGATGCCACCATCGAGTTAGCACGCCGCGCCAGCTTAACAGCTAGAATGCACATACTTGATGTAGGGTGTGGGCTGGGTGGTTCCGCCAGATATTTGGCCACAGAGTATCAGTGCCATGTGACCGGGGTTGACCTCACACAGGAATATATTGATGTTGCGACTGCTCTTGCGAAACTGGTTGGCTTACAAGAGGCTGTAAGATTCCGCCAGGCCAATGCGCTGGAACTCCCATTCAACGATCAGGCTTTTGATATTGTCTGGACCGAGCACGTCCAGATGAATATTGCGGACAAACATGGCTTTTATTCTGAGATCGCGCGGGTCCTCAAACCGGGAGGACGCTTAGTCTTTCATGACATTTTTCAGGGAACAGGAGGAGAGCCCCACTATCCAGTGCCGTGGGCGGAAGAACGTTCCATCAGCACGCTCGCTCCTATAGCGAATATGAAGGACATTCTGGAAGGGGCCGGCCTGCTTGTCCTGGATTGGGCGGATAGGAGTGATCATTCAATAGAATGGTTCCAGAACATGGTCGAGAAGATGCAGAATGCCGGCCCGCCATCGCTTGGGCTTCACCTGCTGACTGGCAAAACCGCAAAAGAGAAGTTTGCCAACGTTCTACGCAATCTCAAGGAGAAGCGGATTGTCGTATTTCAGGGTGTGACGGGTAGTCGAGCTGAGCGACCTGCGACGGGACGCGGCCTGGCAGGCAGCTAACGGTCAGGAGTCCCAAACCCTAATCGATGAGATGTTGGCCATCCGCGCAGGGAGGGCGGCCGAGTCTGGTGCAGCCATTGGGGCGCGCCGCCAAATCGAGGCGCACCAAAAACACGATACCTACAGCCGCCTGCCGCAACTCAGGATGCCGGTATTGATCTGTGACGGACGGTACGACGGGGTCGCCCCGGTCGCCAATCGGGAAGCACTACGCCGACAGATTACGACTGCCCGGCTGGCCCTGTTTGAAGGCGGCCATCTGTTCTTTACGCAGGACCCCCAAGCGTTTGAGGACATTACCGTTTTCCTGAATGACGGTAATGTCCTCAGGGGAGCGGAGGCTTGACACGGGTTACGGAGCGCTTCTTTTTTTCAACCAGGACTGCCATATCTTCAGTCGCCTTGGCGGCCGTATCCGTCCGGGTGCACATATCGGTTTTCAAATCGCCCTGCGGACTGCGGTAGGCATACACGAAGTATTCTTTTCCGGTCTGAAACGGTATCCCACACTGTTCCTGTGAGGCGAGCGTTTCGAGAATCAGTGGAGATTCATCGGCCGCCTTAATCGGAGTTGTGACCTCCAGCGTCACCCGTATGGTCTCAAACTCGTACATTTGCTCCGAGCCCATCATCTGCTTGAAGGCGCCATACAACCAGCCATCCGCTTCTATCGTTTCCACGTCGGTCGCTTTGCCGACAAAGACGACATCTGACTTTTCCAGCCCAAAATTCGGCGACGGAGGTGGAAGACAGCGACACGCCAGAGTAACCGCAGGAAGCAGCCAAGAGAGGGCTATTCCGACAACGAGTACGGGTAACATCCTTCTTGAAACAGACATCAGACTCTCCTTTTGTGGAGGTGCTGCTACACCTCTGGCATATTTTTAAGGATGAACAAATCCTGATGGGTTACAGTACTGGCCGAGACCGCACGTTTCAAGTGATGCAGCCTATCTTCGTAGCGGTTCACGATGAAGAAAAACAAAAGGGCCAGGGAAGACTCCCCGACCCTTTTCGGTTTACACGAATCAGCGACGCTGACTAGTCCACATCCATCCGGTACGCCTTGATCGCATTCTCAAACACGATCTTGCGGGTGATCTCCTCCGGCACGCCGTTGAAGTCCTTCTTGATCCACTGTCGGGATTCCGGCCAGGTTGAGTCGGTATGCGGGAAGTCGGACGCCCACATATAATTGTCCTCGCCAAAGATCTTATAGGTCGCCGGACCGACCGGGTCGTCCTGGAAGGTCGCCCAGACCTGCCGCCGGACATATTCGCTCGGCTTCATCGGCAGGGGTTCTTTTTCCATGGCGTGGAATTTATCGTAGGCATGGTCCATACGATACATGAAGTGCGGGAACCAGCCCGTGTCATTTTCGGCGGACACGATCTTGAGTTCGGGGAAACGCTCCAACACGCCGCCAAAAACGATCGTCGACAGGGAACGCTGCACCTCGTGGATCACGTTCATATAGAACAGGCTGATCTGCGAAAAATCGACCTTGCTCTCTTTACTCTTGCCGGTAATCACGTGGAGTGAGAGTGGCATGTGGAGTTCCGCGGCGGCCTGCCAAAAGGGATCGTACTCGCGACTGCTATACGGCTTGTCCTCGGGCGGCGAACCCCAGATCATGGCGCCGCGCATCCCCTGCTTATGCGTTCGTTCCAGCTCTTTGACGCCCGCGTCAATATCTTCGAGAGAGATCAGGCTGATGCCGTACAGGCGTTTGGGACTATGCGAACAGAACTCCGCCACCCAGTCGTTATAGGCCCCGAAGCAGGCCCGTTGCAGGTCGGCATTCGGCAGCCCGAAGAGCGGCATCCCCAGCGTGGTGTAGAGCACCTCGGCTTCGACCCCGTCGATCTCCTGGTCTTTGATGCGTTCGATAGGGTCCCAGCCGCTCGGACGGGCAGCTTCGTAGCCTTTGCTCATATGGTCTTTCAGTTCTTCGCCGGACCGCCCGGCCCCGAACCCACCGGCGACGGGAAAGGGGTCGATGCCATCCGCCACAAAGATAAAGCCCGGATTCTTCGGGTTTTCGACCACTTTCGGCGCTTGGTCACGGAATTTATTGTCCAAACGTTGCTGCCACAGATCAGCCGGCTCCATCATATGCGAGTCTGCCGATATCACGCGTAACTTTGCCATAGTACCCTCCTCTTCACAGGAAGCGTTGCTTCCTGATGATGGTGCATTTACGAATGCCCCATCTGTGGCATACTCCGAAGCAATCTGTCAAGCGATAGGGCCGGATACGTTGAGTGAGCGTTCAGTTTTTCATTCCCTTGCCTGGGCTGAGGCGAGGAGTGGTCCGCGTTGCCCCAGCAGGATGACCCAGTATAATGAAACCGGAGAACAGAGAGAAGGCGAGGACCATGCCCCCGAAAGTCTATATCGACGGTCATGTTGGCACGACCGGACTGCGTATCCGGGAATGGCTGGCAGGACGAAATGACATCGAATTGTTGACCGTAGCCGAAGCGCAGCGCAAGAGTGATGCTGCGCGGCGGGTGGTGCTAGCTGAAGCGGACGTGGCCATTCTGTGCCTGCCCGATGCAGCGTCACGCGAGGCGGCGGGCTGGGCCGCGTACACGGACACACGGCTGATTGACGCGAGTACGGCGCATCGAGTCGAGGACGGTTGGGTCTATGGTCTGCCGGAACTCCAGCCCGACCAACGCGAGGCCATTCGACAGGCAAAATATGTTGCTAATCCTGGCTGTTATCCCTCGGCGTTTCTGCTGTTGGTCCGACCCCTGCTTGATGCCGGCCTGATCGCGAAACAGACACCGGTCTCCATTCACGCGCTGTCCGGTTACTCGGGCGGCGGTCGACCGCTGATTGAAAAATGGGAGGATGCTGAGTTGGGCTTGGGCTCGTTGGTGTATGAAGCGCCCTACGCCCTGGAACGGGTGCACAAGCACGTTCCGGAAATGACGAAGTACAGCCTGCTCGACTGTGGGCCCCACTTCGTGCCGGCGGTTGGGCCGTTCCGGTGCGGCATGCGGGTCCAGGTGCCGCTTCATACCAGTCTGCTGCAATGTGGAGCGGGCGATACGATCCGGGAAGTCTTACGGGAGCGCTATCGGCATGAGCCGTTCGTGCGGGTGCTGCCCAACGAGCCGCCCCCGGAAACCAACGAACACAGCTTCGACCCGCAGGCTTGTAACGATACCAATCGTATCGACCTCCATGTCACTCCCCATCCCGCCGGCCATGTCCTGCTAGTGGCGATTCTCGATAATCTGGGAAAGGGTGCCTGTGGCGTCGCCATTCAGAATTTGAACTTGATGTTAGGCCTGCCCGAGACAACGGGACTGCCGGCGTAGGGAAACCTGCCTCAAAGAGATCAATCTTTAGGGCTTTCCTCCAAGCCGGCCGCTCGAAAGGCGGCCAGGATACGGTCGAGGCTGGCGGGGTCTTTATACGGAAGCGCCTGGATCATGGTTGTGAACGAGAAGTTGGGGCTGAGGCGGAGAATCTCCGTTGCCAGCGCCCGGGCTTCTTCAAGACGGCCCAAATCAACCGAGGCCAGGAGCAGATTATAATAGGCCGGCAGAAAATCCGGGTTGTGGGCGAGCGCGCGCTTTAAGACGGCGATGGACTCTTCTGTCTGACCGAGCACGCGGTAGGTATGCCCCAGGAAGTGCAGATAGATAAAAGGATAGCGGGGGTTGAGGCGGATGGCTTGTTGGATGAGTCGAAGGGCCTCCTGTGGTCGCCCGACGAAAGTCAGCGCGCTTCCGAACCAGGCATAATTGTCCGCGTCGTTCGGGCCGAGAGCCACCGCCCGCTCAAGCTCGCTAATCGCCCGCTCATGCTGCTTCTCGAACAGATAGATATAGCCCAATAACCGATGGGCGACGGGCAACGAGTCGTCCAGGGCCACCGCCCGCTGCACGAGCGCATGCGCGCGCTGTGAGACCTGGGGGTCTTGCTCCCACTGCATGATAAAGCCGAAGAAATCTGCCCAGCCCAGCCAGGCATAGGCCGCGGCATACTGCGCGTCCAGGGCGATGGCCTGCTCAAACAGGTGTCGGGCCTGGACCAGCGATTCTTGCGTTGTACGCCAGAGATAGCTTTCCCCGCGCAAAACGAAATCGTAGGCTTGGAGGTTATCGGTCGATCTTTGGACCAAACGGGTCTGCTCATCCGCGGTCAGGGTGATCTGGAGGGCCTGGACAATTTGCTGCGTGACCTGATCCTGGAGGGCAAAGATATCCCGCATTTCGCCGTCATAGCGCTCCGCCCAGACATGACCGCCGGTGGTGGCGTCTAATAACTGGGCATTGATACGAACCCGGTCATTAGCCCGGCGTACACTCCCTTCCAAAACGTAGCGGACGCCCAGATCCTGCCCGACCTGCTCAACATCGACCGCTCGACCCTTATAGGTAAACGAGGAATTGCGGGCGATGACAAACAGGCCCGAGATTTTTGAGAGGTCGGTAATAATGTCTTCGGTGATGCCGTCGCTGAAGTACTCCTGCTCCGGGTCGCCGCTCATATTCGTAAAGGGCAGCACGGCAATCGAGGGTTTGTCAGGCAGCGCTAGGCGCGGCGGATTCCAGAAGGCCGGCGATGATAAGAGCGGATACCAGTCTTTGAGGGCGAAGGCACCAAGGCCGAGAATCACAAGGACGACCAGACCGAGGGTGATCAGCGACCCGGGCCCTGGGGGTTTTGGTTCCAGGGGGAAGGGATCTCCGTCGAGAGTGGGTGGCGCGAGGTCTGCGGCCTCCCAGCGCACCTGATAGACCTGAATGGGCTGGGCGATATTCTTCACCTGCTGCTCGCCGTGATACGTAAACGCCAGGTCGAGCTTGTTTGCTATCTGTTCATGCACGGCGCCCGAGATAGAGATGCCTCCCCCCTCAGCCAGGCTTTCCAAACGGGCCGCGATGTTGACCCCGTCTCCGTAAATACGCTCACCCTCAACCACCACGTCGCCGACGTTGATACCCATGCGGTAGTGCATCTGTCGGTCTACCGGAAGCTCGGCGTTTCGTACGGCTAGCTCCGTCTGAACCTCAACCGCGCACTGCACCGCGTCAACCACGCTCGAAAACTCGGCCAGGAGATTATCGCCGGGAGAATCGACCACCCGACCGGTGTGTTGCTGAATAGTCCGCGCCATCAGCTCCCGATACGCGGTCAGCGTCCGAATCGTGGCGACTTCATCATCGCCCATGAGGCGGCTGTAGCCTTGAACATCAGCGCTCAGGATGGCGGCGAGTTTGCGCCTGACGGCGGACGGGTCTTTCTCTGACATAAGCGGCGGTATCGTTTCGAGTTGAACTGCTCGTGCTGAACTGGCAAAAGCCCCTGCCAAGGGATAGCATAGCCGCAGACACGACTGAAGGCATCGAGGGGAACAGCATGGCAACCTATCTGATCGTTGGAGCCGACCGAGGCATTGCAAACGCACTGTGCCTGCAATTATGCGAGCGCGGGGAGAACGTGATTGCCGCCTGTTTGGGCGACTCGCCCGCCTTGGCCGCAAAGGGCGCGCGCGTCGAGACGGGCGTCGATGTGGCATCCGACTCGGCGGTCCAGGCCCTGGCTCAGCGCCTGATCGGCACGCATGTGGACGTACTTATTCATGTGGCTGGAATCTATCTGGACGACAATCTTGAGGCCTTACCCATTGCCGACGTGCAACGCCAGATTGAGGTGAACGCGCTGGGACCGTTGCGCGTTGTCCACGCCCTCCAGTCCTGCCTCGACCATGGCTCAAAAATAGGCATTGTGACCAGCCGGATGGGCTCCATCACCGACAATACCTCGGGCCGGCTGTACGGCTATCGGATGTCCAAAGCCGCGGCCAATATGCTGGGGGTGTCGCTCGCCCAGGACCTCAAAGAGCGCGGAATCGCGGTGGCCTTGCTCCACCCTGGGATGGTCAATACCCAACTGGTGCCCAATCTGCCCGAGCAGATGCGCAGTCAACTGATTGAACCCGAGGCGGCGGCGCGTGGACTGCTCGCCCGTATGGACGCACTGACCCTGGAAACAACTGGAAAATTCTGGCACGCCAACGGCGAGGTGCTGCCCTGGTAGGATACCTCGGCCCTGCCGCGGTCGTTAGGCAAACGTCGCGGACACGCTGCCAAACGTGGAAAAAGTGGTTTCCCAGGTATCGCCCTTCTCGATGGGTGTCGGCTTGGTCATCGAGCCGGTCATAATGCACTGGCCCGTCTCCAAAGCCAGGTCGAATTGCGCCAGATGGTTTGCCAGCCAGGCAATGGTCTGAAGTTGATCGTCAATTGCATCTTTGCCCTGCACGCTTGCCACTACCTCACCGTTCCGCTTGGTCTCTGCGGTCATAGCTCCGAGGTCTACATCCGCCGGGTAGGGCCTGACCTCAGGGCCGGTCACAAATCCCCACTGCGCCACTCCATCGGCAACGCCGAGTGGAAGGTCCACCCCAATATTCAGCCGCATATCCACCAACTCCAGCGCCGGAGCGGCACCAGCCACAGCAGCCAAAGCCTGTTCGCGGGTCACGCCAGGCCCCTTCAATTCCTGCCCCATAATGATGCACAGCTCGGATTCAATAATCGGCTTGCGAAAGTCGGCACAGTTGAAGCTACCGCCACTCTGGAACCGACGGCTGGCCAGCAGATAGGCACTGATCGGGGCATCAAGACCAAACATCTGACGGGTAGCATCGGACGAGAGGCCGACCTTCCAGCCGGCGAGTTGTTCGCCCGTGTTCAGATGTCGTTCCAGAATCGCCAGTTGAATCTGATAGGCATCCTCAAAATTCAATGCCTTTTCCAAGCCGGGGGGCGGGTACTGCCCGCCCTGCATAGTCTGCCACAGGGTTTCCACCGCTTCGTTGATATTCATCAGTCGCTCCTTCTTTTGAAAAATCTTTGAGACCCCGCATCAAGATTACGTAATAAACTCGGCTGACGGATGCGCCCGTGGGTAGTCACGTAAGTACTGGAAGAATTTGCTCAGAGCTTTATCACTCTTTGTCAGTGTGCCGGGCTGAAAGTGAATGGTTTGCATAATAGGCACATCTTCCCCCACAACCTTTTTTTCGAGATGCATGGCGAATTGGAGGAAGGCTTCGGTTGAGGCGGTATCGCTGTCCGACTTGCGGGCAACGACAATCATGTATGTTGTTGTCTGACCCGGACGGGGCAGACCAAAAGGGGCCAAAAAGCCAAACCAGCGTCCGTCAAAGATACTGCTTTGATAGAAGATACTGGTTCCATAAATACCAACTCGGTATTCAATTGGCTCGCCATTGGCGTGGCGGCCTTTGAAATCGTATAGCATGGAGTGGGGCGACCATTCGATATCTTCATCCGGGTCTTCCTGGTCAAACGTGATGCCATGCAGGGCTTTAATATGCTGCATGTCTGGCGTGTTGCAGCACAAGACCCATGGGTCGACTGGGAGAACTCCCTTAAACGCCTCAACCTGTATGGCGAGTTCGTCCTCTGGATACGGAAAGTCCGGTAGCTCAAAGAGAGGTGTTTCACCGTTGAAGGCCCAGATCAGGCCATATTTTTCGGCGGTGGGAAAGTTGAACAAACAGGCGCCTGAGGGCGGCGGATCGCCAATACCGGTTTTGACACAGACGCCGCGTTGGTCATACTGCCAGTGATGAAAAGCGCAACGAATGGTATTGCCTAGTACCTCGCCTACGGAGAGGTCCGCGCCAACGTGTGGACAGTAGGCGCTCAGCACCTGCGCCCTGCCGTTCTCCCCGCGGAAAATAACGACCCGTCCATCAAGAAAATCTATACCCCGGACTTGGCCCTTGGCCACTTGGCTCGAGAGACAAAGAGGGAACCACGATTGCGTGAACAGCCCGTTTGCTCCCTCAGCCGGGATGGGATGGCCAAGAAAGCGTCGGCGTGGTTCAAGCGGCGCACCGATAGAAGCTGTCGCCATACTGCTCTCCTCCCTTATGCCGGCCCGCCAAAGAGGGGGTGCAACAGGACCGGCGTGACCTCGAACTCCAGATAGCGCGCCAGGGGCAGACCGGAGAAAATCTGGTGGACCTCTTCGTTCGAGTCCGCATCGACAATGAAGAACGATCCGCCGCCGCCGAGCCGGCGATAGGCCGCCAGGATTTTCTTTTGCTCGATAAATTGGCGCGCATGGGCCATTTCTTTTTGGATCAGTTCGGCAGCCTGATCCTCGGGAATCTGCGACCGAAGAATTTTGGTTGTCACAATATAGAGCATGGACTGTCTCCTTTCCTGTGCAGCCTGAAAAGCACTGTAGCTCTTTAGCGGAATGTGGCCATGATGTCCCGGGCAAAATGACGCAGGAGCTGTGGCTCGGTTGAGGGGGAAACGGAAAAGATAATATGAGTCACGCCCACGGCAAGATAGCCTTCAATCAGCTTGCGCATATTGTGATCGGAGGAGAAGGTCGTCGAGATCAGGACGGACTTCTCAATCTCGTCCGGGTCCCGGTCGATATGTGAGCAGTGGTCGGCCAGGATCTCGATTTTATGCCGGAAGGTCTCCGGTGTGCCGAAGGTGTTCCACATGTCTGCGTGGCGCGCCACAATGCCCAAGGCTACCTTCTCCCCGCCGGCCCCAACCAGAATTGGCGGGTGTGGCTGCTGGATCGGTTTGGGCTCAAAGGGCGCATCGTGCAGATGGTGATGGCGGCCGGTAAAGGTTGCCTGCTGCTGGGTCCAGAGTTGTTTAATCAGAGTGATGGATTCGTCCAGGCTGATCAGCCGCTCCCCGGTGGTGGGAAAGGGAATATCGTAGGCCTCGTGCTCCAACGCAAACCAGCCGCTGCCAATACCAAAAATCAGTCGGCCGTTGCTGATGATATCCACCGTTGTCGCCATCTTGGCCAGGACGGCCGGGTGGCGGTAGGTATTGCCCGTCACCATGACGCCCAGGCGCACCCGCTGGGTCGCCATGGCCAGAGCCGATAGCGCAGTCCAGCCTTCCAGGCACGGACCGGTTGGGTCGGAAAAAATAGGCAGGAAGTGATCGAAGACCCAGGCTGTATCAAATCCCAGACTGTCTGCTTCTTGCCACAGTCCGAGCATATCGTCCCAGTCCCCGTTTTGTTGTGGAACCTGAATGCCGAAGCGGACTGGGTGTGACATGAAGTGCCCCTTTCTTACAGATTCTTAAGGGCGCGGATCGTGTCTTCATCGTACATGGCTATTCCGAAGGCGGTCTTGCCGAGGAGTTCCAGGGTCTCATCGCTGTCAAAAGGATGGAACAGACCGGCCCGTACATCGCGATAATAGCGTTCCAAGGGCAAGCGCTTAAAATATGAGACGCCTCCCACGGCCCGCATGGCGAGATCAACCACGCGGACGGAGTTTTCCATGGCGACCATCCTGGCAGCCACACTTTTACGCAGCCAGGTACGGGGCGCTTCCCGGTCCGCCTCGGCCGCGGCTTTCCACAGGCCGGCCCGGGCCGCTTCCAGCAGCACGTCCATCTCGCCGACCTTGGTGTAGACACTCGGCAGATGGCTCATTGGTTTGTCGAGTGGGAAACGCGGCCGGTCGCGCATAAACTCCACCACAAAATTGCGGGCCGCGGTGGCAATGCCGATATACACGCTGCCGATGGTGAACGGCGCGCGCGGGAACAGATTGGTTATCCCGCCGCGGGTGAAAACCGGACGCTTCAAGAAGACCGCGGCTTCCGGAACAAACGCGTCTTTGAGTTCGGTACTTCTCGACTCGGTTGAACGCATGCCCATGGTATGCCAGTCGTCTTTGATGATGAAACCTGGCGTGTCGCGCGGAATAAGAAAGGTAATAATCGTCCCGGTCTGCTTGCCGTCGTGGACACCCTCCTTCCAGGTTGCTTCTGCAAAATACCGATCAAGCGCAATAGACTGGGTGCTGAAGATCTTGCGGCCGCTTACCCGCCAGCCACCGTCCACCCGTTCCGCTGTGGTCCGCGGACGGAGGATGGAAACCGCGTTGTCTGGCTCGGAACCCGAGCCGCCGATAATGAGCCGCTCGGCGGCGATCTGACGCAGCATGGCTGCGACGGGAGACGTGCGCTCCCGCTGCCAGAGGTTGATGAGAAGACTCATCACATTGAAATGCATATTGATGGCGAGCGCCGTCGGACCGCAGCCCTGGGCCAACCGTTCCTGGGCCTTGATCCGTTCCAACAGGCTGGCGCCCATGCCGCCCAACTCTTCGGGGATGGTCAGTACACTGTAGCCGGTCTCTTTCAGCCGCTCGTAGTTCTCATAGGGAAACGAGCCTTCCTCATCGTGCTGGGCCGCACGCGTGGCAAAGTCGTCGGCCAAGGTCGCCGCCAGGTCTATGAAACGCTGCTCCCGCTCGGTGTGGAACTGCTGCATGCGCCCCCTCCTGTGTTCCCTGGTTACGATCTCTATCATTCCGGGCGAGGCGGGGTAAGTCGGGCTGCCTGCATTGACAGTCCGTGTAGGCATATCATACCAAGACTCGGACAGGAGGCAGTATGTCCACATTTGTCCTGGTTCATGGCTCATGGCATGACGGCTCTGCCTGGGAGCCGGTGCGGGCGCACCTGGCGGAGAAAGGCCACCGGGCCTTCAGCCCGACCATAGCCGGACATGGCAAAGGCGTTGATAAAAACGTCAATCACGCCCAGTGCACGCAGTCGATTATCGACTTCATCCTTGAAAAAGATCTGCGCGACATTGTCCTGCTCGGCCATAGTTTTGGCGGGACGATTCTCTCCCAGGTCGCCCCGGCTGTTCCCGAGCGGATTCGTCGGCTGATCTTTTGGAACGCGTTTGTGTGTGAGGACGGTAATAGTCTGCTGGATGAGATTCCAGGTCACTATCAAGCCCTGTTTGCCGAGTTGGTAGCGCATTCGAGCGATCATACCGTGACTTTGCCGTTCCCGATTTGGCGCGAGGCATTCATCAACGACGCCGATCTGGAGCTGGCCCAGGCGGTGTATGCCCGACTCTCGCCCGAACCGTATCAGCCGTTTTGCGACAAGCTCGACATGAAGCCGTTTCACGCCGTGGACATCCCCAAGAGTTTCCTGAACTGTACGGAAGACATTGCGCTGCCGCCGGGAGAGTGGGGCTGGCATCCGCGCATGTCAAACCGCCTGGGGCTGTACCGGTTGGTACAGATGCCGGGCAGTCATGAAGTGATCTTCACCAATCCGATTGGTCTGGCAGAGAAGATCGTTGAGGCCGGACGGGATTAGGGTCTCAGGTGGGAGAGCGGTATGCAATCTCCATGATCCCCGAGTTTCGCTCGCTCAGGGAACCTTGAGAATATCCAGCACATTCTCAATTATGCGCTGGGTCGCGCCCCAGATTTTATAGCCCTGATAGCGATAGGTCTGAACGGGAATGGTTGCGCCGTCGTATAGCCAGGTTTCCGCATTCAGGTTGCCGCGGTCTGCGAGAAACGTGAACGGTACGGAGAAAATCTCTGCCACCTCCCAGGCGTTTGGTTGAAAATCGTACGGGTAGGGAATCACCCCAACATAGGGCGTAACCACATAGTTGCTGGCCATGGTGCGCAGGTCGTCCAAGGGGCCGATCTGCTGGACGTCTGACGGGTATAATCCCAGCTCTTCTTCGGATTCTCGCAGGGCGGTGTGCAGGAGAGACGCATCCTTTTTGTCTGCTCGTCCGCCCGGAAAGGAGACATCGCCCTTATGGGTCGGCATATTGGACGTGCGAAGCGTAAACAGGAGATGGTAGCCGCCCTCGCGCTCGAAGAAGGGGACGAGCACCGCGGCGCGTTTGGCGGATTGATCGTCGTCCACGATACGGGTTCGACTCCGAAGACGGGTTCCCAGGGCAATGAGCAGGTCGGTATGCACTGCTGACAGCCCATCACATCCGTGGTGGTGAGGCAAGGAAGCGTATTCCGTTGGCTTGTGAGGTCCATTCTCAGTTGCTACTTCAGGACGTGCGGGATGGACCGAGCGCTCAAAGGAGACCGGTCTGGTCTTTCTCGATAGCAGTGTATCAGGAATCTGAGAGGCATAGCCAGGTTAAGAGGTTGAACCATATGGAAAACCCATCAAGCGATAAAATGCGCCTGGGCTTCTGGACACCAGTGTATGGCAATTGGATCATCTCAAAAGCTCCAGACACGATGGATGCCTCATTTGAGTATACCAGGCGCCTGACACTGCTGGCCGAAGAGCTGGGCTTTGCCACCGTGCTGCTGGCCGAGCATACGTTTAATCCGTTTGGCCCTGAGCTGAATCAGCAGGACGCTTGGACGACCAGTGCGGCCTTGGCCGCGATTACCAAGAACATTGAACTCATGCCGGCCGTGCGGCCGGCCTTTAAGCATCCGGCAACAGTGGCCAAGATGGCCTGTAGTATTGACGAGATTAGTGGTGGCCGCGCCGCGCTTAACCTTGTGACTGGCTGGTGGCAACGTGAATGGGAGGCGATGGGATTACCACCTATGCCGCACGATGATCGCTATGTCCGATCTGAAGAATTTCTCACCATTCTCAAAGGACTGTGGACACAGCCGCATTTTAGTTTTGAAGGACGCTATTATCAGATCGACGATATTACCCTGACGCCGCCTCCCATTCGCAAACCATATCCGACCATTTACTTTGGCGGAGAGTCTGACGTGGCTCAGCGTTTGGCGGCAAAACTCGCTGATGTGTACCTCATAAACGGACGGCCAGTAGATGAAACAAAGACATTGGTCGATCAAGTGCGTGCCTCTGCGGCAGAACAGGGCCGTGAGGTACAGTTTGGTATGAGCGCGTTCGTGATCTGCCGTGACTCAACGACAGCAGCACAGGAAGAACATGCCCGGCTGCATAGCCTACGCTATGAAGAACCGATCGCTGGCGTTGACCGTAAAGCTGTCATGACTCGGACGTACGGATACGCAGTCGGCCATATTGGTACGAACGGCGGAACAGCAGCCGGCATGGTGGGTACTCCCCAACAGGTCGCCGCTCAGTTCCGTGCCTTTCAAGACATTGGTGTGACCACTTTTCTCCTCCAGTTTCACCCCATGTTGGAAGAGATGGAACGCTTTGGGGAATACGTTATTCCGCGTCTCTGTGTGTAACGGAACGCTTCTGTCTCGTTTTATTCTCCCGGTTCTGCTCGAATCGGTAGCGCCAGCGGGCGGATCGGCGAGCCGGTTGCGCCGCGTATTTTGATCGGCGCGGCGATAAAGGCGAATTCATACACTTGGTCTTTGGCCAAATCCTCCAGCCACAGCAGTTCGAGGAGACACACCCCCCGTTGGGTAAACAAGTAG
The DNA here is from genome assembly GCA_002238415.1 of Desulfurellaceae bacterium bin18. GTDB lineage: Bacteria > Desulfobacterota > Binatia > Bin18 > Bin18 > Bin18. Next base: position 93,073 of record MPMI01000015.1, on the reverse strand, counting down.
TCGTGCACACTGTCTTTCGCCATCGGAAATTTTTCGACCCCCATATTGTCCGCACCGATAATGACCGCTCCATTATCGACCAGCCAGGTGGCACTTTCTTTGGTAATGCCCGGATCGTTATGCACAAATTTTTTGGGGTCGGGCCAGACCGTCATACGTCCGGTACGGATTAAAACGGCATCATTCTTCTGTAGGCGGACGCCTTGTTTCTTCATCACTCGCTGAAGGTCTTCGACCGTAATCTCATACGAGGCAGGCAGCATGTCCACGTCATGATCGCCGGCCACGTCAATCAGAATCCCGCGGGTGATAATGGGGGGGATGGCATCCGCTCCGGCCTTGGTCCAGCCCTTGTCGCTCAAATAGGTCGGGGCGTCGTAGCCATTAAAAATCTTCTCACCCCGTCCCAGGTGATTCAGGGCGTCAATATGCGTGCCCGTGTGAGCGGACAGGGTATAGGCGTCGTCGTATAAGGCGAGGTTGGGCGGACCGCCGGCCGGGGACAACTGCTCGACCCGCATCCCGCGTGGCGTATGCGTCAGCCACATATGAAACGGTGGGTCGCCCATCCCGAGGTCGGCCAAGCCCGGCATACCAACGAAATTCTCAACACTGAGGTCATAGGTTTTGCCGCTGCTGACACGTTGCAAGACGGCCAGGGTATTCGCATCGGTTAATTCGTTCAGCACTCCAATCTCATCATCCGGGCCATACGGACTCTTGGCTACATCGTCGGCTTGAGCGATAGACCAAGTGAGGAAAAGGACGAAGACCCCCGATAATAATCTTGCTTGAAGATACGCCCGCCAAAAATTTTCCGGGTCCATTTTTTCCTCCTTTTGCTTCGCTAATTCTACAGGCTTGTTGGGCTCACCTCACTGAGGAGCGTTTCAACCACTTCGTGAAGATGGTCAAGGATCCAGAGATGACCGGCATCTGGAATGAACTGCGCGGAACAGCGGGGAAGTCTCTCAGCAAGATGACGTCCAAAGGATGGAGGGATCGCGTTGTCCGCTTCCCCATGCCACAGGTGTATGGGGGTAGAGATCTGGGGTATGGGGATATGCCACGGCCGAGAGAACCGCACGATTTCGTCTGCCGAGGCATATCCCCCCTGCGCATAGGCTTCTTTCAAATACTGGCAGAAAAATTCTTGTAAGTCGGGACGGTGGGACAGCGTTGAGTCAGCTTCGGCATACCCGCTGAGCAACTGCCGGATCATCCGATCCGGGTGACTCCGGGTGAGGTAGCTGAGCATGAAGCTGTATAATCGGACGAGGTGCGGAGCACGACGTCCAAGAGTAAAGATGAGGCGATTGGTTAAACTCGCCTGGCGAAGGACTTCCGCCACGGGCGGTCCTGTACTGATAAGCCCCACTGCGGCGACTCGGTCGGAGAGCTGCCATGCACAAGCCAAGGCAAACGGCCCGCCCCCTGACACTCCCGCCACCACAAACTGCTCGATGTCTAAAGAGTCCACGAGTTGTACGATGTCGGCAGGCCAGGCGAGATAGGACTGAGAGGGCTGTGGATCTGATTTCCCAAATCCCGGCCTATCGGGAATGAGCACGCGCGCCTTGACCTGACCGGTACGGCTCAGCAAGAGCGGCCAGCCGAGGCGCGAACCTGGATTGCCATGACACCAAAGAACGGGGTAGCCCTGCGAGTCGCCGCACTCAAGGTAGCAGAGCTGCCGCTTATCCGCTAATGGGAGAATGTGTTCAGTATTAACCATTGGAGCTTTGGTATCGAAAAGCGGCGGAAACGCAAGACAGTGTAACGAATAGGGAGGAGATATGGCCACAAAGGACATCAAACTTGCCTATGGAATTGACGTGGACGCGGTCGGCGGCTGGCTGGGGTCGTACGGCGGCGAAGACTCGCCGGATGATATTTCGCGCGGTCTGTTTGCCGGCGAAATCGGCGTGCCGCGCTTGCTCAAGCTGTTCGAGAAGTATGGCATCAAAACAAGTTGGTTTATTCCTGGCCACTCGATCGAGACGTTTCCCGAACAGACCCAAATGATTGTTGAGGCCGGCCACGAGATCGGGGCGCACGGCTATTCGCATGAGAACCCGATTGCCATGACGCCTCAGCAAGAAGAAGACGTGCTGGTCAGAACCATCGGCCTGATCGAGGAAAAGTCAGGCAACCGTCCGTCCGGCTATGTGGCCCCGTGGTGGGAGTTCTCGAACGTGACCAACGAACTCCTGCTCAAACACGGCTTTCGCTACGACCACAGTCTGATGCATAACGACTTCCATCCGTACTATGTCCGGGTCGGTGATACCTGGACGAATATCGACTATTCCAAGCCGGCAGAAGAATGGATGAAGCCGCTCATGCGCGGTGAGGAAACAGATCTGGTTGAGATTCCGGCCAACTGGTATCTCGACGACCTGCCGCCCATGATGTTCATCAAAAAATCGCCCAACAGCCACGGTTTTGTGAATCCGCGTGACATTGAACAAATGTGGCGGGATCAGTTCGACTGGATCTACCGTGAATATGACTATGCCGTATTCACCATGACCATCCATCCCGACGTGAGCGGCCGCCCGCAGGTGCTGATGATGCACGAGCGCCTGATTGAATATTTCAACAGTCACGCCGGAGTGAGCTGGGCTCCATTCTCGGAGATCGCGGAAGACTTCGCCCAACGACAGCCACGTCAATAATGTCCAATAGTACCTTGGAGGAAGTATGCAGTTTACCAAGCTTGGCAATACTGGAATGACCGTTTCACGGCTCTGTCTCGGCTGCATGAGCTATGGAGGCGGTCCGCAGCCCGAATGGGCGATGCCGCGTGACTGGGCGCTAGGCCAAGACGAAGCCCGCGAGCACTTTGTGGTGTCGCTCGAAGCCGGCGTAAACTTTTTTGATACCGCCGACGTCTACTCGATCGGGCTGAGCGAAGAGATTACCGGACACTGGTTGGGGGAGTTGGCCTCACGCGACGACATTGTCGTTGCCACCAAAGTATGGGGCAAGATGGGGCCTGGGCCAAACCGTGGCGGGCTGAGTCGTAAGCATATTGTAGAGGCGTGCGAAAATTCTTTGCGTCGTCTCAAAATGGACTATATCGATCTGTATCAGATTCACCGCTGGGATTTTTCCACTCCGATTGAAGAAACTCTGGAAGCCCTGGATTCCCTCACGCGCAGCGGCAAGGTGCGCTATTTGGGCGCGAGCAGCATGGCCGCCTGGCAGTTTTCCAAGGCGCTCTATCTAGCCAAGGAACACGGCTGGCACCGCTTCGTGACCATGCAGAACCACTACAACCTGATCTATCGTGAGGAAGAACGGGAGATGAATCCGCTGTGTATCGACCAAGGCGTGGCGCTTATTCCGTGGAGCCCGCTGGCGCGCGGCTTCTTCGCCGGTAACCGTCAGCCCGCGAGGAGTACGGCCCTGACCAAGCGCGCAGAAACCGATGCGTTTGCGCATAACAATTATTTCCGTGAGAATGATTTCGTTGTTGCCGCGACAGTAGAAAAGGTCGCCGAACAGCGGGGTGTCACACCGACCCAGATTGCCTGTGCCTGGATACTCCAAGCGCCGGGCGTCACCGCGCCCATAATCGGAGCCACGAAGCTGCATCATCTGGAAGAACTCTTTGCCGCTACTGATATGGAACTGAGCGATGAGGAAGTCGCGACACTCGAAGCGCCGTATCAGCCCCATCCCATCCTGGGGCATGAGCAGCCAAGCCCGGCCAAGATGGTGTAAGGAGGTGGCCCGTGCAACTTATCGATAAAGACGTGCCCGGTCCGAAGCGTGACTTTGTCGGCTATGGCCGGCGGCCACCGAAGGCGGTCTGGCCGAATAACGCCAAGGTCGCGGTCAATCTGGTGGTGAATTATGAAGAAGGCTCCGAGTATGCAAAGCCGGCTGGCGACGAGCGCAACGAAGGGCTGGCCGAGATCAACTATGCGCTTGATAAAAAATATCGGGACCTCGCGACCGAGTCCGTCTATGAATACGGCAGCCGGGCTGGAATCTGGCGGCTCATGCGCCTCTTCGACGAGTATAAAATCCAGGTGACGTTTTTTGCCTGTGCAGTCGCCCTGGAGCGGAATCCTGAAGTGGGCGAGTGGATAGCCGAGAGTGGCCACGAGCCGTGTTCCCACGGCTGGCGCTGGAGCGAGCACTGGCGACTGAGTCGGGAAGAAGAGCAACAGCATATGCAGTGGGCCATCGAGTCGATTCAGAAGACGGGCGGGGAACGGCCGCTGGGCTGGTACTGCCGTTACGGGCCGAGCGTCCATACCCGAGAACTCATCGTCGCCGAAGGCGGCTTTGTGTATGACGCGGACGCCTATAACGACGACCTGCCGTACTTCACCCAAGTCGGAGAAACTCGACATCTGATTGTGCCGTACTCCTTCACCTATAACGACGCGCGTTATGTCCTGCCCCAGGGCTATGGCAGCCCGGCAGATTTCTTTGAGTCGTGTAAGCGCGGCCTGGACGAACTCTGGACAGAGGGCGAGGCCGGCTATCCCAAGATGATGTCCATCGGACTCCATCCGCGTATCGCCGGTCAAGCCGGTCGGACGTCGGGACTACGCGAGTTTATCGAATACGCCCAGGCCAAAGGTGATGTGTGGATTGCGCGGCGCATCGATATCGCCCGCTGGTGGCTCGAACATCACCAAGAGTTTCAACGCTAAGGAGGGATCGAATGGAAAACGAATGGATGGAAAAACTGGCTATCCAGGAACTCTTTGCCCGCTACGCCCACGCCATTGACGATCTCAATCCAGAAGCCTGGGTCGAATGCTTTACGCCGGACGGGATTTTTCAGGTTGGCACGCGCGCCATGCGTGGCCAGACGGCCCTGCGTGGCTATGCGGATGTTCATATCGAAGAAATTCGCTGTCGGCACATGATGACCAACTTTCTCTATGAGGTAAACGGAGACGAAGCTACAGGCCAGTGCAGTATGCTGGCAACGCTGGCGACCGCTGGTGGATATAAGATATTCGCCCAGGGACGTTATGTTGATCGCCTGGTCAAACACGAGGGCGCATGGCGCATTGCACATAGAAAAGTCGAAACTGACCAGCTTGCCTCTAATCCTACCGGGATTACGAGCATCGCTGATTCCGACGTTGCCGCATTGGTCCAACCGTTAGTGGACGCGGCCCGAAAGCTGGGAGACCGGGTACAGGTGTAAACACCATCTTCAAAGGAGGGCGGTATGGATCTCGTTATTCGGAACGGAACGGTCGTGACTGCGAGTGATGTTACGCCGGCTGATGTCGGCATTGAGGGCGGCAAGATCACACACATCGGCCAGGGTCTGGGGCCAGCGGCCAAGGAAATTGACGTAAGCGGGAAATACCTTTTCCCCGGTGGCGTTGATGTCCATACCCATGTGGATATCGAACTCATGGGCTACCGCTCGGTTGATGATTTTTACTCTGGGACCGTGGCCGCGGCGTGTGGTGGTGTCACCACCATCGTCGATTACGCCTTACCCGAAACGGGCCAGTCGATTCAGGCCAGCGTCGAAGCCTGGGAGGAGAAAGCCAAGGACAAATCCATTATCGACTACGGTATCCACCCGGTCATCCTGGAGCCGACCCCGCAGATTATTGATGAAATGGCGGACGCGATTGCTGAGGGCCATACCAGCTTTAAGTTGTTCATGATCGGCATGGCCCGTTTTGACGAGTTGGCCGCCGACTATCTCAAGGTTATGGCCCAGGCTGGCAAGTATGGTGCGCTTACGAACGTTCATGCCGAAGATCAATGTTTAATCGGCTATCTGTGCGAACAAATGACGTCCGAGGGCAAGCTCGGACCAAAACATTTCCCTGACTCGCGGCCCCGCGAGGCCGAAGGCTTGGCGGTACAGCGCGCGATCAGTATGGCCAAATACGCCGAGGCCCCCATCTATTTGGTCCATCTGTCGTGTGAGGAAGCCCTGGCGCCGATTCGTCAGGCCCGCGCCCATGGCCAGATCATCTACGGCGAAACACGGCCGCTGTATTTGCACCTCTCGCGCGAACGCTTTGAAGAGCCGGACGGCGAACGCTACGTTGGCTGGCCGCCCCTCCGAGAAGCGTCCCAGATGCAGGTCATGTGGGACGGTTTACGCAACGATAATCTGCAAACCGTGGCTACGGATCACTGTGGCTGGAACCTGGCCCAGAAAAAATCAGGCAAGACCGTAGACGAATTGCTGCCCGGCATGTCCAACCTCGAAACCCTGATCCCGATGCTCTACTCCGAAGGCGTCGGTCAGGGGAAACTGTCGCTCAACCGCTTCGTCGAAGTGAGCGCCACCAACCCGGCCAAGCTGTTTGGTCTCTACCCTCAAAAGGGCACGCTCGCGGTGGGGTCGGACGCCGACATCGTGATCTTTGATCCGAAGAAAGATGTGACTATTCGTCATCGCAATATGCACTCCCGCGCCGACTATGAACTGTACGAAGGCTTTGAGATCACTGGCTGGCCAACGCATACCCTCTCGCGGGGGGAGGTGATTGTAGAAAACGGGACGGTCTTGGGAAACGCGGGAAGGGGGCAACTGCTGAAAAGGAAACGCTTCGAGCCGCTGTAGAAGCAGGACGCTGGCGGGGCTAATGACCGCCAGGGTGGATATTATAATGCAAACGAGGATGACGGACAGTCGCGTCTTAGCTTGCCCCCAAGCCCTCTCCCCTGGAGGGAGAGGGAGGGAATCATTTATTACTTTGCCACCTGGCCCTCGGCCTGACCGTTCACGCTGACCTCGGCGTTACCCTGCGCCAAGACCGCAGCGGCAGCATCTTCCACTCCCGTTCCTTTGAAAAAGTCCGGATTTGTTCCGCCCAAGAACCGAATTGGGTTATCGCAGGTGAAATCGCGAAAGTTTTCTGGAGTCATCAGTCCGTCTTCAACGAACTCGTAGGTTTCGGGCAGGACATGGGCCATATTCGGGACATCGAAATGACCGATGTCGGAACCGAACAGGGCATGCAACTGTGCGCCAAACGGATTGTTCTTGCGGTTGAACGCCAGGGTATTCATCCGATCATCCGCCTCGCAGCCAAAGTAGAAGTTCGTGGCAAACAAGTCCTTGATATCCTCAGCCTTGGTGATGCCGCAGGCCGAGTAGTCATCCAGATTTTCAATGCCACCGGTATCGACCGAACCCTGGGGCGGCATGGCGGTATCCAGGGCTGCCTCCCGTCGGCGCAGCGCCTCGACAATGGTGGTATTGCCGTATTGCTCGGCGAGTTCACGGAACAGCGTATGGTCGAGGTTGGTCGGGTCAACTTCGGCCAGGGCATCGATATTGCGCTTCTCCCAGTGTTCGATCAGATCGACGTATAACTGACACGCCCAGCCGACCCCACCTTCGAGAAAGGCGAACTTGAGCTGGGGGAAGCGGCGCGTCACCCCCCCTAAGAACAGGGCCTTACACACCGCCTCGTTAGCGGCCGCAAAATGACCGATGTGGTTATAGGTGAAATTGCTCGGCGACATGCGCATGGCAAACCCGCGTCCGCCGGAATGAAAGGACGGGGCGACTTTGAGCTCGACGCATTTGGCCCAGACCGGGTCATAGTTATAGTCGCTGTCCAGACCCAGGACATCCCGATACGCGACAAATTTTGCCGCGTCTGGGTGCATCTCAGTCGCGGCCGGAACATCGCGCCGGATCAGGCTGCCCAACATGACGACCTTCAAACCGAGTTGCGTGACCGCGTATTCCAGCTCGGCAACGGCCTCGTCCGGGGTGTGCATGGGAATCACCCCCGCGGGTGTCAGCCGATCCGCATATTTACCAAAATACTCGGCGCTAAAGGTATTGAAGGCGCGGCAGGCCGCCTGGCGCTGCTCTGCGTCGGGAATCAGCGGCAGGCCGAGGCCGGCCGTAGGATACATCACACTGAAGTCGAAGCCGAATTCGTCCAGCCGTTCATACAAGAGCTGCGGCATGACGGCGGTGGCCCGGTCGCGCGTATTCTTGGTGGGCAGCGCCCAAAACGCCTGCTGCCCGGTCCCGTTAGCCCGGCGCTCGGCCACGGACATGGCCAGTTCCTTTTGCACCAGCTTGGGGAAAAAAGAGAATCCTTCGACGGCTTTATCGCCGCCGATTTTTCGCATTTCCTCTCTGACCAAAGGGCCAAATTCCAGCCAGTGTCCATCCGCGTCGATAATGGGATGATTCAACTGGGCGCGTACCTCTGATGTTGCTGCGTGTCCGTTACTGCTCATTTTTTCCCTCCTTAGCCGATTTCGTGCTCCCTACTGGACTGCCGGACGACTGTCCGACTGGGTATGAAGACCATAGGAAGTTTCTTGATGCTTTTCAATGCATGGCTTCTGCGCCTCAGCCATCAGAGACATACTCGTCAATCGCCTTATGCGAGTGCCGCACCAACACTTCCTCGTCGTTCAGATTGAAGTGCGTTCTGATGCCAGTCGCGAGCATGGCCTGGGTGGCTTCAAGCGTGCTGCCGTCCTCCAGGAGTGTGTCACGCAAGACACATCTGCTGACCTCCTGACTGAAGCGCTGGCCGGCCCGTGTTGTGGGCGGGCAGTATAAACAGGCTTCCCAGAGGGTGCGGTTGGCCGTCAACGGCCAGAAATGATGCGTGACATACGTACCGGCAGAGACGTCGACTGAAAAGTTGGGAAAAACCACATTCAGATCAAATGCCCACTGCGGACTGCGGGTCGGATTGACGCCGAGCGGGAGATGGTCTTCTGCAATACGGCCTTGGGTGACGACCGAGCCAAAACGATAGGCCAGGGATTCGACAGGCGAGGGCTGATGGCTGGGGTTGCCATACAGAGACATCATCCGATGGCGAGGATAGAGTTTGATGGTCAACGCATGACTAAACGGATTCTCCGGCCCGGAAAAGGTATCGCCGATGGTGCGCCGGTGGAGGACCGGAACGTGGTAGATCTCCTGAAATGCATCCAGGGCGACTTTCCAGTTGCAGTTGACTTGCGTGGCGTAGCGATAACAGCTTGACATGGAATGAAAGGGGTAGCCACGCAGCTGCCGGCCAAACTCGCCCAGGAACGCGTCCAGCGTTTCGCCTGGGTGCGGATCGATATGGACGAACAGAAACCCTTCCCAGATATCGAGTGTCACCGGCGTGAGACCAAGCTTGTCTGTATCAAGATCAAAAAAACGGTCCTCATCCGGTACAAACCTGAGCTGTCCATCCAGACCGTAGGACCAGCCGTGGAATTTACACGTCAACCGCCGGCAGGTGCCGTGCGTGTCCCAGGCGAGTTTATTGCCGCGATGAGAACACATATTGTGAAAGGCGCGAATCCGGCCGTCTGTGCTCCGCACGACAAGAACGGCCGTCCTGCAAATAGTCAGCTCTTTGACGAAATAATCGCCCGTGTTGGGGATGTCCTCTACGCGTCCAATATTCAGCCACACCCGACGAAACAGGCGTTCCCGCTCTTGCTCAAAATAGGTGAGCGAGACGCACGGCTCGATCGGGACGGGCTGCGTGCCTAGTGAGGCCGGGGTGTGCCGTACGTGCTGCTCCTGCATAGCGTTCCTTAAGCAGCTCCTGACAATCCAGATGCGACCTCGCGGTGAATGCGTAGCAGTTCGGGAATCGTTTCCGCTGGCCGCCGTCCAAAGCCACACTCGGTGGCGATACCAAAGTCTGAGCGATATTGATGGGCGGTCTGCACTCGCCGCTGTGCACCTGCCACTCCGTCGGTGTGATGAATGAGTCCTAAGAAGAGCTTGGCGTCGCCAATGGCCAGGGCTGTGAGCGGTGCGAAATAGGCTGCGTCGTCACGATTGCGCGGGACCGGCATATGGTAGAAATCAACCGGACGGGCGACCGCGCTATGGGCCGCATTGGCCATGCGCACGACCAGACTCAAGTCGGCAGGTTCGACCAGATGTTTGTGCCCCAAATCTCCGTAGCACAGATGGCAGCCCATGGGCACCTGCGCTGGCACGTGTGTGGCCAGCGTGGTGAGGGCTGTGAGATAGCGCTCGAATGGATCGCCAGCCGGCTGCCATGGTCCCATCTGGTCTTGCAAGGCAACGGCGAAGACCTCGACGCAGATGTCCCACTGAATGACAAGATCGTCGGCGGGAATGGCGTCAACGAGGGCCGCGAGTTCACGCGCCATTGCCTCTTCATAAGCTATCCACATGAGGTCAAAATCACGCGTACTGGTTAGAAACGAACGGATTCCACTCTCGGTTAAAGGCAAGGAGACCTGAAATTTTACACCCGATGGGATCGCTCCCTTGTCCCGTAACGTACAAAAGTCCTGGTATGATTTTTTTGCCTCAGCAGCGTATCCGAGATGGTCGAAACGGATCGCATCGATACCATCTTTGACCTTGAACAGCCAGCCTTCCTCATCATAATCCCGACTAAACCAGCTTTCCTCACCCTCAACCTGTCGTGGTTGCTGGATAGTCTCGAGTACCGGATGGCCATGATACGTTTTGACCGCAAGAAAGTGGATAAACATCCGACGGTATCCAGTTTCTCCATCCGGCAGGCTGGTCACGCACTCTCCCACTCCCCGGCCACAGGCGCGTAGGACTTCTTCAGCCGTATCTCCGGGAATGCTTCCAACTAATAACACTTGGCCAGACATACGTGACATTAGTCGCTTCCTCCTTAGTGTTGCAGTCGCGCCATGTCTAGGCCGGAGCACCGGAAACGAGCGCATCGACTTGTGTTAATTCTTCTGCTGAAAGCTTCCAATTTGTTGCAGCCGCATTGGCCCGGACTTGCTCTGGTGTTGTGGCGCCAGCAATCACTGAGGTGACGCACGGCTGGGCAGCCAGCCACGACATGGCGAGTTCGAGCAGGCTGTGGCCGCGCTGTTCGGCAAAGCCTTGCAGGACCTCAACCTTGGCAAAATTCTCATCAGAGGCCATACGCTGTGTGAATGGCAGCACGGCCAGCCGCGTTCCGGGCGCAAAGTCTTCACCGCGGCGATATTTGCCGGTCAGCATGCCGCTGGCTAACGGAAAGTAGGGCAACTGGCCGAGTCCATGCTGCTCACAGGCCGGGATGGCATCCGCCTCAACCGCACGATTCAACAGGCTCCAGTCATTCTGGGCGGTGACGAAGTGAGCAAAATCATGAGTGGAGGATTGCTCTACCGATTGGTTAATCTGCTCGGCAGAAAAATTTGAATGTCCGATCGCACGCACTTTGCCCTGTTGGACCAGGGTGTTCAGCGTCTCCAGGGTCTCTTCAATCGGTGTGTTCGGATCCGGATAGTGCATTTGATACAGGTCAATCCAGTCTGTTTGTAACCGGCGCAGACTGTCCTCGACACAGCGCAGAATATACTCACGTGATCCCCACCGTTCGCCCGAGTCGGCTATCTTGGCGACACCACCGAATTTTGTGGCCAGAACGATATCCTTGCGACGCGGGCCTAACACTCTACCCAGGAACTCCTCGGACTGGCCTTTGCCGTACATGTCTGCGGTATCAAAGCAGGTAATGCCGACCTCCAGAGCCGTGTCGATCACGGCCCTGCTGGCTTCCAAATCAATCTTCATTCCAAAGTTGTTACACCCCAGACCGACCAGACTGGCCTGGATTCCCGATGCACCAAGCGGACGTGTTTCCATAAACGATTTCTCCTCAGAGGGGATTGGGTTTCTTCACACAGCAGCGGGGAGCAGGCTATCCCAATCCACCGTACGCTGATACGCCGCCGCGACCCTGAGCAACTGGTCCTCACGGAAATGCGGGGCGACCAGCATCAGGCCGATTGGCAGGCCATCAACCTTTCCGCAGGGCACGCTGAGGGCGGGATGGCCGGTCAGATTAAACGGACCCATGTTGCGGATGACCAGACCGAGGTCCAGCCCCAGTTGCCCGCCGAAAAGAGTCTGCTCAATCGCTTCCTCGTAATCCTTGGGCTCGCGATAACGCGGAGCCTTGATCGGCACAGTGGGCATGGCCAGGACATCGACCTGAGCAAAGGTCTGGTTGTAGTGTTTGATAAAAGTGGGCCGGACATTATGCGCCTTGGCGTGCAGCCGTCCGTGCGTAAAGCGAGCCAGGTAGGTGCCGAGGATCAAATGGAGTTTGTAGTTCAGGGGAAGTTCGTGGCCGTGGCTGCGTTTAAAGCGGCCAAAGGTAGAGATCAACGAACTCGGATAATAGGTCTTTGTCCCGGCACCGCCCAGATTGGTATCGAACATATGCTTGCCACCCTCAAAGTAAATGGGCAGCAGGGCCAACGGGGCTTTGTCATGCAGCGGAATGGACACGCGCTCAAGCTTCGCTCCGGCTTGCTCCAGGGTGGTGAGCGCGCTCAAGACGGTATGGTCAACCTCGGGTTCGCTGCCGGGAAAACCAAAGCCCTCAGAGACAATACCGATCCGGACGCCCGCGATATCCTGCGCCAATGCCTGGGTATAGCTGGGTAGTTGGACCGGCAGGGCGGCCTGCCGGGGGTCATAGCCGTCCGCACCCGCTACGCACTCCAGGATGAGGGCGATATCTTCGACCGTTCGGGCGAGTGGACCCACGTAATCGATCGTTGGGTCCAAACCAAACACCCCAGTATGGGGGATCAGCCCGTGTGTGGGCATCAGGCCGACTGTGCCCGACCACGCCGCCGGCAGTCGGACCGAGCCGCCTTGGTCCCCACCAAAAGCCACGTCAACCAGGCCTGCGGCAACCGCCGCACCAGACCCCGAAGAAGAGCCGCCCGTGACATGGGCGGTATTATGCGGGTTCAGCGGCCGTCCGAAGTCGCCCACGCCGCTGAGCCCTGGGCCGCCAAAAGAGAAGTCTTCCATGTTCATTTTGCCCACGATGATGGCTCCGGCGTCGAGCAGCCGCGTGACCAGCGGCGCGTCAAAGTCCGGGGTATAGCCGTCCATGAAATGACAGCCGAGCGTGAGGGGTACACCAGCCACACTGATGTGGTCTTTCAGGCCGATAGTCTTGCCGGCGAGCGGTCCGTCTTTTGCGCCCTCAATCCGACATTTCCGAATGAAGACGTTCAGTGGGTCCTCTTCTGCCGTTGGCCGATAGCCGGGGTCCCGGTCAGTATAGCGGAGGGGCAGCCGCTGCTCCTCGATCCTCAGCTCCTGAAAGGTCTCGAACGTAGCGATATGCTCAAGCATACGAGCGTGCATGCTCTGCATCTCAGCCGGGGTGAGTTCCAAGCCGAGTTCCCGGCTGTATTGGGCAAGGTCCTGGATGCCGAGTCGGGGCAGCATGATTAACCCTCCTGTGCTGCAAAGTGAGGCATGACCTCTTTAGCAAATAAGCGCATGGAATGCTCCGCTCGGCGTGGGTCAATGCCGCCGATTTGCATCCACATGACCAGATGAGTCACGCCGGCTTCCTGTTGCGAGCGTGTAATCTCCTGAATCGCATCTTCTGGGGTGCCGATGATGGGCGGTGCGCCAAAGAAGTGGAGCCCCTGGGCCGTGCCGAGTTCTGCGGCTGGCGGTAAGGGCTCTACGCCAAAATAGCCGCCGGGGATTTGAAAATCTCCGGCCTCGTCGAGCTTCTGGGTATAGACGGCCATACGATGCCGCACGTGCGGGGCGCATTCTTCCCAGGCGCGTGCGCGCGTGTCGGACACGTAGACCAGGCGTAGCGCGGCTTTATGAAAATTCTTGGGATCGTGACCGTGGCGGCGCAGACTGTCTTCGTACAGTTGCGTGGTAGCGGCACTACCCGCGCCTGCAAAATGACAGCCGTAGCGTGCAACACGGTCTATCGATTTCGGAGTCAGCCCGGCAACCCACAGGGGAGGGGTGGTTTGCACCGGTCGGGGGCGGAGAGAAATGGGTCCGATCGTGAAATGCTTGCCGGTATAGGCAAACTCCTCCTGGGTCCACAGTCCGGTAATAATCGCCAGGCCGTCTTCCATCCGTGCCGGACGCTGGCTCCGGGGGATGTTATAGGCCGCGTATTCGTCCACCACATAGCCCTGGCCCAGCCCTAAGTCGAAACGGCCATCTGACAAGGCATCGAGCGTGGCCGCTTCTTCCGCAACCTGAAGCGGGTGGTAGAGCGGCAGGATGACGATATAGGTTCCGAGTCGAATGCGGCTGGTCTGGGTCGCTAGTGCGGCCAGCAGTGGGAACTGGGCCGGGAAGTAGTCGTCGGTGCCGTGGTGCTCTGCCGTCCAGATGTGGTCGTAGCCCAACTCTTCGGCCAGCACTGCCTGTCTGACCATACTCCGACACAGTTGGGCCGATGACACCTGCCAGGGCTGTGGATTCTCAAACGCGAACAGCAGTCCGAAGTCCATCTCTCCCCCCTTGTGAGATACCTTGGGAAGTTGCCCTTGCTCCCAAACCTTGTCCTCCCAGAGCACGCGTGGTTTAACCGAAGGCAGAAGGGAGGCTGCTATGGCAACATTCGACGAGTACCGTAATCAGTATAAGCACGTTCAGATGGAGCGGCGCAACGGAATTCTGCAACTCACGCTCCACACGGATGGGAAAACCTTACACTGGGGAGAAGGCCCGCACTCGGAGTTGGGCAAATGTTTCTACGACGTGGGCAGCGACCCGGAGAATAGAGCGGTCATTATTACCGGCACGGAGGACAAATTCATTGCCCGCTACGCCCGAGAGGGCCAATGGGAGATCACACCCCAGTTGTGGGATCACATTTATTGGGACGCCAAAAAGCTGCTGATGAACCACTTGGACATTGAGGTGCCGATGATCGCCGCGGTCAACGGTCCGGCCACCATTCACGCTGAGCTGGCGGTCCTGTGTGATATTGTCATTGCCTCGGACGACGCGGTGTTCCAGGACGCGCCGCATTTCCCCAATGGGATTGTGCCGGGCGACGGGGTGCATATTGTCTGGCCGCTCCTCTTGGGCGCGAACCGAGGCCGGTACTTCCTGCTCACCGGTCAGAAACTCTCGGCTCAAGAGGCGTTGACGCTCGGGGTGGTCAACGAGGTCATGCCGCGTGGACAACTGCTTGAGCGGGCCTGGGAGCTGGCAGAGATCGTCTCCAGACAACCGCCGCTGACCGTGCGCTACGCCCGTGTTGCGCTGACCCAGCAACTCAAGAAGCTGATGCTCGACAACCTCGGCTACGGCCTGGCGCTTGAAGGGTTGGGCGCGCAGGAACACTGGCCGGGCGGAAAGAAGAAAAAATAGTTCCCGTAGGGTGCGCCCTGCGCACCATCCCACAGAATATGTCGAATTACCGCTATCAGGAAACGCAACGCTACTTTGCCCAAGTAGCGGATGATATCAAGGACATTGCCGAGCAAGAACTTTGCACGCTTGGAGCACGAGAGACCAGTCCGACGTACCGAGGGATTTATTTCAGCGCCGCACCAAAAGTGCTCTATACCATTAACTTTTACGCCCGCCTGATTAGCCGCGTGCTCGCTCCGCTCACCTCGTTCCGGTGTCACTCCGACCGCTATCTGTACAAAAAGGCGAGGGAGATCGAATGGCAGGATTTTCTCGATCCGTCGCAGACCTTTGCCGTTTTTGCCACCGTGGCCAACAGTCGGCTGCGGCACTCGAAATTTGCCGCCCTCCGCCTGAAAGACGCCGTGGTCGACTCTTTTCGAGCCACCACTGGCGTGCGACCGTCTATCGATACCAGACAGCCGGACGTCTGGATGAATCTGCACATCCATAATGATGAAGCCACGATCAGCCTCGATACGTCGGGAGGCTCGCTCCATCGGCGCGGCTATCGAAAAAAAAGCGTCCAGGCACCCCTGGTCGAGACCTTGGCCGCAGCCATCATTCAGCATGCTGAATGGGATGGACGCCGGCCGCTGTACGATCCGTTCTGCGGCTCCGGCACATTGTTGTGCGAGGCCTATATGTCGGCTGCACGGATGCCGGCGGGGTTGTTTCGTAAGCGGTTTGGTTTCCAGTCTCTGCCCGACTTCGACGCGAGACTCTGGAGGCAGGTGCAAGAAGACGGACAGGCTGCGCTACGTCCTCCTCATCAGGGTCTCATCTTTGGCAGCGATATTGACCCCGAGGCCGTCCACGCTGCGAGAGTCAATATCGCTGCCTTTCCCGCTCGCCCTGCCATCACGGTCGAGCAACGCGATGCCTTTCAGATTCGTCGGATCGACGACGCGGTCATTGTGTGTAATCCGCCGTATGGCATCCGCATGGGCAAACAGGCCAATCTGGGCGATTTCTATGCACGTCTGGGCGATTTTCTCAAACAGCGCTGTCGGGGCTCGACGGCTTTCATCTATTGTGGAGAACGTCAGTACCTGAAGCGTATCGGCCTCAAACCCGCCTGGAAAAAACCGCTCGTCAACGGCGGACTGGACGGACGCCTGGCAAAGTATGAACTGTATTAACTCCCTTCCGGTGCGATCCCTCACCTGATACGTGGACGATTTCGCGTGCGACATGGTAGAGTAAGCGCTACTCAACGAAGGAGGGTGCAATGATGCTGTCCCTGAGCGAATATGCAAAGTATGACGGCCTTGGGCTGGCTGAACTGGTGGCGCGCAAAGAAGTCAGCGCCGCAGAACTTGTGGCCACCGCCGTTCAGGCTATTGAAAAGGTCAACCCGCAACTGAACGCCGTCCTCCAGGTGCTGTCAGACCAGGCCCAGGCCGAGATTCGGGGCGGGCTGCCGCACGGCCCCTTCAGCGGCGTGCCGTTTCTGATTAAAGAATTGGTCCTGCACGCCAAGGGCGTCCGCCTCGATATGGGCTCACGGCTGGCCCAGGGCTATGTCGCCTCCGAGGATTCCGAGCTCATGGCGCGCTTTCGACGTGCCGGGTTTGTGCTGACCGGAACAACCCAGACGCCAGAGCTGGGCTATAACCCGACGACGGAGACCGTCCTGTTCGGCCCGGTCCACAACCCATGGAAGGCCGGTCATAGCGCCGGCGGGTCGAGCGGTGGGTCCGGGGCATCGGTCGCTGCCGGCATTGTGCCGGTTGCGCATGCCAACGACGGCGGCGGTTCTATTCGTATTCCGGCCTCGTGTAACGGTCTGGTTGGCCTCAAGCCCTCGCGCGACCTGGTGCCCACCGGGCCCGACTATTCTGATCCGCTATGTGGCCTGGCGTGTGAGTTTGTTGTCTCGCGTAGCGTCCGCGACTCCGCGACCCTGCTCGACATCGTGGCCGGGGCTGATGCCGGTGCGCCCGGCATCCCGGTCCCGCCGGCCCGCCCCTACCGCGAGGAAGCGGGTGCCGCGCCGGGGAAGCTGCGCATTGCCTGGACCACGACGCCCGCCTCGGGCGAGAAGGTTGACCCGGAATGCGAGCGAGCGGTCCATGACACGGTGCGGCTGCTGGAGGAGCTCGGCCATACGGTGTACGAAGGCCGACCGGAGTATGACTGGGAGGAGTTCCTTGAAAATATTCACGTGATATGGACGGCGTATAACGCCATGGCGGTTGAAGACTTGGCCGTGGAAAGGGGTCGCTCGCCGAGCCCGGATACGCTCGAAGCCGTGACGCTGGCCTGCTGGGAAGACGGCAAGAAGTATACCGCAGTTGATCTGCTGAAATCCCTGGACCACGGTGGTCGTCTGTCCCGTATCGTCGGGCGCTTCTTTGAAGACCTGGATGTCTTTGTGACGCCCACCATTGCCACGCCGCCTGCGCCGCACGGGGAAGTGAACCAGAACCGGGCCGGTATGACGGCTATGGAGTGGACCCGCCAGGTCTTCTCATACGTTCCCTTTACTCCGCTTTTTAATACGACTGGCCAGCCGGCGATTTCTCTGCCGTTGCACTGGAGCGCCGACGGCCTGCCGGTCGGTGTCCAGTTTGTCGGGCATTTCGGGGACGAAGCCGGGCTGCTGCGCTTGGCCGCCCAGTTGGAAGAGGCAAAGCCGTGGGCGGACAAGCGTCCGCCGGTGCACGTGGCCGCCTAGCCCTGCGCGAGAGTGCGGCGAGGCTATAAAAGAACCGCGTACTGGTGAGGAGCACGCGCATGACCGATACGCACCCATCCCCCCACCTCATTCTGTGGGGCGCGGGAACAACCCGTACCATCCGGCCGCACTGGGTGCTGCACGAACTCGGCCTGGCATATGAAAAACACCCGATTGGCTCGCGGACAGGAGAAACCCAGACCGACGCGTTTCGGGCACTCAACCCGCGGGGCAAGATTCCCGTACTTCAGGATGGTGATCTGGTCCTGGCCGAGAGTGCCGCGATCATCAACTATCTGGTTGAAAACTATGGGCCGGAGTCTGGGCTGGTCCCCCGTCCGGGTATCCCGCAGCGCGGCCTGTACGACCAGTGGTGTTTTTTTATTATGACCGAGCTTGACGCCCATACCCTATACATCCTGCGGCGGCATGATGACTTGGCCCATCTGTATGGCGCGGCTCCGAATGCGGTGCAAGCCGCAAAGGAAGGTTTTGCGCGCCAGATTGCCGTCGTGACGCAGACCCTGCGTTCCGGCGGGCCATATCTCTTAGGCGAGACCTTTACCTGTGCCGATGTCCTGCTGACCACCTGTTTGACCTGGGCTCACTACTGTAAAATCCCTTTAGCCAATGATCTGATTGACTATGCACGGCGTCTGACGGCGCGACCGGCCTATCGTCAGGCGGCGGCTATTAACGGCGGACCGATGGTTGGACTCACATGAAAAACCCCGCCTCAGACTCTCGGATACGGGCGATCCACGGCGACCTGTCACAACGTGCCGTTGCCGACACGCGTACAATGGCGTGGCAGCCCAGCCCGAGCGGTACGGTCTGGCGTAAACGGTTACATCTGGTCGGACCGCCAGAGGCGGGACAAGTGACTTCTCTCGTGCGCTATGAACCTCACGCGACCTTCCCCGCTCACGACCATCCGCACGGAGAAGAAATTTTTGTGCTGGCGGGAACCTTCTCTGACGAGCATGGTGATTGGCCGGCCGGAACCTATCTGCTCAATCCCGAGGGTTTTCGACACGCCCCATTATCCAGAGACGGATGTGTGCTGTTTGTGAAGCTGCGGCAGTATAGTGGCTCGGGCCGGTCGCACGTGGTGCGGTCCGTAGACGACATGGATTGGCAGGTCACGGCGCACGATGGGATTCGGACGAAGATTCTCTATTCAGATCCGGCCTTTCCGGATCACACTCAACTAGAGCAATGGCAGGCCGGTTCGGCTCCCGGCGTCTGGTCGTACACCGGCGGTGTTGAGCTGTTTGTCCTCAAGGGGAGTTGTGAGGATGAATATGGAGTCTATGAGGAACACACCTGGCTGCGGATGCCTGCCGGGGGCAGGCATAGGCCAACCTCGGCGCAGGGCTGTGAGCTATACGTGAAAACCGGCGCGCTCCCGGCGTTGCAGTCAATGGCTGAACAATGACCAAACACCTCCTGCTTTTTCGGCATGCCAAGTCTGACTGGGACACGGCGGCCGAGAATGACCATGCACGCCCGCTGACAAAGCGGGGAATCGCCGCGGCCCAGGCCATGGGGCGGATTCTCGCGGCTTCCGGCCAAACGCCGGACCGGGTTATGACATCCTCGGCGGTCCGGGCCAAGACGACGCTGGAGGTGGCCCGGGCAGCCGGTAAATGGAAATGCCCGACTGAAATAACCGATGCCCTGTATGATACCGATGCGACCGCGGTGCTGGAAGAAATACGCGCCCTCCCCAAGAGTGCGACGACGGTCTTATTCGTTGGGCATGAACCGACCTGGTCGGAACTGGCGAGTTTTCTCATAGGAGGGGGCAATCTCCGTTTTCCAACCGCCGCACTGGCCCGTATCGACCTGGAAGTCCCCGGTTGGCATGCGGTGACCTTTGGCCGGGGAGAACTCGTGTGGCTCCTCCAGCCCAAGTTTTTCACCAAAGGAAAATTTCTGAAGGCGGCACACTAGCAGGCGCGGGTATGCAAAAGAAAAGGATGATAACATCATAGAAGGAGGGGGATCATGATTAAAGGCATCCATCACACGGCTATCTCAACTGGGGATATCGAGCGCTCGCTGCGCTTCTACAAAGACCTGCTCGGTTTTGAAGAAGTCTTTGCGTTTGATTGGAAAGCGGGGACAAAATCAATTGATCAAATTGTTGGACTCAAAGATTCTTCATCCCAGGTCGTCATGCTCAAGGCCGGCAACGCGTGCGTGGAGCTGTTCCAATACGCCACACCAGAGCCCAAGCCCGGCGACCCCAATCGTCCGGTGTGCGACCATGGTATTACCCATCTGTGTCTGCAAGTGGAGGATATTGACGGTGAATACGAACGGCTCAAAGCCGCGGGCATGACGTTCCATTGTGCACCGCAGAAAGCGGGCAAGGGACTGCGTGCGACATACGGACGTGATCCCGACGGCAATGTTGTTGAGCTGTTGGAAGTGGAAGACCCGGACGATACGCTCTCGGTAGCGGCGTAGCAAGAGAATGGAATTCCCATCTTTCTCAGGAGAGGCATATGACACGGCAGACCCCCGGCCCGAAAGAGCCCTATGTTGGTAAAGAACTCGGCAGTGTCTCCTTCACTGTCACCGAAGCCGTCTTACACGATTACTGCGATGGTCTGAACCTGCCGCCGGCCGTTGCTGTTCCCTCCATGATTGCTAGTGGACCGGACAACGCCTATTTCGCGCAGTCGTCGTTCAGCAACCATTTCGGTCATCTCTGGATGCGCCAGGAGTGGGAATTGTTCGAGCCGCTGACACGGGGCCGGACATACACGGCAACCGCCCGGATCACAGACATTTATCCGAAGCGCAATCGCTCGGTGGTCCGTTACGAGGTCGAACTGCGCGCCGACTCGGGAGAATTGGCCGTACGCACGCGACATCACCAGAGCTATCTGCTCGATCAGCAGGATGGGCAACTCACCTTTCGCGACCCAAAAGCCAAACAGGGCGCGCGGCGTTTCGTTGTCCCGGAGGGCGAGCCGTTTGGGCCGCTTGAACGTGTCATCAGTCTGGAGATGTGCGACCGATTTTTTCACGGTGACGCCAACTACCACACCAACCGTGAGGAATCGAAAAAACTCGGTTTCGGCGATGTCGTGATCGGTGGACGGATGACCATGGCCTATGCGGCCCATATTCTCGAAGAACGCTTTGGGACAGCCTGGTGGACGAGTGGCCGGCTGGACACGAAGTTCACCAACCCGGTGTGGCCCAATGAGACCGTCATTGCCCGTGGCGTCATGACCGGCCCACTCACAGAAGAGCCGGAACGGACGGGCGCTTTCGTGTGGCTGGCAAAACCGGACGAGACCGTCGTGCTGGTTGCCAATGCGAGCGTCAGGACAATAGAGAGAGAACACAAACGGGATATCTGAATCGTATGGCAAACCCTCGCAAGCCCCCGCAATTTTTTACGCCTCCCGACAGCCCGTTTCAGGTGCCGTACGACGGGACCTTCCTGGTGAAGGACGCGCCGACCGGCCCCGGAAAGAATGCACCAAATACGGCAGAGTGTCGGGAGCAGCTTGAGCAGTTGACCGCTCGCCTCGACGAGCGACAGCGCGTTTTATATGCCCAGACCCAGTATGCCGTCCTGTGCATCTTCCAGGCCATGGATGCCGCGGGCAAAGACTCAACCATTCGGGCGGTCATGCGGGGGCTCAATCCGGCCGGGTTTCAGGTCTTCTCGTTTCAGGCCCCGTCGGTAGAGGAATACGCCCACGATTTCTTGTGGCGGGCGACGCTCCGCCTGCCTGAGCGTGGGCGTATCGGCATTTTTAACCGTAGCTATTATGAAGAGGTGCTGATCGCGCGAGTCCATCCCGAATTTCTGACTCGTCAGCACCTGCCCTGGCCGAAGGATCACGACGGCCTGTGGGAGTACCGCTTTGAGTCAATCCAGGACTACGAGAAGCACTTGGTCCGGAACGGCACGATAGTGCTCAAGTTCTGGCTTAACGTCTCTAAGGCGGAACAACGTCGGCGTTTCCTGGATCGTCTGAAGAAACAGGAAAAACACTGGAAGTTCTCGGAGGCCGATACGGCCGAACGTGCATATTGGGACACGTATATGCACGCCTACGAAGACTGTCTGAATCAGACCTCTACTCCGTGGGCGCCGTGGTATGCGATTCCTGCGGACAACAAGCCCTATATGCGTCTGGCCGTGGCGCAGATCCTGGCGCAGACCCTTGAGCAACTGGACCTGCACTACCCGACCCTGACCTCGGAACAGAAAGCCGGTCTTGCCGCCAGCCGCAAGCGTCTCAAAAAGGAAAGTTAGCGCGGATTGTGTAGGCGAGCCGCCCCCGTTCTCTCACGCCGACTGTCTGTCTCAGGTTTCGCGTGTTTTTTCCCCGGGATAGTGAGTGTGTATGTGCGGTTGCGAGTCATTCCTCGCGCCGTCAGGAGCCCTTCTTTGACAAGACGACTGAGATGTTTGTTGACAGCCTGACGGGAGATTCCGAATTGGAAAGCTGTGGAACGGACAATGTGTTGTGAATTGGAACCAACGTTCTCCAGGATATAGCGGCGAACGAGTCTCCCCCGGTCTCGTATTCCTGCCATAGTTTTAAATATCCTTTAACGGCTTAATCGGTAAATTTTATTGATTACCATTGTCAACCTTACATGGAGGACTTTCTTGAGTAGAAGGGCTCTTCTAATGTGCTCTCAAGGCAGGGCAGCCGCGATGGCTGTCCCCAAGGAACACCGAGGCGGGCGGTATGCCCGCGGCTTCAGAGGGCAGGGACAGGAGCGAACGGTTGTTGTGGGCGACTATGCGCCGCTGCGCATTGCGGCCCGCAGGGCTGTGGTGGCCGCTTCATCAACCGTCCTCGTTGCGATATCCACAACTACGCCATAGACGCTGCGTGCTCTCTCCACCGAGATATACTCGTCCAGCGTATCGTCGAGGACCTCTTGGATCGGACGGTCAAGCGGATTGCCCCAGCCCCCGCCACCGGTGGTTTCAAACCAGAAGGTGTCACCATGGGAGAGCTTGTGGCCGCGCAGCAAAGGATTGAGCCAGCGCTTGTCTTCGGTCAGACCGCCGACAATTTTTTGGGTGCCATCCGCAGAGAGGTGCCACAAACGTTGAGGCAAACCCCGCTGCCCACCGTTCACCCCTGGGGCACCCTCACGCGTTCGGGCCGTTTCCACGCTCATCGCGCCTTCGCATAAAAAGCGGATTTTGAGACTGGAGCCGAATCCGCCCCGGTGGTGGCCATCCCCGGCTGAGTCTTGCCGAATATCAAAGGCCTCATACGCAATCGGGAACATCAGCTCCGCGGTCTCCGCTTCCATATTCATGCAGTTGCCCAGTGGGTCCATGGTGACATTCATGCCGTCACTGAACGGCGTCCCGCCCCAGCCGCCGGCCGGCAGGTCCGAGAAAACGTCGGTTTTTCCGTCCGAATCACGCACGCCACACACAAACCAGTTACAGTCGCCACACGCGGAACCGACCGCGCGCTCGGGCAGGGCGTTGGCAATCGCCTGCCACACCGCGCTGGCAACCTTTGGGGCGGCCAGCACCGTACAGCCGATGGTTGGGGCCGGCCATTTGGGGTTCAGCCAGCAGTCGTCGGGCAAGACCACGCTGATCGGGTTGAACATGCCCTCGTTTTGCGGCGCGCTGGGCTCCAGGAAAAACTGGAGTGAGTAGAAGACTGCGGAATGGGTATTAGCCTTGGGCGAGTTGATGGCGCCCAGACATTGGGGGTCAGAACCGGTCAGGTCTACGGTGATATCCGAGTCTTTGACCGTCAGGGTCACTTTGACCTTGACGGGATCATCGGTCTGGCCATCGGTATCCGCATAATCTTCGCCGGTGTACACCCCGTCCGGGATGCTCTCGATTTTCTTGCGGACTATCCGCTCGGTATAGGCGATCAACTCGGCCATTGCGGCCTTGACCGTTTCCAGCCCATAGCGCTCGGCCGCGGACTGCATTTCTTCTTCCGCGGCTTTGAGACAGCCGACATGAGCCTGGAGGTCACCCTGGATAAAATGCGGGGTGCGCGTATTGGCCAGCAGAATCTTGAGGATTTCCGGTTTGATCTCATTGTTTTCAAAGGCTTTGATGGGCGGAATACGGAGTCCCTCTTCCGCGATATGCGTCCCCCACGCCTGGCCGCCCGGCGCCCCACCGCCAAAATCCATCCAGTGACCCCGGCTGACCGCGAAGCCCAGCAGTTCCGTGCCTTTGTAAAAAATCGGCTTAATCCAGGAGATGTCGTTAATATGAGTCCCGCCCCGGTAGGGATCGTTCACCACATAGATGTCGCCCTCCCGCATATTTTCGATGCCGAACTCATCACGCACGGCATGGGCTGAAAACTTCATGGCCGCCAGATGGACGGGGACGTTGGCGGCCTGGCTCAACAGCCGCATCTCCGGATCATAAATGGCATTGGAGAAATCGACCATATCGGACAAAATAGGCGAGAATGATGCCCGTTGGAGCACCGTCGTCATCCGATCACAGGTGTATTCAAACAGATTCCGCAAGACCTCGAAGGTGATATGATCGAGTCCGGCCCGGTTTTTAATGCTGTCGCCTGCCTGTTCGAGTGCGCCTGATTGCATGACCATCCTCCTGTAAATGCGAAACTGATTCTACCCGATTATCGTCCTACCTGTATAATAAGATTGCCTTGGGTATCAACCGTTGCCTGCGCGCCGGGCGGCAGCACCGCCACCGAATCCAGATATTCCAGAATCGCCGGTCCCTGAAGTTCCGTGCCCGGCTGGAGAATCTGGCCGTTGTAAATCGGACAGTCGATCCATTCTCCGGAAAAATACACCGAGCGCGAACTCTTCATGGCCACGACATTTTCCGCAGCGACACTTCTATAGGGAGGTAAAGCTGCGGTTGGCGCGGTCGCCGCAACACTAAGAGAGACCAACGCCGGGTCAAAGATATCCGAACTGACGCCATGCTCCTGCTTGTGTACGGCGTGAAAGGTCTCGGCAATGGTGACGAGAGCGTCCTGGGTGAGCGCGCCATCCGGAATGGGCGTCTCAATTTCATACGTCTGGCCCACATAGCGCATCTGGGCGGTACGGCTGATCAGCACATTCTCTGCCGAGACATTGTCGCGGGCGAGCAGGCTGCGGGCCGTCCGTTCGAGTTCGGCATACACGCTATTCAGCCGGTCCAGGTCAACCTCCCCAAGCGGGGCGTACATGAATTGCTCAACGTCCTGGCGGACATCCATGACGGTTGCACCAAAGGCCGAAGCCACCCCGGCAGCGGCCGGGACGATGACTTTCGGAATATTCATGGCCCGGGCTACAAAGCAGGCGTGCATGGGCCCGGCTCCACCAAAACTGGTCAGCACAAAGTCACGCGGATCACGGCCTCTATTGATAATGACCTTTTTGACGGCTTGGGCCATAATCTCACAACTGATCTGGATCATGGCGTCCGCGATTTCGACCGGTGACAGGCCCAGTTTCTGGGCAACGCTACTCACAGCTTGTTCCGCCGCCTGCCGGTCCAGGTTGATCTTCCCCCCCAGGGTGGGTTCCAGGCGGCCGAGCAGCAGGTTGGCGTCCGTGATCGTCGGCTCGGTCCCACCGTTGCCATAACAGGCCGGCCCCGGTTGCGAACCGGCGCTACGCGGTCCCACTCTAAGCGAGCCGCCGCTATCCACCCAGCCAATCGAACCGCCGCCGGCACCCACGCTGTGGATATCGAGCATGGGCAGGATAATCGGCAGCTCAAATTCAAGTTCATACTCACGGGTGACGAGTCCCTTGCCGTCTTCGACAATCGAGGCATCAAAACTCGTACCGCCCATGTCCGCGCAAATAATGCTGGGCTCGTGTATGGCATCGGCCAGATAGCCGGCATAGGCCACCCCGCCGGCCGGCCCGGACTCCAGCAATTCCTCCGGGTGTTCTTTGGCCAGGTCAACGCCCATCACACCACCGCTGCTTTTGAGAATCAGCAGGGAGCCGTCAAAGCCCTGCTGGGTGAGGCGCTCCAGCAGATGATCGAAATAGGCCCCCATCACCGGCTTGAGCGCGGCGCTCACCGCGGTGGTCACAAAGCGGCCGTGCTCACGGAACAAGGGGCGCGTCTCACCTGACAGCATAATATGCGCATCAGGAATGTGTTCGAGCAGGATGTCGCGCATCTGCCTCTCATGGGCGGCGTTGACATAGGAATTGATGAAACACACGGCAATGGAGCGGAGCCCTTCCGACTTGATTTGCTCGGCCACCTGCCGTGCTGCCGCTGTATCGAGCGGGCGTTCCTCTTCCCCTTTGACATTCGTGCGTTGCGGGACCGTATAGCGATAGCGGCGCCGAATGAGCGGCTTGGGTTTGACCTGATAGGGGTCGTACAGGTCCTTCCGGTGCTGGCGACCGATTTCGACGGTATCCCGAAAGCCCTGGGTGGTGACCAGGGCCGGGTCCGGGTAGGAGCGTTCAATCAGAGCATTGGTGGCCGTGGTCGTGCCATGAACCAGACAGGAGATCTGGTCAAACGGAATGCCCGACTGCTCGACCGCTTCGAGAGAATCCCGGGCCGCCTTTTTGACGGCCTCGATGACACCAACGGAGCGGTCCCAGGGCGTGGTCAGAACCTTGGCCGTGACGCGCTCACCGGTCGTTTCTTCCCAGCCAAACAGGTCGGTAAATGTTCCGCCAACATCGACGCC
Organism: Desulfurellaceae bacterium bin18; assembly: GCA_002238415.1. GTDB lineage: Bacteria > Desulfobacterota > Binatia > Bin18 > Bin18 > Bin18. Next base: position 66,558 of record MPMI01000015.1, on the reverse strand, counting down.
TACCCGCCACATGTGCGCTCCTCATTCAGGGTGATGCTATAGAGCTCCTGCTTATGGGGGAGAGAAAAACGTGTCAAGAGTGAAAGGGGCAGGGCGCATGGAGGTCCTCGCCGGCGGTGGGCAGCGAGGCCATTTGGCCTCAACCCATCCCGGCACGAGGTAGATCACTCTAAGGTATCTTCCATCTTGGACTTGAAATCGCGCATGACCTGACAGACGGCCTCGGGCTTAGGCGCGGCGCAGGTGACGTGCAAGCCGTGCAGACCCGCGTCACGGTAGGCGCGGATTTCAGCCGGAGTGACGCTGGGGTCTACCATTGAGGTGATTTCCAGTTCGGCATAATCCCGCCCGCCGGCTTCCATAAGCTGGCGCAGCTCATCAAAGCGGTGCTGAATATCACTCAGGGGCAGCGGGCCGATATGCCAACCCTGACCGAATTCAACCACCCGTTTCAGCGCCGGAGTGGACTCGCCCCCGACCCAGATGGGCGGGTGCGGTTTTTGGGTTGGCTTGGGCGCAAAATGCAGGTCGCGATCGATCTGGACGAACTTGCCATCAAAGCGGGGCGTTTCGTTCGTCCAGACCTCTTTCATGACGGCAATATATTCCCGCGTGCGGGGAGCCCGTTCTTTATACGGCACGCCGAGCAACTCGAACTCATCCGCCATCCAGCCCACGCCGGCCCCAAAGATCACCCGTCCGCCCGACGCTACATCAAGCGAGGCCACCACCCGCGCCATCTCCAAGGGATGACGGTAGGGAATAATGGTCACGCTGGTCCCCAGCCTGACTGTTTTGGTGGCGGGAATGAGCAAGGCCAGGACGGTGAAGGCGTCCATCCATTCCATTGAGGTAAACACCGAATAGGGGTCCTGGCCGCGCGCCTGGGCCGCGTCAGCATAGGGAGAGGTCGAGTCTATCTTTTTCGGAATGGTGATATGGTCGCCGGTCACAATACTGTCATAGCCGAGTTCTTCCGCGGTCTCGCCGATTTTGCGTGCCCCATCGACCTCGCGCAGCGCTGCCCCGCCACCCACGTGTAGTCCGCAATACATCGCCATAGAAAATCCCTCCTGTTTTGTCGGGTTCGGCTACTGCGCCACAATCCCACCATCAACGGCCATGGCGTGACCGGTCACGAACGAGGCCGCGTCGGAGCACAGCCAGACCGCGGTTTCGGCAATTTCTTCCGGCTGACCCATACGACCGATAGGCTCGCCGGCTTCAATCTTCTCGAACATTCTGGGCCGGCGTTCTTTGAGCCGGCCAACCATGGACGTATCAATAATACCCGGACAGACGGCATTCACCCGGATGCCGGATTTGGCATATTCAAGGGCCGCGGTCTTGGTCAGGCCGACCACGCCGTGCTTGCTGGCTACATAGGCCGGCATCCTCGGCGCTCCAAGCAGCCCGGCGGCTGAAGACGTATTGACAATAGCCCCACCGCCATTTTTGAGCATCTGCGGAATCTCGTACTTCATGCACAACCACACGCCGGTCAGATTGATCGCAATCACTGGGGCCCAGTCCGCCTCGGTATAATCCGTGGTTGAGGCCAGCGCGCCCTCAATGCCGGCGTTGTTATAGGCGCAGTCCAGCCGGCCGTAGGTCTCGACCACCGCGCCGACCATGGCCTCGACTTCCGCGGCCTTGGACACATCGGCTTTCATGCAGAACGCTTCGCCACCGGCGTCCTGAATCATTTTCACGGTTTCCTCGGCTCCGGCCACATTAACATCGGCCACTGCGACCTTGGCCCCTTCGCGAGCAAATATCTGGGCCGCGGCCCGCCCGATACCCGAGCCGGCCCCGGTGACCAGAGCGACTTTACCGCTTGTCAGGGTTCCCATGCTGTCATCCTCCTTTGTTCTTTGCTTTTTCACAACGAAAGCCGCCCCTACTGAGCAACCATGCCGCCATCAACGGACATGGCATGGCCGGTGACGAACGAGGCCGCGTCCGAGCATAGCCACACCACCGATTCGGCGATTTCCTGGGGGATACCCATGCGACCGACCGGTTCAAAAGATGCCATCTTTGCGGCCCGGTGGGGACGGTGATCGGTCAGCCTGCCCATCATGGGCGTATCAATCGCGCCGGGGCAGACGGCATTCACCCGGATGCCGGACTTGGCGTATTCCAGAGCTGCGGTTTTGGTCAGGCCGAGCACGCCATGCTTGCTGGCCACATAGGCCGAGCCTCTACGGAAACCGAGCAGCCCGGCGGCTGAAGACGTATTGACGATCGCGCCCCCGTCTTGGGCGAGCATCTGCGGAATCTCATATTTCATGCTCAACCATACGCCGGTCAGATTGATTGCAATCACCTGGTCCCAATCCGCCTCCGTATAGTCGGTTGTCATCATTGAACTGCCCTCAACCCCCGCGTTGTTATGGGCCGCGTCCAGCCGTCCGTAGGTCTCGACCGTCTTGGCAATGAGGGCTTCGACCTGTGCGGCCTGCGACACATCGGCACTGACAAAGAGCGCCTCACCGCCGGCCTCTCGTATGAGGCTGGCCGTCTCTTCCCCGCCTTCAATCGCCACGTCGGACACCACGACCTTGGCTCCTTCCCGGGCGAAGGTCAGCGCGGTAGCGCGGCCAATACCCGAGCTGCCACCGGTAACCAGGGCGACTTTGTCCTGCATCAAATCTGCCATGCATGTGCTCCTTTGTTTGTCCTGCTCGTCCCTCACGGTACGCCAATCTCTGACTCGTCCTGCTGTATCAGGCATGCGTCTGTGTGTAAAAGGGAAGCGGGGCCGGGTTGGGTCTCAGTGCGTATCTTCTCCCTCCAAGGGCGAGGAAGCAGAGAATCCCCTCCTTTGGAGGGGTGATGCAAATGAGAAAAGGCAGGATGCCGTGCGGTGTGTGGCCCCTGCCTGCCCGCTGCTCCGCCGGCTCCGTCCCTCAGTCCACCCCGGTAATGACAAAGTTCTGTTGACTCTGTTGCCACTCCAATGTCACCGTCTGCCCGGTCTGTGGGAAGTCCTCCACCACACATTCGCCCGCCACGCCCCGCAGAAACTCCTCCTCGGCCCCGTTGCCCACGGTCGTCACCTGCACCGTGACCCGCCCGAGTTCTGGGCCATCCACCAGCGCCACCACCGCATGTTCCCCCTCACCCCAGCCCTCTCCCTCCAGGAGAGAGGGAGTAGATTTTTCCTCCCCCCTCTGAGGGGGAGGACCAGGGAGGGGGGCGCTCCGCCTCAGAGGGCAAGAGCGATGTGAAACTGAACCACTACCGGGGTGCCAGCATGGGGACTCCGGGCGGGACCTCCTGAGGGGACGGGGACGGCTCTATGAAAGAATGTGCGGTCGAACGGTTCTACCACGACATCCGCCAGTCCAGGATTGCCGGCGGGTCCGCCGAGATTATGAAGGAAATCATTGTCCCTTGAACCGCCGCGCGCTCAGAACAATCCACTGAGCGCTTCCTGGGGCTTCACCGCACGGATGGGAGAGCGCGCATAGTCCCGGACGTTCCGCGTGACGATATACCGCGCGCCGCCGGCACGCGCGGCCGCCACCTGTAGCGCGTCCTCGAAGTCTGCCATCGGGAGTTCCACAGCGTACCGGAGGGCCTCGGTGTCAGTAGTGGCCACTGCGACGAAGCGGGTCAATTCAACGATAAAATCACGGGCGTCCCCCCCGCCGCGCGTCGAAGCGACGATGTAATAGAAGTTCGACACCGTGTGCCACGCGATGCAGGCGCGCTCGGCACCGTGCTCAATCTGGTCCAGGAGTTCGGCAGCCGGGCCGGCGTGTGGGCGTCTGTCGAGGGCAACGTCGATGAGGATATCGGTATCCAGGAGGATCATTGCAGGTACTTCCGCGCCAGAGTGTCGTAACGCGGATCATTCCGCCCGGCAGCCCGAAACTTGCCCCGCCAGCGGGCGGCAAAGGACGGCACGTCCGCGCCCGCCACCTCCCGGAGAGACTGCTCAATGAGCGACGACAACGCTACGCCCCGGGAGCGGGCGTAGCGCTTGGCGAGCGGGAGAAGCTCGGCGTCCACGGTGATGGTGAGCTTTTGCTTCATTGTGAGAGGATGTCCTTTCTTTCAGTATACTGATTCTATAAGAGAGTATACGTATATGGGGATATGGTTCAAGGCTATCTGTACTATGTAATCCCCTCCTCGGAGGGAAAGAGGGAACGTGTCAACATCTACCTGCCTGTTGAAGGACACGTTCCCTCTTTGTGCCGCGAAGCGGCGGGGTGGCAAACGCATCGGCAGCCGGACTCCGGGGCGCCGCGGCCCCGGCCCGCTGCCCGCATGGACGCTGGCGGTAGAGCGTTGAGACCAGCCAGCGCCACTTCACCCGGCCCGTTGGCCGCCACTGTCCGGGCGCCCGTACTCCCCACGATTTGGTGACGCGCGTCGCAGCCACGCGCGCCGTCGGTACGCTCGGCCGCTGGCTGAAGCACCTCTTCGGGCGGCCCGCCCTCGCTCTTGCCACCCGCTGCCCCGCCTAACAATGCACATCACACGTCTCGGGAGGGGATCAGGGCCGACCTCAATTCATCGCTTCCCATCTCCACAGCTGTCGAGGCTCCAGCCCACTCGTGGCGAGGGAGCAGCTATTCCCGGCTCTACTCGTCTCAGCCGACACCTGCTAAGACCACACGCAAGGAGGGAGACATTCATGCCGAAATGGAACTACACCAAAGGACTCCACGATCTGGGGAATGACGTTTATGCCTATCTCCTGCCCGACGGTTCGTGGGGCTGGGTGTGCGACGCAGCGCTGGTGGAGATCGAGATCGAGACCGCGCAGGGGGAGGTCGGGCAGTACATGGCGGAGTATGGCATGGAGCGGTTGGACACGCTGGATACCTGTGGGGACGCGGATAATGGGTTTGTGTTGTTAGTCAACTGGAACCTGTTGGGCGCTGGCGCGCATACCGTTACCGCCTTGGTTGATGGGGTTGAACTGGGCCGGGCGCCGGTGTGGGTGACGACGCTGGGCGAGGGGGATCAGCAGGAGTTTCTGCAAGGGGTAGCGGGCGAATGTGTGGCGGAGGGCTTCCCGTACCAGGGGCAGAGTACCCGGTTGGAGTGGCAGCAGAATAGTCAAAACTTCGTCATTACGGATGTTCAGTAGACGGATGTTCAGGAGGGGCGACGCATCCGTCGCCCCTCCTTGTTGTGCTGAACCAGTGGCCTCGCCCGCCACAGCAGGAGGCTGACGGCCCCACCAATCCGCCGAGAGACGAAACCTGTCAGTTTCCCAGGTTTACGCTGCGACCGCCCCGCCATCCACGGCCATGGCGTGGCCGGTGACAAATGAGGCCGCGTCCGAGCACAACCACACTACGGCCTCGGCGATTTCTTCCGGCTGCCCGGAACGCCCGATGGGTTCCGCGGCAATCATTTTATCGAGCACGTCCGGTCGGTTGCCCGAGACTCGATCGACCATGGCTGTCTTGATCACCCCTGGACAGACCGCGTTGACCCGAATACCGGATTTGGCGTATTCCAGCGCGGCGGTTTTCGTCAGCCCAACCACACCGTGCTTGCTGGCCACATAGGCGGCCATGCGCTTCACGCCGATGAGGCCCGCCCCGGAGGCCGTGTTGACAATGGCTCCACTCCCCTGCCGGAGCATGTGCGGGATCTCATACTTCATGCACAGCCAGACACCCGTCAGATTAATCTGAATGACCGGTGCCCAGTCCTCTTCGGCCTGCTCGGACGTCCTTTTGAGTACGCCTTCGATGCCGGCATTATTATGGGCGTAGTCGAGCCGGCCGTAGGTCTCGACGGTCTTTTCGACCATAGCCGCCACGGAAGCCGCCTCGCCCATATCGGCCTCAATGAAACACGCCTCACCGCCGGCACCTGCGATGAGGGATACCGTCTCTTGTCCGCCGACGACATTGAGATCGGCAACCGCGACTTTGGCGCCGTCACGGGCGAAGGCGAGGGCGGTTGCCCGGCCAATGCCCGAACTGCCCCCGGTAACGAGGGCGACTTTGTCTGTCATATCGGTCATTCTGTACGCTCCTTGTCTTTGCTGGCGAGATTATCCTGCGAAACGGCAAGAGTGTCAAAGCGCCTCTTGGAAGGACGGGCGCAACTTGATACGGCTTTCGGGTACGCTTGGGTGCGGCTGAAGTTGACGGAGCGCATTGTTTGGAAAAGGAGGGGAACAATGAGCAAGAGCCATCGCCTCATTGATAGTGACTCCCATATTCTGGAGCCGCCGGACCTGTTTGAAAAATACCTGGAACCCAAGTTTCGCTCGCACATGCCGCGCGCGTGGGTTGACTATCAGGGCGACCCGCTCGGTTTTGGCATTTCCGTCACCGTTCCGTCGGCCCACGACAAAGAATACGTCATGCCCTTTGGGAGCGATCCCGTCCGGGAGGGCCGGCCGGCTTTTGGTGATGCCGGTACCCGCATCGTCCTGCCGGAGCATGACGATGCCTATGCGAGCTTTGCCCGCGAGGGTTTTCCGCCCGAGCACTACGACCTGGCCCTGGAGCGAGCAGGCATTGATTATATGGTCCTGTATCCGACGACCGGTCTGTATATGACCGCGGTGCCGGAACTCGACGCTGACACCGCGGCGGCCTATCGCCGGGCGTATAATAACTGGCTGCATGACTTTTGTTCCGCGGCCGGCCAGCGGGTTGTCGGAGTCGCTTCGGTAGACTTGCGCGATCCTCTTGAGGCGGCAAAAGAGGCCCGCCGTTGCGTCAAAGAGTTCGGCTTCAAGGCGGTTCATATCAATCCGACCCCGGTCGGGAAGCATCGTTTATATGATGAGTTTTACGATCCGCTGTGGACCGCGCTGGAAGACCTCGATGTCCCGCTGGGCATCCATGTCGGAGCGGGCAACGCCGCGGACGAACTGCTGTATTACTACCTGCCCGAACTCCGCGTTGCCCAAGCCACGGTTGCGTTCACCATTGGCAATATGCTGGCCAGCACGGCGCTGATTATGGGAGGCGTACTGGAGCGCCATCCCAGGCTGCGGGTGGTCCATCTTGAGTCGGGCGCGGGCTGGGCGGCCTTTTGGTTGGACCGTCTCGGGGCCGGTGTCCAGGGCGGCTTTCGGGGACTGGCCATTGACGGGCTGAGCATGGCGCCGCTCGATTATTTTCAGCGCCAGTGCTATATCGCCGCCGACCAGGATGACCCCGGTATCGCCCAGGTGATCGCCACCCTGGGCGACAACAATATCGTCACCGCCACCGACTTTGGCCATCCTGAAGGCCGCCTATATGCGCGCGCGACCGAGGAGTTGCTCGGTCTGCCCGATGTCTCGGACGAGAGCAAGCACAAGATCATGTGGGATAACGCACTCAAACTGTACCCGATTCAGCCGGAGTAGGGGAGAGAAACAATGGGACTGTATCGACTGTATACTGGGGACGACGGCCAATCGCACTTCGAAGATCAAAGCCTGGTCTCGCATCCAGGCCTGACTGAACCGCAGGCCACGTCACATATCTCTTTTGTAGAAGTACCGGCAGGGACCTTTATGGACTGGCATCCCGCGCCGCGCCGGCAATACGTGATTCTTGTCTCCGGTCAACTGGAAATCGGCCTGGGCGACGGCACCACCCGGCGCTTTGGTCCCGGCGACGCCCGCTTGGTCGAAGACACGACCGGCCAGGGGCATACCACCCGAGTGGTGAGTGACGAGCCAGTGGTGATGGGCATCATCCCGTTGGCCGGGTAAATCAGGAGTCCGCTCGGCCCGTCACTTTTTCAACCATCTGACCGAACACCGCCTCGGCTCGCCCGTGGACTTCTTCCGGGGTGAGGGGTTGGATGGGATGTTCTACTAATATGACCTTGAAATCCGGCAGGCCGAGCGCCTTGGCCTGTGCGAGCGCGGCATTGGAGAACTCGGTCGTGGCAAACACCGCCGAAGGGATACCGGCTTTTTCAAAAAAGATGCCGTCGTGCACACTGCACGTTGTACACGACCCTCAATCGGCCAGGGCTTCAATCAGAAAATCACACTTTTGAGCCAGTTCCTGGCGGATGTCTTCCGGTGCCGGCCGGGCAAACGTGGGCTTCATGCGCCGGATGATTGCGCGCGGCTGGAATTGCGCTGTCAACATTTCTTCCACACGATCCAGGAAAAAATTACCCTTGGCCTTGCTGATGTCGAGCAGACCGACGGTCTTGTCGTGCAAGTCCGGTACACGGGCCGCGAGTGCCGCGGTGGCCTGTTTCGAGGCTGCGGTCGGGTCATAGAGTTTTGGCATGTCGTTCTCCTCTTCTTTATGTCTCTATGGGTACGGTCACCAGATCACTCTGCCCGGCACCGCCCCCCCAGCCGCACATATGCACGGAAAAGCGTCCGGCCGTCCCACCGGCCACGACAATAATAATGCCGTCCGGCGAGGACACTTTCGGGATCAGGCTGAAGTCGTCTGCGGCGTTGAGCCAGCCGGGCAGGCGTTCTCGCCTCAGGCCTTCACTGCCGTCCGGCCCGGGCAGGAGCTCGTGCAACGGCCGACGGACGTTCTCGTACAGATAGCGCTTGACATCCCGTTTGCTCATACCATCCGTGGCAATGCTGTTGGCATGCTCCGGGCCGAGCACGACAATATAGTTGCCGGCCAGATAGGTCTTATCGCTCCAGCCGACGGCCATGCTGGCCCCGAGAGTGTCCAGAATGCCGCGCGCCGTGCGGCTGCCGTGATTGCTGACACACTGTGGGGCATCGCAACAATAGACGCTGATAGTGCTCTGCTCCGGCTTATAGCCGTGCTCGACATGGAGGGGAGCCCACGGGTTCTGTTCTTCGTATTCGCCTATGCAATAGGTGTATTTGCCGGGATGGCCCATGGTTGATTTATCGATCTCGCCCGGATGCGCGCCGCCGATATTAATCATGATCAGACGCAGCGCCCGGCCGATGGTCGCGTTGGCCCGCCAGCCCGAACCAAATACGCCGGCCGCACAATTAATATCAAGCTGCTGGCGGATCGGGCCGTTGATAATAAACAGCGGCGTGGCCGTGTGGGTGGTGCCCTGCACGCCGTGCAGACTGGCCCGTTCGTCGCACATGGCCCGTACGCCAGCAATAACGACCGGCAGGAATGCCGGTTTGCAGCCGGCCATGACCGCATTCACGGCGATCTTCTCAATCGAGGCTTCTCCAAAATTGGGCGGCACGAGCGCAACCACTTCGTCCGCGGCCTGGGAGGTGGCGGCCAGCATGGATTGCATCCGCTCTTCCGTTGGTGGAACAACGGGCAGACCGTCGGTGACACCCTGCTCGAAGTAGTATTCTATGGCGTCGAGTTCTGCGTTCAGACCGTCTGTGGGTGCGTCGGGTGGCATGGTACTCGCTTTGTTTCTCTTGGGCTTTCCGTCCGAATCAGCTATACCCCAACCTGACGGCTGATTCAAACAGCACACGCTCAGCAGACAAGGAGACGCAGCCATGGCCAGCGTATTCAACGACTATTACTCGCACGAGAACCACGGGCCGTTTGAGCTGTTCGATCTCGGCAATTTTCCCCTGGAAGAAGGCGGGGCGCTGCACGACGGCAAGCTCGCCTATACCACCCAGGGGACGCTGAGCGCCCAAAAGGACAATGCCATCCTCCTGCCGACCTGGTACTCGGGAACCAGCAAGATCATGGCCGACGTCCACGTGGGCAAAGGCCGGGCCATCGACCCGGGCAAGTATTTTGTCATTATCGCCAACCAGCTCGGCAACGGTCTGTCGAGTTCGCCGTCCAATACGCCCGCCCCGTTTAATATGGCGCGTTTCCCTCGCATCAGGATCGGTGACGACGTCCGCGCCCAGCATAAGCTGGTGACCGAACGGTTTGGCCTTGAACGCCTGGAACTGGTGTGTGGCGGTTCCATGGGCGCCCAGCAGACCTATGAGTGGGCGGTGGGCTATCCCGACATGGTCAAGCGCGCGGCCCCGCTGGCCGGCACGGCCAAGAACACGCCGCACGACTTTCTGTACGTTGAGACCCTGAACGAGGCCATCACCTCGGACCCGGCCTGGAATAACGGCTGGTATACCGACCCGCACGCGGTCCAGGTCGGATTACGCCGCCAGGCCCGCCTGTGGTCCGTGATGGGTTTCTGTACCGAGCTGTTCAAGCAGGAACCCTGGCGAGAGCTGGGCTTCTCTTCCACTGAAGATTTTGTGGTTGGGTTTGTTGAAAACTATTTTCTGCCCATGGACCCGAACAATTTGCTGTGCATGGCCTGGAAATGGCAGCGGGGGGATGTCAGTCGGCATACCGGCGGCGACCTGAAGCAGGCGCTTGAGCGCATTCGGGCAAAAGTATTTGTCATGCCGATTGACGAAGACATGTTTTTCCCGCCGCGCGATTGTGAGGCCGAACAGAGGCTCATTCCGAACAGCGAGTTCCGGGTGCTTCACAGCATCTACGGCCACCTCGGGCTGTTTGGTATCGAGCCGGACTATCTGAAACAGATCGATCAGCACCTGAGCGAGTTGCTGGCGATACCGGTCTAGGGCCTCCCCGTCTGAAGCAAACCCTTGGCTCCCTTTCGCCAGTGGTGTATGTCAGGTGTATGTCACGCACGAATGTAAATATCGACGATGAGGCCTGCGCCGAAATCATGCGTCGTTACCGCCTGACCTCGAAGCGCGAGGCGATCAATCTGGCGCTTCGCGTACTTGCAGCGGAGCCCCTTGACGTTGATGAAGCCAAACAGCTTCGCGGGTCGGGTTGGGATGGAGACCTCGACGAAATGCGGTCTGGTCGCTCAACGTGATTCTGATAGATACGTCCGCCTGGGTCGAGTTCCTTCGAGACACCGGCTCACCTGTCTGCAATCGAGTCGAGGCACTGCTCGAAAGCGAAATCGCGATCTGTGATGCGATCCGGATGGAAGTGCTCGCCGGCGCACGGAATGAGCGGCATCTACACAGCCTTCGCCGGTTGCTTGCACGCGCGGTCTTCATTCCGACGATCTCAAGGGACTACGACGAGGCAGCCGTTCTTTATCGATGTTGTCGGCAAGAAGGGGAGACCGTTCGCAAGCTCATTGACTGCCTCATCGGGGCGATTGCTATTCGTGTCGATGTGCCCGTCCTTCATAAGGATATCGACTTCGAGGCGCTGGCACGCCATACGCCTCTGAAAATCGATGTATGAATCATCAGTTCAGAACCTTATTTCTCCATTCCCAGGAACGCCTTGACTCGATCCGTACACCGCGCGGTGTCGAAATCCCGATGCAGGCTGGCCGTAATCATACTCGGGTCGCCGGCGTAGAACATTTCGTACAGCTCGTGCCGTGAGCCAAAATCGGAGCCAACCAAGTCCCAGGCCAGCTTAAAGAGCCGGACCTTGTCCTGGGCCGGGATGCGGGCGCCGCGATAGTATTTTTCCAGGTCCGGACCGGTCGGCCCGTCAAAGGCCGAGAATGTCGCCGGCAACTGCATCAGCCCACCCGCGCCAATCCGACGCAGCATGGCCATCAAGCGCGGGTAGATGCGCGGTCCCCAGGCCCGTCCGACCTGGAGGGGTGCCAGGGCCGGGTAGATCGCCCCGTTGGACGAGTCAATTTCAGCCTCGTGTTCCGCCGCCAGCAGAATGGATTTGATGATTTCCACATAGCTGGCCGCTTCACCCAGGGTTTCCTGGACAACGGGTTTGTCCTGGACCCCGATGGCTTCAGCCATGAGACTGAGCGTGCCGTAGACAAACTCGAGCTTGGACAGCAGCCGCGTATTGGTCTGGTGGGCCGTCCATTCTCGAATGCGGGTGCCGGTATACATCTGGCCGACCAGATTGACATCCTTGTGCAGAAAAACGCGCTGCCAGGGGACAAGCACATCATCAAAAACCGCGACCGCGTCCATCTCGTCAAAGCGGGCGCTCAGCGGATGATCTTCTACCGCACCGAGTCGGGTAAAGGACTCTCGACACAGAATCTTCAGCCCCGGCGAGGCAACCGGTATGATAAAGACAATGGCGTAGGCCGACTCTGCTGCGGTCAGCGTCGGCGGAAAGGGCCAGGCCAGAATCTCATCGGCGAACGGCACGGCCGTGGCTATCATTTTCGCGCCTCGAATCACCAGCCCCTCAGCCGTCTCGTCGACAACACCGAGACACTGATAGGGGTCATCCTGCTCGGCTCGGTTCTTGGAGCGGTCCACCTGCGGATCGATCAGGGTATGAGTGAGAAACAGGTCGTTCTCGCGACAGTACTCATAATAGTCCAGGACGCGTTTCCTGCACTCCGGACTCTGCCGGGCAAAATAGTCGGCCTTGGCCGCCCAGGCGGTGACCATGGCATTGAGAAAGTCCGCACTGCGGCCCATCATGCCGCAGGTCGCGTCCGCCCAGACCTTGCTCATGGTTCGCCGCCGCACCAGGTCGTCCCGCGTGCGCGGGATCAGAAACGACAGCCCGACCGGATTGCCGCTCGTCGGCGAGGGGTAGCACAACGTGTCTCGATAGGCCGGATCGTGCTGCATGTCATATAACTGGGCAATGCTCTCGACCGCGGCGCGAAAGGCCGGATGGGTGGTCACATCTTCGACGCGCTCGTTGCCCAGCCAGACCTCACGCTGGTCGCGCAGGCCCGCAGTAAACTCTGCTCCGGTGCGTGCTCCCATGATGGCTATCCTTTATCCCCGCTCCTCTATAGACCAGTCCGGTCTTGTCAAACAAGACGCGCTGTTCCTTTCGCGGCCAGCCGTTCGACTCGGCTATGCTGCGGAATAGCGGCCCGCAGTCGCCGCTGAAAGGTGTCCGGCCTGGGCTGGCGCGAGAAGAAGTACAGATGGGCCAGACACGCACAGTCGGACGCACCAAAGCCGGGCAGAGGAATCGATGCGCCCCGCATATGTGCAAAAATATCCGCCCAGGCATGTTCCCGACGAACGCAGTCTTACGTCAACATGGCGAAACCGCTATGCTATCGGGGTGGGCATAGGGGCCGCAAGCAAACGGTGCACTGGAGATGGCAATGACACAAGATAAGACACGCAAAATCATTGACGATTTCGCGCAAGAGATACAGAGAAAAAAGGTCAAGGCGTCACCAGCCGAAAGCACGCGGATCGACTTCAGAGACGGTATAGCTGAAAACCGGAAAGAGACTGTGTACAAAGTTCCGCTCGATCTGCTGCGATTCCGGAAGGAGAACGGTCGAATCAGTTCATCTGTGAAAACCCACGAACGAGTGATTGGCTTACTTGACCGGGCAGATAGTGAAGCACAGTCTGTGCTGCGGAAGTTCCTCCGTGAGAAAGATCCCGAAAAAACGGCGGAACTCAAGCAACTGATCCGCGCAGAGGGCCAACGAGAACCGGGTATCATCACAGCCGACGGCTTCTTGATAAACGGGAACAGGAGAAAAGTGGTGCTCTGCGAGTTGAGGGAAGAATTTCCAGCGGACGACAAGTTTCAGACGATGAAAGTCGTAATCCTGCCTGGAAAGAATGATGAAGGCGGCCCCCCGACGCTCAAGAAAATCGAGCAGATCGAGAACCGGTACCAACTACAGACAGAGGGCAAAGCAGAGTACTATGGTTTCGATGCGGCACTCTCCATCAGGGACAAAGAGAACAGCGGTTATACGCTCGAACAACAAATGCGGGACGATCCCCAATACAAGCTCATGGGAGTTGCAGAGTTCAACAAGGCGGTAAAAAAAAGAAGGAGAGACCTGCTGGAGCCGCTCGACTGTGTGGAAGAATATCTAGAAGCAATCGAGAGACCGGGGGAATACTCCGCGGTATCGAAAGGATTGGGGGATCCAGAAGGACGATGGCAGGCTTTTGTGGATCTCTCGCAATCTTTCTGGATACCGGCCAAGACCGACCACGGACTCCAGAAAATGGGGATCGACGAGAAAGAAGCCGGAGAGGTTATGCAAGCGGCATGCTCAGTGATCCGGCTGCGCGTCATACCAACCTTTGGGAAGCTGCACGACGTAATGCGGACACTACCGAAGTACACGGAGCACGGGAAGACGCACCTGCTGGAGATAAGCAGAAACATCGAACACCGACTGCCGCAAGAAGAGCGCACTAATGACAAGGGAGAACCGCTTCCACTGGACGTCATAGATGAGAGATGGAAAAGCAAGTATAGGCCGACGATAACTAAGAACCTCATCAGAGCGCGAGAAGCGAGCGATTCGAGTAAAGAGAAAAATGCCCCTATCACACTCTTGTCGGAGGCGCTGAAGAAGTTGAACCATGAAAATATGGTCGTCGATAATATAGACTATGACGATCTCCCAGAGGCGTTGAAGCGAATTAATCAGATTAAGACAAGGAGCGAGGAACTGAAGAAAGAGATCTACAAGCGGTCAAAAAACGGCCGATAGATTGGAGATGTTAAAACCGGACGGTAAAGCATGGGCGTAAGGTTGGAAACCACCCCTGATTGCGTTCGAATAGTCGACAAGGACGGAGAACTTACTCCGGCAACCAAGTCTAGCCTAAGACTCCAGGGGTTCTCACGAACGGACAACGGTTTGACCGCAAAACACGCCGAACAGGAGGATCTAGTCCTGTCCGTGCTAGACCTCTTGAGAGGCACAAGAGCTCAGATCGAGCTGGACGCCGCGACGGACGAAGTTGTCAGACGTAGGGACAAGGCACACGACCAATTGGAGGACAGTCGGAAGCAGGGCGGGGCGATCAAGGGAGGAGACCTCAAGCAGTTAGGAACGAGTGAGTTTTTGAAATTCTTGGCAAGCGCTTTGAGAAGGCGGCTGCTACCCCATCAAGTAAAGGCTGCCCTTCACTTGGTTAATGTGGCGCACGGAGCAAACTTCTCGGTGCCCGGAGCGGGCAAGACCTCAGTCGTATTGGCGGTATACGAATTTCTACGTGTGAAAGGGGTCGTAAATTCGCTATTTGTGGTTGGGCCACGGTCCTGTTTCATGCCGTGGCGTACCGAATTCGAGCTGACACTAGGAAGGCAAGCAACAGTCGAGATAATGGCAGGAGGAGACGTAAGAGAACGACGTCAGAGGTACTACCCCAAATCCGGTGACGAAGTAGAGCTATACCTGACAACGTACCAAACCTTGTCGAGGGACAAGCAGCAAGTGCAACACTTGCTGGAAAGCCGCACAAACCGTGTATTCTTCGTCATTGACGAAGCGCACTACATGAAACAAGACGAAGGCGTATGGGCAAACGCTGTTGCCGAAACGAGTAGAAACGCTCGCAAACGGTGCGTTTTGACAGGGACACCGTTCCCAAAGAGCTACGCTGATGGAATCAACCAGTTCGATGTCCTGTATCCAAACAGCGGGATTTTTCGTCCAAGCACGAGAAGGAAGATCAGACACGCATCAGAGTCGGGCGAACACGACAAAGCGCGAGCGCTCCTAGAACCGAAAATTGACGGCTTGTACTACAGAGTGCGGAAGCGCGAGCTGAATTTGTCGGCGCCGGTCTTCCTCCCGCCGATACAGGTGAACATGAACCCCATCGAGCGCGAGCTCTACGAGTGCATTCAGAAGCGGATCGGGGAGCTAGAGCAGAAGGCCAGCGATCGAGATCTAGACACAATCATCAAGTTGAAACGAGGGCGCCAAATCCGGCGTCGCCAAGCGACATCGTACGCCGCCCTGCTGCTGTCCGCAATCAGTGGTTACAACGAGCTGTTGATTGATCCGCAGAATGACCAACTGAACGAGAAGATCCTGAACTATGACAAGATCGAGACACCGGCGAAGATACAAAGGCTCCTTCAAGAGGTCCAGAAACTGCGCAACCAGGGTAAGAAGGTAGTGGTGTGGGCAAACTTCGTAGGGACACTGCACAAGATCAAGGAAGAGTGCGAGAAAGCGAGCTTGGAAAGCAAGGTTGTATACGG
This sequence comes from Desulfurellaceae bacterium bin18, assembly GCA_002238415.1. Lineage (GTDB taxonomy): Bacteria > Desulfobacterota > Binatia > Bin18 > Bin18 > Bin18. The sequence continues at coordinate 50,740 of MPMI01000015.1, read as the reverse complement.
TGGTACCCCTATGGAAGATGGTATGGACGAAGACAGTCGAGAAACCATAATCGAGACGTTCAAGGACAGCAGGTCGGGATTAGACGTCCTGATTGCAAACCCAGCGGCGTGTGCCGAATCCGTGTCTCTGCACAAGACATGCTCGAATGCGATCTACTACGACCTCTCGTACAACTGTGCGGAATACTTGCAGTCACTAGACCGCATCCACCGTGTGGGCGGATCCGAAAAAAAGGTCTCATACTATCGGTTCCTTCAATACGCGGACACCTTCGAGCACGAAATACTTAGGAACCTGATGGAGAAGGCAAAGCGGATGGCCGACATCATCGACCAAGATTTCCCGCTCGCTCTGAGTGAGCTGAAAGAACTAGGGATCGACGAGGATGGTTTCATCGGCTGAAAAGAACAAATCCGCAATGGAAGGAGTCAGTTTGGAGTCCGCACAGGTGTTAGTCGAACTGATGGCGGACAGTGCAACGGTAGAGAGGGAGTTGCTTGAGCGCAGATTTAGTGAACGGGCACGCGGTTTCGAGGAAACGCTCAAGTTCATGGAAGGAATGCGCGCATTAACGGAAAGAGAGCGAGAGATCCGTCGTGCCGATGGCCTGGACGGTATACAGGAGGCATTGCGCGCAGGACATCGGACATTCATCGAATACATAACAAAACTCGGTGTTGCTTCGGCGACGACATACGGCAAAGAGATCAGGGGAGTACTCAAGGCATTTAGGCAGGAAGGTGGGCAAGCATGGCTAGAGTCAGAGAATCTGAGAGGGAAGCACTACGCGGCACGGAACCTGCTCCTAGAGGCCGGTGCAATGCGGCTAGACCACGAGAATGGAACGTACACCATCAACAACTGGTTCCACAGCGAATTCGTTAGAGCTCTATACGCCCATGGAACAACACCCGATGAGCTAGACAAGGTGGTTAAGGACCAGGCGGAAATAGGACTTGCCGCAGAATTGCAAGTGTACGAATACGAGCGCGAGCTTGTAGGCCACCGGGACGCGGCGACTGTTGTCCACATCGCCTTGGAAAATACGGCCGCGGGGTTCGACATCGCAAGCACTCGGAGAGAGGAAGAGACAGACCAGCTTCGCTTTCGCATGATCGAAGTGAAAGCGGTGAGCCCAAGGGAATGGGCGTTCACGCTGACCAGGAACGAGATCCGGGTAGCGTCCGAGAACAAGGAAGCCTACTTCCTTTACTTGGTTCCCGTCATAGAGGGGAAACCGGCAGTTGAGAAAATGGAAGTGATCCAGAATCCTGTGACGGGATTGCTGGACAAGGACAGATGGTCAATCAGAGAAGGAGACTGGAGCGTAAGCAGGGTGGTCCGACATGGCTGAGGAACAACGTGTCGGTGACAAAAAGAATGAGAACGACTTGGTCAGAAGCGTCCAGGCCCATGACTCAACCCAGTGGCCGAAAGGTGCATTTGGGTATTACGGATCGAAGCAGAGACTGGCGAATAGCATCCTCAAATACTTGCCGCCACACCACTGCTGGGTGGAGCTGTTCGGTGGCGCTCTCGCGGTCACGATGGCAAAGAAGCCAGCTATGATCGAGATCGCCAACGATCTCGATGAGAATATCGTAAATACGTTCCGGCAGATGAGAGATAATGGAGATGAGTTGGTCAGGCTCATCGAACTGACGCCATACGCCCGAACAGAACTGACGAGAGCGCGACAGGGTTGGGATGAAGACAGCGATCTCGAGCGCGCAAGGAAATTCCTCGTCCAAGCGATGATGTCGGTGAACGGTGTCATGGCAGGGAAGCGCGGAGGATTCTCCGTGTCTGATACGTACACAAGGGGGGCCCGAGAAGCCCGAGTCAACAGGTGGTACAACTACCCGGAAAGGCTGAAAGCAGTGACGAGCCGACTGCGACAAATTCGTATAGAAAACAGGGACGGCATCGAACTGCTAGCGGAGTACTCGAACAAACCGGCGACATTGATCTACATTGACCCGCCTTATCTGGCCAACAGAGGAGCCGGATATAACATTGAAGCCCGTGGGCGGGACTTCCACGAGCGACTACTTAGCCAGGCGCTCCTCTGCAAATGCATGATCATGATCAGCGGCTACAGATCGAAGACGTACACGAAGCTGCTTGAGGGAAAAGGCGGATGGCGCAGGATCGAACTGAATGCGGCGACGCAAACGACGAACGGCGATAGACTCGGACGGGAGGAGATGCTGTGGATGAACAAAATCGCGGAAAAGGCCTGGAAAACCGACAGCGTGGGAATAACGCTGACGGAGAAGGAGAGAAAGGACGGCAAGGTAAACCCGCAGCGTGGTCCAGTAAGAAAATATCAGCGAATTTGGCGGGCGACATGATGGCAACGACAAGATAGGATTGCGATTGGGTACTGGTACCCCTGAGATATGCACGCGGCTGAGGCCATTAGAGAGTTTGTCCGTCGTCAACGCGCTGTACGATAAAACGCTTCCTGATGTGCTGTTTGTTTCCTATAATAGCGGTTCAGCCAGCCTCTCGAAAATCATTGGATTCGGGGACGACGAGAAGGTCGGCACAGTCATTACTTCCGTTCAGTGTAGCAACGACGAGAGGTCAGGCCGCCCGGCGCTGTTCGCCGTAGGCTAACTCCAAGCCATCAAAAAAGCGCCACAGCAGTTCGAGGGTATGATCGACTGCGTCCCGAACATGTTGCTGTTCCTCATCGGTTTGGGCCAGCTTGGAAACGAGCTCGACCGCTCCTCCGCCATGATCCTTATCCGCTTCCTCATGCACCCACCAAAAGGCGGTTTCCCCGTGGGTCAGACCATAGTCTTTTTCCAGGATACGGGAAAACTCATCGCCGGCACCCGGAACTTGGGCTTCACCCGCAACGCTGACGGCGGCTAGTCCCTCAACAAAGGGACGATGGGCCACAACCCAAATCCACCACGTGCGGAGCGCAACCGTCTCAGGTAAGGGGCGAATATGCTGCATGGTCTCCCGACTGCTGCCGAGGGCCGTTCCGAGACGAATATACAGTTCCGGGTGGGGGGCGCTATTGGAGATTTGGCCGGTTTCTTCTTCCAGTAGATTTTCGAGAATATGCGCCCGTACGGCAGCGTCTTCGCAGTTGACGTACAGCGGGCCGATCAGGTCGTGCACTCTGCCGGTCAGGTAGAACTGCTGCTCGATCCAGTGCCGGACCTGCTCTTTGCTCAGCGCCGAGCGCCGAAATTTCAACACCCACGGGTGATCCCAAAAGGCACGACGGTGGGCGACCATTTCCTGGAGTTGGGTGGCAAACTGTTCGCGTGCGACTGGCATTGTTCCCCTCCTTACTTGATTTCTTCTCTCTGATGAGGCCCAGGACTATATACACCTATAGAGCAGCTCAGCCAGGGAAGACAAGACGCGTTATTCCCTTCACCCTTACCCGATCCACTCGACCATGATTCGGAATAGCGGCCCGCAGCCGCCGCCGAAAGGTGTCCGGCCTGGGCTGGCGCGAGAAGAAGTACAGATGGGCCAGACACGCGCAGTCGGATGCACCAAAGCCGGGCAGAGGAGTCGATGCGCCCCGCATATGTGCGAAAAGATCCGCCCAGGCATGTTCCCGACGAACGGAGTCGTAGGAATACCAGACGTGTCGAAGCGCGGCTGCCCGGCGGAGATAATCGATATGCCAGTGCGGACGAGCCGCCAGCCGGACGTGATGGCCGACCCGCGCCCGCACCCCTCCCGATCCCAGGGCGCTGCCAACATAGACATAGCAGCCCGGCTCAACGGCGAGTTGGCCCAGCCGCCCAATCCGGACTATCCGCCGCCGGTCGGCTTGCAAGAGAAGGGCATAGCTGCCGGGCTGCGCGTTCATTTCTAGGGCTACCTTTATTAGTCCTGACAGGTCTCTATACTACGGGAATGGTCAGGAGTCTGTCTCATAACACGGAAGAGTCGGACATGGGTATGCGGACCCGTTATACCTTGCCAGGGAGCATAACCCAGGACCAGTTCCTGCGTCAGGTGCAGGCGCGTTTTTCCGTTGAGGTCGCTTCTTTAGGAACCCAGACGCGAAGCTATTTCGATACCTTTGACTGGCGTCTGTTCCGCCGTGAGCGGGCCTTGTGTCAGGCGCACGATACGGTTGCGCTCTGGTCGCTGGACAACCGTCCGGTCACTGAACGCACGCCCTGTCTGGCGCTTCCGCCCTGTGTCGGCGAGTGGGAAGAGAGTCCTCTCAAAGCGCAACTCCTGTCGCTGGTCTCAATCCGTGCGCTTATGGAGCGGGCGGTCGTACATGCCGCGTATTTTGCGCTGGCGGAGCGGACGGCCTCCCATCGACCGGTGGCGCATATTGTCTTTGAAGAGCGCGCCGCCAAAGACTACGGAGGGCTCGTCCCGTTTCCGACCCAGGTCGAGGTCTCGGCTTATGCCGAGTCGGCGGGTGAGCTGTGCGTATGGTTGGACTCCTTGGGTCTGACTCCGGTTTCCCCGAGCGGTCCGCTGGCAACCCTGTACACAGTACAGCAGGCCAGGGCGTATTCTGCGAAGCTCGCCTTCGCATTCGAGCCTGATATGCGGGCGGATAGCGCAGTACGTACGATTCTGGCCTTTCTGCTCGACATCGTCAGACAGAACAGAACGGGTATCCTCCACGATATTGATACCGAGTTTTTGCACGACTTTCGTGTGGCCGTTCGGCGCGCCCGGTCCTTGCTCGGCCAACTGCCCAAGGTGCTTCCGGTGCGCCTGACCAAACAACTGCGCACGGAGCTGTCTTTTCTGGGCAGTCTGACCAACCACCTGCGAGACCTGGACGTGTTGCTGCTCCAGCAGGCGGACTATCTGGACGCGCTTCCGCCGGAACTGCGTCCGGATATGGGACCGCTCTTTCGCGCCGTTCGGCATGAACGCTACGCCACCCATTACCGCCTGGTGGAGGCGCTGACCACCCAGCAGTATGAGACCATTCTTGAGCGCTGGGAAAGCGCGGCAACGGATACGAAAGCCAGGGGACCGCAGGCTGGCCACAAGCTGGCAAAGCTGGTCCGAAAATCCATCCGCCAGCAGTGCCAGCGGATGCTCACCTCCACACCACCTGACACTCTCAAGGACAGCACCCCCGAGCAACTGCACAGACTGCGTATCGCCTGTAAGAAACTCCGTTATATGTTTGAGTTTTTTGCCAGCGCTTTCCCCGAGGAGATGACGGCTGAACCGATTCGGCGTCTGCGTACCCTCCAGGATGTCTTGGGCGAGCTCAACGACCTCGATGTCCAGCGGCAGATGCTATGGGACATCGTCCGCGCAGTACCGGGCTCGCCCGGCCAGAGGCACCGGACTGATCGAGCAATTGACCTGTTGACGCAGACATTCGAAAATCAGCAGGAGCAACTGCGCGCGGAGGTCCATACGACCTTTACGGATTTTGTCGCCACAGTCGCCCCGTGGTCGTAAAACGGAATAACCTTGGAAAGACGGTTCACGAGCCTCACACGCCTGACTGTAGCGGGCTCGCGTAGGGGACTTTCCACACCCCTGGCCCGTATAAGAGGGCGAGGCCGCGATGCAGCTTATTATCGCGTGACGGGTGTAAGGGAAAACGCTCCTGGAGAAAACGGCTGATCCGTCTCAGCTCCTTCTGCGTGCCGGCCTCCAGCTCGACTTCGACTTCGTAAAACGTGGCCAAGGCGCGCTCAGGCGCTTTCGGGTCACGATAGCGCGCCGTATCGAGCGCCATTTCTGCCAGAGCGACTTCTTGGGGCTCGGCGCTCCGCTTGATGGCCAAGCGTTGTCGCTCCACCTCGGAAATCAGAATCGGGGCCAGTGTCTGGCCGCTCGCGACAGTTGGCAAACCGTCGGCTAATTCTTCTGGTGGCACGAAGGGAAAGGTCGGCGCACCGGGCAGCACCACCGTCCGTTCCGGGCGCGCGTGAATAGTCCCTCTGACCTGTCCCTGTCCCTTGGTTGAAACTTCCCAGCCGTCGTCCCCGATGCGCCGAAGACGCAGGGCCAGCGCATGTCGGGTGATGAAGAAGTCGGTCGTATCCAGATACGTTGTCTGTAACTGTAAGGTTGGGCGACGCTCAAGACGAAAAGGGCCGAGCTGAGAGCGGGCCGCGATTTGATCGAAGACCGTCACATCCTCGGTGAGGAGTTTGACTTCGACTTCTTGGGAGACTGCGCTCGTGGCTGTCATTGCTCTCAAGGTCCTTCACCGTACGGTGAACAGAGAAAACATTATGGGATGGAACGGCGGCGGGGTGTAACCTGAGGACCCCTATAAGCTGACAACCTCAACATCAAGGTGTTCTTTGACCTCGTGTTCGGTTGAAATATGCTGGTCAACCTCATCAAGAGTCGCAGCCAGAAAATAGCGCTCTCCACACTCCGAGCAGACCTCCGCGGGAACATTTTCGACAATATAGAGTTTGCCTCGGAGCCAATGTTGACGCCTGACTTTCTTCCTTCTTGTCTTTCCTCTACAGAACTCGCAAATCATAGCTCCTCCGTCAGGGCATAGGCAGTGACGATGATGAGGAATGCATTCTCTTGAAAGCGACATATGACATGAATCACCCGCCCATCTTCTGTCGGTCCTTCTATCCGATATCGGACACCCCGGATATCCTCCGATAGTTTTCTCTGAATCCGTCCCTTGAGTATCGCGTTCTCAATATCTCTTCGCTCTAATCTATCATCCAATATTTCAGCTTCTGCATGGGAAGAGAGATAATAGGCCCGATCGAGAATTTTTTGTCGGATTCTCTGAATCCTGGTCATATGGCGTTCATCTCAGCAGTCGGGCTAACCGCTTTGTCGGGGCGTGTCTGCCGATTGATTGGTAGCTTGGATATCCTCTTGGTTGGTGTCCAGCCGGTGCAAATAGCTGATGGAAGGATGGTTAATTGTAAGCCTATGAAAATGGACACGGAATGCGAGCCAGCCAAACAGCCTGATCAAGACAACAGCGTGAGGATTGTTTCCCACGAAGCCGATCCCATGGAATGGTTTGTATTCTGACGCATTTAGTGATTCCACGTGAAAAGATGGATGGTTTTCGAGGCCCTGTCGTAGAGCAACTCGAAGCCTATCCAGCGCCGGATCTTGCTTGTAAATCGCAGTGCCTAGGAGGAGCGCAAGAAATTCATAGCCAATTTTGAGTGGAAACAATGGGGTCAACAGCTTGCTACCGCGGGGATCGGGTTCGACCTGTTCCACTCTCCGTTTGACCGCTATTCTGCCTGGAGCCAGTTCCACTATCTCATTTTCTTTAGCTTCATAAAGGCGTCTTAGCCCTTCTTGAATAGTATCCTCGTTAATACCATTTTTCCGTAGAATCTTCTCATTCGACTTATAGCTCTCATCGGGCGATTGAATCAGTGCACCGTCTTCCGTTTTCCGTGACGTGACTTGTGGAATTCCTTTATGAACCTTCCCCGGTTCGGTCCAACTCGACCCATGAAGGAGGACATTCTGTCCTTCCCTGAATTTATAAGCAAGCTTCGATATATCAGATTCAAGATTATCTACGGCGAAACGGATTCGTGGATCTTTTTTTACTTCTATATCGACCCGAGCACCGAGAGCCGAATTGCATTCCTTGCAGAGGAATGAACAGGTGAATATTCCACCTAGTGCCTTTGGAATAAGATGTTCCCTGGATAGAGGGGCTTCTTTCAGGCAAATGATACATCTATTTCCAGGCCACTCGATACGCATGTCCGTGATTGCCCTCGTTAGCTTGCAGCCGGGATCATCTCTTCTATTACTTGTCCGGTCTTTTGTAGAACTTCTTCATCTGAAGGAAGTAAGACGAGTTTTCTGTTCTTGGCTTGTTTTTCCATCGAAGGTTCCAACAAACGTCTGGCAAAATCCTCTCGGTTCGTGTCTGCGTACATCTTTCGTAGCGTATCGGGCAGGTCTCTTTCCCGAAAGCTCTGAATTACTTTTTTTGCCTCATCTTTGTTGAGCAAATAGTCCGACGCCAGTTCACCAAAAACCTTCTCTACTAGAGTCAACATTTCCCTGGCGTCATCTTCTATAAATTCATCCAGAATAGTCTTCGCGGCCTTTGACGCCACAGTTCCGCCGGTAAAGGCCCCTAGTAAACCTCCTGCAATTCCTCCAATGGCAGTACCTACAACAGGGACCGCGGACCCGACTACCGCTCCGGCTGCTGCCCCAGCCATCCAGCCACCAGTCCCACCTGCTACACCTACGAGCGTTGTAGTAACGTTCTTGAATACTTGAGCGCCCGATACTCTCCCTCTGAAGAGACGGACGAAATCAGCGGATGAGATAACCAATGTTGTCGCTATTCCAGTGACAATGTTTCCTCGAAGTAATTTGCTGACGTGGTTCGCCGCCGCGGCACCATAAATTGAGTTTCCTGACCGCAATCCGCTTGCGAGCCAAGAAGCCGCTTTGGGACCCATCCCTTTAACAACCCAATTTGTCGCGCCCCGCAGACTTTGTTCAACGCCAGTTCTTCCTAGCTGGGCCGCTACAACACTGCTCACCCAAGCTATACCTCCTACTTTCAGGCCAGTATGACATGCTCCTTTCAGTGCCTTCTCCCAATCTTCTCCGTTCCAAACGGCGACAGCAAAAGACAACGCTGCGGATATACCCATTGATGTTCCTGCAAGCTTGATACCATTACGGGCATCAAACTTGAGGCTATCAATGGTACCGAACCTTGCAATGTTTCTCGCCTGCTCGTAAGTGAAAGCGCCTCTTCTTACAATCTCCTTGGCCTTTCCTGAGTCAGAAACACCGGGTATTTGCCCGTTCCTGATTCTATTCTCCATTGCCTGTACAGCAGAATCGTACTTGTCAGACGGGACTTCGATTTGCATTGGCGTCCCGTCTGAATTCAAATACCGAAACGTGCTGTTCTCGAAACATTCGCTAATACATTTGGAGCCTGTTTTGCAGTATTTGGTCTGAATCTTCACGCCATCAACAAGACGGTCCGCGCCATTCTTTGCATTATCGTCCCCAATAAGCTTTGCATCCTTTCCTGCCCCAACGTCCTTTAGGTGGTTCGCTTGCTCTGCGGCAAAACCATGTCCACGCTCGGCTCCAAACTTTACATTGTCCGCATAGTTTTCGGCGCTTCCCCTAACGCCAACATCTATGCCTGTGCGCTCTTCCTTTTTCATTCCAGTACTCCTGTCAGGATTACGCTCTGCTGCTGAGGATCGTCACGATTCGGATCAGCCTCAGAGACCATCTTCGTATATCGGAAAGCCAGCCTTAACTTTAATCAGGAAAGAAACGCTGTCAACGCGCGCTGGGGTCATTTCTCTTCCTTCAATCTTCAAGATACGAGCCTACGGCAAACGCTTGACCCTGCACGAGGGAACAGGATAGGGATACGGCACGTCAAAAATTCGGGACTATACAGGGAGGGGAAAGAGATGTCCTACGAACTATTGATTAAGAACGGTACGGTGGTTGATGGGAGCGGCGCACCGCCGGTCCGGGCCGATATCGCGGTTGCCCAGGGGAAGATCGCCGAAATTGGGAAGATCACCGAAGGCGCAAAAAAGGTCATTGATGCGTCCGATCTGACCGTCACCCCCGGCTTTATCGACCACCACACCCACTATGATGCCCAGATCTGTTGGGACCCGGTCATCTCACCGTCGTCCTGGCACGGTGTGACCAGTGTCATCATGGGCAACTGCGGCGTGGGTCTGGCTCCGTGCAAACCCGCGGTGCGTGAGATCGCGGCCTGGGATCTGGTCAATGTTGAAGCCATCCCTTTTGACGTGCTGTCACAGGGCGTGACCTGGGATTGGGAGACGTTTCCCGAATATATGGACGCCGCTGACAGGCGTGGCTCGGGGATCAATCTCGGCTTCATGGCGCCATTGACGCCGTTTCGGCATTACGTGATGGGTGAAGAATCCATGGAGCGGGCCGCCACGCCAGAGGAAACAAGCCAGATCGCCGCACTCCTGCGCGAGGCCATGCAGGCCGGGGCGTTTGGCTTCTCGACCACTAACGGTCCGCAGCATATCGGCTATCAGGGCCGTCCGCTCGCCTGCCGTCTGGCCAGCTTTGACGAACTGGCCGCCTACGCCGGTGTTCTCAAAGGCCTTGGCAGGGGCTCGATTGAGCTGGCCCTGAACGACCAACCGGGTGTAGTCACGGAAAGTGACTATGCCTTGCTTGACCATTTGGGCACCGAAAGTAATCGTCCGGTGACCTGGCTGGCCATGCTGTCCCGAGACGACCAGCCCGATGTCTGCATGGAAACGCTCCGCCAGACCGAGTCCTTGATTCAGCGCGGGATCGTCCCGCAGGTCACCTGCCGGCCGCTCAGCGTGCAGGTCAACCTGCGCAATCCGTTCATCTTTGCCAATCTGGAGTGTTGGAACCCGGCCTTTAACAAATCGGAAGAGGAGCAGACCGCGCTCTACCGCGCTCCCGAATTCCGCCAAGCCTGGCGCAAAACGTTTGAGCAGCCGCGGGTCTTTCCTGGAAAGTGGGACCGGGTTGATATCCAGGAAGTCAGCAATCCCGCGCTCAAACAGTACGAGGGTAAAACGGTTGACGATGTGGCCCGCGAGCGGGGGAAAGACGGGCTGGACACCTTCCTCGATTTAGCCATTGAGGACAACTTGAACATCCAATACGTCATGGCCCTGTTCAATGCGGACGAAAATCGTGTCGCCGAACTCATTACGCATCCCAACACGATGATTGGTCTGTCGGACGGTGGCGCCCATGTGGATATGCTGTGCGACGCCGGTTACTGCACCTACCTGCTCGGCACCTGGGTGCGTGAAAAACAGCTCATGCCGATTGAGCGGGCGGTCCAGCGGATCACCTCCGAGCCGGCCCGGTTCTTTGGCGTGCCCAATCGGGGCGTGCTGGCTGAAGGCATGGCCGCTGATATCGCCATTTTTGATGCCACCACGATTGGCTCGCCCAGGCGGCCCGAGATGCGCCATGACCTGCCCGGTGGTGGGCGACGGCTGGTCGTCCCTGCTCAGGGAGTGATGCATACGGTTGTCAACGGTGAGGTCTTATACCAAGACCAGCAGCACACCGGCGACCTACCCGGTCAAGTGCTGCGCGCCGGCGGCGCCTAGACCGCTTCTCCAGCCATGCTCCCCTCGCTCGGAGGGGAGCAAAACACATTCCCTCTCGGGAGGGGAGCAAGAAGGAAGCTAGATGGTCGTCCCACCTCCGGTCCCACACGGTACCGGAGGTGTTGCCCACCGGTCCATGAGAACCTATGCTGTTTCATGCAGGAACTGTGAGGCGGTGCCCATGACAAACATCACCGTATCCGTTGACGCCGACACCCGTCGGCCCGTTCGTATTCGGACGACGGCGCTGCCCCGCTCTGGGAAAACGTGCATGGATGGCTCAATAAGTTGTTGATTTTGCTTAGGATGATGTTTGAAAAGCGCCTATTTTCTCGCAAATGGTTCGATAAGTCCTTGATTTTCCTGTCTTTTGGCCTGAGACCCCCCCCTATGTATCACAAAATGGTCTGATAAGTCCTTGATTTTCCTTTGTATTACACAGTAGAACAATATTTTAATATTTGGCTCTAATAGTCCTATACACCGGCCCAGAGGCTGTTGGCATGGTGTCAACCGGCGGAGGGGCGGCGCAGGCCGTGTTGCGCCGTGTGTCCACGGCCTCGCTGATTCGCCAGGCGGTCAGCGAATTTCAGATACGGGAACAGCGCGGCTCGGCTGCGTCGTTTCAAGAGGTGCTCAAGCAGACGGTGGGCATCTGGCAGGGCGGGGATGGGCTTGAGTACCAGGAGCGTATTCGCCAGGAATGGCCTTAGAGGGCAACCCACCCCACCGCTGACGCGGCACCCCTCCAAGGAGGGGATAAAAAAACTCCCCTCGTTCGGAGGGGAGCTATGGAACTAATGGGTTGGCAGGGGAGAAAAATGGGCGTTGACGATTTTCCACTGGCCGCCTTCTTTGCCGAAGACGAGGGTGGTCCGTCCGTTTAAGGTGCTGACCTGACCGTCCTTGCCCACCCCGGTAAAGGTGTCATACCCATTTGCTACGCCGGCACTGTCTCCGACCATTCGGCAGGACAGTTGACGCAGGCCGGAGTTGGCCGAGGCAATGCCCGCCATCGCTCCCCGCAAAAAATCGGCGAACTCCGCTTTGCTGTCAAACCGATAGGGGACGTGATCAATTACCTCAAGGTCCTCGGACAGCATGTCAATCGCCTTTTCCACGTCCAATTGCGTAAAGGCGTCAAAGAAGCCCCTGGCCGCGGCTTCGATTTCCTGTGCACTCATAATCTGATCCCTCCTCTATGAATTATACTTGCCCGTCTGCTTAGCGGGACTGGGAGAGGGATGCAAGCCGGCCCGACCGTTCAGGGGCAGCGGTTGCGGAATTGTGCTTTCTCAGGCAGAAAGGCTCGGTAACGAAGACTCGTAGTATCCCGGCTCCGGAGGGGACGTAAAGAGTAAACGTGTCCAGCATCCCATATCTATTGGAGGATACGTTTACTCTTTTTGGGCTGGGGTTTTCTCAGGGGAGACAGCGTGACAAGTATTTTTCGTGGAGGGGGCTTCCTCCTATGCTGGTTCGTGTCCTGTATCGTTTTCGGGGCCTTTGCCCCGGTTGCTCAGGCTCAAGAGAACGGACGGGAACGCATTCTTGCGGATTTTTTCTCCTACCGGGACGGGCCGCTGCAGGTGGAGGGTATCCCGCCTGGTCTGAAAATTGATGCCACTAATGCCGCAGTCGCCTCTGCGGTCTTGCCGCCGGAGCTTCTGACCTATCTGTCGGCGGGTGACTTTTCGATCACCGTGCAGGAAACTACGGACCTGCAACTCCGACAGGCATTTATTGATGCGACGCTCCAACACCATAGTGGAGTGGTCGTCGGAGAGGGCGAACTCCAGAACTATGTGGCTGGCCGGCCTTTTCCCGTGCTCGACGCGGACGACCCGCAGGCCGGGCTGAAAGCGGTCTGGAATCTGCGCTACCGCGACCAGGGCGATGACGCGCAAATGTGGGCGACGAATAGCCTCGTCAACAGCAATGGCAATACGGAACGCTCGCAGACGTTTGCCTTTTTCTCGCTCTACGGCATGCATCGTCCCGACAGCGCAAAGAATGTCCCGCAGTGGGAGAAACAGGGCGTCTACACCAAACAATACACCCGCATGCTGGCGCCGTCTGACAGCGAGGGAAATCAAATCCTGGCCGTACAGCCCGACAACGATTTCCTGCCGCACGACCAGTGGGCCTACGATCCAAAGACGCGCCGCACCCGTAAAATTGTTTATACCCCATACATCTCGCCCGGCCGGGGCGTGGTGCTGATTGAGGACCGCTCCGGCTTCCTTGGCTATATTCACGCCTATGACTGGAAATATGTACGCGAGCAAACGGTCCTGGCCCCTGGGCCGATCCGGGCCAGCGCGCCGACTTGGGGCGGGCGCGGCAACTGGTATCTGGTTGACCCCTGGGAGCTACGCCGGGCCGTGGTGGTTGAGGCCACGCCGAAAAATTCTCATCCCCTGTATAGCCGGCGTATCCTGTATATCGATGTCCAGACATCTCTGCCCTTATTTTCCTTTGCGTATGACCACGAGGGACAGCATAAACGGAGTTTTATGGTGGTCGCCCGGCATCCCGAATTCGATCCCTGGGGCAACAAGGACTGGGTAGCGCAGATTGCCGCCCAGGCATCAATTGACTATCAGCTTGAACGAGCCAACAATTTTCAGATAACCAAGATTTTCCTCAACCGGGCTCTCCCTCCGAGTCAGTTCACGGTCATGACGCTCATGCTGCGTGGGAAGTAAGACAGCGGCAATGCATATTCCACTGGACGTTGGGATGCGCGCGAGAAAACGATGGCTGTGGGTCGGTCTGCTGGTTGGCGTGCTGTTGAGTTTGCCGTCCGGTCCGACCTGGGCCGTTTTTCTGGATCAGGACGAAAGCCTGCGCTTCAGCGGCCGGGTCTATAACCGCACCGCCTTTTCGGTCGAGCGATCGGAGGCGAATACGCGCCTCCAGACGCCGTATAACGACTGGAATATGCTCCAGAACCGGACGTTCATTCAGGGCGAGTTGAGTCATGACCTGACCGGTCTGGTGGCGGGGAATACGACCGGGCTGCTGGCACCGTTGCAAGCGCTCTTGGCTCCCCTACGGCTGCTGAGAGCGGATACCCTCGACTATTTTATGACCTACCGAGGGGAATACGATGGGGTGTGGGACTATGGCCCGGCGGTTTTTCGGGAGCGCTATCCGCTGTTTGCGGACTGCGGCACGCCGACCAAAGCAAAACGGGCGCACCCCCGGCGCTTTGGCTGTCAGCATGCCGACCCGCGCCAACGCCTGCGGCATCGGCATCGTTTGTTTGAAGCCTATGTGAACTATGCCTATGGGCCATTCTTCTTGCGGATCGGACGCCAGAACCTGTCGTGGGGCGAGACCGATGTGTTTCGCCTCCTGGACCAAATCAATCCGCTCGATGCCGGTTTTGGAGGCTTTCTGGTGTCGCTCGACGAGCGCCGGGTTCCGCTCGATATGGTACGGGTCGTGTATGGATTCGGCGGCGTGGGGCCGCTGTCCGAGCTCAACCTCGAAGGCTTTCTGGTCTTTGACGATAAAATTGCCGCGCCGGTTCCGACCGGTTCCCCCTGGTCCACGCCCAACCCGCCGGGCGTCACCGGTCAAATCAAAAAACCCTCAAAGAATTTCGCGGACGCGCGTGGGGGTGGGCGTATTGTTGGCGTGTGGGGCGAGGTCATGTTCAGTCTGGCCCACTACGCCACCTATCTGGATACGCCCGTGCTGCGCATCGTCACGCCGACCAACCGGCCCGTCAATCAGGGCGCTTTTGAGGCCGCGGTGCAGGCGGATGACACCGGTCGTTTCTTGACTGAGCATTTTCAGGCCAAGGCGCTATATCCGAAAATACAGATCAGCGGGGGTTCACTTACTTTCAGCGTCCCCCGCATCTCGTCCATTCTCCGCAGCGAGTTCGCTTATTTTCACTCCGAGCCGTTTTTTCATAATTCCGCTTCGGACCAGCTTCTGGGGCCGGCCTTAACGGGCGCGCTCACTCCCGGCTTCCAACAGGTCGGCACCGACCCGGAAACGGGCCGTCCCCTGATGCGCTACCGGAATAAGATCAGCCGGTCCGACGTGGTGCGCTGGTCTCTCGGGATAGATATGACGCGCTATATCAGCCTGCTGAACCCGAACGAGTCCTTTCTCATCAGCAGCCAGATTTTTGGCCGGCACATCCTGGATTTTAATGACACGCCGGTCTCGGCGGTATCGGACTCGTATGGCTTCGGGCATTTTGCCGCGCCGATTTACGAGCCCAACCGGGACAATCAGAGCTTTGTCAACATCGACCAGCACCAACTGATTCAGACCCTGTTGATCTCAACCGCCTATTTCTCGGGCAGGGTCGAGCCCAAGCTGATCTTTTTGTACGACTGGCAGGGGTCCTGGCTGGTCCAACCCGAAATCACGTTTATCCGCGACCCGTTTCGCTTGACCGTGCAGTATAATTATCTGGACGGTCAGTATAACGGCATTGGTTTTCTACGCGACCGGGATAACGTCATTATTCAGTTGGAGGCGGTCATTTAATCCCTCTTCTCGCCGGCCTGACCTTCTTTACGCAGCATCGCAAGGGTATCATCCAGACCGTGCCGCAGGATATTCAGGCAAGGAGAGAGGGATGCCATTTGCTCGGCTGAGATGTGGGTCAAACGGAATGGAAAGAGGCTCGGACTGTCCAGCAGGTCTCTTATGGCGGCAGACTCGTTCGCACGGGCACGAAGAGACGCTACCACCATCCAGGCGATAAGCCTGGGTTCCTCAACCGAGTATTGTTTCCCTTGTGCATAGACCCCTTTGTCATGCGTCTCGTTCAAAACCCCCCAATCGATGAAGGACCGAAGCACACGCCGAGCCGCCCGCGAAGCGGTTTCACGTTCTCCGTATTCCTCCTTGACCCGGCGCTGGACATGCGCCGCCGCGGCTGACCCCTGGAGCCGCAAGAGTCTGCCCGTGTGCGCGGCGACTGCGCCCCAAAAGGGATAGGCCGCCAGCGCCATACCCCAGTGAACAGCAATTCTGTCTTTGCGGGCGAGTCCCTGGAGTATTTCCAGACCCTCGTCCCGTAAGGTTTCTAATTCACAAGGCACCGTGAGCCAGGTCTTCAACAGGATGGTAATTACTTTTTCTCTATTGCCCCTAACGGATTTCCCACCGACGGACACCTTGTCCTCCAATATATCTTGGAGCATATCGTTGATAGCGGTCTTGTCGTTCCCAGCCAGTATCAAATTGGCTGTCTGTTCCAACCACTCAAGTCGGATACGTTGGCTGAAACCGATCTGGGTTTTTCGTCCGTTCATGTATTCCCCATTTCGATTTGCACAAGAGGGACGACCAGTTCCTCCAGAGACGCACCGCCGTGACCGACAATGACTTCGGTCTTACGCACAAACGCCGAACGGCCGGGAGCGAGTAGAGGTAAGTAATCTTCCGGTAGTCCAATTGGTGGCCATTCCAGGGCGTCTGGAAATCGCTTTTTGAGCCGGCCACGCAGCAATGAATCGGAGTAGATGCGAACACGCTCACCGCGCAAGTCCGCAACCGCTCCCTCAGCGGGACGGCCATACCCGGTCGCCTCGATATTTCCGTGATCCGAAGTCAGGTAGACTCGAAATCCATTTTTCAGAAGCAGATCGAAAAGGTTTGCCATGAACGGCTGACCGGCCCACTGTCGGACTTGGTTGTGCATCCCCGCAACGCCAAGTTCCATGCCGTGCATGATCTTGTCCACTTTGTCGACGACCAAGCCGGCGACACGTGTCTTAGACCTGGAAATCATCTCCTCCACGTTTTCCAAGGAGCCGTCACCTAGCCCCTTGGCGTATGCGACTTCCTGTTGTGTCAGCCCCTGGTCCACCCAGAATTGCGCCCACAGCGCGGGCTCCTTATTAGTGGTGTGGATGCTGTTCGGAAAGTAGACGGGCGGTTTTCCTGCAAAGGCCGCCTGCCGCGAAACAGATGTGATAGTCGGGATCCAGGCGAACACCGCGTTTTCACAGAACCGGAATCCCGGACGTTGTTTCATAAGCTCCTTGCGGATGACGATCCACTGATCCAGCGAAAGGCCGTCCACCAGAACGAATGCAACTTTGTGGTCCTTAGCATCGGTAATGTGCCTGGACAGGAAGCGTGGAATGTGGTGGAGCATGACCGGCGGAACCGGCGGCAGGTTGATCAATCCCGCGTAGCGTTTTGTCAGCCAGGGTACAAGCGCAACATCTATCTGCGTTTGCAGCGCCTCCATCCTCTGACGCGTTGTTTCAGACATGGCTGTATCCGATTCCAGAGCAAGACTGACAAGCTCGGCCCAAGTCTTGGCGAAATGGAACCAAGCGTCATGCCGCGCATCCTCTTTTGGAATGGAGGCAGCTATGGCGTCGAGAAGGCCAGCCACGCGGCGTGTTCTGTCTGCCTGTTCGTCCGTTCGGATTCCGCTGGTGAGCCAAGTCTTTGACAACGATTCGGCTTGTGGATGGGGAACGGCTCGAAGCAGTCCTTCGAGGAACAGGTTATCCATATAGACACGAATGTCGTTGTGGTCGAAGGGCAAATCCGAAGGACCGGGAAGCCTGAAGCCATAGGAGCCTTTATACTCTCGAACGCGAAGACCGGCCCGCTTTGCCGACCGGTCGAGAAAGATGGGCCAGCGTTCCTGGAGAAAGGCAAAAAAAGCCTCCCGGTCCGGGATGATCGTTTCGAGCGGCCACTCTTCAAAATCGTTCCGTCGGCGGAGAAGCTGGACAAGGCGTTCATCAAGTAGAGCGGGAATTCGCTGCTCTTGGTAGTGGCGGCGAAGGAGCACGCGCAGCAGATCGGACGGCTTTCTGATAAGCTCCAGCGCAATGCCGAAGACATGCCGCAGGACGAATTCCTTGGTAGCGTTGTCGCCCAAGACGCCGGGAGCGTGTTGCTTCTGGGCTTCGTAAAGTGCATCAAGCTCTCCACGATCTAACGCTGTCAAAATGGGATAGCTCAGGTTGGGAAATATCTCCCCGAGACTGAAAGACAAGCTACGGCCGGCTTGGAGTAAGTCGTAGGGCAGGGAACCGAGGTCGCTGGCTGCGGAGCGCAACACCACCACCAAATCGGTCTGTGCACCCTGGTCCCAGCGGGAACGGAACCTGGATTCGTAGGCATACCGAAAGGCGATATGATCCTCGAACGGGAGCAGTTCAAAGCCCCGCT
The DNA here is from genome assembly GCA_002238415.1 of Desulfurellaceae bacterium bin18. Lineage (GTDB taxonomy): Bacteria > Desulfobacterota > Binatia > Bin18 > Bin18 > Bin18. The sequence continues at coordinate 32,485 of MPMI01000015.1, read as the reverse complement.
CGCGTATGCCGGCAAGAACGCCTTCTTCCAGAAGAAGCCCGTCCGGGTCGGCAACCAGCGTCAGCCGGGCAACGTCGGGAGTGAACTCTCTGAGAATCTGGTCGCGCCAGCTACTCATGGGCGCTTCTCTCAACCCGGCTGACAAGAAGGGTACTATCTCCGGCTACGCCCGAGCTTCGCGTTTGAGTTCTTCGTTCCACGTACATTCTTCCTGCTGGATCAATCTCGGCCTATAGTCGTGGACCTTCGATGGGCGCAAGCAAGACATCCTGGGTCAAGGCATCCGCTATGTATACAGTGGAGGTGACATACGTGACGCCGTCAGTAGTCCCTGTCCCAGAGTCCTGAGCTTCATTCTGGGATCAAAAAGTTGTTGTGCGGGTAACTGACCGAGGCGAGTTCAACAACCCCATCGCTGCATAACCAGTAGTGAAGATGATGGTCTCGATCGATGTCCCGACGCATAGCCCCAGCGCCATCTGCTGCCCGCTTTCGCTGGGGATTGCCGCCGCCGGAGCCCGTCCTTAACGCATGCGTCGCCGTCATATTTTTCTCGTCCAGCGTTTCAACGATTGCACGAAGAACTCTTGCTGGAAATGAATCTCCCTGATTCCTGAATGAATCGTGTACGGTATCAATAAAACGGCGACCTATGTGAAGACCCCGTAGATTATCCCAATCGGGATCGTCGCCTTGCTCGAGTCGCGATTTATAAAGGGCGATACGGATTGCCATCTCCAACCCTGAAATGTCTGTGGAACTGACGAGGATGGAGGACTCGTTCAAACATTGAATGAATCCTCTGAAATCATCACAAATCAGGACATCCCCCTTGAACATTTCAGGAGGGGTGGGCAACCCGTTAGGGTCGTCACGGTTATGGTCTATCTCTTCGATTTTGGCCTGTACAGTAACGACCGGCCCCGGCGCATCTCGAAGAATTAGAAAATGATCACGAATGGCATCCCCGCAGTACCGGCGAAGAATGGCGATTAAGATTAAACAACGAGCAAGGTCCTCTCGAAGTGCGCTACCTGCCGATGGCCCTAAGATGTCAGGGTCAACTAACAGACCATCTGTCCAGACATCCGAGATGCTAAAGCGTTCCTCAAATGATGGTGTGAGTTGGAGCAGTGCATATGCTACTGTGACGACATCATTAACGGCAAATTCCTCGATTCCGTTGGCCGCGAAGAGATTTCTCAAACTCTTGTGAAGCGGATACAGCTCGTCTTTAGAGAGGGCATCGGAGGCCCGTGCACTCATATATACAGCCACCCATGATGCCTTAAGAAGCTTCTTCCAGTCCAAGAGTGTGCTGATGTATCTACGTACATCTTCGGCTGAGCCGTCTTCTGTTGGCGGCGCCAAAACTCCAGCATCTATCGTCACACTCGGCACATTTATCTCCTCCTTTTGTTCTTGCGCTTCTTCACCGCTGCCATAAGAATCGCCTCCGCCTCCTGTTGGCTCTGGTCAAAGAATCCATCCGGCCAGTCGACAACTGCACCGTACTCGTTGATTTTTACTTCTTGGAAAGTAGATCCCTCTGGCGGACACTCGACAAAGTACATTTTTACCGCTTCCACCCACGGGTTAGGCTCAACTGCCGCAGCGACCCGAAACCTGAGGCGGTTAATAAGATATTCACTATGAGTTTCGAGCACGCATTGCTTGCCGAGGCGTGTTATGGATAGGAAGAAATCGGCAAGACGGGTTTGAACCTTGGGGTGCAGGTGTAGCTCGGGCTGCTCGAAAACCAGCGTCGTGTCCGGTTCCGAAAGCAGGCTGGCAATCAGAATGGGTAAGACCTGACTTACGCCGACCCCGAAATGGGTCAAGTCATGTGGTCGTTTTGTTCCGGCAATGCGGACAGTCAACTCATGGCCAAATTTCCCCCGGTCCTCGCTTTTAACGTCTTCGGCTACGCCAAGGTATTGGAGCCAATCAACGACGGCGGTTTCCAGCGCGCGTGTTATTGGTTGAGGATTATTCTCTGCGTCAGAAAACGCAGAGGTCGGGATGTATCGGACAGGTCGGTTTTTGTATAACTCCAAAACTGCGGCAGTGTGTTCGCCCTTGAGACCAACATCAGACGGATCGGAGGCCGGTGACAATGGGTAGAGCGACTTGGGTTCGTCACGAAGAGGACCAAGATATCGGATTGCTGTCGAAAAAAAGTTGTCTAGGTACGTAATTGCCCTCGCAATGGCACGAGGAGGAGGGGACGGTCTAATTGCATGTTCCTCCTTACGGTGCTCTCGCATGGAGTCAATCACCAATTGCTCAAGCTCTTCGGATTCTACCAACCGTTGTCGAATTTCTCGGCGGGTGCCAGGGTTGATTTCACTCAGGACTAGGGCTCTGATGAGTTTTTCTAGTGAAACTCCGTCGAAGCCAAAAAGGTCAGGACTGTGTTGTAGGCGCTCCGATAGGATTCTCCGCGCCCCCTTGCTTGCGTCACCAGCTAGATTGAGAATGAAGTCAACAATGGTAGCAGGGACAGCGATCTCACGATCTTCGTAATGGCGACGAAGAATAATTCCACGAGGATTTTCCCGCGTAATGATGTCCAATATGGTTTGTGCATCTTCCACAACCATATCCACGCCAAGGAAAAGGCGTCCAGGAAGAAAATGCCTGGGCTGACATCCCACAAGCTCCGCTGACCCCCACTCCTCTCGGATATCGGCAAGCGAATTTTCATCAAGCGCGACATCGTACTGTAAACTGGTCCGGGAGGTTTCGTTGTCGGATGCGTTAATCCATTTCTGCTTCGCTCCATCATGCATAACGGCTGTTTGGCGGATTATTATAGAGAAAACTTGATCGCCTTCTTCAGGGTCACGGGTTGTTGTTGATAGCTGTGATGAAGACAAGCGGGGCTGAGTTTGTGAGATTTCCTTTTGTGCGCCTGAACCCTCCGTGTCGAAAGCGACCTCGCACGATACAGATGATAGTGCGTCTCTGCTACGACCGTCATAGAAAGGAGACTGGAAATCTCGCAGCGGTCGGACTGTCCAGCCGATGACAATTTGATCTGCATCACTATCTACACTACGCAAGTCGTCAAATTGACCAAGACGTGCGAACGCGCCGTTCAGTACAACAGATCGTGATGTGACCTTATGAGCCAACGTTTGTGCCACGAGCAGGATGGACTGTAGAAAGGTGCTCTTACCGCTGCTGTTAGCGCCTGCGAAAATCGTTAGTGGAGCGAAGTTCAGTGCGGTTTCTTTACGTATCGATTTGAAGTTAAAAACCCTCCACTTCGTAATCATGAGTCATCTCCCATCCTGGTTGTCGCGTTGGCGAACCACATGAGGAGTTTTTGGTCCTCCTGGAGGATTGTTTCGGGTATCTTACGAGCTACGGCAATGATCGTGGCGTAGTCGCGCTCCTGCCACGCCTTTTTGAAGCCGGAGCGGACGGCTTCGAGGCGGAAGACCTTCAACTTTTTCTGCGTGGAATACAGGTACTCGTCGAACTCTTTGAGCAATGCGCGCTCGCGTAGCTTCTCCAGGTCGCCGGCCTTGTTCGGGTCGGGCACGTACCAGCGGTCCTTTGATTTGGCCTTGAGTGTTGGATCGTCCTTGGGCCGGTTGCGTAGCTCCTTGAAGTTCGAAGAGAGATAGCTGTGAATCTGGCTGGGCACCTCGCCATTGCCGTCGTAGCGCAGGAAGTTCTGTTCCAGCATTTCGGACAGTTCCGGCAGCTTCTCGTGCTTCGACCAGCCGCCGATCTCTTTCAGGAACTGCGGATGGATGTCCTGAAAGGTCTGTGGCTTCTTGGTGAGTTGCTGCTTGAGCCACTGAATGGCTGTCGCCTCGTCAGAGACAAAAAAATCGAGTTGGAGTATCTCTTTGACCGTCATGCGTTTCTTGTCATACTCGGCCGCTTGGTCAGGTAGGAAATACATGCCATCACGCGGAGGAAATCGCTGTTCCAGACCGGCGTAAAACTCAGCAGCGGATAAGGGAACGGTCACATCGCGCCGGACGTGGAAGGCCACCATGCGGTCGAAAAGCAGGTAGTTCTGGCGCTCGGCGATGACCTCGGCCTGCCCGTCCTTGGCGACGAATACGGGAAGCTGCCGCAGATGGGTGCGGACGAAGTCCCAGGCGCCATCTGCGGTCCCCGCCTTCAGCTTGAACCGTTCCTCCAGACCGTGGTTCGGCTTGTAGACGGAAATGACAAGATCCTGCTTGACCGCGCCAATGGCACCCACTTGGTTGAATGTGCCCTGTTTCTTATCCAGGGTGCGAACATCCGCAACCACGAATCCAGCAGCCAGTAGAGCCTCTTGTATCGCGTTCCAGACGGCGTTCTTGGAATTGTGAAATACAACAGTCATCCAGCGCCCAGGCTTGAGGACACGATGATATTCCATGAAGCATCGTTGCATCAGTCGCTGGTACTCGAAAAGGGTTTTCTTTTGTGTATCGCTGATAATGGCTTCGAATTTGCGATCAGTGAAAACATGAAGAAACGATTCGTGGATAAAGTTGAGTTCGCCGTATGCGAGGTTGTCTCCGAATGGGGGATCCGTAAATACGTAGTCGATACAATTATCCTCTAGTAGAAATCGAGCGCAGTCGCTGTTCGTGACAGCGCACATCGTACTTGTTGATGGTGGCGGCGTGAATGCATCCGTAAGCCGTTTGAGCTTACCGGTGAGTATATACCAAGGACTGCATTCTGCGTGTTGCGACATCATACGGATACGGCCAGCCATGTAACGATTAACCTGGGAATAATGCGTTGGTGCGTATCGCGTAAGCACCGACATGCCCCAAATTGCCTGCTCGACGAAGAAGAGCAGCGTGTTGCGCAGCCGCGAGTTATCGTCCCTGGTCGCGCGTTTCCATAAAGCGGCCAATGCATGACCTGCACGAGGGAGAAAAAGGTGATGGATGTGAGTGAATGCCGCGACACCTGGGCGCCACTCATCTCCCCAGCGTTCCATATCGTCCGGCAAGTGCATCATTCTGTCCAACGGCAACTCAGTAGGACGATGTAGGTTCGTGATCCGACGGAGTAGCTCAATATCATCGGAATCGAGTTCTTTCTCGTATTTGTTTTTTCCGACCGTGTAGCTGATCAAGACGGGAACTCGTTTCGGCGTCTTAACGATCTTCCCAATCCCGGGGTCGTATTCAGAGGCATACAAGCGATCCAAACGCCTCTTATTGACGACTGTCCCACATCCGGGGCATAGAAAACTGGCCTCAATTCGCTGCGTCACCTTGTCAGGAACGTCCCGTGCAAAGACGATTTCTCCAGCACACTCTGGACAGGAGAACACCTCACTCCACACGGTGTAGTTGATTCGTCCCTTGGTCTTCTCGTCAGCGTGGAGGGTCTCGTACATCCAACCAATCTCCGCGTCGATCTCCTTGAGAAGATGGCCGGCAGCTTCGCTGAATGTCGCCACGTCGAACGGGAGGTTGTAGTTGGCAGCGATGAAGGTGGCAGCCGGTGAGAGGTCGCCGAGAATCACACGACGCGCACCCCATTCCGGCAACTCCCGTCCTTCCTCCTTCCATCGCTGTTCGATTTCCTGCCGGAACTCTAGTGGTGCTGTTCCGCACCATTGGGCGGCCACGCCGGTCATGCCGGAGCCGCAAAAGCCATCCAGGACGATGTCACCCGGCTTGGTGTAGTGCAGAATGGACGGGACGATTGCCCTATGTGGCACTTTGGTGTGGTAGCTGTGTGCCCTGTAGAGTTGGTCGGTCTTACCCTCACTCACGTCCACTGCGAACGATTCGCGGTGGTACGGCTCGTCAGGATCGTACGGACGCCCGTGACACTCGGTGAACTCGGTCAGGAAGGGATTCGGGCAAGCGGTGTAATACGGCGGGTCCGACAGCCGTAAAATGTCCTCGTCCTCGCCAATCGGGAATCCCTCGATCTGGCGAAACTCCGGGTCCTTGAGCTTCTGGCGCAGCTTCTCAAGGAAATACTCTCGGCGCTCCTCGTCGTTCTCGAACGTCATTCCGAGGCACTCAACCGGTTGGCCGCGCCGGGCTTCAAGTTCCTCTTCGTAGGATTTCTCGAACAATTCATCTTGTCCGGACGTGTTCCGAAAAAGCCGCCTCGTCTGGCGATCCGCCTTGCTTTGCGTCATCCTTAATTCTCGTTATCTTTCCCGGCTTCTCCGTTTACACGCCGGACCTTGAGCTTGGCGCCATCCTCGGTCAACACGTAGGCTTGGTCAGGATGGTTCGGCCGCTCAGGATGAGTCATTCGGAGCACACCGCCCCGCAGCAACGGCTCCAGATGATTGCGTCGGAAGAAGGTCCGGTGTGTCAGTCCAAGCTCGTCCATCATGGCAGCTACCGAGCGCGGTACGTCGCAGAACATTACGATCTTCCCCTGATGCTCAGTCAGACTCTGAAGCCGCTGAGCTTGGTCAGTGACTAAGTCCTCCGTTTCGGTATCAACTTGGTCAGTGACCAAGTCCTCCGTTTCGGTGTCAACTTGGTCAGTTAGAGCGGGGTGTTCGGTCAGGTGTTCGGTCAGTTCGTATTCCACTCTTCACTCCAGGACGATGCGCACCTTGTCGGGTTCCTTGCCTTTGGTGAGTGCGTCCAGGTATTCCTCGAACCGTTTCTTCATTTCCGCTAGTGTTGCTGGCGAACCGCCAGACAGCAGCGCTGCGCGCAAGTCAGCGGTCTTGACCGGTATCTTCTGGAGTCCGGCCAGCACCTCACTCAAGGCGTGGATGAAGTCCTGGTTAAGTTCGTCCGGTAGGACCCGCTTGTTGATAAAACCATTCACCAGTTTTTTGGGCTCGGGTTTGAGCAGGTCCAGGTTGTCCTGGGTTGTTGGGTTCTCCAGGTTAGTCAGCAGGGTCTGGGTCCAGTTGGCTACCAGCTTGTCCAGTTCGTCGTCCAAGTCGTCCAGCACTGTACCCACGGGAGCGGTGGGTGGTTCTGTGCCGGGCTTGTAGCTACAGTGTGGGCAGACGGGAGAGGCGGCCATCTCTTGTTCTGCGAGTGCGAAGCAACTCTCCAATCCGGCCAGGCGGTTTTGAAAGTCGCTGAGGTGCTGACGGGGCATCAACTCGATGGTGGATAGTTTCTGTAGTGCCTTGAGCCGGTTGTCGCCCATGAGGTCAGTTTTGCGCCTGTCTTCGTTCACCCCCAGCCGGGCTTTGGCGTGCATTCCCAAGTAGGTTTGTACGTAGGCTTTCTTGAGGTCAGTTAGTTTGCGCTGGGTCTTCTGCCTGAATGTGGACGCGCTACGCTTGTCCGAATCCCCTAGTTGAGCGTGCACCTCATCACGTGCCTGTTTCATTTTTCTCACCCACTCATGCTCCGTGGGCAGCACCGCCTCAGCGGTGGAAAGAAACGACGCTGTGGAGCCGAGGTCCGTCACTAAGTCCTGGAGGGATTTGATCTCAGCCAGGGAGTTGAACCCGTCCTGGTGGGAGGTGACATCCTGGGCATTGTACCGGAAGTTCTTGAGCCTACCGGGCGAGGTATAGGCTTGCAGTGATTCCAGGAAAGTTTTGCTCTCATCGAACTGGGTATGGAACTTTTTCATCTCTGCCTCATCCAGTAGGTTTCGACCCCAGAAAGGCAGACCGCCTTGCAGGCTCTGCTGCACGAGCACCAATCTTTCTACGTGTTCGGAAATGGCCTTTTGCAAATTCGGAACGACTTCACCATCTCCCTGGGTAACCCGTTGGGCCAGGCCAGGCGTGACACCGAGCAGTCCAAATAGCGCCTTGAGCGCCGGCAGGTTCCAGTCTTTGGGCTGTTCGATGTGCTTGAACTGGGCGAGTTCATACACGCTGGTCCCTGCCAACTGCGGTAGGCCGGCGGCGTCGAACTTCTTACCTGGAACAGCAAGAATCACTTCACCGGAGTAGACCAGCCCGGCCAGAACGACCACAGCCCATTCTGGTTCCAAGCGTTGCCGGTCCTTATCCATGTATTCCACGCCTGTGTCATCCTGTATCAGCTCGGAGCGATTGACGACTTGGCCATGGCCCTTTTTCCTGAGCAGATCGAGGATATACTCGGCGTATTTCGATTTGTCGGGAACAAGTTTTTCACCGTCGAGGAGTTCCAAAGCGTCAAGCACCGCCGTCGCTTGCTTAGTCCGATTCTGACCGGCTATGGCCCGTAGGGCGTCTTGTGCGGCTTGGGTCCGGCTGGTTCCGGTGATGAGAACCGAGAAGCGGGGATGTTCGGGCGCTTGATCCTGGAAATGGGTATCCAGGCAAATGCCGGTGATGGTGTTGATCAGGTCGCGGAAGTTGATGCGCTCATGTGGAGCAATACCGGACAACGCTCGGATCGACTTGTCCTTGGCCCATTCGATGAGCGATTTGGTACGCCCCCGATAGGTGACCTCGAAGGCATCGGCCATGTGCTTTTGCAGCCACTGCACCAGGGCGCGCAGAAAATGGGAGGACTTGGACTCGTATGTGGACTTGGCGTGCCCCGATGAAGTGGAAGCTAGATCCAAGGCTGCGGCGTAGTTTCCGAGTGCTTTGCGGAATTCGTCGTCCGGGTTGGTAAGCCGCAGGAATAACTCGTCGGAGTTCTTTTCATCCTTGAAGTGCGGCGCATCGAAGGGTTGGATGAAATAGAGGTAAAAGTCGCGCGGCGGGACGGCGGTGGAGCGTTCGTTGGGCGCACCGAAGAAGAGATATCCCTGGCGCGCGGCCTTCCGCTCCAACCATTCCAGCTCGTGCTGCCAGATCTTGTAGCCGGTGACGTAGGTCTGGTCCGTACATTCCATGACCCGTTTCAGGGCCTCGTAGTAGTATCGGTCCAATTGAGAGGAATCGAGGCTCTCGGCACGCCTTTCGATCAGCGCGTCGAAGTCGTCGGTCTTCTTCAGGTCGAGATAGAATTGCCGGTTGTCGGGGTTCGATGAAATGAATTGCCCGCTGACCGTCTTGTGTATCTCTCGTAGGACGGTCTCCACTTGGGAGAGCAGATCGTCGGCCGGATCGCCCCCCAATTCCTCAATACCTGGTTGATACAGGCAGAGTCCATCGCGGAATTCCCCGGCCGTTGCGCCCAGGGTGGCGTAGATGTCGCTGGTGGTAAGACGATGTACCGACAGGGCATGGATGAGCCGAAGCGCCATGGGCTTATAGGCTGGGCGCGTGAAGGCCTGCTGGATGCGGGATTCCAGCACTTGGCTACAGTCGATAACCGCCCTGATATCCGGAATAGCACGGAACGATGGGTTCTCTCGGAGATTGGTCCAGTAAGTATCGTAGGCGATGAGTCCGGGATGGTCGTCCGGTACGTCCTGGTTGAGCCTCTTCTTCATGGCCAGAGAGAGCGTCTTCAAAACCTCGCGCTTCTCCACAGCAGTCACTCTTTCAAAGGTGTCGATGTATTCGGGATGTACCGGAAAGAGACGGACGAACTCATCCATGCGCTCGTTCATCTGGCCGTAGAATTTTCCGAAAGGTGTGAGGTGCTCGCGTATCTTAGCCTGCTGCTCGCCGGTTTTCTTGAGCAGTCGCTCAGCCACCACGAACTTGACGTCTTTACGGGCGATGAGCACTTGCTCGAACCGATCCTTTACCCGGCGGATGCTGCCGGCCACGAAGGAAAAACGGGGACTATCGAAGATGGCTTCCTGAACGCCGGCCACGAAGCGGAAGCGTAGGTCTTTGCAAACCTCGCCGATTTCGCGCAGGAAGTTCAGGTCCAGGATGAGTTCCTGGTCCTTGCGGGCGCGCAGGTAATCAAGTAGCTCGTCCACCACGAGTAACAGGCCGTGGTCCGGAAATTCCTGGTGGAAAGCGGTCATCATTTCTTCAAAGGATCGTTTATTGTTGGATACCTGGTCGGTGGAGGGAAAAGTGTAACTCACACCTATCGCTGCAAGATGTTCCTCCAGATCCGCCACAAGGATGTCTCGCAGGGACATGGTGGTCGCCCCGATCTCGGTACGCACTACTTTGAAGCGGCCGCCGATTTTTTTGGCAGCATCCGCCACTTCGGCATTGCTCAGATTGGCTGCGAGGCCGGTATTCTCCGCAAGTCCGGAGATTACCGACATGAGGTGGGATTTACCCGTGCCGTAGTTGCCGACTACCAGAATGCCTTTGTTGTCGGTCGGCTGCTCGAACTGTAACTGCGGGATGACCAATCCCACCAGTTTTTCCGCCATCTCCTCGGAAATGACGTAGGTCTCCACAAGCTGCCGCGCCGCAGCCGCTTCGTCGGCATCCCGCAGTTGGACCACGGACTCGATGGACTCAAACTGGATCAGGTCACCGTATCTCATCGCACCTGCTTCCCGACAATGGAATTTATCGTCTTCATGTCGTCCCCCTAGGGCTGACCACCAGACAATCATGCATCGGATAGCGCCTGTACTCTGCATGGTCTGGGGCGGCGTAGGTTAAAAACTCTTCGACGATGGCGCCACTCCATGCCGCCACCACGGTCTTGTTGCGTGAGATTCCCTGGAGCAACCGAAGCGGGTCCTGATGCAGGCCAGGGTCGAATATGATTTCGATGTTGTCGAGCAGGATTATCTCCTCGTCGTGGTCGAAAATAATCTCTTCGAGAAGCCGCCGCAACTGTAAACCACGCTGACGCTCGGTCAACTCCAGCATCCTACGAGAAAGTGCAAGGTTGACATTCACCAAGGACGCCCCGATACGATCCCGCACATCTCGCAACACGGTGGTTTTGCCTGCGCCTGCCGGTGCGACGACTAATATCAGCCGGTGATAGAGTTCGGCGGCAGGCTTGACCTTTCGTATGATTTGGTCAGCGAGGGGTTCCACTATCATTCTTCTCCTCGGCCCCTAGCCTTGTCGTTCCCTCTTGATCTCGCCCATTCGTTTTCTTCTTCCTTACAGAATTTCCACAAGCGTCCCATCCGATGTGCAGGCATCCGCTTTTCTGCGATCCACTTGTAAACCGTGTCCCTCTTGATTCTGGGGGAGGCCGTGACCTCTTCTACAGAGAATCACCGACCTTCAAGCATTACCATACACCTTTGCTTAAACACTGCCGGGTTATACCAGCCAGTCGGCTCGCACCGGCACGCTTGATTAGTACAAATCCTGACAAGGTAGTCTAGGCCAGGCAAAACTCGTCTGGATGTCAATTGACTTTTTCAGTGTAACTTCAGGGAACTGACTATTACAGCAGAGTGGAATCTTTCCATGAGAGAACCGAACCACCTATTGTAGGACCGTTACTACTGCTCACTCCCAGGCGTGGAGGAGTACGGATACGGCGTGCTTTTGGCTGAGCCTTTACGCTTCAAGGTCCAGTGGGTCGAGGGCGTTGGCATCTCCGCGCCGCATGCGCTCCAGACCATCTGCGCCAACATCGTAGTACAGCTCGAACTGATTGCCTTCGGGATCAAGAAAATAGATGCTCTTGGTAATGCCGTGGTCGATCGTGGCGGTGATCTTCACGTCGTGGGCCTTGAGCGTCTGATAGCTCTCTTTTAGTTCGTCAAAGTTGCCGACCTGGAGGGCGACGTGGTGCAGGCCGACCTGCTTGTTTTTCACCGGCTCGGCTTCCGGCGGCACTTCCAGGACGGCCAGATCGTGATGTTGCTCACCCAGGGTGAAGAACACGCCCCGTGGCCGTTTGAGCCGGGTGACCACCTCAAAGCCCAGCACCTCGGTATAAAACTGCTCGGCGCGGACGAGGTCACACGCTTTGAGCACGACATGGCCGACTTTTTTCGGGCGAATCATGGCAGGTCCTCCTTCTCCCTATACGCCTCCCATACCACGAGCATCCCAATACCGTAAAGCTTGCAGCAAAGGCTGAGGTTGACACAGGACAAAGCCCCACGGTATGCCCAGTGCACTATGGAGGAGGGCGGTATGACAACGACGGGGCGCTATGTGTCCGCCGACGGTCATGTGGTAGAACCCGCGGACCTGTGGACCACCAGAATGGATAAGCAGTTCCGTGACCGGGCGCCACGGGTGGAGTCGCGCCCGGATGCCGATTACTACATCATTGATGGTTTGTCGCCCTTTCCGGTTGGGCTCGAAGGCGCGACCATGGAAGACAAGATTGCCGGAGAGATTACCACTGTGGTGGGCTACCGGCACGGCGAAACCCGTCCGGGTGCCTGGGACCCCCAGGCCCGTCTCGCGGATCAGGACATGGACCACCTCACGGCCGAGGTAATTTATCCCGGTCTGTTTGGCTTGCAGTTCTGGACCGCGCCCGATGTTGCCTACCAACGGGCGTGCTGGCGGGTGTATAACGACTGGCTGAGTGAATTCTGCGCCGCGGCCCCGGAACGGCTCATCGGGGCCGGATTTTTGCCCATGAAAGGCCCTATGGAGTGGGCGATTGAGGAGGCGCAACGTATTGCCCGCAAGCCTGGCCTGCGTTCGATTTCGATTCCGGCCGAGGTCGCAGACCGCTCGTACCGGCAGGCGGAATTCGACCCTCTGTGGGAAGTGCTCCAGGATATCGGCCTGCCGGTGTCCATCCACTCCGGGACAAGTACGGGCGAGCCCTTTGCCACAAAGTTTGAGCGGTTGGGCATGGGTATGGGAGTGGTGGACACCAAGATTGCCTTACCCATGCACGCCTTGGCCGATCTCATCTGGGGAGCCGTGCCGCGCCGCTATCCCAAACTCAGATTTGTGATTGTCGAGGGCGGTATCGGCTGGATTGCCGCCCTCCTGCGGCTGATGGACCACTGGTGGACCGACCATCATCGCTGGATGGAGCCGCGGCTGGACGAAGCCCCGAGTACGTATTTCAAGCGCCAGTTCTGGGCCACGTTCGAGGATGACCGGGCGGGTATTCTGACCCGAGAACTGCTGGGGACGGACCGGCTGATGTGGGGCTCGGACTATCCCCACACCGAGGGGACCTTCCCCCATTCTCAGCAGCAAATTACGCAGGACTTCGCAGGCGTGCCCGAGTCGGAAGTCCATCAAATGGTGGTCAGTAATGCGGCTGGCCTGTACGGTTTGAGCGTATAGCGACAGTCCAGAGAGATATCATAAGGAGGAGAACACATGGCAGAAGCAACAGAAGCCGGCATCTTTGAAATCATGTATTCGACCCGCGCAATGCGGCGACTCAAACCCGACCCCATTCCGGAAGAAACCCTCAAGAAAATTGTGGACGCCGGTATCCGGGCGCCCAGCGGCGGCAATATGCAGGACTGGGCGTTTATCCTGGTGAGAGACACCGAGCGGAAACGTTTTATCCGCGACTATTACTGGAATACCTGGCAAAAGCTCATGGGCGAGCGGGGTATCCCGGATGATATGCCCTCCGCGCAGCAACGCATGCTGAACGCGGCTGCGCATTTGGCTGTGCATCTGGACGAAGCGCCGGTGCTGCTGCTGGCCTGCGCGAAAACGGAATACCCGCCGCTCGCCGCCATGCAGAACGAGCGCGCCAACGCCGCGGTTATCCACGGCACGATCTATCCGGCGGTCCAGAACATTCTCCTCGCCTGCCGCGCCCTGGGGGTTGGAGCCACGCTGACGACTATCCATTGTTTCTTTGAAGCGGAGCTGAAACAGCGCTTCGATATCCCGGAGGATATGGAGGTCTCGGCGCTGATTCCGATGGGCTATCCGCAGGGTAATTTCGGACCGGTCTCCCGAGCACCGGTCGAAGACGTCATCCACTGGGATGCCTGGGAGAACAAGCAGACAGCGTGAGAAAAGGAGGAGCGTATGGGAGCTGCCGAAAACAAAAAGCTGATCCAGGCTGCCTTTGACGCCTGGGCTGCTGGAGACGGTGCGGCGTTCTTTAATATTCTAGCCGAGGATGTTCAATGGACGGTCATTGGCTCCGGCCCCGTCTCGCGGGCCTACACCAGCCGTCAGGCATTCTTGGACGGGGCGGCCAAGCCGCTGAACGCCAAGCTGGCCGGGCCCATTCAGCCGACGGTGGTGGATATCATTGCCGAGGGGGACAATGTCGTCCTGCAATGGGAAGGCACGGCCACGGCCAAGTCCGGGCAACCCTATAACAACAGCTATTGTTGGGTGATGCGGGTCGCGGACGGCAAAGTACGAGAAGGTACGGCCTATATTGACACGGCGCTGGTGGCTGACTTGTGGCAGTCATAGCCAGTGTCCGAAGCTGTCTCTATAGGCGTTCAGGCCCAAATCACGTCGTCATCCATCAGCGGGATGCCAAAGGCCGTCTTGCCCAGCAACTCTAAGGTCTGGTCTGTACTAACGGGATGAAACAGGGCGGCCCGTACGTCGCGGTAATATCGCTCCAAAGGGAAACGTTTGAAATACGAGGCTCCCCCAACGGCTCGTAAGGCCAGATCGACGACCCGGACCGCATTCTCCATCGCAACGGTACGCGCCGCTACGCTTTTGCGTACCCACGTACGCCTATAACCTCTATAAGTCTGCCTCAAAGGGGAAAAGCCTGGTCTCCGGGGCGAAACTCCCGGAGTGGGAGAACGTGGACCCACGGATACAGGAAGCATGGAGAATCACGGAGAGCCAAGTGCGGAAAGCGGAACGGGCCATTGTCGAGGAGGAATACCGCGGCAAGGTAGAGCCCCCTAAAATTTCATAAACCGTGAAATTTCACCCTGGGTGAAATATGGAAATCGTTCTCGTCACGCACGCCATCGTCTTCCTCAGCGGGCTCATTCTGGGCTGCTTTTTGATGCCCCCCCTCGCCCGATAATCACCCCGCACACGCCCCCACAAAATCCCTCAAACACCGTTCCAAAACCAGAAATTAAGGGCCGGTTAAGGGCTGAAAAATGCCCTATTAAAGGCCGTTTAGGCGTGAGAAATCGTGAAATTTCGTGAGAAATGGGATTTCACGACCATGAAATTTCATACCCCATGAAAAGTGGTGCAAATACGCGATATTAGGCCATTTTTGATGAGAAATGAGGCCAAAATCACGAAAATTGGCCATGAGATATTTCACGATTTCTCATGTTTCCAGAGTGGCACTCGAATTTTGGAAATTTGCACCTTGAGACGCGCGTAGTTTTCGCACGGAAAAGACCCCTCCTCGTCATGCTGGGCCGCACGTTGGGCAAAGTCATCGGCCAGTGAGGCCGCAAGGTCAATAAATCGTTGCTCGCGGGGTGTATGGAACTGATTCATGGCTGTCCCCTTCCGTATGGCGGTCTGGGCGAATCTGTTTGTTCGGTGCCACACTCTACCAGCCTCAGTCCCGGCTTTGCCATATGTGACCGCCTCTTGTATTCTTGACGGTTTTCACGGAAAAGGTCTCAAAAGAAGAATATTGCACCGGAGAGAAAAGGAGGCGGGATAATGAAACTCTACCGTTCGACCATGTTTGTTCCGGGGAATCGGCCCGACTGGATAGACAAGGCGCCTAAATATGGCCCGGATGCACTGCTGCTGGACCTCGAAGACGCGGTGCCGATTGCCAACAAGGTTGAGGCACGCCACATCGTCCGCACCGGGATTGAAGGCCTGCGCGGCAGAGGTGTGGGTGTCTTTGTGCGTCTCAACGGTGTGGATACCGGTCTGACCGGTGAGGACATCGAAGCCATTGTGACGGAAGGCCTCGACGCGGTAGCCGTGCCCAAGCTGGAGACGGTTGAGGAGGTCCTCAAGGTCGATGCCTGGCTGGAGTTGTTTGAACGTAAGGCCGGCCTGCCCATCGGCACGGTCGAGATCATGGCCCTGCCCGAAACCGCCCGCGGCATCATGGACGCCTATAAACTGGCCACCGCCTGTCCGCGGGTCGGGAATATCATCGGCGGTGTTGGTGCCCGGTCCGGGGACGTGACCAGGGCCATCGGCTATAAGTGGACGCGCCAGGGTCTGGAGACGCTGTATATGGCCTCGCATATTCTCCTGGCCGCGCGGGCCGCGGGTATTGAATATCCGATTGGTGGCGGCTCGCTCGAAGTCGGTGATATCGAGTTGGTGCGGTCGCAAATCCAGCGCGGGCGGGAGGTGGGCTTTCGCGGCTGCCTGCTGATCCATCCGTCTGCCGTGCCCATTGCCAATGAGATTTTTGCGCCCTCTCAGGAAGAGATTGAATGGAATAAGGGGGTGATGCAGGCCATGGCTGACGCCGAAAAAGCAGGCAAAGCAGCAGTCACCTATGACGGCATGATGATCGACTACGCCCACGTCCGCAACGCCCTGGAACTGCTCCAGCAGGCGGAATCGTTCGGGATTGAGGTCGGCGAGTATGCCGACGTGAAGGCGCTGTAGGAGTAAGCGTGCGATTTGCTGGAAGAATGTATAGAGCTGGGAAGTTCTGGCTCGCGGAAGTCCCTATCCTTGACGCCATGACTCAAGGATATACACGCAAGGAAACGTTCGAGATGGTCGCGGATTTAGTCGAGACCTTAGCCGATCAAGACGGATTTTCCGTGACTGTCCACGCGGGAAGAAACGGTACCTTTGAGGTAGGCTCCTCCGACACCCGAACTATGGTCAGCTTACTCCTTCAGCGACAGCGGGAACTGAGTGGACTGTCGTTAGCGCAAGTCGCAAACCGCCTCGGCGTCAGCTCCAAAAATGCCTATGCGCGCTACGAACGCGGCTCCTCAGTTCCGACCGTGGAGAAGCTGAACGAGCTGCTTCATGCGGTTGCACCCGACAGAGATTTTGTCTTGACGGAAAGTCAGGCGCGCACCTAGGCTTACCTATTTTCTTAGCCCTACCCTCCAGCCAAATATGACCGCGCTCTTCCCAGCGCCATCAGCGGGAAGTAGTGCCGGTACAGATTGTAGTTGATCATAAACCCGCGCTGGAGTTCGGTGCCTTGCATGAAACGTCTCTTCATCTCCTGGACGTGCAGGTTCGTGCGGGCGCCCGTGCCGTAGCCGGGAAAGCCGGTGCCGGTGTAATAGGGCTCGTCCCAGGTGCCGTCCTGTTGCGTGCGGAGCAGGTAGTCGAGTCCGGTATGAATCGCGTCGTCAAAACGATGGCCCTCAATGGACAGCAGGGCCAGTAAGGCCCAGGCCGTCTGCGAGGCTGTGCTTGGACCTGTGCCGCGCAAGCGATCGTCCATATAGGACGCGCAGGTCTCACCCCATCCCCCGTCTGCGTTTTGATGCGCAGCCAGCCACCGGCCCGCCTTGTGCACATAGGCCGCGCTCATGTCTTGACCGATAGCCCTCAAGGCTGGCAGAACCGCCGCAGTCCCATAGATATGATTGACCCCCCAGCGGCCGAACCAACTGCCTTCCGGCTCCTGCTCGGCCAGGACATAATCGAGCGCGCGGCGCATGGCCGGGTGGGAGCTGTCATACCCGAGGACGCCAAAGGCTTCGAGTACGTGGGCGGTGACATCAACGCTGGGCGGGTCGAGCGCCTCACCAAAATCGCAGAACGGAATCTTGGTCAGCAGGTCTTTATCGTTGTTTTTGTCAAACGCGCCCCAGCCACCGTTGTCCGACTGCATGGCCAGCACCCAGGCTTTTGCGCGGTCAATCGGGGCGTCAAAACGGCTGTCGCCGGGATTTTGCGCACGGAGGTGGGCCAACACAATCAGGGCCACCGCGGTGTCGTCTACGTCCGGATAGGCGGCGTTTTCACGCTCAAACGCCCAGCCGCCGGGCCGGGCGGTGGGGACTTTAATCTGCCAATCGCCGACCGCATCCACTTCTTTGCTTAACACCCACCGGAGCGCCTGTTGCATAGGTTCTGACTGCTGCACCTGAAACCCGCAGTCGGTCAGAGCCAGCAGGGCCAGCAGGGTATCCCATATGGGCGACTCGCTGGCCTGAATATGCAAGCTGCCGTTGCGTTCGTAGGACCAGTGATCATCAAGGGCGGATAGCCCCTTAGCCATCACCGGATGCGACAGCTGGTAGCCCTCGACATGGAGAGCCATCAGGCTGTAAATCCACGGCGGCTGAATCCCTCCCCAGGCCCCGTCCGCATCCTGGTGGCGGATAATCCATTCCACACTCTGCCGGATGGCGACCTCGCGACCGGGTACGACCCCGAGATTCTGATAGGTGTGCAGGAATTTATCAGCCGCAAAAAAGAACGACTGCCACAACCCGCTCCGGGCCGGCAGATCGTAGTTCATGCGCTCACGACCCTCGGGAAACAGCTCGTCCAAGCGACAGTCCGGCGGCAGGGGACGGACCACGTGTCGGGCGGACAGAATAGTCAGCGGGAGAATCGTCGCCCGCGCCCAGGAGGCAAAATTATAGATGTTAAACGGAAACCAGGTGGGGAAGAATATCACCTCAGGCGGCAGGTTGGGGGTTTTCTGCCACGGCCACTCGCCGATCAGCGCAAACCAATAGCGGGTAAACACCCGTACCGCACTCAGCCCACCATGGGCAAAGATCCATTCCCTGGCTGTACGCAGCCGCTCGTCATCCGGGGCAAAGCCGTTCGCGCGCAGGGCGGCATAACATTCAACCGTGGTGTTAATGTCTCCATCCGGAGCGTCGTGATAAATCTCCCACGAACCGTCCTCGCGCTGGGCGTTGAGCAGAGTCTGCACGATCTGCTGCTTGTGGGGATGCTCATAGCTCAGGAAGTGCATGGCCAGGAGCCACTGCGCTTCCATACAGCAGTTGGATTCCAGCATCCCAGCCCAGTATCCATCCTCCGCCTGGTCACGGTACAGCCACGCCGTTGCGGCGTTAATGGCCTCATCGAGACGCGGCACGACATCGGGCTCAGCAGCGCCAGCAGGCATCGTGATTCCACCCTCCAGTTTTCCCGGTCAGCAAGAACGCGAATTATGGCATAGCCGTCTGGAGGCTGCCAGCGCTCAAGACCACTGTCCGAAGACGCCAACTCCTCTGAGGAATGGGGCGACCGCAGAGTATGATGATCTTGCTTCTGCAGCGCAATCCGACGTAACATGCCAGGCGCAGAAAAGGGGGTATTATGACCCGAGCCGCACGAGAAGCATTCGAGCCGTATCGGTTTCAGACGCGCAATATCAACGAAGGCGAGAATAAGGCGCACACCAGAGAAGGCGCTCAGGCGCTTGGTTTTCGTGGCTCCATCGTTGGTGGGGCGATTGTGTATGGCCAGATGATCCGCCCGCTCATTGAGCGCTATGGCGAAGTCTGGCTGGGCTGTCACTGGTCTGATTTGCGCTTTACAGCACCCGCTTTTGATGAGGATTGGGTCACGTCTCACATTATGCCAGATGCGGAGAGCGACCAGCCGTATGCCTGCTCTGTCCGAGCCAAAAATGAAGAGAGTCAGGAGCTGATTGTTATGCGGACGCATATTCCTGACAGCCCTCCGCCGGTTGATACACTGGCGTCGCTGGAGCCTGTTGATTGGGAGGGAGAGAGGGAGTTGGGTACCTGGGAGCGCATGGAACTCAACAAACCGTTTCGTCGCTTTCTCTGGAGGCTCACCATGTCTCAGCATCTCTCGTACTGCGACAAAACAAATGAAGCATTGGAGATATTCCGACAGGGTGATGCTCCACCTGTCCATCCCGGCCTGGTGATGGCTCATGGTAGCTTTGCCGTCCAAAACCAGTTCAAGATGCCGTTTTGGATACACACCGGCAGCACGCTGCTGACGCATGGCCTGATCCGTGTTGGTGATGAGGTGGAACTGCGCTGTATACCCATTGAAAAATGGAAGCGCGGAGAAAACGAGTGGGTCAAATTTTATCAAGTGTATATCGTGAACGATCAACCCGTGGTTGAGGTCTGGAAGTCCTCAATCATAAAATTCGTCCCGCGTGACTGAGTTGCGCAATATGCCGTGTAAAGCAAAGTTTACGATCCGCGCTCTTTATCGTCCCGCGCGGCATGGACAATGTGCAGGCCGACCAGACGCGCGACCAGGATGGCAATATACAACTGGCCCATAACCGCCTCGAAGGCCGCCAGGTTCCGCGCCAGCGGAGTCACCGGCGTAATATCCCCGTATCCGAGCGTGGTGAGCGTCACCAGACTGTAGTACATGAAGACGGACAGGCGACGGACCTCCATGGCCGCGAGGTCAATAGGATCGGCCGAAAGCTCGGGAAGATTGAAAGACCCAGGTTGGAGAACCTCAAGCAGGGAAAACAGGAATGCCCAGGCCAGGCCAACCAGCATATACACACACACCGCACCGTTGACGATATCTCCCGTCACGCGGACCGGGCGCAGCACGTTGAGGAGAATCGCCACAGCCGTAAAAGCCAGAAAGAGGAAGCCGAAACAGTGGCTGAAGATGGACAGCCAGTCGCTATAGACCGCGTATGAGGCCCACCGCCCGGCTATGGCCGGAACGGCAAAGACCGCCGCGACGAGCAGCACCCTCTTGCTGCGATGCACATCATAAGTGACGACTAACAGCGTGGTGGAGACCAGCAGGTCAAGCAGAATCAGGCCCGGACGACTCGAAAAGAACTCCTGGACGAACGGATTGATGATGTAGAGCGAGAGCAGCGTGACCAGCAGCACCGCATGTCGGGGCACTCGGGCCGCTAGTCTCCTTCGCATAGCCCGCGCCGTACGGGGTTGGTTTTCCACTGTGAAAGACTGTTGCTTCTCTGGCATCGAATCCGTCCGTGCTTTAGGCTATGACATTGCCGGCAAAAAAACAAAAGACGAGGAGCCGAACGTTGCAGTGTCCAAAATGTCCCAACAGTCCCTTGGTTGCAACGTGGGTACAGGCCACTCAAGTGGACCGTTGTCAGACGTGTGGGGGGATTTGGTTTGACAATCACGAACTCATCTCGCTCCTGCACGAAAAGATATCAGACCTCGCGGCCCTGCGGGGGAAGAGTGCTCCGCCGGGAGCCAACCAGAAACACGGTCAGTGTCCACGCGACAGCGCCGGGCTCATCCGCGTGTCGAGTGCACTCGGCCGCTCGGTCATTCTCGATACCTGCCCTGAGTGTCAGGGAATCTGGCTGGACGACGGAGAATTTGACACCCTGCTCAAAGGCGCGGCTTAATAAAAGGGAGGAGTATGGTTTTCCTTGTCTTCGCCTTCGCTGGTCTGCTCATCGGTTTCGGTCTGTGGGGCATTGTTTCTCCAGCCACGCTTCTAGCCTTTCTTTCCCGCTGGCAAACCCGAGAGGGGCTCTGGGCTGGTGCGGCCATCCGCCTCATATTCGGGCTGGCTCTGTGGTCTGCCGCCCCCCTCTCCCGCGTCCCAACCACCTTGCAGGTAGTCGGGGTGATATTCGTTGTGGCGGGCATCGCTATGCCGTTCATCGGGGTGGCCCGTTTCACGAGCATGGTTGCCTGGTGGCTCAACAAACCACCCTCCTTCACCCGTGTCTGGGCGGTGGCTACGCTTGCCCTGGGAGTGTTTTTCGTCTGGGCCGTCGCGGGCTGAGCCGAAGGGGCGGGCGCACTATTAAGGGATGAACACTGGGCAGGGCATAAAGTGGGTGGCGTTCAGCGCTGCTGTCCAAAAGGTCTGAGGATCAAGGCCCCGGCCTCATCCTCCTTCGTCTTGGACATATGCCTCCTGTAGCAGCTCACCCTCCGTGGCTTCATGTTGGCGGAGTTGGTCGAACAGGCGCTCGACTTTTTCACGAATGGGAAGGAATTGCTGACGAGTTGACACCGCCATCCCCTTCAACTCACCGATAGCCTGACCAAGTTGAGCCGATATGGTCTCATGTTCTGCCTCCAGCCTGTTCACCGCCTGGTGATGTTGCGGTGCGACTTCCAGGACACTGCTCAGAAAGCCGTCTTCCTCTTCCAGGTCAAAATGCTTGTGCAGGTCGTTGGAAAAATCCCGCAGTGCCCAGAGCAGTTCAAGTCGCCAGCTCGGAAAGTCTGCCTGAGGCACCTCCTTGGAGAGTAAGGCGGTAATTGTGCCAATGTCCGCCTTGAGTGCAGCGTGTTGTTGTCGAAGCTTTGTCCCGACGTCTTGGGATTCCATCAGAATCTCCTCTTCTTCTCTGTAGCTTTTTCCTTACCTCATAACCCTCCCTCACGCCAGACCACGCTGAGCGGCTTTTTCCGCTGCCTCAACGGTTGGAAGCCCATCCTTCGACTGATAGAGACTCCCTTGCCAGGAGGTTTGCCTGTCCGATAGTATCCGGTGCCACGACCCTGCCGGGATGGCGGAATTGGCAGACGCAGTGGACTCAAAATCCACCGCTGGCGACAGCGTGCGAGTTCGAGTCTCGCTCCCGGCATCTCTTTCCGATTCTTCTTATTCCCACCTATTCCCTGACAAGCCCTGAAGCCCTTGTGGATGCAGGGCTTTTTCTTTTCCAAAGGGCTTGCCGCGCTGAGACGGGGTCTTCATCAGCCCCATCCCGGCCTTCTCTGTTATTGAGGTCAGTGGGATCTCACACCTCCCCACAGCCCCCATGAAGCGAGCGAGGCGCTGCCTACGAAGAGTGTCAGCTAACGTGTGGCAACGAAAAAAGAGGAGACAGAAGAGGAGCACGAAAAGCAACATTATGTCGAAGCAAACTATTTGAAGGAATTCAATAAAGACGGGGCGAGGTTTGACACATAAGACGTTATCCGACACTGCGGGCCGAGGGGCCGCAGCGCGATGTAGTGTGCGCATTCGGCGGGGGTGAACGCCGAGAGGTCAGCGCCGCCGGCGTGCCAGAGGGTGGCCCGCGTCCGGGCCGCCGCGGCGCGTAGGAGCGCCTTGAGCTTAGCAAAGACCTGTTCGATGGGATTGTAATCGGGGGAATACGGGGGGAGGAAGAGCAGGGGTGCCCCCCCGGGCTGCCGGCTCCCCCGCCTCCTCGCCTTGCCTGTCCTCTCGGCTGCGTCGGCCGTATGAGGGTCGATTTCTATCATCTGATAGGAGCGGGAAGCCACAGTATTTGGTATGAAAGGCCGTCTTACTGAGAGTCCCAGACGTTGATGCCTGCGGAATCCGCGGTCGTCAGGCACGCTCCGCGTGAACTCTCAAGGACTGCAAGGGAGACACGACTCACAAGGGAGGACCTTCCTATTTATGAGGCGCGTTCTAGGGCGGGTTCACAGTATAGCTGATATGCTTTCCGAATGGAGCTTACCTCACCGCAGTACGAACAACTCAAGGACCTGCTTCCGCGTCAGCGGGAGAACGTCAAGGTAGACAATCGGCGAGTGTTGGCAGCGATTTTGTACGTTATGGAGCATGGTTGTAAATGGCGGGGCCTGCCGGAGCGATTCGGCAAGTGGCATACGATCTATCTGCGTATGAATCGCTGGGCAAAGAATGGTGTGCTGGACCGGGTCTTCGCGGCCGTACAGCAGCAGCGGCTCATCCGCATACGGGTTGAAGTGGTATCGCTGGATAGTACCGTAGTGCAAGTACATCCAGACGGGACGGGGGCGCGAAAAAAAACGGACCGCAAGCCCTCGGGAAGGCCCGCGGCGGCTGGACGACCAAGATTCATCTGGTTGCCGCAGCTGCTTGCACCGCCGTCAGGTTTGCGTTGGCTCCCGGCCAAGCCGGCGATGCGCCCGCGGGACGGAAGTTGCTGGTCGGGACGCCGCTGAGAGCCGAGTACGTGGTGATGGAGCGGGCCTATGAGGGCGCGGCGACCCGGCAATGTGTGCGCGATTTAGGGGCACCGCCTGTCGCCCCAGCCCGGAGTTGGTTACACGCGGCCTCAGATTGAGAGCCTTCTGTGGGAGTAGTTGGGGTTTGGGGAGGGGGGTGGACTATACCCCCTGTGCAGCCAACCGTCGGCCCGGCCGCTGACACACCGACACCAGAGCAAAACCCTCGTTCAAAAAATTCTGCAAAAATTTTGCACGGAAAAAATCTGGGAAAACTTTCGGGAGCGTCTCTCCCTCTCGTTTGGAGAGCATGTCGCAGCAGGTCCGAGATGGCTGACCTCTGTGCTACCCGGGAGGGGGGCAGGAAGTCTCTATGTGAGGCTGAATTGTCAACTCTATTACTCAGTGCTATATGACGGAGTATGATGGTAAGAGCCCGTGAGGCTGGATGCGTGTGTTCAAGACGAGACCGTTCGTGCGGTTCGCGCGGCGCGAAGGGCTAGCGGATGCGGCACTGTGCGACGCCGTCCGCCGCGCGGAGCAGGGCATGGTGGATGCCGATCTCGGGGGCGGGGTGATCAAGCAACGGATCGCCCGGTCGGGGCAGGGCCGAGCGCGCGGCTATCGGAGTATCGTGCTGTTCCGCCGAGGCGAGCGGGCTTTCTTCGTGCATGGATTCGCGAAGAGCCACCAGGCCAACATCCGTCAAGACGAACGCAAGGCCTTCCGGGCCCTCGCAGACACGCTGTTAGAGTTGCAAGAGACCGAGGTCGCAGCTGCGATGGCCAACGGAACGATCACGGAGGTGCCCTACGATGACGAGGCAATACAAAAGTGAGGCTCTGGCGTCTGTCCATGAAACCGCGCTCGGCCTGACCGAGGCCGGTGTCATGCCGAAACAGACCATGAAGACGTTCGATGCGTTGTGTTTAACGCCCGTGAAAGACCTCAGCCCGGCAGAGATCCGCACGATCCGCCTCCGGGAACAGGCGAGTCAGGCGGTCTTTGCACGCTATCTGAACGTCACCCCTGGGCTGGTGAGCCAATGGGAACGGGGCACGAAGCGCCCGCGGGGGGCCTCGCTGAAGCTGCTGACGCTGGTGGCGAAGAAAGGATTGCAGACGGCGGCGTGACGCCCGCCGCTCGATCCCCACGATCCGCGGGTGACCAGATAGAGGCGAGGGGACCAATGGGCGGTGACTCTAGTTGCACCGAGACGCCTTTGAGGCTCCGCTCCTCCGAAGTGCGGCCACGCTGCCAAAAAACGGCGCCCAGATTTAGCCGACACGGGCTGATCGCCCCAGTCCGAGGAGATTTCTTCGTCACTCTAAGGACGTGAGGACTCACTAAATTCCCGGGTCGCGGCCAGGGAGCAACGTGGAGACACCTGTAAAATTGTGGGCTGCTAGGTCCAGCCTATTCCGGCCAACGGTAGCAAGGCGCTACTTCCAACCGGAGTTCCAAAAACAGAAGAGCGATGTCGGCAGCCACACAGGCACCACCCCAGCGCGTGGAGTGGTGCTTTTTGCAAGCGGTCCAAGAGGCTGTTTTGCCGGGAATGCTCAAGACGCCAGATTCGGCAGGGTCTAGCGGTCTCCTGCAGCCGGCCCGCTCGCCGGCCCGCGGCCCGCTCGTCCAACGCTAACAGCAGCAAGCAGACAGATCCCTGCACCCGGAGCCAGTCAAGCGAGGAGCCAGGCCGGCACGGCTGGGCAGACGGGTGGCCTATTCCAGAGCCATAGAATCCGGGCAGACCGTGCAGGAGATCGAACCAAAGGGCAAAGCCGCCGGGGAGATCGAGCGGCTAGACGAGTTGGTAGCAGCAGCCTGGTGAGAGGAGGTTGAACTAGGGCTGAGAAGCAGAAACAATTGGCCGAGATTTTGAACAAAAAGGGACTTGAACCACTCGCCCTACGGGATTAAGTGTGGCGAGTGGGCGGGGCAAACACATAGGCGGCTACTTCGATCCGGTGGTAGCGTGGCAACTCAAGAGCCTGGCTGCTGAGGAGGACACGACCGTGCAAGAGCTTACCGGGTGCTTGCCGAACACTACGGTTTCACTGACGAAGAACTGGACTTCATCATCAACCACGACATTAAGTACCGTATGGGTCTCGACAACTTGAACGGTGATGAGGAGTGACGCCACGCCATCCGAATCGACCAAGCTGGAATTTACCAAACACGCGGTTCATGCAATGGCGGAAAGAATGGTCTCCGTGGAGTGGGTCGAACGGGCGGTAGCCAAACCGGCGTTGCGCGTGCCCGATCCGAACGATCCCGAGGTAGAAGCTTTTTTCGTTGTATCCCGGAACATGGCGACCGAGTGCTGCGTGTAGCCGTGAACACTCGCGCTGCGCCTTGGCAGGTGGTGAGCGTATTCTTTGACCGCAACATGAAAGGAAAAATATGAAGCTGCATGTCGATAAGGAAGCCGACGCGCTCTACCTGCGCCTCGACGACTCCGCCATCATCGAGTCCGAAGAGGTCTCGCCGGGAGTGGTACTTGATTACAACGAATCAAACGAAGTGGTGGGCGTAGAAATGCTCCATCTCTCGGAACGTTCCGCCAGCCTGAACCTTTCCTCCCTGGAATTTGAGACGGCTTAACCGTCCAGATGTGAACGATTGCAAACCAGACGCTATGAATCGGGGCCGCCTGACATGCCGGCAACGTTGCGACGTTGTGCTGACGCGGGGCTTGCGTCCAAAGATACCCCGAAACGCTAACACGGTGGCTCGCAGAGAATCTTATCGCGGTGTGGCTCTTCGGCTCATTTGCCCGAGGCGACATGTGGGGAAAGCACTAATTCGCTCGTGGTATCGGACGCGGTAGCCCCCCTTACACGCAGTCCCCTGGGCCGGGCATTGAGTCCGTTCCGTGTCTGGCGAGTCGCTGATATCGCCCTGGAACAGACGCGTGCCTTGCGTATACGGGTATGGATCAATTTTTTGCAGTCCCATCCCGAGCGCGGCATGTATCTTCAGTTGGGCGCTCATGCACCGGACCGGATCGAGCAATACGCCGAGAACAATCCCGAGGCGGCGACCGCTCTCCGCGCGGAATCATGGCTTGATCGCAAGGCAGTAGAGCGTGCTGCGGTAGAGCCGACGAGTCTTGGACGATTAACACCTGATGCGTTCGATTGTCTGTCGCGACACGGCTATGAGACTGCGTGGTGGAATGAGATTTTGTTCATGCGCTAAGGGGCAGGGGAGCATGAAGGTGTTCTGCCCAGTTGAAAAATTCAAGACGCGTACAACTTTAGGAGAGCAAAGGGCGGCGGGACAGTATATAGGAGAACGCGGATTGAGGAGGCCAATGCTCTGAATACTGGCGACTGATCGGTAGGGAGGGAAGGGTAACCCGAATATGAAACAGACAACCGAAGCCCTTATGCGCGCCCCCACGGACCTGAGCAATTTTCTCAGTTGCCGGCATCTGTCCGCACTCGACCTGCGCGTGGCCCGCGGAGAACTCGAGCGGCCAGTCCGGTACGACGGGTTCCTTGAGGAGTTACGAGAACATGGACGCGCGCACGAGCAGGCGTACCTTGCGCACCTGCGCGCCCAAGGCTTGCGCGTTGCCGGTGACGCAGAGGGCAGCACCAACGAGGCAACCCTGGCGGCGATGCGCTCTGGCGTGGACGTCATCTACCAAGCCACGCTTGAGTATGACGTGTGGTCCGGGCGTGTAGACTTTCTATGCAAGGTCGACATGCCGAGCAACCTCGGCAGTTGGTCGTACGAGCCATTCGACACCAAGCTTGCCCGGGAGACCAAGGCGGGAACGATCCTGCAGCTCTGTGTCTACGCCCATCTCCTTGAGAAGATCCAGGGGACACGCCCCGCCTCCATGCATGTCGTACCGCCGGGCACCGGATTCAAGCCGGTAAGCTACCGGGTAGACGACTTTGGCGCGTATTTTCGTTTGCTCGAACGCAGCATCGATGCGTTCGTGACGCAATCCGGTGAAACCTACCCGGAGCTGGTCTCGCACTGCGACTACTGCGCGTGGTGGGCAGAATGCGAGGCACGCCGGCGCGGCGACGATCATCTGTGCTACGTAGCCGGGATTTCCCGCACGCAGATCAAGGCGCTACGCGCGCAAGGTATCGAGAAGCTTGCCGAATTGGCGGCGCTGGAATCCGTTCAAGAGCCATCCCACGGGTCCAGGGGAGCATTGGAACGCGTCCGGGAGCAAGCTCGGGTGCAACAGATCAACCGCGAGACGGACAAGCCCTACTACGAATTAAAAGAGCCCTTCGACGCCGAGCACGGCCTGGCACTTCTCCCCGAGCCCACCAGCGACGACATCTTTCTCGACTTTGAAGGCGATCACTTCGCCACGGAAGGAGTACAAGAGTATCTCCTCGGCTACGTCATAGCCGACCCCGGCGGCAATCTCGTCTACACTCCGCTTTGGGCGGAGACCCGCGAGCAGGAGCGGGCAGCCTTCGAGCAATTCATCGACCTGACAATAGCGACCCGTCAGCGCAACCCAGGGGCACACATCTATCACTTTGCGCCCTACGAGCCGGCGGCGCTCAAGCGCCTCATGGGCCGGTATGCAACCCGCGAGGTCGCGCTTGACGAACTCTTGCGCGGCCACGCCTTTGTCGACCTGTACATGGTGGTCAAGCGCGCCGTGGTCGCCAGCGTCGAGCGCTATTCCATTAAAGACCTCGAACCGTTCTTCGGCTACGGGCGCGAGCAGGACCTCCGCGAGGCGACGGCGAGCCGGCGGATCGTGGAGAATGCCATCGCCGACGGCGGTCTTGACGCGCGGCTCGAACCGCACCGGCGGATCGTCGAGGACTACAATCGAGAAGACTGCGAGTCTACTCTGCGGCTGCGCGATTGGCTCGAACAGCTCCGGGCCGAAGCCATCGCTGCGGGCCACGATCTCCCCCGCCCGCCGGCCGGGAGTGGCGAGGCGTCCGAAGAAATCAGCGACCTCGACCGCGAGTTGCAACGGCTGCGCGACGGCCTGCTGAAGGGGGTTCCGGATGATCCGGGCGAGCGGTCCGCGGACCAGCAGGCTCAGTTCGCGTTGGCCCACATGATGGAGTTTCATCGCCGGGAGGACAAGGCGGGCTGGTGGGAATACTTCCGCCTGCGCGCCCTTGAGGAAGCCGACTTCAGCGACGAGCGGCGGGCGCTGACCGGGCTGGTCTTCGAAGAGGTCGTGGACCCGAAACGGGCACCGCTGCAGCGGTACCGCTTTCCCCCACAGGAACTCGACGCCCGTCCAGGGGACGATATGTACGATGGCGAAGGCAACAAGATCGGAAAAGTTGAGGCGGTCAACTCCGCCGCGCGCACGATTGACATCAAGAAGATGGTGAAGACAGCGGAGGTGCATCCGACGGCTGTGGTCCTCCACAACAGAGTGCCATCCGATGTGTTGCGCGAGGCGCTGATGCGGCTCGGGGAAGCCGTTCTCACGAGGGGGCTCTCTCCCGGTGATCCCTTCCGGGCGGCCATGGACCTTTTGCTCCGCCGACCTCCTGCGTCGGAGGGTGCGGGCTCCGGCCTGCAACGGCCTGAAGAGAAGACCGTCGAGGCGGCCTGCCGGATCGCGCACTCCCTGGATGGCAACGTGCTGGCGATTCAGGGGCCGCCCGGCACCGGGAAAACGTATACCGGCGCACACGTCATCTGCAGGCTCGTAAACGCCGGACTCAAGGTCGGTGTCACGGCGGTAAGCCATAAGGTGATCGTCAATCTGCTGGAGGCGGCCGCATCGCAGGCGTACGACAATGGACTTTCCATCAATATCGTTCACCGTCAGACAGGTGCATACAAAGGCGAATGGGAGATCCAGCGGAAGTCCAACTACGGAGAGATTCGTTCAGGACTCGCCAACGGCTCCATCGATGTGCTGGGCGCCACGGCGTGGTGCTGGGCCCGGCCCGACTTCGAGCAGAGCGTCGATGTCTTGATCGTGGACGAGGCTGGCCAGATGGCGCTGAGCAACGTGTTGGCTACCGCTCCGGCAGGGCGCAGCCTGGTCCTGCTCGGCGACCCCCAGCAGCTTGAGCAACCGCTGCAGAGCAGCCATCCCGAAGGCAGTGAGGTATCGGCGCTCTACCATCTACTGGCTGGGGAGCAAACGATGCCGCCAGACAAAGGCTTATTCCTGGCCGAGACCTACCGACTGCACCCGGACATCGCACGGTTTACGTCCGAGATTTACTACGAGGGTCGGGTCGAGGCTCGTCCAGAGCTCGCACAGCAGGCAATCGTTGCGAAAGATGGGGTAACGTCGCCCTTCACCGGTTCGGGGCTTATCTACGTGCCCGTGCCGCACACGGGAAGCCAGGCGCGCTCGCTGGAGGAGGTTGAGGTCGTACAGAGAATCGTAGACGACCTTACCAGTCGTTGTTGTTGGCGGGACAAAGGAGGCTCGATCCATCCCTTGACTGTAAAGAATATCCTCATTGTTGCTCCGTATAACGCCCAGGTCTCTGCGCTCGTCGAGGCCATGCCGTTGCTCGCCGAGCGCATTGGCACGGTCGATCGCTTCCAGGGTCAAGAGGCGCCGGTGGTGATCTATTCCATGACGTCCTCGAACCCCGACGAGGCCCCGCGGGGGATGGAGTTCCTCTATAACCGCTTTCGGTTCAACGTCGCCACGTCGCGGGCGCAGGCTCTCTGTATCCTGGTGGGCAGTCCCGACCTGTTTCGCCCGGAGTGCCGGACGCCCCACCAGATGAAAATGGCGAACGGTTTCTGCCGGTACCTGGAGTTGGCTAGAGGCGTCGAGATTGCATAGCTGGAGAAAGTGACCAACCGAGTTCCGTATGCTGGCGGACACCCACGACCACCAGGACGGCTCCCTTATGTCCCGGGCCAAGGGGGTTTCTCTTATTCTGGGGTATAGAGCCGGGGGATACAGGAAGGAGAGAGTATGGATAAGAGACCGATAAAACACTGCTACTGAGTGGTTCCGGGCCAACTCCTGGCCGGAGAGTACCCCAAGAATATGGAAGATGACGCGGCTTCCAGGGCCAAACTGGCGGTACTCACGAAAGCAGGGGTCAACACTTTTATAGACCTGACCCAGGCCGGAGAGCTCTCGCCCTATGCCCAGTGGCTGGACGCGGAGAGCCAGGCCTATTACCGTTTCCCGATCTGGGACGTGGATATTCCGGACACGTCGGAAACGACCGCCACCTTCAATGAAGCTGTAGTTTGTGTAATTGCGGGAGCCGAGTGATCGTAGCACTCTGTCGCGGTTATGGTCTCCGTCCCTCCGCCAAGTAATCACCTACCTAAGGAGTAAACTTATACCGGCGAATCAAGGCGACATCATTGGCAGTTTCAATCTCTATAATCTACAGCTTGCCGGTGAGCGTTGGCGCAACAAGACTTGCACATCACAGGAATACGAGGAAAAGATCGGCTGGTCTGCCGACAAGTTAATGGCCATGGATGCCGATGTCGTCGCTTTTCAGGAACTGTGGTCGCCGCACTGGTGTTGACTATGCCACCCCTTTCTGAGCTGTTGTCCTCGCGGTATTACAAGGCATGAACCCTTCAGTAGGACATCAGGAGAAGCAATGTCGCGAGTGCAACAGAAGCCGGCAAAAAAAGGAAGTCAAAAATGGCTTCAACTGGCCGTCAACAAACGTCAGAAATTATTGGACGCTCTCATAACCCCTCAACTAGGAACATCCCTCCCGTCCATCGAATGGCTTTCACCGCTCCAGTCTGATGACTATGCCGAATATCGTGATCGAGAGTTCCTCAGCCGGTTACGTCTCGATCTCAAACACTACCCCCTCGAACAGTTTTGGCCTAAGAGTGGGCCCCAATGGGACGGGCTAGCAAAGACCAACAACGACCAGATACTTTTAATAGAGGCCAAAGCTCACATCGGAGAAATGCGAAGTTCGGGGTCCGGCGCATCCGATCCGATCTCAAGGAAAAAGATAGCCCACAGTCTACAAGAAACTCAACGATTCCTTGGCGCCCGCCGATCAGTCGATTGGGCGAGATCGCCCTATTATCAGTACGCCAACCGCTTAGCGCACCTTTACCTGTTAGCCGAACTCAATGGTTTCGACGCCTATCTGGTGATGCTTTACTGCTTGAATGATGTGGACATGAACGGCCCACAGGAAAGCAGAGAATGGAAAGCAGCCATCCAAGAACAGGACGCCGCTTTGGGCCTTCCTGACGTTCACCAGCTCTCCCGCAGGGTGATTCATGTCTGGCTAGACATCCAGGCCAGCACCGATGACTCGCTATTTCGATGATCTTGATGAGGCTGTTGTCGTAGACGTAGAAACGACGGGGCTCTCTCCTGAAACGGACCGGATCATTTCGGTGTCGCTGCTCCGGGTGTGCTTCGCGACGCTGGACCGCCAGACCAACTCTCACCGGCTGGAGGGCGACACCCTCGACACGACAGTCAACCCGCAGCGCCCGATTCCCGCGGACGCCACGCGCGTGCATGGGGTCACGAACGCGGATGTGGCCGACGCCGGCCCTTTTGCCGAAGCCGCGCAGCAAATCCGGGATTTCATTGGGACCCGCCCGATCGTCGCCCACAATGCGGCATTCGACAAAGCGTTCTTGAGTGCAGAGTTCAAACGCGCCGGCGTTAAGACCCTGCATCGGAACAGAAGTTACTGCACGATGCAGCGCTATCAAGCCATGCAGGACGGGCGGCGGAAGGGCAGTACCCTCGAGGAGGTCGCGCACTACTTTGGGATTCCTGGCCGTCGTAGTGCCGTCCATCAGGCGAGCGAAGATGTCCAGATTACTTGCGCCATCGCCGGCATGTTCTATCTCATCGATCAGGAACTCGCCGACCGGGCCTATGATCCCGAAGAATGGTATGATCCCGAAGAATCATCTGCCTCTCCCGCCCCCGGCGTATTCTCTTTTCCAGAAGAATTCAGTCCGGTGTCTTCCTCCCTCACCCCAGCCCTTGTTATGGTGACGGGGGCAAGGGAGCAGCAAAAAGTCCCCTCCTCGGACGTGTGATGCACATTGTTAGGCGGGGAAGAGGGTAGCAAAGGCCCAAGGGGGGCGCCCGAAGAGGCGATTGAGCCAGCAGCCGACATTGACGGCGGCCAGTTTCGCGGCAATGCGGGCGAGGAGG
>MPMI01000059.1 GCA_002238415.1 Desulfurellaceae bacterium bin18 | reverse complement strand
CGCCGCACATAGCGCCCGTGATAAGTTCTGAGCCTTCGCATAATACCGGCCATGATAACGCTCTTGCATGTATCGACCGGTCAGCATCGTGAGCTTGACCGTCTCGGACAAGTCGTTTGGGTGCGTCTGAAGACCCCGCCCCATCGCGTCGAGCAGGCTGGGTCGTATAATGGCCTTTCCAGTTCGTGCCCATGCCATTGCCCTCGACCATCAACAGGGTCGCGCCTTCCTGGGCAATAGCAAGGAGAATATGTTGGCCATCACGATGCCACGGAATAGAGACGCTTTTCACCTGCGCACCGAGTTTTTCAAAGGCGTGGGCCGATTGCTTGACGCTTTCGTCAATATCGGGCTCAGAGGCGTCTTCCCAGCCGAAGCCTTCCTGGACAACGCCGAGACGTAAGCCGTCCACTTTGCCGCTCAAGGCTTGTGTGTACGCCGCGCATGGCTGCACAGCCATGCAACCAGCCCCCCATTCTGCCCCTGTCCGAGATGTACGAGGGCGGGCTGATATTTCATAAACCGTGAAATTTCACCCCGGATGAAATATGGATAAACTGATGAAAATCCTAGTCGCCACGCACTCCATGGCCTTCGTCGCCGGCCTCCTCATCGGCGCTTTTTTGGTCTACGCGAACTGCCCCTAAAATCCCCTCAAACACCGTTCCAAAATCAGAAATTAAGGGCCGATTAAAGGCTGAAAAATGCCCCATTTAGGACCGTTTAGGCGTGAGAAATGGGATTTCACGACCATGAAATTTCATACCCCGTGAAAAGTGGTGCAAATCCGCGATATTAGGCCATTTTTGATGAAATTTTGGGGTAAAATCACGAAATTTCGCCATGAAATATTTCACGATTTCTCATGTTTCCTTCCAGAGTGGCACTCGAATTTTGGAAAAAAATGGCACTCGAATTTTGGAATTTTGCAGTCAGGGCGTCCAAACGCGCGTAGGATTTCATTATCCCGTTCATCAGGCCCTGAAACGACTCCGTATCGGCGTCAGTCAAGCTCAGGCCGTAGCCTTCGGCAATATCGACGATCTCTTCCAGTGTTGGCGGTTGTACAGGCATACGTCCTCCTTTTGATTCGAGAGATAGCGCACCCGCCGTTCCCTTGCCAAGGCGCACGAAACCACATAAGACAGGGCGCACTAAAAAAGAGACACCAGGAGGAACCGCATGGGACGTTTAGACAATAAAGTTGCCATCATCACCGGAGGCGCGGGCGGCATCGGTCTCCAGGCCGGCAGGCTGTTTGCCCAGGAAGGCGCAAAAGTCCTGTTGGTTGATTTGCACGAGGACGCGCTCAAAGAAGCCGCCCAGACCATTGGGAGCGATGCGGTGCGCTATTGCGCCGCTGATGTCACCCAGCCCGACCATACTCAGCGCTATATCCAGGCCGCGGTCGAGCAGTTCGGCGGGGTCGATATCCTGCTTGCCAACGCTGGTATTGAAGGCGAGGTCCAGCCGATTACCGACTATGCGATCGACACGTTCGATCAGGTCATGGCCGTCAATGTGCGCGGTGTGTGGTTAGGGCTCAAGTACGCCGCGCCGGAGATTGCCAAGCGGGGCGGCGGCAGCATCGTCATCACCTCTTCGGTTGCCGGCGTGCGCGGCGCAGCCGGGGTGTCGGCCTATATTGCCAGCAAACACGCCGTGATCGGCCTCATGCGCACCGCAGCCCTGGAAATGGCAGCCGAAAAGATTCGGGTCAATACGGTCAACCCGGCCCCGGTTGATACCCGGATGATGCGTTCCCTGGAAAAGGGCTTTGAGCCTGACGATCCAGGTCGAGCCAAGGAGATGGTGTCAGCTATGGTGCCGCTGCAACGCTACGCCGACCCCGTCGAGGTCGCCAGGATCATGCTCTTTCTGGCCAGCGACGAAAGCTCCTACTGTAGCGGTGGCGTGTATATGGTCGATGGCGGCATGACGGCCCGGACGTAAAGCCTGCGACTTGGGCTACCGCTCCTCATCTCGCAGGTAGGTCGTTCCGTGCGACCAAGATAGCAGGATTCGCCAGCTCAAGATGAACGCATCCGCACTCGCCCAGGCTCTACGATAGCCAGCCGTCCTGGCAAGCGGGTGAGCACCGCAGTTTGTTGGAGGAATATGTCCACCAGTTGGAGAATAAAGGCCACGGTTGCGTGACGCGGAATCGTGAGGACAACAATGCCAGCATACAAGTGGGGCGGATAGTTGCGGATATCCGCAAAATCAAAATCGACGGTGAGCAAACAGAGTTGATGCGCTCGTGCATAGGCAGCAATTTTGGAGTCTTTCGCGTCCCCGAGGCCAATATCACGCACATCGAAGGCGTCATGGCCTGCCCTCCGAAGAGACTCGCCAGTGGCCCGAGGCAGGTCCGCATCAATAAGAAACCGCACGGTGGGAGTCTATGAGGGGGGCAAAAGGTGATGTTCTTCTTGTTCGATCAGCTCGCTGGCGTAGGTCAGAGCGGCCCGCACGTCGGTTTCCGTCACTCCATACTCGTCAGCCACCTGCTCAATGGTCATCCCACCGGCCAGTCCCCCAATGAGCCGCACGACCGGAACCCGCGTGCCACGGATGACCGGCTTGCCATGCTGTACGGCTGCATCAATGCTAATGCGCTCTCTCATCTCCTCTCCCTTCAAGACGCTTTCTTTCATCGAATGGAAAAAATGCAGAAAAGTCAATCTGGACGAAAACGACTCCCGCCTGCTGATGGGTAGAGGTGCTAATCTCTCCGAAACCTACTCCCATGTTTGCGGATCAAACGGATTGACTATCCGAGCCCCGACATCTTTCACGTCGGCAATATTGCGTGTGGCAAGCGTCAGGTCATGAACCTTGGCGGTGGCGGCCAGGAGGCCATCAATGACTGACAGGGTTCGAGCAGCGTTCATCCGTCCCCACTCGTCAGCGATCACCAGATCGACAGGCAAAATTCGTCCGCTAAACCGTTCGTACACAGCCTGTAACCAATGCTCAAGAGCAAGGGCCTTGTCCGGGTCTCGGGGTCTGGCCTGCTCTATGCCTTTACGAATCTCCCCGAGGACGAGGACGCTCAGATAGATAGCGTCGCTGGTCAGCGCTGCATACCAACGGGTGACATGAGCATCGCAGCGCGTCCCCTTTCGGACCTCAGAGATAATATTAGTGTCGAGCAGGTAGTTCAGAGGTCTACCTCACGGCCCCTATCGTGTCGGCGGGACAGGTCAATACCGTCGAGTGGGGCTGAAGCGAGGAGTGCCTTCAAGTCAACGTGTGGCGCAGGATCGATAAGACGGTGCAGATGCCGGCGAAGCTGGGCCGCGCGAACAGGGTCACTCCGCAATGCCTGTGTAACTTGGCGAATCAAGGGCACATCTTCTTTTGACGTTTGCACTTCAAGGCGTACCCAGCCGCGTTCTTTCAGGCGTTGCCGATAGGCTTGCACTGCCTTTTTACGTATTGTTTGGCTTGACATATATCCGGTAATATACCCGGACATATTAGAAATGGCAATATTGGCTAAATAAAACAATGAGCCGTTCGTTACCCTCTCACACATCACCTGCTATCATACCTCCTCATGGCCAGAGCAGGAAAACGACCGGCCGAGGACGGGCAGCTGCATTTGTTCGCTCCGCCCTCTTCCTCCGACGCTCCGGCCAGTCGAGCGCAACAGGTCGGTCCCGCACCCCTCCGGCCTGACGTGGAGTCGCTGGCCGCCTCCCTGCCGGAAACGATTCGGCTCGGGACTTCTTCCTGGTCTTTCCCCGGTTGGGAAGGTTTGATCTATGACCGGTCGGCCCCACAGGCTCAACTGTCACGCAAGGGTTTGCCGTTGTATTCCCAGCATCCGCTCTTGCGGACCGTCGGGGTTGACCGTACGTATTATCGTCCAATGACTGCGGCCCAATTCGCCGACTACGCCACGCAGGTGCCGGAGACCTTCCGTTTTCTGGTCAAGGCGCATGAATACTGCACGCTGGCCGGCTTTGGCGATCATCCTCGGTATGGCACGCGGCGCGGGCAGCCCAACAGCCTGTTTCTCGACTCCCACTACGCGACCCAGGAAGTCGTCGGGCCGTTCACGGACGGGCTCAAAGACAAAGCCGGCCCCCTGCTCTTCCAATTCTCTCCCCAGGACCATACCAGCCTCGCCGGGCCGGACTCTTTTGTCGAGCGGTTGTATCAGTTTTTGGATCGGCTGCCCCGCGGCCCGGTTTATGCGGTCGAGCTTCGGAACATCGCACTCTTTACCCCTGAGTATGTCGATGCCCTGTCCGCGGTCGGCGCCTGTCATTGCCTGAATGGTCACCCCAGCATGCCGACGGTTCGCGAGCAGGCCGCCCTGGTTCAACCGGAACGGAGTCAGGCGCTTGTCATCCGCTGGATGCAGGCGCGCCATCTGAGCTACCAGGCCGCAAAACAAAAATACGCACCGTTTAACCAGATCGTCGATGCAGACCCCACATCGCGCGCGGCCATTGCCGAACTGTGCCTCGCCAGTAGTATCCGACGGCAGCCAAGCTATGTGATTGTGAACAATAAAGCCGAGGGCTGCGCGCCGCTGTCTATTTTTCAACTGGCGCAGCAGATTGGAGAAACGAAGAAATAGGGCCGGCCGCGACGCACTCAGCCGATGAGCGCGGATGCGCCGTCCCATATCAGCAACAGACCAAACAGGAGGAGGGCGATTCCGCTCAATCGCAGGGCTATCCGATAGCCAGTCCCTTGCAGACGCGCCCGTCCGCCGTGAACAAGCACGGCAATCAGGACTTTCGAGCCGACCAGACAGCCGTAGAAGCCGAACAGGAAGGCAACAATCGGGAACCAGGCATCATGACGAGCATTGTCCGTGACGAGCGGCCCCCCAACCGTCAGCCAAAAGATATACGGATGGGGATTCAGCAGGTTGACCAGCAGACCTTTACGGAAACTCAGCCACACGCTCCCCGCTCCTTCCTCCGCCATCCTCATGGGTGCCGGCGTCCGCAGGGTCTCTCCCCCGAGGAAGCACACATAGCACCCACCGATGAGGCTGAGGACCGAAAAGCTCGCAGGCGGGAGTTGACTCAGCACCAGGAGCACGAGGCCGACGACCAGCACGTCAGCAACCGGCGGAGCCAGGGCCACACACGCCCCGCTCTTCCAGCCGTTGCGCAAGCTCTCATGAATCACCAGACTGGACAGCGGGCCTGGTGTGATGCCGGCCCCGAGTCCGAGGCTGATAGCAAAGAGAAAGGTTTGCCAGGTCGTCATTCCGCTGCTCTTCTCTTGCGCTGTTTTTTCACCCAAGTCCGCATGATAGAAAAGAGCAAACGTCCCCAGCTTTGTCTGATTGATGGAGGGGACGTTTACTCTTTTGCGCCCCAAGAGGAGGTCGCTGTATGGCCGAGGGTCACACTCAGCACCAGCATCATCACGATCACCACGGTCCGCATTTTCGATTCTGCCCGAAGTGTGGCGGGACGTTAAGCCGCCAACTGCTCAAGCCCAACGAACCCAAACGGCTGGTCTGCGGGAGTTGCACGTTCATCTTCTATGACGATCCCAAAGTCGCGGCCTGCACCATTCCAGTCATACAGGGCAAGATTCTCCTGCTGCAACGCGGGATTGAGCCCGGCTATGGCAAATGGGTCTTTCCCGGTGGCTTCCTGGATCGAGGCGAGCGCGTCGAAGACGCTGCCATTCGCGAGACCATGGAAGAGACCGGTCTCACTGTGGAAGTTGGCCATCTTCTCAACGCCTACTCCTACCCCGGCTATCCGGTCGTGGTGCTGGTGTATCCGGCAACCGTGCTGGCCGGCGAGCCCCAGGCCCTGGACGAAACGCTGGCCGTCAAGCTCTTTGCCCCGGCCGATATCCCCTGGTCGGAACTGGCCTTTCCCAGCACGACAGACGCGCTGACCGAGTATCTCTCACGAGTTGAGAAGTCACACCCATCCTAACGCCAGCCCAACTTTTTTTACTGCCGCTTTTCTGTTAGGGTGTCGCAAATTTTTCAGGAGGACATGAATGGCAGAGGAACAACTATCCGCCGAAGAGGAATTAAAAAAAGCAACCTGGAGCTATATTGGCGTAGGCGTATTATGGCTCTCGCTGATCATATCGGGCATGGCGCTTGAGCGCCTGGATCTGACCAGCGGGTTTCTCACCAGCATTCTGCCGGGTGCCGTCAACACCCTGCGGGCCGACAATGCCTCACTCAACGAACAGGTACGCGAGCTAAAAGATTCCAAGCAACGCCTGGACGGCCTGATTGGCCGCGAGCGGGCGACGGCAGAAGCGCTGGATTATTGCCAGGCCGAGAACAGAGAGATTAACGCCGAGTTGAAAACGCTCAGGGCGAGTGCGCCGGCCGCGGCGGCAAACTGATACGCTTGCCGGGCGTCTTCTGAGCCATTTATATCTTGCCGTCACAGGAGGGGCGTCTGACCGGACGCCCCTCTTCTTTGTCAGGCAGCAGTTGTGAGCAAGACCGACTACTGCCAGGCGTGTTGACGCTGGATAAATTCCGTCACCACATCAACCGTGGTCTGGGCTAACTCGATATTAAACAGATGGCTGGCATTCGACAGAATGGTCAGGTCGGCGTTGGGAATCCGCTGGGCCAGGGTAACGGAGTTCTCCGGCGGAACCAGGCCGTCCTCTTTGCCGGTCACCACCAGCGTTGGCGTGCTGATATTCGGCAACCTTTCATATGTATCATGCCCCTGAATCGCGGCCATCTGGTTGATCATACCGTGCTTGGGTGTCGGGTGTCGGCTGGAGAGTTGGTTGAGTTCGAGCAGGGTGCTCATATGCTTTTGTATAAACCATGGAGTGACGGCGACCTTGGTCATGGCTAAGGCCGCTTGTTCCACGTCGAAGTCGGCAATATTGTTCAGCATGTCCAGCACTTCAGGGTCTTGCGACAACAGCGTTTTTTCTCCGCCGCAGTTGGTGCAGCCCAGGATCAGGCTTTTGACCCGCTGCGGATGACGCAGCGCAAACTCCTGGGCAATCATGCCGCCCATCGAGATGCCGAAAACATTGGCCTGCTCGATCCCCAGATGGTCCAGCACCCCGGCGGTATCATCGGCAAACATCGCCATGGAGTACGGAGCGTCCGGCTTCTCGCTTTGACCCACCCCCCGGTTGTCAAAGGCAATCGTCCTGAAGGTCTGGGCAAAGCCGTCCATATTCCAGTGCCAGCCGATCGAGCTGACGGTGAAGCCCATAATGAGGAGCAAGGGTTCGCCCTGGCCCTGTTCTTCGTAGTACAACTCAATACCGTTCGATTCGATATGCGGCATGAATGATTTCTCCTTGTCTTTCGTTTCAGTCGCACAGCACACAAAAAGGCACCCACAGGGGGTTGCCCCTACACGAACTGTCCGAAGTTGAGGTTAATCGATATACGGACTGAAATGCCGCATGGCGAGCAGGAGGGCTTCGAGGTCGGCATATTCGCTCAGTTCAATATACAGATCGTTATACTGGCCGCGGACGGCATCCGGGTCCTGTTCGTCTTGAGGATGCCTGAAATGCGCCTCGAATTCTTTCAGCATGCCTTGCGATTGCAGCTTGGTCTCAATCGGAATTTCATCGTTGGTGGCGATCAGCAGCTTGGTCTGCTTGATCAGCCGTAAGACCATTTCTTCATCGCTACGCTCTGGCATGGCAGCTCGCAATCCCCGCTCGTTCTCATCGCGCTCGGTGTTCTCCTCTGACGCGCTTACTCTTTCTGCTCCTGTAATTGTCGTTTCCAATCGAGCATGCGCGCCTTGGCCGCCACGGCTTCGGCCTCCGGGACCATGCCTTTCTGCTGGTACAGGCGGGATAAGATCGTGTAGCTCATTTCGTCATCGGGGCTCAGCTCGGTCAACTTTTTTGCCATTTCAATGGCTTCATCGAGCTGTTCATTATCGGCGTAGGCGTGGGCCAGGTCATGCACGGCTTCGACATAGTTCGGATCAATCTCCAGAATCGCCTTATAGGTGGCAATGGCTTGATCGGTCTCACCGTCACACAGGAAATCGTAGGCTTCATCGTAGAGTGCTTCGATGGATGGCATGGCCGTTCTCCTTGGTGCGGACAGCCTAGCGGATTTCAGGAACAGCTCCAACCCCATATCCCCCTCTCGTTGACAGGGTTTTGGCGACTTCCTATGCTCTTTTCCCTGTGAATAACCCAGGAAACTCAATAGACGCTCGCGTCCAGGATTTCATTGCCGCGCCTGAGGGGAAGGACTTCGGGGCTCTGGCTCTGGCCGTCTTCACCTATCAATTCGAGCATAATCTTCCGTATCAGCGTTTCTGTCTGGCCAGAGACAAGACCCCAGAGACCGTCCGAACCTGGAAAGCTATTCCCGCCGTTCCTACCGTCGCCTTCAAAGAGCTTAATCTGAGCTGCGGCCCCCCGGAAAAGATTTTTTTGACCAGCGGCACTACGCGGGGACAGGAGAAGCGCGGACGGCACCTTGTCCCCGATCTTCAGTTATACCACGCCTCGGCGCTGGCCCACTTTTCGCAATGCGTGCTACCCGAAAAACGTCCGCTGCGGGTCTTGAGCCTGATTCCCGATCCTGAGACCCAGCCGCACTCCTCGCTGACCCAGATGGCCGAATGGGTCATGCGTGACCTGGGAACTCCGGACAGTCGTTATTTTGTCGATGCGGACGGCATTCATCTGGACGCCTTTGTCACAGCACTCATCCACGCCCAGGAAACGAGCGAGCCGGTGTGCGTCCTGGCGATTACTTCGGCCCTGGTCGCCTTTTTCGACTGGTGCGCCGCCAATCAGAAAACCTTTGCGCTTCCCTCCAGCAGCCGCATCATGGATACAGGCGGCAATAAGGGCAAAGGCCGTCCGCTGTCGCGCAAGGGCTATCTGCAGTCGTGTTGGAAATACCTCAAGGTCGCCGGCTATTACTGCGTGAACGAATACGGCATGACCGAGATGGCCTCGCAGTTTTACGACCACGTCTTGTATAACCGCTTTCGGAAGAGCAACGAACCGCGCTATAAAATCGGCCCGGCCTGGACGCGCACGCTGGTCGTTCATCCCGAAACTCTGGAAGAAGTGCCGCCGGGCGAGCACGGCATCCTGCGTCACTTTGACCTGGCCAACTGCGGGTCGGTCATGGCGATTCAGACCGATGATGTAGGCTATCTGACGGGCGAGGGCTTTGAGATTATTGGCCGGACCCCAGGCTCGGAAGCGCGTGGCTGCGCGCTGGTCCTGGACGAATTTTTATCCGCCCAGTGACGGGTACAGGCATGCCGTCACCCTCCCCGACCGACCTGAGTGCAAGGCTGGATGCCCTGCTCGCCAACCGTATCCAATACCTCGCCTCCAGAACGGCCCGTGACATCTTGGATTGCGTAGACCAGGCCGTTCAACGCTGGCTTGACCCCGACTCACAAGAACGGCAGGAAGCCGAAGCCCATCTCCCGGAAACGACCGGCCTCTCTGCGGCCATGATCCGGCATGTACTGCCCCTCATTTTTCAGGAATATCGAGCGGACAAGCTAGAAGCACTCTGCGTTGATGAGTTGGGCTGTCTTGAAGTCCTTGATCGTTTTGTCCCGTCTGTCTCAGGACAAAAACGCGCCTGTGGTCCACCGCTGATTACGCACGTCTTCGCCGGCAACGTGCCCGGAGCAGGACTCGACAGTGTCATTTTCTCTCTGCTTGTGAAATCCGCCAGCCTGGTCAAAACCTCGTCCGCAGAGCCCCTATTGTCCATCCTGTTCGCCCGTTCGATTCAGGACATCGACCCAAACCTGGGCGCCTGTCTCAGCGTCGTTTCCTGGCCTGGGGGAAACGTAGAGCTTGAAGACCTGGCGTATGGACGGGCGGACATAGTAGTTGCGTCCGGCTCGGATGCGAGCCTTACGGCAATCCGGAAACGAACGCGCGGGCAGTTCATCGGCTATGGCCACAAAGTGAGTTTCAGCCTGGTGACCAAAGAAGGTCTGGCGGATGCGGAAGAAACCGCTCACAAAACGGCTTATGACGTGGCGTTATACGACCAGCAGGGCTGTCTGTCTCCCCAGCTTGTCTATGTTGAGGAAGGCGGCGCCGTCACCCCAAAAGGGTTCGCGGCTTTCCTCGCCACGGGCTTGGCGCATTGGCAAATCGAGCTGCCGCGCGGTCCGGTCCCACCGGAAGTCAGCACCGCCATCCGAAGAGTGAGAGACGAAGCCGAATGGCAGGCCCTGGCCGGTAAAGACATTGCCCTGCACGCGAGCCCAAACGGAACGGACTGGACCGTAGTGTACGACGTCGACCCGACCTTTATCCAATCGCCTTTATACCGGACAATTCGGGTGAAGCCGTTACGAAACATTACACAGCTCGGCGGGATTCTTGATGCGTGGCGGCCCTATCTCGAAGCTG
The DNA here is from genome assembly GCA_002238415.1 of Desulfurellaceae bacterium bin18. GTDB lineage: Bacteria > Desulfobacterota > Binatia > Bin18 > Bin18 > Bin18. The sequence goes on along the minus strand of MPMI01000059.1, from coordinate 14,915 downwards.
TGGGTGTGGCGGCAGGTCCCGAACGTATGGCGACTATTGCGGATACATTAGGCGCATCGGGTATCAGCCGCGTGTGTCCAATTGGAACCATGCAACTTCCCCCGTTGAGTTGGCGTCACGGCGGAAGGCCGAGGATTGGTGATTTGGTGCGGTGGGTCGGGGTTGAGGGGTAACTGGAGAAATGGAATGTCTTCTTAACATCTCTGTACTAAGATGAGAGAAGTGTGTAGACAGAGTTATATACCTATAGAAAGGTGGCCCCGCAAATACAGTGAAACATTACGCCGACATTGCGATTTACGGACAGGACGGCGGCCTTAAGCTGCTCGTCGAAGCTAAGAGCAAAAGAGGGATGTCTCAGGAGTGGGCAGCAAGGCTCAGACGTAATATGTACGCTCATGGCCAACTTCCCCGAGTTCCTTACTTCCTGTTAGCACTCCCAGATCGCTTCTATCTATGGAGGGATATAGAGGACCCGCAAGCCCTTGTTGATCCACAGTACAGCGCAGACCCTACCCCTGTGTTAAGGCCCTACTTTGACCGCGCCCACACCTCTGGTCAAGCAGTGACGGGGGCAGGACTTGAGCTTGCGGTCTCGGCTTGGCTAAAAAAACTAGCGAAAAGCTCCAATCAACCTCCGGCTCTCGATAATGAGCAGTGGCTCCGTCAGTCTGGATTGCTTGAAGCCATCCGTGGCGGTAGCGTAGAGGTCCAAGCTCTCGCATAGGATGAACGTTTACGTTGAGTCCAATTTTGTGCTTGAGCTGGCGCTTCTCCAGGAACAACATGGGAGCTGTAGTCAGATTGTAGACCTTGCAGTTGAGGGGCACATCCATCTCGTCATTCCAGCTTACTCCCTCGTTGAGCCTTACGAGACGCTGATACGCTTCTTCAAGAAGCGTCGGGCAATAGCAGAGGATGTGAACACTGAACTCAAACAACTTGGTCGCTCCGCGCCCTACGAGGAGCAAACCGATACCCTCCAAGAGCAATTCACAGCCCTCTTTATCAGGAACGAAGAGGAAGAGAGAAATCGTTTACGGAATACGTTGGAGCAGTTATTGGAAGTGGCGGAGCTAATCCCTCTGACGACGACTGTAATAAACAACTCACTTCAGCAGCAGCAGCAGGACTTCTCCCCCCAGGACGCTGTAGTTTACTCGTCTGTATTAGAGCATTTGGCAAATGCAGATGGCGACGACCATGTCTTCCTCAATCTGAACCGTAAGGATTTCGATGATCCAGAAGTTCAAGACCGTCTTGAGGAGATGGGTTGTAAAATTCTCTTCCGGTTCGACAGAGGTATAGGATATATCAGGTCCAGACTCAACGACCAGGAGGCGTGACTCGCCCCTACACCCTAAAAGTCCCTCGCCTTACCCCCCTCCCAAAGGGAACGAGAATCAAAGACGAAACACTCAGTGATGCTGAACCTCCCTACACCGGCGGTATCCAGCCCAAATCCTGATAGCGCTTAATCAGGTTCCGGAACATATCTTCCGTATCCATGCACTCATGAAAACCGGCCTGCCGAATCTTAATCGTACTGACGATGATCGGTGGTGGCGGCTCTGACGCGCCGTAGGCAAAAGTCAGGTCGGTCAACTCGAACGAGCCGCCTACAAAGTCCAGCATGTTTCGCGGAGCCCTGAGTTGATACTTATCAACAATCGCGGCCCAGTCGGCGTCGCGCTTGGGCATCTTCTCCGTGAGACACATCGGCTCGGGCGGACCGACTTCCATGCCCAGGGCATCGGCAATCGTCGGCCAGACGTTTTGCCACACAAACACATCGCCGTTGGTACTGTTAAACGTCTCGTTGCGCGCATTCGGGCTGGTGGCGGCCCAGGCCAAGGAGCGCGCCAGCAGGTCGGCGTCCACCGCCTCGAAGACGTAGGGCGGGCCGCCGGGAAACGAGAGCAGCAGACCGGCTTCTTTGCGGAGTGCGGCGTAGACGCAAATGGCAGGCAGCACGTTAAGGTTGCCCTTGAGCGCTTCACCAAAAATGAGCTGGGGTCGGAAGATTGACCAGGACCAGTCCTTGCCCTGCTGCTGTTCACGCAAATAGTCCTCTTGCAGAAAATAAAAATTCTCGTGCTGATGGCGCGGCCAGCGCTCCCGCGCCGGTGCGGGAAACGGTTCGATATGCGCGCCGTAGGCTTTGGTGCCCTGCAATAGCGACACGTGCTGGAGCTGGGTCGCCGCGCCCTTGAGCGGCTCAAACAGATTCTTCAGCATCCTCAGATTCGTTTCCATCTGATCCCGCTCACGCCAGCCCTGGACCACACCGGGCTTCTCGTACAGCGCGGTATAAACCACATGGGTCACATCACGCATCTGGCTGAAGACCTCGGTGCAACGGGCCTGGTCCTGCAGGTCAACGGATAGAAGCGTGGCGCCCTCAAGACCGTCGGGAATCCGGCGTGACACGCCCACAACATCCCACTCGTCCAGGCTGGCAAAATGGCGCACGGCCGCAAACCCGACCAGGCCGGAGGCCCCCGCAACTAAGACTTTCTTCCTGGCCATCATTCACTCCTTATCCTCCTTGATATGCCCAGGGCGCACGCTACCAATTTGTCGGTCAGGGTCAAGAGGCCATTTCTTGCTGAGCGAACCTCCCTCACGTATGCTGCCGGCTATGGCTTCTCTTCGTGACGATTTTCTGCGCTACGTGAGTCAGACCTCGCCCGCGCCTATGGGCGTGGAAGTCGCGCACTCGCACGGCTGCGTAGTGGTAGACACCAGCGGCAGGGAATATCTCGACCTACTGTCCGGCATTGGCGTGACCGGCATCGGCCATACCCATCCGGCTGTAGTGCAGGCCGTTCAGGCTCAGGCAGAGCAATATCTGCACGCCATGGTCTACGGTGAGTACATCCAGCAGCCCCAGGTTGATCTGGCGCGGCGACTGGCCGAGCTGGCTCCCGGCGAGCTGTCGGTGACCTACTTCACCAATAGTGGCACGGAGGCTGTCGAGGGCGCGCTCAAGACGGCCCGGAAGTATACCGGTCGGTCCGGTTTTGTCAGCTTTGTCGGCAGCTTTCACGGCGACACGTTCGGGTCCGTGTCAGTCGGGGGCAATCCGGTCTATCGCGACCCGTTTGAGCCCCTGCTGCCAAGCACGACCTTTCTGCCCTTTAATGATCGCCCGTCCTTGCAGGCCATCGACGAGACCGTTGCCGCCGTCATTATCGAACCCATCCAGGGCGAGGGCGGCGTCCGTATCCCGGACGACGACTATCTGCCGGCATTACGGCAACGCTGCTCCGAGGCCGGTGCCCTGCTTATTTTTGATGAGGTGATTACCGGCTTCGGGCGAACCGGCAGGCTGTTTGCCAGCGAACACTGGCGGGTAACATCCGACATCCTGGTGGTGGCCAAAGCCCTGGGGGGCGGTATGCCCCTCGGAGCGTTTATCAGCACCCCGGAGATGAGGGCGACTCTGTCGCACGACCCGGCCCTCGCCCATGTCACGACATTTGGCGGGCATCCGGTGTGCTGTGCCGCGGGCCTGGCCGCCCTCGACGTGCTGCTTCAGGACCACCTCGTGCAGCGGGCCCAGGACAGAGGAGAAGAGTTCTGTCGAAGGCTTGAAACCCTGGTCGAGACCGGCCGGTGTACGGCCGTGCGGGGACGCGGATTACTGATCGGCCTGGACTTCACCAGCTCACAACTGACGCAGCAGTTTGTTCAGGATTGCTTTGCCCAGGGTCTCGTCCTGGGCTGGACCCTGCACGAAGACACGGTTGTCCGCCTGGCCCCGCCGCTCGTGATTTCTTCGGAAGAGATTGAGCGTGCCGTGTCGATCATGCGGCAAGTGCTGAAGCGTTTGTAGGAGCAGGTGGTGCGCCCTGCGCGCCCTACGATTCGATTTTCCCCCAGGCGTGCACCTTGGTTGGCGAGATGCGGACCATGGCGTTATTGGCGAACGTAAGGTCCATGGCTCGATACTGGGGATAACGTTCGCGCAGCAGGGCCAGCATTCGAGTGTATTCGGTTTCATCACCCACCAGCGCGGTCGTGCCGGTTATCAAGACATAGGCGAGCTGGGTCCAGTCGTCGGCATAGTCGTCAATCACGATGGCTGCCTGCGGGTTCTCCAGCATATTGCGAATGCGTTTGAGGGGTTTGCCCGTCTGGCGCTTGGGCTTTTGGTCCACCACAAAATAGACATGCGCGCCATCAAACGCATAACAGAATGGAATCACATGCGGCTGGCCCGCGGCATCGGCGGTCGCCAGGCGGGCAACCACGTGGTTATTGATGAAACGTTGAACCGGCTCAGAAATAACGAGAGGCATACGGTAGGGTCACTTTCCCGCCGGTGTCAGCGCACCGGCTTCGCCCTGCTCGGCCTGTGGAGCAGCCGGGGGCGATTCGCCACAAAAAGACGCCTGGGCCTCGCGGTATAATTCCTCGGCCCGCCCGGCGTAGCGCGGAGAAAAATGGAAGACCCGCAGTTCCCGCGCGTGAGCGGAACGCCCTAGCAGGCCGGCCTGTTTTGCGGTGAGATGATAACGCTTGGTGGCCTGGTCTTCGTCGGCATCCAGAAACGGAGATTCACAGAAAAAGACATCCGCGCCCTGGGCCAGGGCCGCGATGCGTTCCTCATTCTCCGGGCTGAAGAGTGTGTCCACCACATAGGCAAATTTCTGACCGTGTGTTTCCTTGACCAGCGAGCCCCGTACCTCGCCCAGGCTGAAATCCCGGGAGCGGTCGTGTCCGTTTTCTTTCCACGTGGCAGTGACCACCCAGCTATCCGGCTCTCCCTTGCGCAGGGCGTTTTTAAGCGCGGACAGCCACGGACCGGGGGGGACCCCAAGCCGCGCCAGGTAGGCGCTATCCACATTCAGATGGCTCTTCTCTTCAAACGCAAACGCCATGGAATAGATGCGATGGTCCAGATGGGCCGCGCGAATGCAGAATGCCGGCTCATCCACCACCAGGCCGTGGAAGGGCTGCGCCGGCAGCGGCTCGCGCCGGAAACCGCTTGCCGCCTGAAAGACGGCCCGCCGGATCGAATCCGGCCAGACCTCCGCTACCTCAAGCGAGAAGCCGTAGCCATCCACCAGATTCCAGGTATAGCCACGCAGTTTGCCCTCAACACAGTCCAGGATACCGGGCGGACCACACAGCCACAGGGTCTGATCCCGGCCCAGAAACACACGCAGCAGTCGGTCGAACCCGATGAAGTGATCCATATGGCAGTGCGAGACACACACATGGCTGACCCGGCACAGATCTCCGGCGGGGAAGCTGTCGTTATGACCGAGATCAAACAGAACGGCCCGGCCTTCCCAGCGCAGTTGAATATACAATCCGGGGTCGCCAAACGGCCCGTTTATCAGACGGGGAACAAAGGCGGGATTCATGACAGCGGTGCAGTCTGTTTTTGGATTATTCGAGGTTCAAACCGTGAGTGACATTATCCGTTGTGTCTTCCCGGTTTGCAAGGCAGGGCAACCAGGAGGGGCGTAGCAATTTGGAAAGTACGACCTCCCCTCCAAGGAGGGGTGCCGCGGAGCGGTGGGGTGGGTTCTCCAGACAGGGCGTACGTGAGGGAAACCCACCCCGGCCCTTCGGGCCACCCCTCCCGAGAGGGGATAAGGAGAACTGTCACTCAAGGAGAAGGACTTACCGCTATCCGGGTCCAGGTCAGGGTTATTGACAGCCGCCTGACTGGTCGCTACCCCTACTGAAACCGACGCTAGCAGGAGCGGACAGGCAAAGGGAGTGACCGGCAATGGCGACGATAATCACCGAGGACTGCATTAACTGCGGGGCGTGCGAGCCCGAGTGTCCCAATACCGCCATCTATCAAGGCGGCGTGGAGTGGGAGTTTAACGGCGCCCAGAACCCGGCCATTGATGACGACATCTTCTATATCGTCCCGGACAAGTGCACGGAGTGCGTGGGCTTTTTCGATCAGGAAGCCTGTGCGGCCGTGTGTCCGGTGGACTGCTGCCTGCCCAACCCGGACATTGTCGAGACAGAAGAGGTGTTACTGGCCCGGGCCAAGGAGTTACATCCCGAGCAGACGTTTGGGGATGACTTCCCCTCTCGCTTCAAAGGCGAAAATGGAGAAGCCGCTCCGGCTCCGGTTGAGGCTGCGGCTGCACCTGAAGCGGCGCCGGCTGCCGCGCCCGCGCCGGCTGCCGCGCCCGTGCCGGCTGCCGCGCCAGCGCCGGCTGTTGCCCCGGCACCGGCTGCTACGCCGGCCCCGGTTGCAGCCTCTGTCTCGCTCTCCATTCCGAGCGTAGACGAATGGGAAGTGCCGATTAACTGCCATCGCTGCGACGGGGAATACAGCGCACCGTTTCGGCATTTTCGGATTGGCGTGGTCTTCTACTGTACCCATTGTGGCGTGTCACTCGTGGTCAATTCCTCCATGTTCAAGGATGTCGCCACGGCCCTGGACAGCTTCCATGCGCAGTGGGTCAGCGACTTTGAGGCGTTTCAAGCAAAACGGCAGCGTGAGCTTGAGGAGTTTGAGGAGCGGAAGCGCGTAGACCTCGAAAATTTCTCAGCGACCCTCAAGCAAGAGGTTGCCAAGGCAAAGCCAGCCGGCAGGACCCACCGGCGACTGTCGATGTTCGGCTTCCAGCGGGTGGGCTAGACCACAGAAAAAATTGCAGTCCTATCCCCTCCCTGGAGGGGATTATCTTTCTCCGAAGCTAAGCCTCACCCTTCGTACTTCCTGCCCAACTCCATGGCTTCCGGCACGCCGAGCAGGGTCGTCAGCTCTTCAAACGACGCCCAGCCTGCATCCTGTGCAATACTGCCCGTTGTTTTGAGTTCCTGCATGGCGTCGCGCATACGGATGTAGGCGGCCATCAGGGTGGCGGAATAAATCGTCAGCTTGAAGCCGTATGTGGCGAGTTCCTGGACGGGCAGCAGTTGCCCGTTATACAGCAGCGGCAGGTCGCCGAGTTCCTGGACGTAGCGCTTGATATCATCGTGCGTTTTAATTCCGTCCACAAAGATGAGATCGGCGCCGGCTTCTCTATACGCCCTGGCACGCTGGATGACATCGTCCCAGCCATTGACCGCCAGGGCGTCGGTGCGGGCAATAATCACGAAGTCCGGACTGCGGCGGGCATCGCACGCGGCTTTGACTTTCGGGACCATGTCGGCCATGGGAATGACCTGCTTCCCGGATAAAAAGCCACAGCGCTTGGGCCACACCTGGTCTTCCATGTGCAGCGCCGCCGCTCCGGCCGCTTCATATTCGCGGACGGTCCGGTAGACATTCACCGGGTTGCCATAGCCGGTGTCCGCATCGCACACCAAGGGAATATCAATGGCGTTCGCAATGGCGCGTACATTCTCCACCATCTCGGCCATGGTCAGCAGCCCCACATCCGGGAAGCCGCGCGAGGCTGCTGTCCCGAACCCGGTCATATACACGGCCTCAAACCCAACGTCCTGGGCAATCTTGGCCTGAAACGCGTCAAAGATGAACGGCGCAACGACCATCTCGGAGCCGTTGAGCATGGCGCGCAGGCGGGATGCAGTACTCGGCATGGTTTCCTCCTTGGGAGTACGGTTTTTCAGTGCGGCGAGTCAGCCCCGGCGCTTACCACTCGGTTCGCGCCGGCGGCAAGGCTCCACTCGGACTCGGAGCGTCAAAGAACTCCTGGCCGGCCTGCGTCGCGCGACGCAGATAGCGCTTGAGGAGGCGTTCGGAACGCTTGAGCAGTTCGTTTTTCCCCCGAAAGACTTGTTCGCTCACCCATTCGTTGCGGATCCAGCAATCGAACGAGGCCTCCTGAATAAAATTGAACTCCATCAGAAGCCCCAGTTCCTGAGTATCGGTCACGATGGCGCGCAGCGACAGACCGGAGTCTATAATGGCACCGCGCAGACTGGACGGGAGCGGCATGGCGCGTTTGATCTTGTCGATTTCACGTTGGGAAGACTTTTTTTCGAGCAGGGCCACATAGCCCCACGCACCCGGAGCAGGGGCGGCCTGGGCCAACAGTTGCGCGTTCAGGTCGGTCAGATTCTTTTCGGCCTGGACCTGGTCGTAATCCTCGACGGTCTTGAAAAATGAAGCCCCGGCCGGAGCCCGCCGTTCGGACTGGTTGGCCCGCTCACGGCTTTTTTGCTCCTCCACCCACCACTCGTTTTCCCTGGACGTTCTTTTCTTTCGCTCTGCCATCACGCGTTTCTTTCCGAACCCATCGGCGCCGGCTGTTACTGGGCCGGCAGCAGATACGAAAATCCTGCTGTAAAGGTATGCGTATTCAAGCCACGGTTTTCGTCATACAGGCTGGCGTTCGAGGCGTGCCGGAAGCGATAGCCGAAATTAATGGCCAGATTGTCGTCAATAAAATAGGTGCCGCCACCGCCTACCATTTCGGCAAAATTCAATCCGCCTCCGAGATCATAGCCCCGCAGATTGTGATACATGACGCCCAGGCCACCCTCGATATAGGGGTAGAACGGGATGCCGAGATCAAAGTGATAGGTCAACACCGGCAGCATCAGGCCGACTTCAAAAGAGCCTTTACGGCGCTCAAGTGCCCGGCCCTGTGATTTTTGGGTTATTATGGAGCCAAAGGGCTCGGTGGCGATTTCGAGTGAGCCTTTGGGCAGAAACCATTTCGAGCCCTGAAAGGCCGTATAGCCAATGCGTAAATGTACCGGGACTTTTTCAATTTTCCGCGACCCGGAGTCCGCGCTGATGGTATAGCCGGACTGCATCCCGAGCGACCATGTGCCCGCCTTGGGTAAATCGTTCGCCCAGACAGCCGAACTCACGAGACCCAGCAGCCCACCCACCGCGACTATGATTCGTAGGCCACGTTTTACCTGTTTTTTTGTCATGCTTGCCTCTCCTTATTGCGCCTTATCCGTTCTCCCCCACGACCTGACATTCGGTTTCAACAAAATCCTTGCTAGTGTCGTCCCACCCAAACGCCTTGATGGTTCTGACCTCGCGCTCATAGATGGAAATCACCAGATACGAGGCATCCGGATAGGACGGTTCATCACCAAACAGGGCTTGGGCTTTATCTTCGGCGGAAAAATAGGCGTCGTGGTTGGGATGGGAATGGTAGAATGCCGTCAGCTCGGCCCCGGCATCAATCGCTTTGAGCACGGCCAGCAGTTCTTTGGGCTCCATGAGATACGCAATCGTGGCATCCCGCGGATAGGTGTGCGGGTCCTTGGCGTGCATGGCGTTTTGGATATTGGTAATGCGACGGACTTCCTCCCGCCCTTTAACCCGCATAACGGCTCCACAGCACTCCTCCGGGAAAGTCTCCCGCGCGTGCTGACTCAGGGCTGCATGTGTCTCGGACGTGAGCTGTACCACTCCAGCGTTTCCTTCTCCTCGCGTAACCCCCGAATTATGGCTGTCTCCCGTGGAAAAGTCAAAATGCCACCCCTCCCCCCTATCCCCTCTCGGGAGGGGTGCCGCGCCAGCGGCGGGGTGGATTCTTCGGACAGGGCGTGCAGAGGGGAAACCCACCCCGGCCCTGCGGGCCACCCCTCCAAGGAGGGAATTATGCTGAACTTGACACCGGCCGGCGCACCTTCTTGGTCCGGGCGAGGCGGGCGGCCCGGCGACTGAGAGCCCGCGTGGGTTTGGGCGGCAGAGGCGGCAACCGCAGGAGCTGTTTGAGCACCTGCTCAAAGGCGGGGACCTCTTCGGGCGTCTTCGTCGTGGGGGCTGGGCATGGCATTCGTCAAACTCCTCCTACGCCCCCGGCGAGCATGCGCTCAAACCGGTGCGGGTCCGTGCGATAAGTATATCGAAACGTAAACTCACTCAGATATAAGGGCAAGTAGCGCCGCGAGACATGGTGAAAGGTGCCCAGGAGCCCTCGCTTGAGCAGCGCCCAGAAACTCTCGATACTCTGCGTGTGCACCCGCCCCCGGACATATTCTCCGCGGCTGTGGCGGACCGTCTCATGCCGATAGCCCGCCGCCCGCAGGTAGCGATAGCCCGAATGGTCATCGGTGGCGACCAACTCCGCTTGCGGGGACACACGGGCGGTGACAAAGCCCTGCAAGGTGCGCGTGTCCGGGGTGTCCACGACTTGTGTGACGACCGCGCCCCGGCGGCTCAGGGCCCCGAGGACAGGAATCTTCCCCGCCGTCCCGTTCAGGCGCCGCCGCTTCGCCTTCCGCTTCTTCCCCTCCTTGCCCCCCACATACGTTTCATCTACTTCGACGAGGCCGCGTAACGGCGGCCGCGCTGCTGGCTGCAACGCCGCCCGAATCCGATGACACATCGACCATGCGGTTCGGTAGGAGCCCGACCCGATCATCCGATGGATCTGGAGGGCACTGATCCCCTTCTTACTCTGACACAAGAGATAGATCACCTTGAACCAGATCGTCAGCGGATACTTCGTATTCTCAAACACCGTCCCCACCAACGGCGAGAAACGGTAGCCGTGCGGGTTGCACTGTTTACACTGCCACCGCCAGGGCCGCGCCAGCTTCGAGACCTGCGCACTCCCACACCGGGCACAACATACCCCCTGCGGCCAGCGTAGCCGGACTACATAGGCCAAACACTGCTCCTCGGTCCCAAACTCCTGCCCCAGTTGTTGTAACGTTAACATCCCCCTACTTCAGCACAATCTCCCCCCGGTGTCTTAATGTGCATAATTCCCTCCAAGGAGGGGAGCAGAACACATCCCCTCTCGGGAGGGGTGCCGCGCCAGCGGCGGGGCGGGTTGGTAGTGTCTCACGTTGAATTTCTTTCTTCATCCGTATTCGTCACGCCATTCTCTCCTGTCCGACTGAGACACTACCGGTAGGCTCCCCTCGTTGCTCTTTTTTCCGACCCGGCTATAGTGGCACGCATTTCAAAGGGGAGCGGAGTTGTATGGTCACGATTGAAGAGTTCAGCAAAATGGAGTTGCGGGTGGGAACCGTCACATCGGCAAAACCCCACCCGAATGCCGACCGCCTGCTGGTCCTCACCGTCGATATTGGCGAAGAGACCGAACGCCAACTCGTCGCGGGTATCCGGGCACATTACAGCCCGGAGGAACTTGTCGGGCGGCAGCTTGTAGTGGTCGCCAATCTTCAGCCGGCAAAACTGCGTGGGGTCGAGAGCCAGGGCATGCTCCTGGCCGCCTCAGACGGCGAGCAGGTCATTGTCTTACGCCCGGAGAAACGAGTACGGGTCGGCTCCCAGGTCCGATAGGGAGAGGACTGGAGATGCAAGGCGAACACTCCCTCCCCAATCCCCTCTCGGGAGGGGATGAAGATTAGGACTCGGAAAAACGGCTGATATCGATCACCGCGCGTTCGTGCAGGCCCTCACCAATCTTGGTGCCTTCCTCGTTATATGCCTCGACGGTGAACTTGAGCCGCCGGCCCTTGATTTCTTCCAGACTGACCTTGCCGGTCACCTTCTGGCCAATCTGGGTAGGTGCCAGATGTCGGACATCAACGTGGAAGCCGACCGTCTGCTCGCCCGCGTCCATATGGGGGGTGAGAAACTGCACGCAGGTGCCTTCCATGAGCTGAATCATGGCCGGCGTGGAATACATGCGCGGCGCGTCCGGCCCGAGATGCACGATGCCCATCTCGGGTGTGGTCGTAATGGTCTGCTCAAAGGTCATGCCAGTTTTGAGTGAGTCTTTCATGCGTTCCTCCAGTTCTTTGTCTGCTTCGACAGGCTCATGACGAACGAGTCTACCTTTCATCAACTCCGTTCATCCTGAGCGCCCTTCGACTACGCTCAGGACCGACGGCCCGCCGTTCATCCTGAGCGTAGCGCCAGCGAAGTCGAAGGAGGCCCTCTACGGCAGCAGCGAGGCGCGGGTGATTTCCTTGCGGTCTGATTTTTCCATGGCTTCACCCGCTTGAGAAAGCGGGAACTCCGCATCGACCAGCTCGTGATAGGGATAGGTATCCATATGCGCGGACAGGAAATTCAGCGCTTTGTGCAAATAGTGAGGGTTATAGGTTGCCACGCCAATCATATGGAGCGACTTGAAGGTAATCAGCGCCGGCGGAACCTCGACCGTCAGGCCCAGGGAGATATTCCCGATCTCAATGACCCGCCCACCGTTCCGCACCAGATTGATCGCTTCCAGAAACGCCTGGGGCACGCCGGCCACCTCCAGGACCACATCCGCGCCAAGGCCGTCGGTCAGTTCCCGCACCCGCCCGACCCGCGCTCTGGTGTCGGTATACTCGCGCATGTCAACGACCTCGTCCGCGCCAAAGGCTTTGGCCCGCTGGAGACGCAGGTCCACGCCGTCAATGGCAATAACCCGCGCGCCCCGGGCTTTGGCCACGGCCATAGCGTGCAGGCCGAGGCCACCAGCGCCCTGCACCACCAGGGTTTCTTCGTAGCTGAGATGGGCCTGGTCCAGCCCGAAGAAGACCTGTGACAAAGCACAGTTGGCTGCCGAGGCGGCGTGGTCGGGCACGTTGTCCGGCACTTTGTAGACGTGCTGGCCGGGCTGGACATAATAATGCGTGGCAAACGGCGTGTGAAAATGCGGCGGATCGTGCGGACCGACGCGCCGGGCGCGAATGCCCAGCACCACACAGGCTGCCGCGTTTCCGGCCCGACAGTTCACACATTTGCCGCAGGTCTCGTAATAGACCGGCGCAATCCGGTCGCCCTCTTTTAAGGGCTGGCCGGCCGTATCTTTGGTGACGCCCTTGCCCAGTTTATACACCCGGCCAACCATCTCATGTCCGGGCATGACACCGCGCTTGCCGAACTCGCCGCGCCACATATGGACCTCGGAGCCGCACACATTCGTGCGACTCACTTCGGCCAGAATGGCGCCTTCGGCGACCTCGGGCAGGTCGTACTCAAAAAACTCAATGGTGCGCGCCTTGGGAATAAAACTGACGGTCCCCTTCATAATGTCCCTCCTGTTCATATCCCCCCCTCACTCTCCTCTTGATAAGGGGAGCTGGGGGGATTCAGAATGTCGGCGGTCGATATTCGCCAAACTCGTTGCGCAGCGCGTCCGAGATTTCGCCCAAGGTGACGTAGGCCCGCACGGCATCGATAATGGCCGGCATCAGATTGCCCCCGTCCCGCGCGACCTGTCCAACCCGGTCACACGCGGCCTGGGCCGCGGCCTGGTTGCGTTCGGCGCGTACCCCGGCCACCCGCTCTTTCTGTCTTTTTTCCAGGGCCAGATCGACTTTCAGCAGGTCGTCGTGGTGGTCTTCCTCGACCGTGAACTCGTTCACGCCCACAATGATCTGCTGCTTGGTTTCAATCGCCTGCTGATAGCGGAAGGCGGCGTCGTGGATCTCGCGTTGCTGATACCCGTTCTCAATCGCCTGGACGGCCCCGCCCAGCTTGTCGATCCGATCGATATACTCGACCGCCTTGGCCTCCAGTTCGTCCGTCATAGATTCGATAAAATACGACCCCGCCAGGGGATCAATGGTGTCCGCGGCTCCGGACTCGTGGGCGATGACCTGCTGGGTGCGGAGCGCAACCCGCACGGCGTCTTCGGTGGGCAGGGCCAGAGCCTCGTCTTTTGAGTTGGTGTGCAGCGAGTTGGTCCCACCCAAAGCCGCGGCCAGGGCCTGGAGGGTCACGCGAATCACGTTGTTGTCCGGCTGCTGGGCGGTCAGCGTCGATCCTGCCGTTTGGGCATGCGTGCGCAGCATCCACGAGCGGGGGTTTTTGGCCTGAAAGCGCTCCTTCATGATTTTGGCCCACAACCGCCGGGCCGCCCGGAACTTGGCCACTTCCTCAAAGAAATTATTATGTACATTGAAAAAGAACGACAGCCGGGACGCAAACCGATCAACGTCAAGACCAACGGACTGTGCGGCTTCAACATAGGCGATCCCGTCGGCCAGGGTAAACGCAATTTCCTGGGCCGCGGTTGAGCCGGCCTCACGGATGTGGTAGCCGGAGATCGAAATCGTGTTCCAGTTCGGCACCTGGTCGGCGCAAAAGCCGAAAATATCCGTGATAATCCGCAGGGACGGACCGGGCGGATAAATATAGGTGCCGCGGGCGATATACTCTTTGAGCAGATCGTTCTGAATGGTGCCGTTGACCTTATCCCAGGGCACGCCTTGCTTCTCCGCCACCACTAGATAGAGCGCCAGCAGAATGGACGCGGTGGCGTTAATGGTCATGGAGGTGCTGACTTTGTCCAGCGGAATGCCGGCCAGCAGGGTTTCCATGTCCGCCAGCGAGTCGATGGCCACGCCGGCCCGACCGACTTCTCCGGCGGCCATGGCGTGGTCGGAATCCCGGCCCATCTGCGTCGGTAAATCAAAGGCCACGGACAGGCCGGTCTGGCCCTGCTCAAGCAGGTAGCGGTAGCGCTGGTTGGACTCCTCGGCCGTGCCAAAACCGGCATACTGGCGCATGGTCCAGAAACGGCCGCGATACATGGTGGGCTGGACGCCGCGGGTGAAGGGATACTGGCCGGGAAAGTCGAGCTTTTCCTGGTAATCGCCGTCCTGGGCATCCTCGCTGGTATACACTCGCTTGATTTCTATGCCCGAGGTGGTCTCAAAGCGTTCTTTGCGTTCCGCAGACCGCGACAGGGCTTTCTTGAGAACGGAGTCTTCCCAGGCCTGCCGGGCTGTTGTCACCGTCTTTGCATTGCTCATAACGCATCCTCAAATCGGCAGAAAAACAGGCTCTTTGCCTACAGTAAAACCGGCGGAGAGACAACCTCCTGCTTTTCCCCTCTTGGGAGGGGTGCCGCGGAGCGGCGGGGTGGGTGCTACGGACGGAACGTGCCTGGGGAAACCCACCCCGGCCCTTCGGGCCACCCCTCCGAGACGTGTGATGCATATTACGGGGCACTGTAGAAGGAGCGTGTCGAGGATAGGCTAAGCTCACTTTCCCTACCATAGGAGGTGAGCGATGCCCATGGATCTCGACACGTTCCTGGTGGCTTTATATACCATCGTGGACGATCTGTACCAGCAGCAGGCCG
>MPMI01000014.1 GCA_002238415.1 Desulfurellaceae bacterium bin18 | reverse complement strand
CTTCATCCTATCCATCCGGCTGACGACGCCGGACTGTATGTCCGCTTCGGGGGCAATACTCGCTCGATCAACGCGCCCATTGCCCCCGGAATGGTGGTCCCCGTCCCTGTCCAGCATTACAGCCTGATGGAGCTTGGCACTCGGATGCCCGTTACTTTCACGCCCTCGATTATCGCGCTCGACGGTGAGCGGGAACTGGTTGTGAATGCAGACGACCGGTGGGAAGTCGAACTTTCCTGGGACGGCCCGCGTGTGCTGGATATTGAAAAGGTCATGGACGCCGCCCGTCAGTATTGAGTCGGTTGAGTCGGTCCCATCCAGGAAGACGCGTCGCATGAAAATCGTTCTGTGCTCCACCCATTTCCCCCACTGTTCCGAGACGCTGCGTAACCATCTGCCTGATGACACTATTATTGCCTGCCCGGCGGAGGAGGTGCTGAGTGCGACGCGCGACGCCGATGTGGTTGTGCCGACCATGCACCGCGTGGATGCGGATATTATTCGAGCCACCTCGGCACGCATGATACATCAATTCGGCGTCGGGCTTGAAGGCGTGGATATTCCGGCTGCGACCGAACAGGGTATCTATGTGGCCAACGTCCCCGGCCACGAAGGGACGGGCAATGCCGCCTCAGTCTCGGAGCACGCCATTTTTCTCATGCTCGCCCTGGCCCGAAAATTTCCTCAGGCGGCCGAGAACGTACGAAACGGTGTCTTTGGCTCGCCCATGGGCAAGGGATTGCTGGGCAAGACGGTCGCCATTCTCGGCGTCGGGAGTATCGGGACAGAACTGGCCAGCCGCCTGCGCCATTTTGACATGCGTCTGCTGGGTCTGAAACAGCACCCGTCCGAGCGCGTCAAAGAAGAATACGGATTTGAGTTTCTTGGTGGGCAGGGCGACCTCAGTCACGTCCTGGCAGAAGCCGACTTCGTTGTCCTGGCGCTTCCGGTCACGCCCCACACGCGGGAGATCATCAATGCGCCGGCCCTCGCCAGCATGAAGAATACGGCCTACCTCGTTAATGTTGGGCGCGGCCCGGTTATCGATCATGACGCCCTGGTTACAGCTCTGGCCAATAAAGACATCGCCGGGGCGGCCCTGGACGTTTTTTGGGACGAGCCGACCGACCCGGCCGACCCACTGTTCAAACACAATGTGATTGCCACACCCCATACCGCCGGTGTGACCGATCTGTCGTATAACGACATCGCGCGCGGCCTGGCCGCCAATGTCAACCGCCTGCGTGCCGGCGAGCCGCCCATCAACTGTGTCAATCTGGCAGAAGTCCAGGCCAAATAATTTCTTCTCTATGCATTGCTCTCAATCGGTCTGGCAGATTTCCGTTGGTGCCCTGCTCGCCTTTTTCCTGGGCTGCAACGATCCGCCCAAGCCGCCCCGCCAACCCACCCCGCTCGATCTGTCCACGGTGGGCACGATTTCCGGGGGCATCCATTTCGAGGGTCCCGTGCCGGAGCAAAGCGTGCTGCAACTCGGCGGCTGGTCGGAATGCGCCGCCCAACACGAGGGTACAGTCTACGCCGGCGATGTGCTGGTCACTAACGGCGGACTGCAAAACGCCCTGGTATATATCAAAGACGGTCTGAACGAGCGGGTTTTTGCCGTTCCTGAAGAACCGGTTGAGAGCGACCAAAAAGGCTGCATCTTTCTACCGCGTATTATGGCGATTCGGGTCGATCAACCGATTCGCTATCTCAATAGCGACCCCATGGCCCATAATGTCCACGGTCTGCCGCACAATTCGTCACACTGGAATTTCAGTCTGGGGCTCAAGGGCACGTCACGGATCCTAAGCATCGATACGGAGGAGGTCGGCATTGAGGTCAAGTGTGACATCCACGGCTGGATGCGGAGTTATCTAGGCGTGTTCGACCATCCGTATTTTGCCCTGAGCGATCAGGACGGGACCTTCAGGCTCCACAATGTTCCGCCCGGCGAATATACTATCGCGGCCTGGCACGAGCGGTTTGGCACTCGCTCACAGGAGATTGCCCTGTCTGAAAAAGGAGAAGCGAAGGTCACACTGACGTTTCAATCAGACGCGCCTCAGGAGTAGTCGTCACTCCTCTACCGGCCAGTCCTTAGCGACTTTTCCGCCAACCTGGAAAATCAGGTGATAGGCCAGGCCAAAGCCCAGCCCCAGGACAATAATCAGCCACAGCGGTCCAAAGGTAATCGACGGATAATGCCCGGCGCCGGCGATCATACCGAACAGCATGGGAACGGATAGAAAGGTGTTTGTGCGAGAGGCGAGCAGTGCCCGCTTGGGCAGGGCCGGGTCTGGCGCTTCGCCCTTGACCGTCGCGGTGATAATCTGCTGCTGGGCCGGCCAGATAATGAACCAGACGTTAAACCACATGATCGTACCGAACAGCGCACCCATGCTGATCCACAGCCCCGCACTCGATCCGAACAGACCGGCATCACCAGTAAAGCCGCTCCCCAGCAGGAAATACTTCCACAGAATCAGCAACAGACCGGACAGAAAGGTGAACATGGCTCCCCAGCGGAACCACCACAGCGTGCGCGGCATGATTTGCGGCACAACTTGTTTGCGGACATCCGCTTCGAGCGCGCCCTGGAAGTGGGCGTTGATCAGATTGAAGTAGTACAGGAGTCCGATCCAGGTGATACCGGCTAGTAGGTGGACCCAGCGGAATAGCGCTTGTAGAATATCGTCCATCGTCTTTCCTCCGTATGACTCAGCCTCTTCTCCTGTGCTTCCACTAAAGACTGTCGCGTGGCAGGAGTCAATAACGGGGCGGCAATCTGACAGGTTGAGAGACTGCATTGAGGACGACTCGCTATCTCCGTGCGAAACGCTGGGCTCGTACCCGAGGGGGAAAATCGCGTGCAATATCTTCTGATTGGACTTGGCGGCTTTTTCGGGGCAAACGCGCGCTTTCTGGTTTCAAGCTGGGCGGCTCGGCTCCTGGGATCTCACTTTCCGTACGGAACATTTCTCGCCAATATAACCGGCAGTCTTCTCCTCGGCGTTACCATCGCCGTTCTGCACGACCGGGCGCTCTTGGCATCTCCACAGCGACACTTCTTTGTCGTTGGTTTTCTGGGTGCCTATACCACCTTCTCGACGTTCGCGTATGAGTCGATGCAGTTGTTTCAGAACGGTAGCATTCTACTCGGCCTGCTGAATATTGTCGGCAGCGTTATGGTCGGCCTGCTGGCCGTCGTGTGCGGATTCTGGCTTGGCAGATTATTGTAAACTCCCGCAGCTTCCATTACCTATGCATGACACAGACCTGTTCCACGGGTCACATCCGGGAGAGAAGGAACACCGATGGAACATATTCCGCCAGGCTGGACCGAACCTGAAACCGTCTCTGTTCGTCCGGAAGCCACCCTTGACCTGAACGTGGTGGATACCTATGTGCGTGCGCGGCTGCCTGAGGCTGACGGCCCGCTGACGGTTGTGCAATTTGCCGGCGGGCATGCCAATCTGACCTATCTGGTGCGCTTTGGTGCCCACGAATACGTCCTCCGCCGGCCGCCCAGCGGTCCGTTGGCTGTGGGTGCGTATGATATGGCTCGAGAATTTCGGGCGCTGTCCGCCCTGTGGCCGGTTTTTCCACCAGCCTCGCGCCCCTATTTTTTTTGTGACGACGCGAGCGTTCTGGGTGCACCGTTTTTTGTCATGGAGCGTCGGAGCGGCCTGGTCATCCATAAGGACCTGCCGGCTGAGCAGCTCGGGCAACCGGTCGTGTATGCCCGTCTGAGTGAAGCCATTGTGGACACCCTGGTCGACTTCCACGCAGTAGACTACCGGGCGGTCGGCCTCGAAACCTTGGGCAGACCCCAGGGTTTTGTCGAACGGCAGGTCCGCAACTGGCGCAAGCGGTGGGATCAGGCCAAGGTCGAAGAACTCCCACTTATGGATGAACTCGGACAGTGGTTGGCTGGCCACCTGCCAACTTCGCCCCCTCCGACCTTGTTGCACAATGACTATAAGCTCGACAATCTGATGGTCGATCCGACAGACATTTCCCGGATTATTTCCCTTTTTGACTGGGACCAATGCACACTCGGCGACCCACTCATTGACCTGGGTCTGTTACTCAATTATTGGACTCAGCACGATGACCCGCCGGGCCGGCTGGAGATTGCCCAGATGCCCGTTTTACCGGGGTTCTTGTCTCGGGACGATATTGTCCAGCGCTATGCTCGGCGGAGTGGCCGTGACGTCGGCAATATCAAATTCTATGAAACCTTCGCCCTGTGGAAAACCGCCGTCGTGGGCATGCAGCTCTTTGTGTTGTACAAGAACGGCCAGTTGAAAGATGAGCGGCTCAGCGATTTTGATCACCGCGCCGTCGTCCTGGCTGAGGCTGCGCATGCGGTCGCTCATCCCAGCCAGCCTTGATATAGTGAGTCGATTCTCCGTACAGGCCCCCGGCCGGCATTGGTTGTAACTGCGTATGAGCAACACTTGGACATTGTTTGCCCGATTCGGTTGCCTGCTGAGCTTCTGTCTTGTTTTGAGCCAATGCACTCCAGCGCGCCACACGCTGCCGCCGCCCACACCTCAGCCGCGCAGTGTCACGCCGCCACCCCCACCGCCCGCACCGCCAGTTTCGGCGGAAGAGTTGCTCAACCGGTTCGACGCCTTCCTGGACCGGGCGTAATCCGGGTGGGCTTACGCCCCTTGAGCGGAGGCTTGCGTCTCCTGCCCTGGAGCAGCCTCTGCGTTGTGTAGCGGGCAGGTCTGTCCAATCTCCAGACCGAGGGCATGAATCAACCGGCCGTAGCCGACAAAGGTCACAATCCGCCAGCCCAGTTCCAGGATTTCCGGCTCTGTAAAATGCTCACGTAAAGCATCAAACAACGCGGGTGAAGCCTGACGGTGGTCACCGGCAAGAATATCCGCAAAACGAATGGCCGCTTTCTCGCGCGGTGTAAAGAGTTCACTGGTATCGTACTGGGGCAGCGCTGCAATCAGTTCTTCCGTCACTCCTTGTTGCCTTGCCAAGGCAAACCGGGCGTGCATTCATAAATTGCAGTCGTTGCGCTCGGCCACCTTGAGGCGGGCCAACTCGGTCAGTTTGACATCGACATTGCCCCGCTCGCCTGACACCAATGGGAAATAGAAATTGATAAACGACTTGAACACCTCAGGCGCGTGGGCAAACACCTGCACGAACTCCGACCCACCGAGTTCCTGGTCGTATTCACGCATAATTGCCTGGAGTTCGACGTCAACCTGATCAAAGGGAACCTTGCTCACCCGATCCATGGGATTCCTCCTTCTTTTACTCTGCCCCTTCTCTTGTGCGATTTTTTGACAAAAAGCAAGCGGCAGGCAGCCACGCTGATGAAAAGAGGAAACGTGTCCTCCGACAGCCTGGAGATGCGGGACACGTTTCCTCTTTGTCGCATTGACAGGTAGTTGTGTTTTCTGAACCATAAGAGCCCAGCATGCCCGTCTACCAACTGACCGAGGAACTCGTCTTTCCCAATCCTGAATGGGCCAACCCGGAAGGGCTGCTGGCGGTTGGCGGCGACCTGAGCCTCAAACGCTTATTGCTGGCCTATCAACTCGGCATTTTTCCCTGGTATAGCGATGACTCCCCGATCCTGTGGTGGAGTCCGCCGCAACGCTGTGTCATCGACCCGGACGGGTTTCATATATCCCGCAGCCTACGCCGGTTGCTCCGGCAGGAGCGCTTTTCGGTCACGTTCGACCGGGCCTTTGAAGAGGTGGTCTACGCCTGCGCGGAAACCCGACTGCGGAACGGGGAAGGCACCTGGATTACGCCCGATATGCTGACCGCCTACTGCGCCCTGCATGAAGCCGGCTTTGCCCATTCGGCTGAGGCCTGGGACGACGGTGAGCTTGTCGGGGGGATTTACGGGGTGAGTTTGGGGCGCGCGTTCTTCGGCGAGTCCATGTTCAAACGCGTGGCCAATGCCTCAAAAGTCGCCTTCTGCCGCTTAACGCAGCAGCTCCACCAATGGCAGTTTCAATTGATCGACTGTCAGATCGCCAATCCGCATCTGCAACGGCTCGGGGCGTATGAAATTCCCCGCGCAACGTTTCTTCAGCGCCTCGCCGAGGCCCAGCAGTTCCCAACCCGACGCGGGAAGTGGTGAAGCGGAGGTAGGGACGACGGCGAGCGGCTTTGAACAAAAAATCCCCTCCAGGGAGGGGTGGGTTGCCCGCCTTACAGACCCAGCACGTCTTTCATCGAATACAACCCGTTGGGCTTATCCGCCAGCCACAGGGCGGCCCGAACCGCGCCGCGAGCCAAACACTCACGATTCAAGGCACGATGGGTCAGCTCCAGGCGTTCGCCAAAGCCGGCAAAATGCACGGTGTGCTCGCCCACGGTATCGCCGCCGCGCAAGGTCATCATGCCGATTTCTTCGTCTGTTCGCTGCCCCGTAATACCTTGACGGCCATACTTCGCACTCTGATCGAAATCCTTGCCTTGGGCCTCGGCAATAATCCGGCCCAGAGCGAGCGCGGTTCCGCTGGGTGCATCAATTTTGAAGCGATGGTGCATTTCCACTACTTCAGGATCGAAGTCCGGACCCACGATCTTTGCCACGTCCTCGACGACTTTCATCAAGATATTCACCCCAACACTCATATTGGGGGCAATAAGGACCCGGCTCTGGGGAGCGATACGTTCCGCCTCGGTCCGTTGCTCAGCCGACAGACCGGTCGTACCAATGGCAATGCCGGCGCCGCTGGCGACCGCCGTCCGCAGATGGTCCATTGCCGCATCGGCCAGAGTAAAGTCCAGGGTAACGGTATCCGGGCCAGCCGCCGCCGCGTAATCGCTCGTCACCGGCACACTGAGTGGTCCGATACCGGCGGTTTCGCCAGCGTCCGAGCCAAGGGCAGGATGACCCGCCGCTTCGATCGCGCCAACGAGCTGAGCATCAGGATGTTCGTGAATGAGACGCACCAACATTTTTCCCATGCGCCCGGCCGCACCACAGATGACGATATTCGTTCCCATTTCTCTTCCCCCGCTTTGCCCCGTATAAAGAAAGCCCCCTCACCCTGGCCAGAGTGAAGGGGCAAGGGCACACTATTCAGCGTTGCTAAATCAGTTCGTACTTCTTGAGCGTAGCTTTCAGCTTTTCCTTATTGGCCTCGGCCATGGGGGCCAGCGGCTGGCGCAACTCGGCTTCACACATTCCCATCAGCGCCAGCGCGGTCTTGGCCGGAATGGGGTTGGTCTCGATAAACAGGGCGCGGATGAGCGGGACGAGGCTGAGTTGCAGGGCGGACGCTTTGTCCCATTCCTTGTTCAACCCGGCGTTTGCCAGCTCGGCCATGGCCTTGGGCGCAACATTAGCCGCGGTGCTGATAACACCAGCGCCGCCCAGTGCCATCATGGAAAACGTCAGCGTGTCTTCGCCGGACAAAATGGCCAGGTTGTCACCGCAGGCGAGCCGGATGTCGATCACCTGATCGACTGAGCCGGAGGCTTCCTTGACGCCGACAATGTTCTCAATCTGCGCCAGACGGGCCATGGTATCGGGCAGGATATTCGAGCCCGTTCGGCTCGGGATATTATAAAAAACGATGGGAAAGCCCTGGGCGGCCTCGGCCACCGCTTTGTAGTGCTGATAGATGCCTTCTTGCGGCGGTCGATTATAATACGGTGAGATCATGAGCGCGCCGTCGGCCCCAATCTCTTGGGCTTCGCACGTCATGTGGATAGCTTCCGCGGTTGAGTTCGACCCCGTCCCGGCCACTACGGGAATACGCTTCCTGGCGACCTCGACAACCAGTTTGACCACCTGCGTATGTTCCTGGTGAGAGAGCGTCGCAGACTCACCCGTTGTCCCACACGGAACGATGCCATGCGTCCCGCTTTTAATATGCCATTCAACCAAGTCTGCCAGCCGTTGTTCATCAACGGCATTGTTCTTGAACGGCGTAACCAGCGCGACCAGTGATCCTGAAAACATGCGGCCCTCCTGTTCTCTTTCGCGGTGAAAGAAGAACGCCCATACTACTCGACTTCGACCATTCCTTCAAAGACTTCTTCCGCTGCGCCGGTCATATAGACATGGTTATTTTCGGCGCGCCATTCTATCTCCAGGTCACCCCCGCGCAGGTGGACGGTGACCCGGCGCTCGGATTTCTGGTTGAGGACCGCGGCCACGGCCGCCCCGCAGGCTCCGGTGCCACACGCCCAGGTTTCACCGGAGCCACGTTCCCACACCCGCATATTCAGTTCGGACGGACTGACCACCTGAATGAATTCGGTATTGACCCGGTTGGGAAAGAAGGCGTGACGCTCAAACTGAGGACCGATTTTTTCCAGCTCGATAGCCTCAACGTCATCGACAAAGGTGACACAGTGCGGATTCCCCATAGAGACGCAGGTCACAGCGTACGCTTGTCCGTCCACATGCAGCGGCTGATTCACAATGCGGCCTTCTGCGGCAACGGGGATTTGCGGCCCATCCAGGATGGGCTCGCCCATATCGACTGTCACGCGGGACACGCTATCGTCTTCAACTTCGAGAAAGAGCACTTTCAGCCCGACGTCGGTGTCCACCCGGAGCGGATTGTCGGTCGCGATCCCGTGGTCGTAGAGATATTTCCCAACGCAACGAATCCCGTTGCCACACATCTCACCGCGACTGCCATCCGCGTTATACATCTCCATACGGGCATGGACCGTATCCGACGGGCAGATCAGAATAAGCCCATCCCCACCGATACCCGTTCGGCGCTGGCTCACCTGCCGGGCAACCCTGGCAGGGTCGGAAAGCTGGGTGTCGAACGCATTGACATAAATATAGTCGTTGCTGATACCGTGCATCTTGGTAAACGGAAGTTTCATGCCTACTGCCTTCCACTGCCAGCCCAGCTCAACCGTATTGGAGACATCCCCCAAATAGCCGCCCAGGGTGACGGCCAGGACGCGATAGCGGTACAGGGTACCCGCCGTCAGCGGCTCGTCCGTATAGCTGAACCGCTTCTCTTGTTGAAAGCGATCACGGTCTTCTACCGGAACCAGCGCCAGCCGGGTGAAGGGCTGCCCGCCCGCCCCATCTCGTTGCGCCCGTAGTACCACAAATCCGCCCAAGTCGTCCATCTGGCTGCCATCGGCGTAGCGTTGGGGACGGCCCCAGCGTAGCGTGACGCCATGGTCTCCTAAGGTCAAGGCTAAATCACCAATCGCTTCGGGCGCAACGAGCGAGGGAGGACGAATATCTGTTTTATGCCCACAGGCGGAGACCAGCAGGAGGAGCGCACCTGCCCCAAGCAGACCGGCGAGAGCGTATTGCCTCAGCACGGTCATACTCCTGCCGAGCGAAGCTGACGCTCAACATTCTTTTGGGCCGTCCCGCCATAGGACTGACGGCGCTCGACCGCGGCTTCCAGGCTGAGGCGCGGCAGCAGGTCAGCCTCGAACAAGGGAGAAAACTGCCGCCATTCTTGAAGCGTCAACTGGTGGAGCTCTTTTTCCTCGGCCACGCACCACTGGACCACCGCACCGACAACGCTATGGGCCTGACGAAATGGCAGCTTCTTCTCAACCAGATAGTCGGCGACGTCGGTTGCCAGCATGAATCCGCCCAGCGCCGCCTCAGTCAGTCGCTCGGTACGGAAGCGCAACTGCCCGAGCATGGGCTCAAGGACAGTCAGAATCCCCTTGAGCGTGTCTACCGTGTCAAACAGCGGTTCCTTGTCCTCTTGCAGGTCACGATTATAGGTCAGCGGCAATCCCTTGAGCACGGTCAACAGAGCGAACAGGTTGCCGTACAGGCGACCCGTTTTGCCGCGAATAATTTCCGGGACATCCGGATTCTTTTTTTGGGGCATCATGGAACTGCCGGTCGAAAAGGCATCCGGTAAGTCAATAAAGCCGAATTCACTGCTCGACCACAGCACAAGCTCTTCGGACAAACGGCTGAGATGCATCCCCAGGATCGCCCCGCAGGACAGAAACTCGACCACAAAATCCCGGTCGGCCACCGTATCCAGGCTGTTTTCACTCACCCGGGCAAAACCGAGCAACCGTGCAACATAGGCGCGATCAATCGGCAGCGTGGTACCGGCTAGCGCTCCTGCCCCCAGGGGCAGGACATTTACGCGCTCGCCGCACTGCTGCAAACGTTCGACATCACGGCTGAACATTTCGTGATAGGCGAGCAGATGGTGGGCCAGCAGCACCGGCTGGGCACGCTGGAGATGGGTATAGCCGGGCAGGACAATAGCCCGATGTCGCTTGGCCACTCGGGCCAGCCGTTTCTGCAAGCGGCTGAGGAGTTTGTGAATCGCCGCGATCTCGTCACGCACAAAGAGGCGTACATCCAGCAAGACCTGATCGTTGCGGCTGC
This sequence comes from Desulfurellaceae bacterium bin18, assembly GCA_002238415.1. Lineage (GTDB taxonomy): Bacteria > Desulfobacterota > Binatia > Bin18 > Bin18 > Bin18. The sequence continues at coordinate 102,196 of MPMI01000014.1, read as the reverse complement.
GGGCCGTGTGCAGCTTGCCGCCCAGCGCGCCGATTTTGTCCGTGAGCCGCCGCTCAATGGCCATGTGAATGTCTTCATCTGACGCCAGAAAGGGAAAGCGCTCCTGCGCCAACTCACGCTCGATGTTTTTAAGCCCGGTCAGGATTTTCTGTCCCTCGGCACGACTCAGCAGCTTCTGTCTGACTAACATCCGGCAGTGGGCCACGCTGCCCTGAATATCGTAGCGAGCCAGGCGTCGATCAAAGGCCAGCGAAGACGTGAAGGCTTCCATGCGCGGGTCGGCCGCAGCAGCGAATCGTCCGGCCCAGGCTTTTGTGCTTTTTGATTTCATTGAGGCATACCGGACGGGGAGGCGCGGCTGGCCCTACCCCGTCGATTCTTGCCTACCGGGAGGCGTTCGTCCCTACTTCTGGGCCAGCCCACGAATCCGCAAACGCAGGGAATTGAGGCGGATAAATCCTTCCGCGTCTGCCTGTTGATACTCGCCGCTCTCATCGAAAGACGCGACCTCGGGATTGTATAAGCTTCGATCGGATTTGCGGCCCACGACGATCACATTGCCCTTATACAGCTTGAGCCGGACTGTGCCGCCGACGTTTTGCTGCGACTCATCAATGGCCGCCTGGAGCATCTCGCGTTCGGGCGCAAACCAATAGCCATAATAGATCATCTCCGCGTAGCGCGGGATCAGCGAGTCACGCAGATGCACGACTTCACGGTCCAGGGTCAGCGTCTCCAGCGCCCGGTGCGCCGCATGCAGAATCGTCCCGCCGGGCGTTTCATACACCCCCCGTGCCTTCATGCCCACGTAGCGATTCTCGACCAGGTCGCACCGCCCGATGCCGTGTTTGCCACCCAGCTCGTTGGCTTTGGCCAGCAGGCTGGCCGGAGACAGGACTTCGCCATTGATCGCCGTGGGATCGCCGGCAACAAAATCGATCTCAATATATTCCGGCTGGTCGGGGGCGTTCTCCGGTGAAACCGACAGCAGAAACATATCCTCGTACGGCTCCCGCCAGGGGTCTTCCAGGATGCCGCCCTCAAAACTCAGGTGCAGCAGGTTGCGGTCCGTGCTGTACGGCTTCTCTCGGCTGACCGGAATAGGAATCTGACGCTCTTCAGCATAGGCAATCAGGTCGGCGCGGCCCTGCATATCCCATTCCCGCCAGGGGGCAATGACGGTGATATGTGGCTCCAGGGCATAATAGGTCAGCTCAAAGCGGACCTGGTCGTTGCCTTTTCCCGTCGCGCCGTGCGAAACCGCATCCGCGCCCTCCTGGCGGGCGATTTCAATTTGGCGCTTCGCGATCAGCGGCCGGGCGATGGACGTCCCCAGCAGGTAGCCGTCTTCGTAAGCGGTGTTAGCGCGCAGCATGGGGAAAACATAGTCGCGCACGAACTCCTCGCGCAGGTCTTCGATATAAATCGCGCTGGCCCCGACCGCCTGGGCTTTCTCTTCGACGGGCGCAAGTTCCTCGCCCTGACCGAGGTCGGCACAAAAGGCAATCACCTCGCAGCCATAGATATCAATCAACCAGCGCAGAATGACTGAGGTATCGAGTCCGCCACTATAGGCCAGAACGACTTTTTTCACATTCACCACGAGCGATTTCCTTTCAATACAGGCGGCTCGGCACCGACTAGCCTTGGAGCAGCCAGACCATAATAGCCTTTTGGATATGCAGACGGTTCTCGGACTGGTCAAACACGACCGACTGCGGGCCATCCAGGACGTCCGCCGTGATCTCTTCTCCCCGATGGGCAGGCAGGCAGTGCATGACCAGCGCGTCCGGTTTTGCCAGGCTCATCACCTCGGCATTGACCTGATAGTCGGTGAACGCCCGGCGGCGGACAGTCCCTTCCTCCTCCTGGCCCATGCTCGTCCACACATCAGTATAGACCGCGTCGGCTTCACGCACGGCCTCGGCTACGGTATGGGTGACCGAAACCCGCGCGCCGGCTTGGCGCGTCTGCTCCAGGACGGCCCGGTCCGGCTCATATCCGGGTGGACAGGCCAGCACGAAACGAAACGGCAGCTTCGCCGCGGCGTGTAACCAGGAGTGCACCACGTTATTACCATCGCCGACAAAGGCAACTTTCAGACCCTCCAGCGCACCCCGATGCTCGATCAGGGTCAAACAGTCGGCCAGGACCTGGCACGGGTGGAACAGATCGGACAAGCCGTTGATAACCGGAATCGTCGCGGCCTGGGCGAGTTCGGTCAGCACCTGATGTGAGAAGGTTCTGGCCATAACGAGATCAACCCAGCGAGAAAGGTTCTTGGCAACATCGGGAACGGTTTCCCGTGTACCCAGACCGATATCCTGGGGTGAGAGATAAATCGCATACCCGCCCAGTTGGTCCATGCCGGCCTCGAACGTCACCCGGGTACGCAAGCTGGGCTTCTCAAAAATCATCGCCAGCGTTTTGTCCGCCAGGATCGGATGCGGCCAGCCTTTTTGGCGGTCAGCCTTGAGCCGCAGCGCCAGCGAAAAAAGTGCTTCAATCTCGTCCTGGGTCAAATCGCTGATACTGATCAGGTCGCGCTTCATTGTTGGGCCAATACTTTTTCAAGGATGTCCAGGCCTTCGTCGATCTCATCTTTGGTGATGATCAGCGGCGGGATGAAGCGTAGCACTTTTCCCGCGGCGCAATTGATCATCACCCCTTCGGTCAGACAGGTGTCCGCAATTTTTCCGCCTTCGCGGTCGAGTTCAGCCCCAAGAATCAATCCTTTCCCGCGCACGTCGGTAATAAAGGAGAATTTTTCTTTCAGCGCCTGGAGCCGGCTCAGGAAATAGGCTCCCATCTCGGCACAATTGTCGAGCACGCCCTCGTTGAGCAGGGTTTCAACCACCGCAATACCGGCGGCGCAGGCAATCGCGTTGCCGCCGAACGTTGAGCCGTGCGTGCCGAGGCTGAGACTTTCCGCCACCTCGGCTGTCGTCAGCATGGCCCCAATCGGCACCCCCCCGCCCAGCGCCTTGGCGAGCGGCATAATATCCGGGGTCACCCCTTCGTGTTCATGGGCGAAGAGTTTCCCGGTCCGACCGATACCGACTTGCACTTCGTCGAAAATGAGCAGTAGCCCGTTGCGGTCGCACAGCTCGCGCAGTCCTCTGAGGTAACCGTCGGGCGGCACGACCACCCCGCCCTCGCCCTGAATTGGTTCGACCAGAATTGCAACGGTCTTATCCGACAGGGCTGCTTCCATGGCCGCAAGGTCCCCAAACGGCACATAGCGGAAGCCCTCCAGCACCGGTCCGAACCCCTGGCGCACTTTTTCCTGGCCGGTGGCGGCAATCGTGGCCATAGTTCGACCATGAAACGAGCCCAGCGTGGAGAGAATCTCGTAGCGCCCGTCACGTTTATCCACCCCATATTTGCGTGCCAGTTTAATCGAGGCTTCATTAGCCTCGGCCCCGCTGTTGCAAAAGAAGACCTTATCGGCAAACGAATGGGTACACAGCAGTTCGGCCAGACGCGCCTGGGGAATAATATGGTGCAGATTGGAAATATGCGTGAGCGTCGCAACCTGCTCCTGCACGGCTTTAACCACCGCGGGATGGCACTGCCCCAGGTTCATCACCGCCAGGCTGGCAAAAAAATCCAAATAGGACTTCCCTTCCGCGTCCCACAGGCGACAGCCTTCACCCCGGACAAAGGCAACCGGAAAACGGGCATAGGTAGAACACAGATATTGATTGTTCAGGTCAATGATTTCCTGGCTGTTCATATTCTTTTCCCCCTGGCTGCTTTGTCAGAAAAACCACGCTTTTATCGTCGCCGGGCGCTGGCACCTCTCGTGCTTCTGGCGGAAGTTCACCCCTATACACCGGCCCCTTGTTTTTGCCAAGAGCTTTTGCCAAGAGCGCGCGAAAAAGCGTTATGCCGCGCGCCGGACCACCTCAGTCCCAATACCGGCTTTGGTCAGAATCTCCAGCAGGATGGCGTGGCGTACCCGGCCGTCAAGAATATGCGCCTTTTGCGCCCCGCCGTGCAGGGCGGCAATACAGCACTCAACCTTGGGAATCATCCCGGCATGAATGACGCCCTCTTCGATGAGCACTTCCGCCTCGGCCGCGGTCAGCGTCGGCAGAAGGTTATCATCCTTATCCTTAATCCCCGCGACATCGGTCAGGAGAATAAACTTTTCGGCCTGGAGGGCTTCGGCTATTTTTCCGGCAACCAGGTCGGCGTTGATATTATACGTCTCACCGGCCAGGCCAATCCCAATCGGGGCGATAACCGGGATGAAGTCCTGGGCGGCCAAGGCGTGAATCACCCGCGGGTTCACGCCGATAATCTCTCCCACACACCCAATATCGTGCTGCACGGTCCGCCCGTTTTCTTCCGCATCGACCAGCATTTGACGCGCCACGACCAGCTCGCCATCTTTGCCGGTAATCCCAACCGCGGGATTCCCCTGCTGATTGATGAGGGTCACAATCTCTTTATTGACCCGGCTGAGCACCATCTCGACCACTTCCATGGTCGGGGCATCGGTCACGCGCATACCACGCACAAAATGCGAGGAAATATCCAGGCGCTTGAGCAACTGCCCGATCTGCGGGCCACCGCCGTGGACGATAACCGGCTTCATACCCACGTATTTAAGGAGGACGATGTCCTCGGCAAAGTGTTGCTTGAGGTCCGCGTCCTGCATGGCGTGCCCGCCATATTTGATGACAATCGTCTTACCGGAAAAACGACGAATAAACGGCAAGGCTTCCAACAGGATATCGGCCTTTTGAATGAGTTCGTCCATAGCAATACACATCCGTGCTCAGGGATACAGCCTGGTGTTCTCCATCTCACTCTGTAGTGTGACTTGCGCTTGGTCAAGAGCGGCTTGGTTTCTGGTTTCGCTCGACTATAATGGCGGGCCATGCGCTTACGTCCATTTCTCTGGCCGACGTATTTGGCCGGCTTCCTGTATCTGGGCGGTTTTGGCTGCCCGACTGAGGCACGGGCCGACCTCTATCGTTGGACCGACGCTCGGGGGGTGATTCACTTTGTGGATGAAAGCGTCGAGATTCCTGAAACCTACCAGGAGCGAGTCCAAATCTATCGCTCTGCCTCTTCGGACATTGCCTCATCACCGGCCCTCATTACCCCGAGCCGCACGTATTCCGCGCGCAGCCAGGGAGCCTTTGCCCAAAAAATCGCCCCGGACTTTGGTCTGATCAAAGACGGCAGCATCGACGCCTTAGGCCCGCTGAACGGAGTCGGCGTCCAGCCTGCGGGAGGCTGGCAGGTAAACCACGCCCTCGACCCGGACAGTATAGACCAACTGGTAGCGGCGGTTCGGCGCGCGGCAACAACCCAGCGTCTGGCGCTTTCCGCTGATGGGGCCGAAGCGATTGTCCGTCAGGCCGCGCTTGACTTTATCCCGCCGCCGCCACCCGAACCCGTCGTCCAAACAGCGCCCGCCGTTGTCGAACAACCACCGCGTATTATCGAAGTTATCCGCGAGCCCTATTACGTTGAAACGCCGGTGGTTGTGCATGCCCTGCGACCTTATCGTCCGCACAGGCGGCTCCGTCGCTTCCCCCGTCAGGAGCGCAGAGAGCGAGCGGCTTACCGCCCGCTGCATACGATTCAACGCCGCAATCCCTCGATTCGTCCGTCCAAGCCGTCCATCACCCGGAGGAGTCCCGGCCACTCGATTCGTCCGTCCGGGCCGTCCATCATTCGTAAGCCTCTTGGCCACTCAATTCGGCGCGGCCCTTTTATCGCCAACACAACAACCCAGGCCGCAGCGCCGTTTATCCGGCGATAATTTTCTCAGGGAGTTATAGAAAAATGGAAGAGCACCCCACAGCCATTCCTCCTGTACCACTCGCCCTTGAAGGCTCGGCCATACTCCATCAAATGTTTCGAGTACGCTGGGCGGACTGGAGAGCCGTATCCGCCAAGGCCCAAAACGAGATTCTGGACGACGCAGTACAAACCTTCACCGCAATGGAGGCGGAAGGCTCGGCACAAACCGGCCTCTTTTCCCTCTTGGGTCATAAGGGCGATCTCATGCTTGTCCATTTTCGGCCGACCTTTGATGCCGTGAACGAGGCAGAGTTGCAGGTCGCAAGGCTTGGGCTGAGCGACTTTCTTGAGCCCACGACCTCGTATGTCTCGGTGGTCGAGCTCGGCCTGTATGAAGCCTCGATCCATCTGTACCGCAGCCTGGCCGAACAGGGCCTCCAGCCGGACACGGCCGAATGGCGCGCAGCCGCAGAGAAAGAGCTGGCTCAAAAACGTGAAGCCATGGCCAGTCGAATCTGGCCGTCCATTCCGGCCCGCCGCTATCTCAGCTTCTATCCGATGGACAAAAAGCGCGGCGAGGACAAAAACTGGTACCAGCTTTCCATCACCGTCCGGCAGCAGATGATGCGCGAGCACGGCATGATCGGCCGTCGCTATGCCGGGCAGGTGACCCAGATCATTTCGGGCTCGATTGGCTTCGACGACTGGGAGTGGGGGGTGGACCTTTTTGCCGACGATCCCCTGGTGTTCAAAAAACTGGTCTATGAGATGCGCTTTGACGAGGCCAGCGCGGTGTATGGGCTTTTTGGGTCGTTTTATCTTGGGCTGCGTTTTCCGGCCGCAGAGCTCGGCAGTCTGCTGAATGGACACGCCCCGGCCTTTCTGCAGGAGTAAGCCCCAGACACGCCGCTTGCTCTTTCTTTTCCGCTGGTGATCATTACAATGGCGGGCCATGACAAGCGCAGATGTCGTCGTTCTTGGGGCGGGCGTGATCGGCAGCTCCATTGCCCACACCTTTGCCCGACACCAATACAAGACCATCCTGGTCGATAAACAACAGCCGGGCCAGGAGGCGTCTGCTGCGGCGGCCGGGATTTTGGCCGTTTCCAGCGGGCGCTCGAAGCGCGGCCCGATGTATCAGCTCAAGAAGGCCAGCCAGGCGCTCTACCCGGCACTGATTCAGGAGATTCAGCAGACAACCGGCGTTGATGTTGAATATCAAACCGTCGGCGTTTTGTGTCTTATCCGCAACGATGCAGACGAAAAAAAATACCGTAAGCTGTATGGGCTCAGACAAGAACAGGGCCATCCTGTCACCTGGCTGTCAGCCGAGGCGGTCCGGCAAGCCGAACCGGCCTTGACCCCAAACCTGCGTGGGGCCGTCCATTTTCCGGGCGATCACCACCTGCATAACGGCAAGCTGGCCGCGGCCTGGGCGCGAGCGGCGGAACACTGCGGCGCGCAACTGAGAACGGGCACGACGGTGACCGAGGTCCGCCTGACACAAGGGCGCGCCCAATCTGTTCGCATCGGCGAAGACTGGGTTGAGGCCGGGACGGTGGTGATTGCGACGGGCTCTTGGTCGCGGCAGGTCGGAGACCTGTTTGGTATCGCGATTCCCGTCGAACCGGCCAAAGGTCAGATGCTGGCCGTTCGCGCGACTCAGCTCAGCCACGTGATCTCGTGTGACGAACATTATCTGGTCCCGCGCAAAAACGGCGAGGTCATTATTGGCTCAAGCGTCGAGTATGTCGGGCATACAAAGGATGTTACGCTGGATACGATTCAGGCTTTTATTGACCGCTCAGAAGCGCTCGTACCAGGGATAAGCAAGGCCCCGCTCAGCCGGTTTTGGGCCGGTTTACGGCCTTATTCACCGACGCGTCGGCCCATTCTGTGCCGGGCGCCCGGCATCGACAATGTTGTCCTGGCCACCGGTCACCATCGCAACGGCATTGTCCTGGCCCCCATTACCGGCAAGTTGATTTACGAACTGATCACAACAGACCAGCCCTCGCTGGACCTGACCCCCTTCGCCCTGCCCAGGGAACCCCTTCCGCCACCAGGGCCGGACGAGTCGCCCGATGAGGCAGACTGAAACCCGTGTCGCATTGCCACACCCAGAGCAGTGTGCGATAATCCTTTCCGTTCAGGCGAGAGGGAAAGCCATATTCCAGAGGGAGGACACTGTATGGACGAGGTCAAGATTCGAGTGCTCAAAAACGGGCCGTACGAGGTTAAAGGTGCCGTCACCGTCACGGACCAGAAGCGCAACCCGTACACGCTTGAGGACGACGCCATTTATCTGTGTCGTTGTGGTCAGTCGGCAAACAAGCCATTCTGCGACGGCACCCACACCGCAGCCGGCTTTAAGGGCGAAGAAACGGCCGAATAGCGTACTGAACAAATGCAAAGACGCCTTTTTACCGCGTTTGCATTTGTCTGCTTTATCGGCTTCGGTCTGCGTGGAGACGTTGAGGCAGCCTGTCTTTCCCAGAACATTGGGGGAACGACCTTCCATTCATGCTCTGATGGCTCGACAGGCACCTCCCAAAACTTCGGCGATACGACCTTCCACAATTGGTCCGACGGCTCAGCAGGTACATCCCGAAACCTTGGTGATACTACCTTCCACAATTGGTCCGACGGCGCGGTAGGCCTCTCTCGAGACCTTGGTGATACCACCTTTCACAATTGGTCCGACAGCGCGGCGGGCCTCTCTCAAAACCTTGGCGGTACCACCTTCCACAACTGGCCTGACGGCGCGGCAAGTACTGCTCGAAACCTGAGCGGCACGACCTCTCACAACTCGGACTAATCGGGCTTTAGACCCTTATCAAGCTCAGGCATTCTCATGTTTTCCGGCAGAGTCCGTTGTGCAGTATCACTCAGCACCTGGACCGCGCGCACGCCGGCCCCGTAGCGGTAGACCATTTCTCCGCCCCAATACCCCTGGAGCGTCAGGCCAATTAATCCCACTCCGGCCAGGATGAGATACAGGTACGGCAACCGCCCGCGAATTTGCAACCGTGCCACAAGCAGGATGATAAAAAATCCGAGTAGCACATACCCGCCATATTCGTGGTAGAAGAGCAGCTCCGCGATCTGGGGATCAAAAACACTGCTGGGCTGCGGTAGCTGTTGTTCGATCCAGCCACTCAGGACGGCCAGGCCCACCGCACCAACACCGGCAAGAAAGCCGATTTGACCAGCCTGCTGCCAGTCCCGCCGTCCGCTCAGGCTTCCGCCGCAGTCAAGGAGCATGCCAAAGACAATTAGAGCAATGGCAAAATGAACACACACGGGATGCAGTGAAACAATAAGGCCGGCGTCAAGCGGAGGCACCGGAACGCCTTCATCAGCCCAGCCGAAACCAACAGTCAGGACGAAGCCGGCGACGAGGAGGCAGCCTACCTGCCTCCAGAGTTTCCCGTTTTTCATGGCACTGGGCATCTGCGGGTCGATTTCCCTCCCCCGATCTCGATGCTAGACTATGTTGAAATACACGCTGATACTACAGGAGGTAGGAGTGCCACCGTCTGAGACGTCCCCTTCGGTCGCCGTCGCCCTGCTGGGCGAGATCGAGCCGGGAGAGACCAAAAAATTTATGTTGTCAGTCGAGGGACGGGAAACCGAGTGTTTTCTGGTGCACTACGACGACCAGTACTTTGCGTACATCAACCGCTGTGCTCACGTGCCCATGACCATGGACTGGATCGATAACCAGTTCTTGACCGAAGACGGCCGCTATATCCTGTGCGCCACGCACGGGGCCGCTTTTGAACCGAATACCGGAGAGTGTATTTTTGGTCCGCCGTGCGGAAAATTTTTAGTCCGCGTTCCGCTCACCATAGACGGCGACCGGATTCTGGCCGGTCAGCCGATTGAAGATGAGGAACTCGACTGATCCGTTGCCCCTGTTGAGCTGTCGGGAGTCAGGGGTTTCAAAACTCAGCCGCTATTCCCACTCGTCCCCGAAGTGGGCGCGCAGCAGACGTTGTTTGAGATAATCCAGGCTGCCAAGGTCTTCGATGATATCGCCGCCGGTATCATAAAAGAAAATCTCACCGCGCTTATTGCGTCCGATCGCCACCAGCCATTCGAGCTCATCGCGATCTTCCAGCAGGTAATTGATGGTCTGCGAGACCCCTTTGGCAGGGATCAGCGTCACTTTTGAAGAGTGTGGTTTTTCTTGTGTATTTGATGGCATGTGCTATCTCCACCGAAGCGCTTTTCCGGGGACGGTACGGGGATGTTGCCCGAAGCATAGGAGGCTGTTTTCATCAAGTCAATACAGCAATTGCGATTGTTTCAACGTGGTAGGTATGGGGGAAAAGATCGACGGGCTGGAGGCACTCAAGCCGGTATCCCAACTGGCCGAGACGGTGCATATCACGGGCGAGTGTCGTAGGGTCGCACGAGACGTAGACAATCTTTGGAATCTTGAGTCGAGGGATCTCGTCAAGGCTGTCAGCAGCTCCTGTCCGAGGCGGGTCCAGTACCAGGATATCAGCCTCTACTTTGCGTTGGGCTAATGTTTGGAGCCCGACTCGGGCCGAGGCGTGAACGCAGGTCACATTGTCCAGCCCTGTCCGGGTCACGTTCTCCCGGGCGTCGGCAAGCGCATGCGGGTCCTGTTCGATGCCGATGAGCGTGCTGACCCGCCCGGCGATCGGCAAGCTCAGATTACCCGCGCCCATATGGCATTCGATCACTTTTTGTGATTTATGAAAATCGCCCAATCGAAGAAGAGCCGCGATCAGCACACGATTGCCCGCGGGATTAACCTGCGTAAACCCGCCCCGCTTCACCTCCAGGACCAGGTCATCAACGCCCAGGTCCAATACAATACGGGTCTCACCCCAGGCGCGGCGCCAGCCGCGGCCAAAGAGCAGCAACCCGGCAACATCGTCGTGCCTGGCGACAAAAGCCGTACACGCTTCCTCATCAGCGGTCTGAAAACGACCTTCTGCATTCCCTATCAGAACCACTCCTCCGGTCGCAGCACGGACAGGATCGCTCGTGATCAGCTCGACCCGGCGGACGGTGGTCCGCAACCGGGTCAGCCAGGCGCGGGCGTGCGCCAAATGCGTCGCACTGCCCTCCCCGGCAATAAGACAGTCCCCCAGCTCGACTAACTCGTGCGACTGAGACTGATAAAAGCCGAGTCGAGCCGACGGTTCGGTTCGCAGACGGATACGATGGCGATAGCGCCACTCCTGCGGGCTAGGAAGAATCGGCAGGACGGGCGGGTCCGCCACGCCTCCAATACGCCGCAGATGCTCGCGGACGAGCGCTTCCTTGGCCCTGAGCTGTTCCGCATAGGTCACATGCTGCCACGGGCAACCACCGCAGCGCGGCACATAACGACACGGCGGCATCCGCCGGGCCGGTGAGGCTTGTCGTATAGTGACGAGTTGTCCGTGGGCGTAGCGTTTTTTTTCTTCGGTCAGGACAACATCCACTCGATCCCCAGGGGCCGTGTGCGGGACAAAGACAACTTTCCCGCCGTCTTTGCCGTTCACCCGTCCGACGCCCGCCGGACCATAGGACAGCCTGTCAATTGTGAGCGAGATTGGAATCGAGGACATGCGACTTTCAACCTAGGTCTGTTCGTTATCGGACGGCCACTCGCCCGGCAGACGGCGAGCAACTGGTATTCCTGGCTTATGCCAATATGTGGTAGGAGACAAGCCATGCTCACCATCCGGCGCGGAAGACGAACGGACCTCAGCACCTGCCAGACGATGCTCTTCCCGGATGCTTCCGGCGGGGAGTGGCGTAAGGCGGAAGTTCGTCACTGGCGGCGGCTCGCTCGGGACCCTGCACTCGACTTCTATGTGGCTCAGCATGACGGCCTGCTCCAGGGTATGATCCTCGTCAGCTATATTCGTCGCCTCCAGCACGCGGGTTGGCTGGCAATTATCGATATCGCGGTCTTGCCTTCTGCGCCGGCGCAGGTCGGGCAAGCACTACTCGATTTCGCAAAGGAGCGCGCCCAGAAGCGGGCGTGTCTCAGCGTGGTCTGGCTGCCGAGTTCGGGCCAGTCAACCGCATCGCTTTCCCCCACCTTTTTAAGGGATAATGGCTTTCAACAGGCCGGAGAGTTCTGGTCGTGCCCCCTGGAATAGGAGCCAGGCTGGCGTCCAACACCACGCCGGATAGATTCCCCTACTTGACCCTGGAACCCGGCCCGAGCTATTAGGAGACGAGTAGTACGGCGTGTCGGGGTGTGGCTCAGCCTGGTAGAGCACACGGTTCGGGACCGTGGGGTCGCTGGTTCAAATCCAGTCACCCCGACCATGACTATCCCACTTTCCGGGGATCCGTGCCCATCCATCGGGTATGCCGATGGGTGAAGACTCATACCTCATGCTGTCAGATCTCGACCTGGGCGTTCTGCTCCTCTCCAGCGTTGCTGCCTATCTGTGTGGCTCCATTCCAACTGGTGCGCTGATCGCAAAGAGACAGGGGGTCGCTATCCAGGAGGCGGGGAGCGGCAACGTGGGGGCCACGAATGTTGCGCGCACGGCCGGGAAAAAGGCTGGCATCCTGACCCTGATAGGGGATGTCGGCAAGGGTCTCTTCCCCGTTCTCATTATCCGCTGGCTGGGATTGAGCGAGATTGTTCAGGCCAGTGCCGCCGTGATGGCAACCCTGGGCCACCTTTTTCCTGTCTTTCTGCGTTTTGCGGGCGGAAAGGGGGTGGCCACCGGGCTGGGTGTTTTTTTGGGCCTCGCGCCAACAGCCATCCTGACGGCCCTGCTCGGTTTTGCCCTGGTGTTTGCGGTGTTCCGCATTGTCTCGCTGGCCTCTCTCGCGGCCGCGGCGCTCACCCCCGGCCTCATCTTCCTTTTCGCCTACCCGCGGCCGGTTCTGCTTGCCGGCATCTCGGTTGCCGGGTTGATCATTGTCCGCCATCACGAGAATATCGGGCGGTTGTTGAAAGGTGAGGAGCAAAAATTTCGGTCAGGAAAATCGACCCCTCCTGCCTAAAAAAAGAGCGCTGCCTGTGAACTAGGCAGCATGGACCTGCTGCATCCATGCTGTTTCTTGAGGAATTTCCAGCTCCTGGGGTCAGTGCAGACTGGCATTTGTCTTGCTCATATCTATAAGAGTGCCGTAAGGTGGATTACGCCCTCCGCAGTATGCCTGTCCGCTTTACATGTTGCATATTTTATTTTAGAGAGGGCCTAGAGAGGGTAGTAATATGGGCACACTGAAAAAGGTTGAAGCGATTATTAAGCCGTTCAAGCTAGACGAAGTGAAAGAGGGTCTGAATGCTGCCGGCTTATCTGGGCTCACCGTAAGCGAGGTTAAGGGCTTTGGGCGCCAAAAGGGGCATACCGAACTCTACCGGGGCGCCGAATATGTGGTTGACTTTCTCCCCAAGGTCAAGCTGGAAATCGTCGTCAGGGAGGAGCAGGTGGCCACGGTTGTCGAGACCATCCAGGAGGCGGCTAAAACAGGCCGCATCGGAGACGGAAAAATTTTCGTCAATTCAGTTGAAGAAGTCATTCGTATACGGACAGGTGAACGCGGGGAAGACGCGTTGTAATGCCGCCCGCGAGCATCTGCACGGAACATTATTGCTAGTGTAAGGAGGAAAAGAGTCACTATGACGCCACAAGAAGCTATCGCTCTGGCAAAGGAGAAGGGCGCGGAGTTAGTCGATCTCAAGTTCATGGACCTGATCGGGACCTGGCAACATTTCACCATACCGTTGAGTGAATATGACGAAGACCTCTTCGAGGACGGGTCCGGCTTTGACGGCTCTTCGATTCGCGGCTGGCAGCCGATTAACGCCTCGGACATGCTGGTCATGCCCGACCCCAGCACCGCGGTCATGGATCCGTTCTACGAACGGCCGACGCTCAGCCTGCTCTGCAATATCGTGGATCCGATCACGCGTGAGCCGTACTCGCGTGACCCGCGCGGCATCGCCAAGAAGGCTGAAGCCTATGTCCAGTCCGGCGGGTTCGGCGAAGTGGCGTATTTCGGACCTGAGCCGGAATTCTTCATTCTTGACGAAGTCCGTTTCGATCAGAATGCGTATGAAGGCTATTATCACGTCAATTCGATTGAAGGCGTCTGGAACTCCGGCCGGGAAGAACGTCCCAATCTTGGGTATAAGCCCCGGCACAAAGAAGGCTACTTCCCGGTATCGCCTCTCGACTCGTATCAAGACGTCCGCACCGAGATGGTTCAGATGATGGAGCGGGTTGGGATTCGGGTTGAGAAGCACCACCACGAGGTAGCCACCGCCGGTCAGGCGGAGATTGACCTGCGCTTCCTGCCGCTGGTCCAAATGGCCGATGCGCTGCAATGGTATAAATATATTGTCAAGAACGTGGCCAAGCGGCACGGGAAAACCGCGACTTTTATGCCCAAGCCGGTCTTTGGTGACAATGGCTCGGGCATGCATACCCACCAGTCGGTCTGGAGGGACGGCAACCCGCTCTTCGCCGGTGATAGCTATGGCGGCATGAGCGAATTTGCCATGCACTATATTGCCGGTATCTTGGCCCACGCACCGGCCATTTGTGCTTTTGCCGCTCCAACGGCCAATTCCTATCGTCGTCTGGTTCCGGGATTTGAAGCGCCGGTTAACCTGGCCTACTCTTCCCGCAACCGTTCGGCAGCAGTGCGTATTCCCATGTATTCCATGAGTCCCAAGGCGAAGCGCATTGAGGTCCGCTTCCCGGATGCAACCAGCAATGGCTATCTGGCCTTTTCAGCGATGCTGATGGCTGGTCTCGACGGGGTTGAGCGGAAACTGAATCCGGGCGATCCTCTGGATAAAGACATCTATGCCCTAACCCCCGAGGAGTTGGCCCATGTCCCATCCGTGCCCGGCTCACTGCCGGAGGCACTGGACGCCTTGGAAAAAGATTATGATTTCCTGTTGAAAGGCGATGTATTTACCCAGGATGTGGTAGAGACCTGGGTCGAATACAAACGGACCCAGGAGATTGACGAACTCCGCCTGCGGCCCCACCCCTACGAATTTGCGCTGTATTACGACGCATAACGCAGAAAATTCGGCCTTGCCTCAAAAGCCCTGGAAGACTCGGTTTTCCAGGGCTTTTTCTTTTGCCGGACGCCTCGACTCCTTGACAAAGCCAAGTGTCTCAGGCAGACAAGGGTGGCGTAAACGCTCTGGTTTACTGAGAAAATAAGACCAACTAAACAAGGAGAAAAATCTATGCTGCTCGATGGAAGAGTCGCTATTGTGACAGGAGCCGGACGTGGAATCGGACGGGAAGAAGCCTTGCTCCTCGCAAAAAACGGAGCCAAGGTTGTGGTCAACGACCTGGGTGGCAGCTTCGATGGCACCGGCTCGGATGACAGCCCGGCCCAACAGGTGGTTGATGAAATTAAGGCTGCGGGTGGGGAAGCCGTGGCGAATTTTGAGAGCGTCACTGACTTCGCGGGTGCCAAACGTATTGTCGAATGTGCACTCGATTCCTTTGGCAAGCTCAACATTCTCGTCAACAACGCCGGCATCCTGCGTGACCGGATGATCTTCAATATGTCTGAAGACGAGTGGGACGCGGTCCTGAACGTTCACTTGAAAGGTTCTTTCAACTGCGCCCGCCACGCCTGCGAATACTGGCGCGAGCAGCATAAACAGGGCAATCTTTTGAATGGCCGCGTGATTAACACCTCTTCGGACGCCGGTCTGCTTGGGAGTCCTGGCCAACCTAACTACGGTCCGGCAAAGGCCGCGCTGGCCACCATGGCCATTATCGTTGACCGCGAGATGCAGAAATATGGGGTCACCGGCAATGCCATCGCCCCACTGGCGCGCACGCGGATGACCGTGGACGCGACGCCGCAAACTGCTGGTCTGATGGCCGGGCCGGAAGAAGAAGGCGCGCATGACTATTTTGATCCCGGCCATATTGCGCCGTTGGTCACTTGGCTGGCGAGTGAAGATGCGGCAGATGTCCACGGCGAAGTGTTTCGGGTTGGTGGAGGCTGTGTGTGGCTGATGCAGGGCTGGCATTCTGTCGGAACCGTCAAGAAAAAGGGCATATGGGACGCGGCCGAGCTGGGCGGGCAACTCAAGGTCGAACTGGCCAAGGGCAACACCGCCAAAGAAGACCTGGGATCAATCTTCAAGTCCCTCAAACAGGACTAATTCGCTGACCTTAGACGGTCGGTACCAGAGGAGGAGGGCCGGCCCTGCTCTTCTGGCCCGTCTCTCTTTGTATTCCAGGACCTTCAGAACCCGGACATTTTTGTGAGCCAGCCATCTGCCTATAATATTCTGATTGTGTGTCACGCCAATACCAGCCGCAGCGTGATGGCCCACGTCCTCTTGGAAAAAATGTTGGCGGAGCGCGCGGTTCGGCATATTGACGTGCGCTCCGGTGGCATAGCCATTTATGCCAGGGACGGCATGATCGCTTCCCTGGACGCCTACTTCATCTTGCAGGAGCATGGGATTCAGATTAAACGCGACGAGTTCGTTTCAACCGACCTCAAACGGCATCGGGAGCTGATTGCCAATGCCGACCTCATCCTGACGATGACGAACGAGCAGAAATCCATGCTCGACGCCTATCCCGAGGCAGACGGAAAAGCAGCCTTTACGCTTAAGGAGTTTGCCGGTGAGCAGGGAGACATTGAGGACCCGGCCATGCAGGGCGAAGAGGCCTTTCGGGCGCGCATGGTCGAAATCAAGCGTTGCCTTGAACATTCGTTTAACGACCTCTTGCAGCGGGCCGCGTGACCAGCATGTCGCAGCCGTCAGCATGGGCCGGCTTTACCAATCCGGCCGACACCACGATCCGGGATATTCTGGCAACCCCACGGACGATTGCCGTTGTCGGCTACTCGCCTGATCCAAGTCGTGACAGCCATCAGATCGCAGCCCTGCTCAAAGCCAAGGGCCATACCATTATCCCAGTGAACCCACACTGTCAGGAGGTGCTGGGCGAGCCGTGTTTTCCGAGTCTGCGAGAGGTCCCGACTCGCATAGAGATGGTTGACGTGTTCCGGCGCTCACAGTTCGTCGGCCAGATCGCTGAGGAGACGATCACCACAGGCGCGTCCATACTGTGGCTGCAATTAGGCGTCATTGACCCCACGGCAGCCCAGCGGGCGCAGGCGGCGGGGCTGACCGTGGTCATGGATCGTTGCCCGGCTATTGAATACCGGCGGCTGTTTTAGCGTTGCGTTATGTCCGACTCGTCCTCAAATAAAATAAACCCTGGCAAGATCAAGCCCTGGCGGCGGCTCGACTCTGAAACCGTCTATTCGTGTCGCATCTTTTCTCTGCAAAAGAACCGTTCCCGTTCGCCCCGGACAAACAAAGAGCATGACTTCTTCGTGCTCGACAGCGGCGACTGGGTCAATATCATTCCCGTGACAGCAGATGACCACGTTGTGCTGATCCGGCAATACCGGCATGGGACGGAAGACTTTACGCTCGAAATTCCGGGCGGCATGGTAGACCAGGAAGACCCTTCAGCACTGCACGCCGCCCGGCGGGAAATGCAAGAAGAGACCGGCTACGACTCTAAGGATATTATTCCGCTGGGCGCGATCCATCCCAACCCGGCCCTTCAGGGCAATCGCTGTCACAGCTTCCTGGCCCGCAACGTTGAGAAACGCTTTGAGCCCAGCTTCGATACCACCGAGGAAACCGAGGTGATCTTAGTCCACGCGAGCGAGCTTCCCGAACTCGTTCGCCAAGAACGTATTACCCACGCCTTGGTCGTCGTAGCGTTTTATTGGTACGACCTGCTTAGGCGTGGCACTGGATAGCCGTCCTCTTTCAGCTTTCCCCGCCCAGCCTTTCTCGGACCAGCCGGCCCATTTCCTGACAGCCAACCACCCGGCACTCGGGCTGGGCAATATCCGGCGTGCGGTAGCCGCTGCCCAGCACCTGATCGACCGCCTCTTCAATCGCCAGGGCGGCCTCGTCCTGGCCAAAAGAGAGGCGCAGCATGAGCGCGGTGGACAGAATCATGGCCAACGGGTTGGCCTTGTCCTGGCCCGCAATGTCCGGCGCCGTGCCATGAATGGGCTCAAACAGACCGCGGCTGCCTTCGCCGAGCGACGCAGAAGGCAGCAGCCCCATGGAGCCGGCCAACATGGAGGCTTCATCCGTTAAAATATCGCCGAACATATTTTCTGCGGCAATCACGTCAAAGTCGGCGGGCCGCCGGATCAGGTGCATCGACATGGCGTCCACCAATACGTCCTCATACTCGACATCAGGATACTCTTGGGCAACTTCATTGGCGACTTCGCGCCACATGCGTGAGGACGCCATGATGTTGGCCTTATCGACCGAGGTGAGCTTCTTGCGCCGTTTCCGCGCCAAGTCGAATGAGGCCCGCATCAGTCGCTCGACCTCTCCCTCGGTATAGAAAATCGTATCAACCGCCTCCCGCCCGGACGCGCCGGTCCGGCGTTCGCTCGGCCGGCCGTAATAGACGCCTCCGGTCAGCTCTCGGACGACCATGAGATCAACGCCTTCCAGGACTTCAGGTTTCAAGGTCGAGGCGTGCAGCAGATGGCGGTTGACCTGAACCGGTCGCAGGTTGGCGAAGAGTTCGAGCTCCTTGCGCAGCCCGAGAATGGCTTGCTCGGGTCGGACCGAGGCTTTCGGGTCGTCCCATTTCGGCCCCCCGACGGCACCCAGCAGGACGGCATCGCTTTCTTTGGCCGTTCGCAGAGCCGAATCCGTCAGGGCCACGCCGTGTTCGTCAATCGAGCAGCCGCCCGCCAAAGCCGGCTCAAAAGAAAACTCAATGCCAAATCGCGGTCCGACAATCTTGAGGACTTCCGTCGCCTCGCCCATGACCTCGGGGCCAATGCCGTCACCACTGAATACTGCAATATTATGCGCCATACCTTCTCCTTTTCGTCGGTCAAATCCATCACAAACCGCAGCACAAGCAAATAGGGGCGACCGTCTGGTCGCCCCTCGATACTCACCCGTTGTCGCGTAGACGAGACTTATGGCCCTTCGCGATGGACGCCGGACCGGTCTCCGTAGCGGTCTATCTGAGCAAATTTATTGAGTGCATTGGTGAAGGCCAGAGCGCTGGCCATAATAATATCGGTGTGGGAGCCCTGGCCGTTCACGGAGGCACCGTTTTTGCGCAAGAGACACGAAACCTCGCCCTGGGCATCGGTTCCGCCAGTGATGGATTTGACCGAATAGCGCTCTAGCTTCACGTCCATTTCGGCAATCTGAGCAATCGCCTTATAGCAGGCGTCAACCATGCCATCGCCAGAGGCGTTTTCGATCAACTCCTCACCATTCACTTTCATCTTCACCGTCGCATGCGGAACCGCCATGCTGGATGAGGTGACATTCATATACAGCAACTCGTACTTCTCGGGGATACGGGCCGTTTCTTCCATTACAATAGCGATCAGGTCTTCGTCGTAGACGCTCTTTTTCTTGTCGGCCAAGGCTTTGAAACGCACGAAGGCCTTATTCATATCGGTTCCCGTATAGTCAATGCCCAGGAATTTCAGCCGCTCAATAAAGGCGTGCCGGCCCGAATGTTTCCCTAAGACGAGTCTATTGCTGTCCAAGCCTATCGTCTGAGGCTGCATGATCTCATAGGTCAGTTTGTATTTCAGCACGCCGTCCTGATGGATGCCGGCCTCGTGAGCAAAGGCGTTATCACCGACCACCGGCTTGTTGATGGGAACGGTAATGCCGGTAATTTGAGACAGGAGTTGGCTGGAGGGGTAAATCTGCTCGGTCACGATCTGCGTGCTGACATGGGAGAACACATCCTCTCGCGTTCTGAGCGCCATGACCACCTCTTCCATGGACGTATTCCCCGCGCGTTCGCCTATGCCGTTAATCGTGCATTCCACTTGGCGGGCGCCGTTCTCAATAGCCGCTAAGGAGTTGGCTACGGCCAGGCCCAAATCGTTGTGGCAGTGCGCACTCCACGTCACGTCTCCACCACCGGGAACCGTTTCCTGCAGATACTGAAACAGGGCACCGAACTGATGGGGGATGGCGTAGCCGGTGGTGTCCGGAACATTAATGGTCACGGCTCCGGCCTGAATGACCTCGCCGAAAATCTGGACCAGAAAGTCGCGGGCTGTACGAGAGGCGTCTTCGGCTGAAAACTCGATATAGTCAAGATGTTTTTTCGCATATTCGACCGCCCAGACCGCGGCGTCGATGCACTCCTGACGACTCATCATGAGTTTATGTTTGAGATGGATGTCAGAGGTGGCGATAAAAATATGCACCCCAGGGTGCTTGGCCTTCTCGACGGCCTGAATGGAACGACGAATGTCGTCTTCCTTGGTGCGCGACAGACTCAGGACAATAGGAGTAGAGACGAGTTCGGCAACACGCCGGACCGATTCAAAGTCGCCCTCCGACGACGCAGCAAAGCCGGCCTCAATCACGTCCACATTGAGCTTTTCGAGTTGGCCGGCGACCATCACCTTTTCTTCAATATTCATGGTCGCACCGGGCGACTGCTCGCCGTCGCGCAGCGTGGTATCAAAAATCCTTACAACTTCGCGTTCCATAACGTCCTCCTCAGTATTATCCATATAAAAAGAGGGCTGCGAGTGTACCCGCAACCCTCTCAAACAAGAGGCCACGGATCAGATATTCCGCCCGTGGCCTCCAAGAGTCTGGTGTGACCTATACACCTCCCTCGGATCCCTCAGGCGGGATGCTAAGCAGGAGGCCAAGCAGGAGACCTAAAGTGTCAAGCTTCATCATGTGAATCATGCATCTTTCG
Organism: Desulfurellaceae bacterium bin18; assembly: GCA_002238415.1. Classification (GTDB taxonomy): domain Bacteria; phylum Desulfobacterota; class Binatia; order Bin18; family Bin18; genus Bin18. The sequence goes on along the minus strand of MPMI01000014.1, from coordinate 81,686 downwards.
TTATACCGGACCCTTTTTCTCATTGTCAAGGGAATGGGGCGGCTGCTCGGAGGGTTCACGGAGTTGCTTTGGTTGGACACGGGCTACGTCAGGCCCGGCTTCCTCTTCTGGCTGTCTCTTCTTCCACAGGCGCAGTACCATACCAACCGGACCGGACAACGCATACACGCCGGCAATGGTGAACAACATGATCTGCGGCTCGGCGATAGTCAGGTGTAAGAGAATGATACCCGCGACCAGCAGGCCAAAGGGCTGCCGGTCGCGCAGATTCAAATCTTTAAAGCTCGCATAGCGAATCGTACTGATCATCAGGCCGGCCAGAGCATACACCAGCAGGAGGAGGGTGATGTGCTTACTGGTCGTCCCTTCACCACCCAGGTAGTCATACACCCAAATCGTCGTGGCTATGACGGCCGCCGCAGCCGGGATAGGCAGACCAACAAAACTCTCCTTATCCACTACTCCGATTTGGACATTGAAGCGCGCCAGGCGGAGGGCGCCACACACTACGTATAAGGCCGCCGCCAACCAGCCCCACGCTCCCCACGGCTCCAAGGCCCAGCGATAGGCCAACAAACCGGGGGCCACCCCAAAAGCCACCAGGTCGGACAGGGAATCGTATTCCGCACCAAAACGGCTGGAGGTTTTCGTCATACGGGCAATCCGGCCGTCGAGGGAATCAAAGATCAGCGCAATCAGAACCGCGGTGGCCGCGACCCGGAACTCGCCCTGCAGAGTCATCACGCTGGAGTAAAACCCGCAAAACAGCCCGCCCGTCGTAAAAAGATTAGGCAGCAGATATACGCCCTTGCGCAGGGGGGGACGCATTTTTTCACGAGTTGGCAGCCGTCTGACTTTTTCGCGTGTCTGCATAGCCACAGGCAACCTCCCAGTTATGTTTTCGCCCGAGTGCGGTATTCGCCGATCACCGTCTCTCCGGCCTTTACCCGTTGTCCGACCGTTATTTTCAACTGTACCTCTGCCGGACAATACACGTCCACCCGGGAGCCCAACATGATCATGCCGTACCGGTCGCCTTGTTGGACCTGTTCTCCGCCCGTCAGGCGACACACAATCCGCCGGGCCAGCATACCGGCAATCTGGACCAGAACAACCCGGCGGCCGTATGTATCCTGAATACTGACCGCGTTCTGCTCGTTGACTTCAGCGGCATCAGCGGCGAACGCAGCCCGAAATTTCCCCGGCTGATACTGAATTTGGGTGACCTGTCCAGTCACCGGGACACGATTGACATGTACGTTGAGCGGAGACAGGAATATGCCAACCCGAGAAGCAGGTTGCTCTGAGGCGTATTTGCCGCGTGCCAACGGCTCAACCGTGATAACGCGTCCATCGGCAGGAGAGATAATCACGTCGGTGTCACCGGGAACCTCGCGATCAGGGTCACGAAAAAAAAAGGCAACAAAGAGGGTGAGCCCAAGCAGAATACCGCCAGAGGAGTGGAAGCCGAGCAGACCGAGTACGAGAGAGAGTGAGCCGAGCCCGAAGATCCAGGGATATCCCTCACGCGCAAAATGCATAATCACAACACGGGAAGCGAAAAGAGGAGGCCACGCTCCCCTCCCCGCGTGTCTGCCCCGTCATGGCCCGAGTTAATTTTTCGCCTTATCGACCAGCCTATCCTGCTGGAGCCAAGGCATCATACCGCGCAGATTGTCGCCGACAACCTCAGCCCTATGACTCGCGCCCTCTTTGCGCAGGGCATTAAAGCGCGGCAAGCCAGACCGATATTCATTCATCCATTCGTCGGCGAATTTTCCAGACTGAATATCAGCCAGGATATGCTTCATCGCGGCACGAGTTTCGTCTCCAATGACCCGTTTGCCACGGGTCATATCTCCAAACTCGGCCGTATTGCTGATGGAATAGCGCATATTCGTGATCCCGCCTTCGTAGATGAGGTCCACGATCAGCTTCATTTCGTGCAGGCACTCAAAATACGCCATCTCCGGCGCATAGCCGGCATCGACCAGGGTCTCAAAGCCGGCCCGCATGAGTTCGGTTACCCCACCGCACAGGACGGTCTGTTCCCCAAACAGATCGGTCTCGGTCTCTTCTTTGAACGAGGTCTCTAAAATCGCCGCGCGTCCCCCACCGATGGCCGACGCGTAGGCCATGGCCACCGGCTTGGTATCCCCGGACGGGTCTTGCGCCATCGCTATCAGGCAGGGCACACCACGGCCTTTCTCAAATTCACTCCGGACGAGATGGCCGGGACCTTTGGGAGCGACCATGAAAACGTTCACCTCTTCGGGCGGAACGATTTTCTTGAAGTGGATATTAAATCCGTGCGCACAAGCGAGGTATTTCCCGGCTTTGAGACCGGCTTTGATGTCAGATTCATACATCTCGCTGGCGACCTCGTCGGGTGTCAGGATCATAATGATATCGGCGTCAGCCGAGGCTGCTCCAACCTCCTGGACCACAAAGCCGGCCTCCTCGGCCTTTTTCCAGGAGCCGCTGTCTTTCCGCAGCCCAATCCGGACATCCATCCCGGAGTCACGCAGGTTGAGAGCGTGGGCGTGGCCCTGACTGCCGTATCCGACGATGACAATTTTCTTACCCGAAAGCAGGGACAGATCGGCATCGTTGTCATAATAAATATTCATGCTCATGCTACTTACTCCTTAGGTCTTTTCCTCCTGAGCTCTCTCGTCTGCAGGCATGACGGAGAGCCTCTGGATGCTCCTAGCGCAGCCGACGCACCTTTCGCTGCTGCTCCAATGTATTGTCCACGGTCGTTGCTGAGAGTGTCTGAAGCCCACGCTGAACGGCGACTTTTCCGGTGCGCACGATCTCCTTGACACCCAGCGGCTTGAGCAAATCCAAGATGGCAGTAATCTTCCCCTCATCACCGGTCACTTCAATCACAAAGGATCGCGGCCCGGCATCGATCACCTTGGCTCGGAAGATATCGATAATATTCAGAATTTCACCGCGTGTACGTTCGTCTGCTGCAACCTTGATGAGCGCCATCTCACGTTCCACGTGCGGCGTGTCTTGGAAGTCACTGACCTTGATGACACAGATCAGTTTATTGAGCTGTTTCGTGATCTGCTCGACAATCTGATCGTCGCCTTCCGTAACGAGCGTGACACGGGACAATGAGGGGTCCAGGGTCTTTGCCACGCTCAGGCTGTCAATATTGAAGCCTCGGCCACTAAAAAGTCCCGCGACCCGAGCGAGAACACCGAATTCATTCTCAACTAAGATAGAGATTGTATGACGCATAGGTCCTGTCGCTCAATGAGCTTCTGAGAAGGAAACGTTTAACCGGGCGACACTCCAGCCACACGAGTGGGGCTGAGGTACTCCCAGGCGAGTCGAAACCGTGAACGCAGCGATCCTCAGTTATGCTGCTTGTCGTTTGTGGCGGGCGAGGATTTCCATGATGCGATCTTTACCCGCCAGTTTTTGTTTTTGGATCGTTTTTTCTTCAATCTCTTCTTCTTCAGTCAGGAAGGATTTTTCTCTGAGTTCTTGAAGGCGCTGTTTGAGTTGAGCGTGTTCCTCATAGTGGCGGCGCAGTTCGGGGTCAGTATCGATCAGGGAACGTATCAACTCTTCTTCTTTGACATCCATAAGCAACCCTCCTGAAAATGAAAAGAGAGGAGAACTCTAGTACAGCCCGAGTGAGGTTGTCAACGTCTCATCCCATACCCTGCGGAGAAGCAGTGGCTCTCCGCAGGGATTTACATATGCTTAATGACTCGCTTCTTCTTTCGCCTGCTTGCTCTCTTGAATGATTTTTTCCGTTAAATGATGCGGCACTTCTTCGTAGTGCGAAAAACCAACCTCAAAGGTACCGCGTCCACTTGTCATAGACCGGAGATCAGGCGCATAGGTTAATATCTCAGCCATGGGAACGGACGCCTTGATGATCTGGTTATGGCCCTTGGCGTCGACACTCACGAGTCTGCCACGGCGTCGATTGATGTCACCACTGATATCCCCCATATACTCCTCTGGCACGGTGATATCGAGGTGCATAATGGGCTCCAGCAACACGGGCTTGGCCTTTTCCAGCGCGTTCTGGATGCCAATAGACCCGGCAATCTGAAACGCCATGTCCGAGGAGTCCACATCGTGATAGGAGCCGTCATACAGCGCCACTTGGACATCCACCATGGGATAGCCAGCCAGGAATCCTTTGCCCAGAGCGTCGACCACACCTTTTTCCACTGACTGAATATATTGACGCGGAATCGCGCCACCTTTTATTTCATTGATGAACTCAAAGCCGGTCCCACGGGCTAGAGGTCCGACACGCAGCCAGGTATCGCCAAACTGGCCGCGCCCGCCCGATTGTTTCTTCAAGCGTCCCTGGGCCTCGGTTCTACCGGTGATGGTTTCACGATACGGAACCTTGGGCGCTTTCAGCTCCACGTCAACCCCGTATTTCCGCTTCAGTTTCTCGACTACGACTTCAATATGAAGCTGGCCGGCTCCGGAAATAAGGATTTCGTTGGACTGTTGGTCGCGGTCCACTCTGAGGGCCGGGTCTTCCTCATTGAGCCGGTCCAGGGAGGTCATAATCTTTTCTTCGTCGCCGCGAGACTTGAGCCCCAGGGCAAACGAGATAGCCGGATTGAATTCGACCAGTGGGGGCAGCAGAACGGGGGTTTTTTCGTCGCACAGCGTATCGCCGGTATGCGTCTCTTTGAGCTTGGCCACACCGATGATATCGCCCGGCAGTGCCGTGGTCACCGGCTCCTGTTTTTTGCCCTTCAGGTGAAATAACTGGCCGAGACGTTCTTTGGCATCACGGGTCGTATTATACACGACCGAGTCGCTCTCCACTTTTCCGGAAATCACATGGAAGAGCGCCAGTTTTCCCGCCTGCGAATCAACCGTCTTAAACACGCGGGCGGTAAACGGCGCGGTCGGGTCAGGGCTGCGCTCAACTGATTCCTGGGTTTTCGGATCGGTACAGACCACACTCGGACGAGAGTCTGGTGACGGAAGCAAATCAACTATTGCGTTCAACATCGGCTGGATGCCCAAAGTCTGGCTCCCGGAAAGGCACAGTACGGGGAAAATCTGGGCGGCAGCCACACCCTCTCTCAATCCCTGGGTAATGTCCTCCACGCTCAACTCCTCGCCCTCAAGATAGCGCGTCAGGAGATCATCGTTTATTTCTGCAACCGCCTCAATCAGCTTTTCACCATAGTCATCCGCTTGCTCTTGGAGAGCAGCGGGAATGGCCTCGGTCGTGACTTCGCCCTTATCACCTTGAAACATCAGGGTCTGCATGGACAGCAGATCAACCACGCCCCGAAAGTCGGCCTGAGAGCCAATCGGAATGTGAATCGGAGTCAGGGTGGTCTCAAGAGCACTATTCAGGGCATCGATAGCCGCGCCGAATTCCCCTTCCTCCCGATCCATCCGGGACAGACAGACGATACGAGGCAGCTGCATGTCCTTGGCCCAGTTCCACAGCCGTTCGGTCTCGACCTTGAGCTGGCCCGCTGGGCCGGCGACGAAGAGGGCGCCACTCATCGCCTCCATGGCATAGCGGGTGTCCGGCAAAAAGTTCCCATATCCAGGCGGGTCGATTAAACAAATATCGTGCTTCTTCCAACTCAGCGTATGAAAAGCCGTTGACAGGGTCGCTTTCCGTCGCATTTCCTCAGGCTCAAAGTCGAGCACCGAGCTTTCCTCCTCCACCCGTCCCTGACGGGTGGTCTCGCCCGCGGCGTATAAGAGTGCTTCCCCCAGGGTCGTCTTCCCAGCCCCGCCTTCAGCGAGTAGTCCAATGGTTCGGATGCGATGTATATCACCAGCAGCCATATTTCCCTCCTTCATGGCAGCGTTGCACAACCCGAGTGACTGCGTTGAGTCGCAGTCGTCTTCATAATTGCACGACGCTCTTAATGATTGCGTTCATACAGAATCCGCAGGCCCTCCAGGGTCACGAACTCATCGACCTCCTCAATGGTTCTTGATTCTGCCGCGATCAGCTGGGCAAATCCACCCGTGGCGATCACGCGGGCCTGCGCACCATTTTCATGCTGAATACGCTCCACCATGCCATCAACCAGAGCCGTGTATCCATAATAGATACCGGATTGAATGGCGTTGACCGTATTGCGGCCAACAATCTTGGGCGGTTTCACCAGCTCTACCCGGTAGAGTTTGGCCGTTTTGTGGAAGAGGGCATCCAGGGAAATCCCCACGCCGGGGACAATCGCCCCCCCCAGGTATTCTCCGGCTTGCGTCACATAGTCAAAGGTTGTGGCGGTTCCGAAATCGACAATGATCGTGGCGGCCCGATAACGTTCGTAGGCCGCCACCGCATTCACGATCCGGTCGGCCCCAACCTCTCGGGGGTTATCGTACAGGATCGGCATCCCGGTCTTGATGCCGGGGCCGACGATGAGAGGGGTGAGCTGAAAATACGTCTGGGCGAGGTCTTCGAGCGTTTTCACCATTGCCGGCACAACGCTCGACACAATAATACCAGCCACACACGACAGGCTGAGTCCACGGGCGGCAAACAGGCTCTGCAGCAGCACTCCGTACTCGTCTGCCGTTCGCTCCGCCTCAGTCACAAAGCGCCAGTGATAGGCCAGGTCTTGCGTCTCGTAGAGACCGGCGACCGTATGCGTATTCCCCACATCAACGGCGAGTATCATGGGTGTCCACTCCGATCAGTTCACTGTGCCCGTCTTTCGATAGCCGTCAACCACGGTCACATCCCCAGCCAGAATACGCTGGACGCGGGGGGACGGCCTCGCCTGCCCTTCCGGGGATACTGTTTCAACCAAGAGTGCACCGTCCTGATCAATACCACGCGCCGTCCCTGAGATTACCCCTTCAGGCGCTGTCACCGTGATCGATTTTCCCAGCAACTCAGACGCATAGCCTTCCCAGGCTGCACCCACTACCGGGAACCCTGTTTCTAGCCACAGAACATATAATTTCTCAAGATGGGTCAGCAGGCTGACAGTAAACGCCGCCCGGTCAACCGGCTCCCCACACATCAGGAGGAGCGAAGAGGCCTTATCCTGTAGCTCCTCAGGAAATGACGCCAGCGGAGCATTGATATTGACTCCGATACCGACAATGACTGACCTGAGATGCGAGCCGTTCGCCTGCATCTCAGTCAGGATGCCACATACTTTTTTTCCTGCGACCAGGACATCATTGGGCCATTTTATGACGGGCAACAACTGCGTCTGTTGAACGATGGCTTCGGCCACTGCCACGGAGGCCAGCAGGCTTAATTGCGGTGCGGCTGAGGTAGGTTTCCGGGGACGGAGAATTACCGACAGATAGAGGTTCACTCCGGGCGGCGAAACCCAGCTCCGCCCCAAGCGGCCCTTACCACCGGTCTGCGCATCAGCGGTCACAACCGTTCCCTCGGTTGCCCCTTGTCGTGCCAGTCTGGCAGCCGATGTATTGGTGGAATCAATAGTGTCAAAAAAATGTAGCGGACGACCGAGCAGGCGCGTCGCCGGTTGGGACAACCGAGACACGAGAGCCGTCTCAAAGCTGTGGTCAGGCAGGTCGTCCATAAGCGTGCTCCAGACCCTACGCCCCCGGCTCGCACGTCACGGACATGCTCAGGTCTGCGGCCGGAGTTGAATGGGTCAGGACACCGACCGAGATAAAATCCACCCCCGTTTCTGCTACCTCCCGCACGCGCGCCAGCGATATATTGCCCGAGGCTTCGACCAGGGCTCGCCCATGTATCAGTTGCACGGCTTCGGTCATCTGAGTAGTGGTCATATTGTCGAGCAGAATGATATCGGCCTGAGCGTCGAGGGCCTCTTGGACCTCAGCCATAGTTGTGCACTCCACTTCGATACGCAGCCACGTTGACGCCTGACTCCGCGCCCGGCGGACCGCAGCACCCACCCCGCCACACACGGCAATGTGATTGTCTTTAATCAACACTCCGTCGTCCAGCCCGAGCCGATGATTTCTTCCCCCGCCCTGGACAACCGCATACTTATCCAGCAGGCGCAGGCCGGGCAGGGTTTTTCGGGTATCAATAATGGTGCAGCGGGTTCCGGCCACGGCCTCAACAAATTTTCGGGTCAGGGTCGCCACCCCGGAGAGATGTTGCAGAAAATTGAGCAAGGTCCGCTCCGCAGTGAGCAGGCCGGCGGCCTGTCCCCACACCTCGGCAACAACCGTCCCGACCGGAACCTGACGCCCCTCTTGCGCGAGCAAACGCACTCCAGCCGTTTTATCCGTCTGCGCCAGAACCAATGCAATTATTGGCAGCCCGGCCAACACAAGGTCGGCCTTGGCCATGATTTTTCCATGCGCCGCCTGATTGCTGGGAATAGTCGCCCGCGTGGTCGCATCGCCCCGACCAATGTCCTCTTCCAGTGCAAGGCAAATCAGCCGATCCACAGCCGGATGGTCAAACGGAGACATGGCCTAGGAATGTACACAGCCGGGAAGGCGGAAACAAGGTGAGAGCGCGTCGAGCCCTCGTACCGGATGGACAAAAGATGTTGGAAACTCTTTATGGTAATGTACGTGTACCACACGTGTCAGGAGTGGGTATGCAAAAGAAGCTGACAATTACCATAGACGAGGACGTATACGCAGGTCTGTACCAAGTCGTAGGGAGACGGAAAATCAGCCGGTTTATCGAATCATTGGTCAGGCCCTACGTCGTATATGGAGATATTCAGGAGGGTTACCGTCAGATGGCGGCAGATACCGAACGAGAAGCCGAAGCGATGGAGTGGGTAGAGGGGACGGCCGAGGATATCAGGGATGAAACGAGGTGATGTCTAGTGGGTGAGATTCGGTTCGTCTGTTGGTGGCGAAATTCGCAAACGGCGGGCGGCTGTTGTTGAGATCAACGTGGAACGGGCTGTAGAGGAATGTCAGCTTAAACTACATGCCAAGTTGGCCTACGACACTCATGCCGCTGTGTTATAGGAAGTGCAAAAATGGATTGGAAAGACTACGAAAAAGAAGTGTATAGCTATTTTTTGGAGCAGTATCCCGAGGCCCAAATTACCTACAATGCAAGATTGATAGGGCGCTATTCAAAAAAGGAGCGCCAAGTAGATGTGTTGATTGAGGATGATGTTGCTGGATTGCCGATCAAGATTGCGGTGGATACAAAATATTTCTCGCGACGGGTGGATGTTAAGCACACCGAGTCATTTATAGCGATGATGGAAGACATAGAGGTAGATCAGGGTCTATTAATAACACAAAAAGGATATTCTGATGCTGCCATCAATCGAGCCTATTACGGACCCAATAGGCTTGAGCTTGACATATTAAATTTTGAAGATTTGCAGGATTATCAAGGTCTTCGTGCGATTCCTTATGCAGGCAAAAGTTCCATATTACTGCCTGCACCCTTTGGTTGGGTGATCGATAGCAGCAGACAACCAAATTATCTTGCTTGTCTTTATCAGCGAGGGTTAGAGCTAAAAAGTGCACAAAAAAATCAAGAGTGGATATATCTTGATTGCTATCATAAAGACGAAAAAGCTTCCTCTGTCTCTGAACTTGTCGAAATGCAAAACGACGCGATGCGAGCGTGTTATACAAACTTATGTATAAGGCAACATCGTCCATCTAAAAGAAAAGATGGTAGAAATACGTATATTAGAGTAGCTACCGCGGATCAGCTACCTTGCCAAGAAATTACAGGCTACATCGACTGTGACGAATTTATCGTATTCTTTGTCTTGTTTACCAAAGAAGAGTTAGAGAACAGAAACTTAAGAAAACTCGCATATATTCTTAAATATTCGATGCCGGTAAAAATTAGTTTCGATAATACGAAGGTCATAGAACAGCTTAAAAATAAATGCGGCTCGATTGGAGACCCTATCGAAAAAGCAGACGCATATAGGCAGTTAGCGGATTGGTACGCAGAGATGGATAGTCATGACAGAGCCATGGAGTATAGGCGGCTTTGTTGGGAAACCCATCCTGAGATATATGAGAACATCCAGCCGTTGATTAAGGGAGAATTGAATCTATCCAACATTGACTCAGCTATAAGATATTCGCTGGGCTTTTTCTCTTTGGCGCCTGAAAACCCTAGAATAATGCAAGACTTGTTATCAATTTATGATAGCCCTGCATACGCTGATATCTTCTATAAAATTGTCGGCGAGTTGAAATCCATCTATCATAATAACAATAAGGCTCTAGGCAACATCCACATTCATTACGGCATGTACTTGAGAACCATTGGTAGCAATAGCGCGGCAATAGAGCATTTCAGATTAGCTAAACAATTCTTTATGTTAGTTGATAAGACTCATTACATCATCAATCAAATAGAAGAAATATTGGATGAGATTGTATAATTCTGGAAAAAGTCCGACAAAAGTCATGACTGGCTTTGTCGCCGGACTTTCCAATCCCTTAGGCTAAGGACTCCTCAGCCCGGACTGGCACAACACCACATTCAACAAGATGAACATTATCCAGCGAATCCAGGGCAAACACTGGCTTCCCTTCAGCAAGCGCTTCCTTGCATAACGTCTCGATTTTACCGCTCTGTTCGGCGTGAGCGATGAGAAGATGGTCGGCGAGAGTGGCGACATAAGCGTTACGCCTGGCGGCGATATTTGCGGTGGGGCGACGGATGTTATCGTCAAAAAAGGACAGGAGTAGCAATCGCCCTTCGTCCAGCGGCTTCTTCCAGCCTCTTGGAATCCGCATGTTGCCAAGCCCACGCGCCGGACAGACGACGACGGACACCGAACCTCGTAACAGTAGGTCCAAGCACTCCTTTTCCATCGGAGACTGAAATCCGCCGACGATCGTTACATCGGTTTCACGCAGCACCCGCGCAAGATCATAGGTCTTAAGTATCACGTCACCCGGACAACGCACCGAGCAGAAGAATCCGATCAGCCTTTTATCGAGTATGCCGAGGTCGCCCTTTAATGTGATCGCAGATGCACCATCCACGTCAGTACAACGTCGTAACGCTGCCGGCATGTCAGGCGGCCCCGATTCATAGCGTCTGGTTTTCAATCGTTCACATCTGGACGGTTAAGCCGTCTCAAATTCCAGGGTAGAAAGATTCAGGTTGGCGGAACGTTTCGAGAGATGGAGCATTTCCACACCCACCACTTCGTTCGATTCGTTGTAATCAAGCACCACTCCCGACGAGACTTCCTCGGATTCGACGATAGCGGAGTCGTCGAGGCGCAGGTAGAGCGCGTCGGCTTCCTTATCCACACGTAGTCTCATCGTTGTGCCTTGATGATCTCGTCAATTGTTAGTCCGATGTCTTTTGCGATTTGTCGCAACAGAATCGGTGAAATATCTCTTCCTTTGTGAAATGGAACGGTCGTGGCTCTTCCGTCTGCATGACGATATTGTCTGTGAGAACCTCTTTGGCGGACTTCCCGGAACTGCAATGCCTCAAGCAATCGGGCCAGTTCCCGAGGTTTGAGCACCGGCGCCTTGGACATCAGGGTGTCACTATTTCCTGGATGCCGACAAACTCGGTATCCAAATGTGGATCGCCATCCTCAAGAAGCATTGCGATCACTTCTTTCAGATTCCTGTTCAGCTCATCCAAGGTCTCGCCCTGGGAATGGGCACCGGCGAAACCGGGCACATAACCCACATAGAGGCCGGTATCCTTACAACGTTCGACTATAGCCGTACATTTCATTTTTTTCTCACATCTCAATCATTCTCTGGGTCATTAGCGGGTGGGCCGGTTTTCGTGGATTTTTCGTCGGAATCTTGGACTAATTGACCGGCAATAGCTATGAGACCACCGATACCAACACCCACGAGGGGGCTTAATACTATCTCTACCGTTTTTGTGTCTCCACTGGAATTGTCTCCCAGAAATTCAATGAGTTGGTGACCAAACACGAGCGTCAGGACTGCTACTAGAGTGGACAGCCAAAGCAAGTTGATTCTTATCATCGTAAACTTTTCCGGCCTTTTCCACATCAGTAATCCAAAAACGCCAAAGAGGATTAAAAGCGCTAGCCCTATCGGCAGAAGATTCGCCCAATCAATCATTGTTCCCCCTCCGCCTGCGGTATCGGCGAGAGGCATGGCTTCTGCGAAAACGGTGTCGGTGTCACTCACCCGTCTCTCCCCATACGATACTTGATGTCGTAGTTGATAATGAAGTCTAGTTCCTCGTCAGTGAAACCATAGTGTTCAGCTAGCACCTGATCGATTTCATCAATGAAGCGCTTTGATCTCGCGGGATAAAATTCTTGATACCGGATGTTTCCCGCCTTGGTCCTGATGGACCGTTCCTCGGAGTTGTCTTGGAGATGACGCATTAGATCGGCGAGGAGTCTCTTCAACGATTGCTTAGCTTTAGCACAGGTTATTTCCTTATAGGGCATGGAGTATACGTCATTGTAGCCGCAGTGAAAGCCATCACAATGGGTTCGCCAGAACCAATAGAAGAGAGTGCTGTTAAGCAACACAGTGATATAGTCTCGATGTTCATCTTCGAAGTGAAAATTCTTATAATCTTCGGACTTGCCTCGGTTCCCTTTTGTGTCAACAAATAAGGGAACAAAATCCAGCGACTTGATGAAATATCGGACAATTCTGTGTACGAGAATTGGATTGGAAGTCTTGATCGAAAATTGTGCAAGCGGAGTCCCATCTATTTTAGCAAGGATGGCCTGTTCTATAGGGAAGAACAACTTTGGAAACGGCACTTCTCCTGGCGGCCTTGGGATAGAGTAATAATTTGTCCGTACAATGAGGAATGGCCGTTCCTCTGCAACCCACCGGCGAAATCCCCCCATAAATAAGCAAGTTGAATCGGCCTTTCGATTTTGCGAAATGATAATAGTGAGGCGCTGGGCGACACCCTCGAACAAGGAATCGGGCCGCATGTCATAGGTTGACAGCCAGGCAGGAAACTTTTTCACAATTTTTCTTGCCTCCTCAGTCCGGCTGGTACACACAAGACTTAATGGAACAATAAGGCTGACCCAGCCTCTGCTTCGACTGAGTGCATAGGAGCGCTCCAAGACTAAGGCATAGAGGTTACCGCATGGTAATGTCGTATAGGTGGCCGACACGGTGTAGGATGCTTTAACCCTGTGGTATTCAACATACGGTGGATTCCCGATAATCACGTCAAATCCACCGCCGTGCATAATCCCGTAGAACTCAACGAACCAATGAAACGGCTGATGGCTATCACGCCATTTCTGATAGGCCCGTCGATGCTTGGTCTTGACACCGTAATCATCGGCTAAATACTGGTCTAATTCATCGCGTAGGTCGTCAAGTTGCTGACGCAATTTCACCTTAGAGGCGGCAAACTCGCCGGCGTCCATACCGTTTTCGGTCTGCATTTCGCGGAACTTACGAAACTTGCGGTCAGTGATTTCGGCGTCCTCTTCAAGGCGTTTTAACTTCGCCTTCTCTTTTTGAGAAAGCATTCTGTACTGATTGTCAGTGGTTATTGTGAAGGTTTTCCGAACCTCCTCAAGCGAAGTGAAACCGACGAGCGTGTTACCGGCGCGGACGTTAAAGTCAACGTCAGGCAAGGGCTCAATCTGGTCATAGCGCTCCAACTGTGCGACCAGCTTCAGGAACAGGCGCAGTTTGCAGATTTCTACGGCCTCTTCCATGATGTCCACGCCATACAGGTTATTGATAATGATGGACTTGAGAATGAAGTAGCGTTCGCTGGCGTGTGCGGCGACCTGCTCCAGTACCGCATGGAAGTCGCGCAGTTTCTTCGGGCGGTGCTGGCGTTGCGAACGCTCCAGATCGTCAAGAAGGCCACGCATGACCTCCAGACAAGCTGTGTACAGCGGCTCCAGAATACTGAGGGCGGCGAACAGAAACGCGCCGGAACCGCACGTTGGATCAAGGACGGAGACTGCGTTGAGGGCTTTCCAGAAAGCACGGATCAGCTCCGGCCCTTCGCTCTCCACAATTACGTCATGAGCGAATTTTTCGATGTCCAGGTTGTAGGTGATAAGGTCGTTGATAGACGTAACCTCGCCGGTAGCGAGCTTGGCGCGGACTTCTTCGTAGCGTTGCCGACGGACCACATGCTCACGCCACGTTTCGGTCGGCAAGGCATAGTCGGCTGGGGCCGCCTTGTTCCATCCGCCGCGTTTGGACACGTCGTTCAGGCCCTCGGCAATGTCGGGTGGCAGCTCGCGTTTTTCCGCGAGGTCCTCTCTTGTATGGATGTCATACGTGATGCCGTGGCGGACGGCCTCATAGAAATAACGGTCAGGGTTTTCGGATAAGAGCCGCCACACTCCACCGTCGGGCATAAAAGCAATCGGACACGCTTTTTTCGCCCGGTCGAACAGGAAGGGGAGAATGGTATTACGGCTGATATAGCCGGTAATGTCTTCCTTGGTATAGTAGGCCCCCATCTGCTTCTGGTTGATATATTTCTCGAAGATATAGCCCAGTACGTCGGGGTTGATCTCTCTATCGTTATGCAGTGGTCGGTCGTCTAGGTGCCATTGGTAGGTATCGAAAAAGGCGAATATATTCTGAAAAGCCTCATCGGGAATGTGTATCTTCGGATTATCACGCTCCAAGTCGTGTACGTCAAACAATCCACCGTTCAGATACGGAACTCTTCCAAGTAAGGTTGCCAGTTCAGGCGAGCGGCTGGCCTCGGGCTGCCCTAGGCCTTCGTGGAACAACCGCAACAGGAATCGCCGGTAGAAGGTCTGAAAGCGGTCTTTGCCGTGCGTGGTCTGCATGCGGTGCAGACGATTGCGCAGATAGTCCGGGTCGTTGTCGAGGAATCCCCGCTTCTGGATGAAATAGATGAACATCATCCGGTTCAGCATGAGCGAGGCGTACCATTCCCGGTCGGCGATGTTCTGGATACCTTCAATGAAGTCCAGAAAGACACGGTGTTCCTGCTTGAAGCGGTCGTAGAACTTCTTGGTGATTTTCTCGACATCAAAGGCAGCCCGCACCCGGCCTGATACATCAACGATGGTCAGGTCGTCCTCTTCGTCCAGTGTGAAGACGATTTGCTCCAGCTTCTGGATCAGCCGTTCCCCGGCTTCTCTTCGGTGATAGGCCTCCGAGCGTTGCCGGTCGGGTTTGCCGGGTTCGCGTTTGACCCACTGCCAATGCTGCGCGCTCCGGTCGGGCCGGGCGTATACGATAAGGTGTTCACGAACGGTTTTGGAAACGGCTTTTTCGATCTTCTGGCGGGTAGGATGGTCCGGGAAGGTCTCGTCTGTATCAGCGACGTATTGGTAGACAACCATGCCGCGCTTGTGGGCTACGGCTTCGAGAACGAACGTCTTGCTTGTGACTGTAACTTCTATGTTCTCGCCGCCGTGGTCCCAGCCAAGCTCCTCGATGAACAGGGAGTGGAGGTCGAAGTCTTCCAGATGGCGTCTAATTTTCTCTCTGTCGAGGGTCGTCGGCATTAGCAGTGTCCTCGGGTAGTTTTAGGGGCGCTGGACAATACAGATAAGGCGACCATCTAACAGTCCAGCGTTAAGACTTCCGGGTCAGCGTGGGGGTAGGCGAACGTATCAATCCCGTAACGACGGGTCATAGGGCTCACTCCTGAACTTCTCGATATCGAACGGCTCGACTGTGGGATCAATCTTGTCTTTGAGAGAGCCTAGCTTGGAATAGTCGATTCGCCGCGGTCGCAGAATGAAGCCGTCGGGGCTTTCTTTCAGTTCCAGTTGATCGCCAGGACCCACACCAAGCGCATCCAGCACCTGTACCGGGAGGGTAACTTGGCGTTTTGAGGTGATTTTAACAATCATACGTTTCTCCTGACTGAGGCTCTCTGGAGGTAAGGCAACAGCATCAAGCATAGCGAAAGGCATCAGTGTCCAATCAAGCCCATTGAGCAGATAATACTCGGTTCCCGGCCTTCGTCCTCATCATGGACAATACACAGTCGGTCATCCTCCCGGAGCGCAATGACCAACTCGGCAAGGGCCTGGTCGGACACTCCGCTTCGCAACTGACGGTTCAGCGTGTCCGCAGCAGTCTGCCGCAAGGGGTGGCGATAGATATCGTCAATTGCCCGCCGGAGCAGTTCGGTATCAAACAGCGTGCCCTTGACCTGTTCGGCGTAGCTCTTGAGCCGCTCGTAGACGCGGAACCGAGCACCCGAGGGGCGGCCGAGTTGGCCGCCAACCTGCTTTTCCTCGCGGGCGATATGTTCCGCAGCTTTGCTGACCAGTTCGTGATGCGTGTCATGCCGGGGGAGAGCCGGCGTATCGGGCGCGCATTCCGCAGCACGTAGAATCTCGAATTGGCCCTCAGTTACGCTCTTACCATCGCGGTCTACCCAGGCCAATGCGTCATTCCCCTGGGCAGTGCGCATGTAGACAAGCGCTCCTGCCGGCCGCTGCGGCTGCGGTCGGTGGGCTTTCGATGAATGGACAACAGCAGGCATATCTTCGACTTTCTTTTTAAGCGCCGGGTCGGCCTGCGTTGCGTTCCGCCAGATTTGATACGCATATGAGGACAGATCAATGTCCATCTCGTCGTCACTGTCGAGAATACCAGCCTTTTCGTTATACAGGTCAAGCACCTTCTGTTTGTCCTCGTCCTCGAAGAATGCCTCATCCGTTCCCACCACCTCGGCGTTCTCTCGCAGGCGTGTTCGCACGCGGGCGCGGAGCCGAATCAGACGCTCAATCCCTTCGGCCGGAAGAAAGGAATAACACAGGATGGCATCCGCCTGCTGGCCGATGCGGTCCACACGGCCGGCGCGTTGGATCAGGCGGATAATGGCCCACGGCAAGTCGCAATTCACCACGACAGCACAGTCTTGTAAATTCTGCCCCTCGCTCAGCACGTCGGTCGCAATCAGCACGCGCAGTTCTTCTTCGGCGGGGATATCTTTCTCATTGCTCCTCGGGCTGAACCGCCGGACAAGTTCTGTCAAGTTTGGCGTATCACCTGTTACCGCCGCCATGCTCGACACTCCACGCGCCTTCAACTCGTTTTCAAGATAGCGCACCGTGTCCGCGAATTGCGTAAAGACCAACACCTTGTGTCCCGAGTGTCGATTCACAAGCACTTCTTGCAGCGCGTCCAACTTCGTATCGTCCACGGCTCGCCACTCGCCGAACGTGACCAGGAGATTGCGGAGAATCTCAGCATCGGCCCTGAGGGCTTTGCCCAGGTCTGCCTTAAAGTGGTGAGAGGCCAGCCAGCGAAACCGCTTCCTGTATTTATCGGTAAACAGTGCGTAGACTGAGGCAGCGCGGTTGCGAAAATCCTCTTCGGTTCTCAGCGGTGTCGTTCCTTCAGATTCGCCGTTGTCTTCGTCGTCCTCCGTATCGAAGATGTCACCAACGGCCTGCTCGGCATCTTCGTCAAACGACTGCGGGTCAAGAAGTCCAGCGTCCGTCGTTCCGATTGGGAGCGACAGATCATTCTCCATCGCGTGCAGAAAGATGAAGTTTCTGAGAATGTGGCGTTCGACCGACAGCAGAAAGGCATGACCGCTACTCTCCAGACGTTTGAATAGGTTGGTTCGGCAGAAGCCCATCAGGCGCTTACCAGCACGCGATAAATCGTTCAGGATTGTGGCTTCGGCTTGTGTCGGCGGTATACGCGGAACATCAGAGACGTAGTTGCCGAGCCCATAGCGTGGCAGTTCCAGGCGATTTATGGCCTCAACGACATCATCCGCGAACAACTGGCCATATTGGCCATCGGTATTAAACTGCACCGTCTTTGGGACCCGTGTCGGGAAATAGGATTTTCTTCCGTCTTCAAACGTCAAGTATTGACGCCCGGTGGCCGGGTCGGTGGAGGCGTAGTTGTTCTGGATGAAACCACGGGTCCGGCGGACGAGATAAAGACGCATGAGTTCGTGCCAGTCCTCTGCATGCTCGGATTTCTCGAACGCGGCCAGGGACCGAACCGGTGCTTGATGCTGGCGTACGAACCCCGTCTCGCCCATCTCTCTCAGCAAGCGTTCCGGGCGAATCCCCAAGTCTTCATCCTCGGGCACAAACAGGCGGAGTTGGCTGGACAGGTCCAAATACGTCTTGTTATAGGGCGTTGCCGACAGCAAGACGCATTTGCTGTCGTTTTCCCGGATGTATTCCTGAATGGCCCGGTATCGCTTGCCTTCTCTGTTTCTCAGATTATGACTCTCGTCTATCAGCACCAAGCGGTAACGGCGCATGTCGGGCAACTCTCTGATCGCGCGGCTGACCGACAATACGCGAGCACGCATGCGGTACTGCTCACGGTAATCCTCCCACATCGGAACGAGGTTCTTCGGGCAAATGATTAAAGTTTCAAGTCCGTGGTCGTCCTCGAACACGCGCGCCAGGGCGGTCGCCATGAGTGTTTTGCCCAGCCCGACAACATCGCCGATGATGACACCGCCCCGCCGGTTCAGATGGTGTGCTGCGATTTTCACGGCCGCTGTCTGGAAGTCGAGCAGCTTGTTACCAAAGTCCTTGGGGATACGAAATTCGGTCAACCCAGCCCGTGCTTCCTGCGATAAGTGGTAGGCGATTTTGATGTAGATGTGGTGGGGCGGTATCAGTTCTTCACGTGCCCAACTCTCCTCGATAATCTCAACAAGCTCTTTCGAGATATCGATACACCAGCGGTCATTCCATCGATCTTCAAACCATGTGGCGAGCTTCTGACTGGCGTCATGGTCGAGCACGTCAATATTGAGTTCACCCTGATGAGAGAGCCCCGCTTGGGTGAGATTGCTACTGCCGAGATAGCCGATGATCGGGTTGGCCGGGTCGGGCCGAAACATCAGGTAGAGTTTGGCATGAAGCGAATGTCTGAGGAACAGCTTGACGACAACCTTCTTTGCCTTGATCTGCTTGGCCAGCTTGCGCAGACCTGCCTCGTCTTCATTGGTCGGAGCGCCCAGCGTAAGTTGTTCGCGGAATTCTTCAGCAAGTCTTTTTTTGAGCCGAAGCGCCGTCTGGTTATCGAGTGCCGATTGGCCGTCGGACAGACTCCTGGCAAGCCGCAATTCCTCATGCGGCAGGCGCTGCATTCCGACCAGGACGCGGCAGCAATGCCCCTCGCCCCCGTCCCATTGCTCCACATATGAATCGATCAACCGCCAGCCGCGCAAATTGAAATATCCGACACAGAAGTCGGCTCGGTCGGCAAGCTTCAGGGTCTCCGCTAATACGGGCTGGAGAGACTGTTCGATGTTGTCGAAAATGCGAGGCATGGCTGACGTTCACCCTTTGGAGGTGGGTTCCCAGGCTTCATGAGATTGCTGGAATCTGTTTTAGGTGGAGAAGGCGACGTAGCCAGTTCGAGTATCGAGAGCGCGGCCCGGCCTCTGACATCTTTCGGCAATGAACGCAGGTCCTTCAAAACACTGCGTTTAATCGCCAGCTTCAACATTAGCTAGAAGGTCCTCCAGGGAAGAAATGGGAATGGTCGGCTCACTTTTTCGTTCTTCAATGAGCCTGAGGTCTTCCAACTCTTCCAAGCGTTCGACCAGTGCCCGGAAGTCCTGAAGCGGCAAAACGACGGCGGTTCTTTGTCCGTTTGCGTCAACAAGAAATTGGGGAGTCATTGGAGTGCCTCATGGTTTTTACCCGTCCACCTGCTAATGGATGGCCTGTTGCCCCAGTAGCCTATAAAGCCCCCTACTGGGCGTCAAGCGCTTACCCCAACGCGGCCAGATTCTCGTTAAGCGTCCCTAACTGCGACTCCATGTCGGCCAGCTTGGAGCGCTCCTTTGCAACTACTTCGGGGTTTGCCCGTGAGAGGAATTTCTCGTTGCCAAGCTTTTTCCGTACGCCCGCAAGCACGCCGTTCAGCTTTTTGATCTGTCCGTTTAAACGTGCCCGTTCCTTCTCGATATCGATGACCCCGAGCACATACACCTCAAGCTCACCCACAACCGCGGTGGCGGAATCGCGCGTCCGCTCGGCGTCCGCGGCCATTTCGACCGACTCGACCCCGGCCAGACCTTGAATATGGACCAGTCCCTTGTCCAGAATATCCGGCGCTTCGCCCACCGTTTTAATGCGTACCTGCACCCGCTGTTTCGGTGGCACCGTATACTGGCTGCGAATATCGCGGATGGCCCGAATGACGGCCTGTAAAAAGTCTACCTGCTGTTCCAGTTGCTCATCCTGCCAGCTCGTATTCGGCTGCGGCCAGGGCGCGCGGGATATCGTATCTGGCGTCTGAAGCGGACTCTCAATTCCACGCCGGGTAGCACGTGCATTCAGTTGTTGCCACAAAAAGTCGGTCACAAAGGGAATGAACGGGTGAAACAGCCGCAGGGTCTGATCAACGCAAAAGGCCAGGACTTGTCGGGCGCTGTCCGCACCATCCGCGCGCAGACGCGGCTTGATCATTTCCAGATACCAGTCGCACAGCTCCGACCAGAAAAAGTCCCGCGCCACCGACAGGGCGGCCGACGGATTATAGGCTTCAAGCTGTTGCCGCACTTCGGCGAGTGCCCGCGTCAGGCGGGATAGGATCCAGCGTTCTTCGAACGGCAGCACCGCCGGGCTCCGTTCCACAAAAGACGTCTGCTCAAGATTCGGCAAGGCAAACCGTACCGCGTTCCACAGCTTATTGCAGAAGTGGCGGCCGACCTCAAAGCGCTCGCTGATCAGCTTGGCCGAGGGGATGTCCGGCATGGTCCCGAGCACATCAAATTCCTTGCCGGTTTGGGGACACACATAGGTAAAAATGCTGCTGCCGTGCTTGGCCTTTGCCAGGTCTACGGGTTCATTGGTGAACGGCGATATGGCTTGAACGGGGAGACGAATATCCTGGGAGCCGGTTTGCATCTCACACAGGACGTAGCGCATGGCATCACAGCCGTAGCGTTCGATAATATCCACCGGATCAATACCGTTGCCCTTCGACTTGCTCATCCGTTCGCCTTTGCCATCCAGAATCGTGGCGTGGATAAAGACGTCGGTGAACGGCACATCGCCCAGGTTATACAGGCCCATCAGAACCATGCGGGCAACCCATAAGGTAATGATGTCGCGCCCGGTCACCAGGCACGAACCGGGATAGTAATACGACAGGCAGTCGGGAGAGCCGTTCTGTGTCCCCAGGGGCGACTGACCGGCTTCGATAGCCGCAGTGTCGGGATCGGGCCAGCCCAGGGTGCTGTGCGGCCACAACCCGCTCGAAAACCAGGTATCCAGCACGTCAGGGTCACGCACAAAGCCGGCCGCTTCCAGGTCTCTTACCACGTCCTCCTGGTCAGGCGGCTCGCGCAAACACACCAGAATTTTTCCGTTGATTTGCTCCGACGTATCGTCGGCACTGTATTGAGCCAGACGACCGGGCATATCGGGACCAAGGAGCTCATCGGTCTCGCTCGTCTGCAAGCGGGCAACCACATCTTCCCGCGTCAGATAGGGGGCAAGCCAGGCAAGCTGTTCCAGGAGTGCCTGACCTTGGAAGCTGCCCGACCAGATCGGAATCTGATGCCCCCACCAGAGCTGGCGACTGATACACCAGTCCCGCTTCTCGGCAAGCCAGTTGATATACGTGTTACGGTAGCGAACGTCCGGGTGAAACGAAACGTTCTTGCCCGTGGGCGAACGCCACTTGCCTTCGGCAGCGTCAAGGGCGGCCTGGGCCAATCCGGGCGCGACAAATTCGTTGGTCGTCCCCCGGCCGCATACGACACCACCGTCCACATCGCCCATGCGTACGAACCACTGCTCCGACAGGTAAGGCTCAACCGGGGTCTTGGAACGGTCTGAGTGGCCGATTTCGATCTCCCGATCTTCGATGGATTCAAGCAGGCCGTGTGCGTCCAAATCCTGAATAATTTTGTCGCGCGCGGCAAAGCGGTCTAGTCCTTGGTACGACCCGGCCCGGTCGTTCAAAGAACCATCGGTATGCAGAATGTTGATAATACCGATCTCTTCACTGTGGCGGCCCCATACTTCGTAGTCATTGGGGTCATGGCCTGGGGTGATTTTCACACAACCGCTGCCCAATTCGGGTTTCGCCCATTCATCGCAGATGAGCGGCATCGGGCGGTCCAGGAGCGGGAGGCGCACCATACGACCGGCTCTGGCCATGGCTGCGAGCTGTTCGAGCTGCGGCAGATGCGTCTCGCGTCGTTTTTCGAGCCGGGCCACTTCCGCTTCCAGCTCGCTGCGCTCTCTTTGGCTGGCTCGGGTCAGGCGCTCCTGTGTTTTGCGAATGAGTTCTTCCAGCGCCCCGCGTGGGTCTGGATGGCAGGCGACCGCCGTATCGCCCAGCATGGTTTCAGGCCGCGTTGTGGCAACCACAACGTACTCCGGTTCGCCGGGCTGAGGATCAATGACGGGATAGCGCAGATGCCAGAAATGTCCCTGAACGCTTTCATACACAATCTCGTCATCCGAGACTGCCGTTTGCAGGTGGCAGTCCCAGTTGACCAGGCGCGTCCCACGGAAAATCAGGCCGTCCCGGAAGAGACGAAAAAAGGTCCACTGGACGGCCCGGGCACAGACGGCGTCCATGGTAAAGCGCTGGCGGTCCCAGTCGCACGAACAGCCCATAGCCTGCTGTTGGCTGACGATGCGGGCCTGGTATTGCTCTTTCCAGTCCCAGATGCGCTCTACCAGGGCCTCGCGGCCAACATCATGGCGCGTTTTGCCTTCCAGCTCGAACAGGCGTTTTTCCACAACGGCCTGCGTGGCGATGCCGGCATGATCCGTCCCCGCCATCCACAACGCGTTCTCCCCCATCATGCGGTGCCAGCGCGTCAGCATATCCTGCATGACATTGTCCATGGCGTGTCCCATGTGCAACGCACCGGTGACATTCGGCAGCGGCATCATGATCACATAGCGTTGCTCGTTGTCGTCCGGGGTGGCGGCAAAAGGTTTGGTCTCGGCCCAGCGCCGGACTATCGTTTTTTCCAGTCCGGTCGGGTCATATTGGCTTGCCAGTTCGTTTGGCATCAACTCGCTCCTTGGAAAGGCGGACTCATACTCTGAAACAGGCAGTCTGTTGTATCAGAAGCCCAGTAAAAAGGGGCCTCCCTCTTTTTGAGAAAGGCCCCCTGACCTATGCGAAAGGGGGGACTTGAACCCCCACGGGTTTTACCCCACAGGATCCTGAATCCTGCGCGTCTGCCAATTCCGCCACTTTCGCGTAAAGTACGTGAAGTACTTACCCGCCCCGCTGTTCGGCTGTCAATCCCGCGGGGGCGCAGGATGCCGGAGACCACGACAGGGCTCCTTGCCTGGCGGGACGAATCATTCCTGAACAGCCCACTCCGGCCCAAAACGAAGATTGAAGGGTAAGAAATCCGAGCCCGGCTCTTACTCCGGCTCCTGATGACCGGCGTTGGCCAGAAAGGCAACAAACGTGGCCACGCTGAGTGCGCCCAAGACGCCCAGCGTCACGGCCCCAGTTGACACGAACCCGTCGGCAAGGCCCGCAGCAGACCAAGCCCCGACAAGTATTACCGCCCCAAGGCCTACTCCTAATACTGTTCCAAGCATGCGCAAAACTCCTTGTCTTCCGATACGGCCTGTCGCTTCCTTTACCAGTTCTCCGGCTGGAGAACTAGAGCACTCGCGGTCTTCGCGCCAGGAGTGCGTGTACCAGTCCTTTTGCCGCCTAGTATTTTTTTGGGATTCTCGGTAAGGGAAGGGAATACGATCAAACGCAGCACCAAAAAGGAGGTTGGTATGTCAACGGCGAACGGTGAAGTCAGTCTTGAGGGTTCTATCGATTGTGATGGCCATATTTTGGAGCCGCCCGATTTGTGGGAGCAATATCTTGAGCCGCAATACCGCGAGCGGGCCATTCGGATTAAAACAGACGATGAGGGCTGGGAGCATTTTGAGTTTGACGGGAAACCGTCCCGACTGTGCCAGCGCGGTTTCCCCGGCATTCTGGGCGCCATGGGCCAGCCGGATATCGTGCCAGGTCCGGACCGCCGTTATATTGATGGCGCGCCGCTTGGCTCAATGGACGCCAAGGAACGCGTAGAGCGGATTGACGGCGAAGGGCTGGCAAAATCGATTCTCTACCCCACCATCGGGCTCTTGTGGGAGTCTGAGGTCCAGGACCCGGAAATCTCGGCTGCCTATTGCCGGGCCTATAACCGCTGGATTGTGGACTTTTGCTCCGAGTCGGGTGGACGCCTCATCCCTATCGCCCATCTGTCCGGTACCGATGCCAACGAAGCGGCGAAAGAACTGGAGCGGGCAGTCAAGGCGGGTTGCAAAGGCGCCTTTTTCGCGCCGTTTACCTGGACGAAGAAATCGCATGGGCATCCAGACTATGATCCGGTCTGGGCAAAGGCACAGGAACTGGATGTGCCCGTTGCCCTGCATCCGACCTTCGAGCCGATCCAATTCATGCCTCACGGGCGCTTTGAAGAACTCGTGCCGACGGAGCCGATCGACTTCAACTGGTATTTTGATGTGCTGGTCGCCCAAAACATGCAGCAGGCGTTTGTATCACTCTTTCACCATGGCGTGTTCGAGCGCTTCCCCACGGTGAAGGCCGTCGTGCTCGAATCCCAGGCCGGCTGGATTGGCTATTTGCTCGACCGGATGGATGCCGTGTTTGAGGGTCCGCTGGCCCATTCGACCCAGCTCAAGGAGCGGCCCAGCTTTTATTTTCAGCGCCAGTGCTGGATCTCGGCCGACCCGGACGAAAAAGCCTTGCAGCACATCATCGAATTCGTCGGAGCCGACAAATTCTTCTGGGCATCGGACTTCCCGCACCCGGACCACAGCGACCAGTATATGCCGGCCCTGAAACGGCTGGTCACGCCACTCTCCGAAACGGCCCGGCAGCAGGTCATCGGGGCAAACGTGGCTGAGGTCTATAAGCTGGGGCAATAGATCCTGGCGGACCGACAACCTGAGACCCATAGGCCCGCAATAGTTGCGGGCCTTTTTACTGATGCCCGGACCGGCCGGGCGGAGACCACTTTCCGTACACCATATCCCGTGCATTACAAATTGCTGCTCGAATACGATGGCACCAATTATCATGGCTGGCAGATTCAGCCCACGGGCGCCACTGTTCAAGGGACGCTCGAAGCCGTCTTATCCCGGATTCTGAATACGCCCGTTCGCGTACGGGTAGCTGGGCGAACAGACGCAGGGGTTCACGCGCTGGGCCAAGTGGCCACCTTTCAGGCCACCACTCCTCTCAACCTGGTACGGTTTCAGCATAGCCTCAACTCGGTTCTGCCCTCAGATATTGTCATCCGGGCGATCAGCGAGGTGGCAGACACGTTTCATCCGCGCTACGACGCGCACAGCAGGACCTATCAGTACCGCATCTGGAACCAGCCCTCTCCCTCGGCCATGCATGTCCGCTACTCGTGGCATATCCCCTATCCTTTGGATCAGGAGGCAATGAATGCCGCCGCGGCCCTGCTCATCGGGCAGCACGATTTTTCGTCTTTTCAGGGAGCGGACTCCGTAGAACGGACGCCGTGGCGCACGGTGATGCACAGTGCCGTCTGTCGCGAGCGCGATTTTCTCGTATATACGGTCGAAGCCCGGTCATTCCTGCGCCATATGGTCAGGAATATCGTCGGCACCTTGGTAGACGTCGGTCGAGGCGCTTTGAGCGTAGACGAATTTTCCACCGTCTTTGCGGCGCGCAACCGATCTCGGGCCGGACTGAACGCACCGCCGCAAGGCTTGTTCTTGGTTACCGTCCGCTATTAAAAAGGCAGACAGCTATGGAACTTCTCCAGGATATCATGGCAGCCCTCGCTCCTGTCGGACTCAACCTCATCGGGACAACGCCGAGGTCTGACTATGAAGCTCTGGTTCCGGCGCAGTATCATATCACACAGCGGTTTCCTGAGGCCGAGACCGTCGTTGTTATTGGGAATGGCGGTAGAGAATTTTGGGGACACTTTCGGGAGTATGCCGCGGCGCAGCCAGACTATCTCCAGCAGCATGACCATCCGCTGGATGACTATACCGTCGAGGTTATAAGCGCCCGGCTTAGTCCGCTTTTAGACGCGACCCGCGCTCAGTATCGTGTTATTTATCCATTTCAGTTTTTCAGCGGCCTGACCGTATCCTTCATGCACCTGGCACAGGCCGCGCGGCTGTCAGTGCCCAGTATCCTTGGCGTCCAAATCCATCCCCGGTATGGCCCCTGGATAGCCTGGCGCGCCGCGGTTTTGATTGACCGTGACTTACCGGCGCTCCCGGCTCCGGCTCAAGACTTTGATCCGTGTTCGACCTGCGTGGAGCGTCCCTGTATAGCCGCCTGTCCGGCCCAGGCCGTCAGCGCCGCACGAGGCTGGGACCTGCGTACCTGTACGCGACATCGTCTACGCGTCCCGACCGATTGCGCTGAACGATGCCACACCCGGTACACCTGCGTCTACGGTCGTGAGCATCGCTATCCTGAGGACGAACTCGCCTATCATCAGCGTTTCAGCCTTGCCACAGCGCAGGCGTATTTCGAGAAGTCCAAGAGAGCGAACTAGTCGTTTGGCAGCAGATTCCCCTGCTCATCGAGCCGGAGATTCGTCTGCTGAGCTTGCGCAAGTACTTTCGGAGCCCAGGCCACATGACCGGCATCGGTTCCACCTAAAATGGCCATCAGATGCGCGTCTGCATCGCCGACATTTTTGAATCCGCGCATCACGCCTGGCGGGACGGATACCGTATCCCAGGCATCCAGGATCACTTCTTGTTCTCCCTCATCCCCCCAGTAGATGGACCAGTGCCCTGACAGCGGGATAAACACCTCGACCGTACTGTGGCTGTGCAGCGCCGCGCCTTTGCCCGGACTCGCACCAACATAGGTGACGTTAAAGTCCTGGACAGCGGTAATCGCGGGGTTGAGATTCGTATCCTCGGTGACGCCGCGGCCGATCACGTTATAGATATCCCGTTCGTGGCCTGGGATCTTGCTATCAACAAACGCCTGCGCGCTGGACCTGAGTTCTTTGAAACGGGCGACGCGTTCGAGCATCGCTTCTTTTGAGACGTGGATGTTTGTCATTGGTCCCTCCTTATCCGTCTTCTGCCGTGCTTCTTTTTCCTTACCCCGGTCTGACCGGGAGGTGCAAGAGTTGAGTGGAATCATTGGAAGCAGAGCCTGTCCACCTCCCCATAGGGCCGCTTGCATGGACGGAGGGAATCCAGTAAGCGCAGGGCATGGCGACAAAGAACGGACGCACCCGGGCCCTGCGCGAAGAGGCCATCCTGCAAGCCGCGGCAGACTGTTTCGGCGAGCAGGGCTACCGCGCAACGACGCTCGAAACAATCGCCGAGCGCTTGGGGATATCCCGGGTCACCCTGTATCGCTACTGTCCGAGTAAAGAAGAACTGCTGATTCGGGTGTTTGAGCGTTCCATCGCTATTTTTCAACGCGACCTGCGACAGATTTGCTTGCAGCCCATCGCACCCGAAGAGAAGCTGCGGCAGATTATCCGGCATCAGGTCCGTCTCATGGCGGATCACCGAAATTTTCTGACGGTTTTCTTTAGTGAAGAGAGCAATCTGCCAGGGGAGATTGCCGAACGGGCACGCGCCGAACGACGGGTCTATGACGGACTTATTGAGGAAGTTATTGCAGCAGGCGTCAAAGCCGGACGCCTCGCCCCGCTCCCGGCCAAGCTTGTGTCATTTGCCATTCTCGGCATGTGCAACTGGCTGTATCAGTGGTACCAACCCGAAGGGCGACTCTCTGCCGATGAGGTTGCGAGCAATTTCATACAACTGGTTGAGCAGGGCTATTTGCGGGCCGACCCGCAACAGGAAATTCTTCAACGTTTGGACAGAGTGGAAGCGGCGCTGTCGAACCTGCGGCCCGCTCAGCACTCGGACGGATAAAAGTCTACTCGCCATCCCGCACGGGAATCGGCGAGTTACACCAGCGACCACCGGCTTCGTCATAATGCGCCCACCACCGCCGGCCATTTTTGCGAAAGAGTTTAAACAAACAGCCATGCTCGTCACACCACGGCGGGCTGGGCTCTGTCTGGGGTGGAGGGGGAATAGGCTGCTGGTGCTGGGGTTTAAGCTGCTGGTGCTGGGGTTTAAGCTGCTGGTGCTGGGGTCGTGGAGCGGGCTTTATTTTTGGTTGGCGGGGGGTAAAACCCATCGCTTCGAGCTCAACGATCACAGCGGCCATACCACCGGCGCCATCAACCGGCATTTCCAGACGGCATTCATAGCCCTCGGGACTGATGCACCAGACCTCGCACGTCCCCACTGTCGCCTGAGGGCCGGGCACCGGCAGAGGGGACTCTTCCGGCAGGACACCTCCAGGCTGTTCGCCGGGCCACTCCTCATCCCAACCAGGCGAGGCGGGGATGGAGGGGACAAATCGTTTGGATGATTTACGCTCCACTGACCTCTCGTCGGACAAGCCGGGCTCCTGCCACCAGGGCTCCCAGCTTGGCGCGGGCTAAATTCCGGGACGACGCAGAAAAACCACAATCACAGGTCAAGTAGAGCTTTTCCGGATGCACATGTTCAAGAGTCAGACGAATACGCTCGGCCACATCTTCCGCCGTCTCCAGGTACATGGATTTCACATCAATGACCCCAGCCGCAAACTCACGATCATCGCCATATTGGCTCCAGAGCGCCAGCTCGGCCATTTCTCGATTCGCAAATTCCAGGGCAAATTGATCGACCTTAACGTCAAGGATGCCGGGGAATAGCGGTTTATACGTCCGCTTCATGGCCGGCCGGCCCTGATTATTGCCAAAGCAGACGTGGAGGGCGATTTTGGCCTCCACACCCTCCAGGGTTGTATTGAACAGCTTCACTGTTTCTTCGATGGACAGGGCTGGCTCCCGACCCACGGCGGAGGGTTCGTCAAGCTGAATAAAGGTCGCGCCAGCCGCAACAACACCGCGGAGTTCCTTATTCACGAGTTCCGCCAAGTCGTACAGGAGGGGCAGATAGTCACCCTGCGGATAGCCGGCCTTAAGCCGGATAGGCATAGCGATTGTGAGCGGACCGGGGCAGCAGACTTTGAGCGGTTTATCGGTTTGCGCTTGGACAAAGGTAAATTCATCAACTAACCCGAACCCGTCAGGGGCGCTGACCCGTTCGGTTGTCTCAAAACGCGGCGCACTATCGTAGCTCATGATACCGAGCTTGCGCTGCGCCCGGACCATATTGAGTCCGGATAATTTTTCGACCACATTCCACAGAAAGCGCTGCCGACGAATCTCACCATCAGTCAGAATGTCCAGCCCGGCTTCTTCCTGGTCCCACACTGCCATTTTTACTGCGTCTTGAATGGCTTCTTCGACATCTGCCGGTCCGGCAGTTCCGGCGCGGAGGGCTCTTCTGGTCGCAATCAACCACGAGGGTGAGGCGTAGGAGCCGATGCCCATTGTGGGGAAAAGCCCGAGATCGGTCCCATTGAGGGTCGGCATACCCGCTTCCTTTTTCTCCCTACAACGCCTCTGGAAAGAGCGCCAGCAACTCCGCCCCGTCCGGGGTCTGCCACGCCCCGCGAACCATATAGGTCTGGAGGGTTTCCACTCGAAAGCCCACGGCGAGCAACTCTCGTAATAATGTTGCGTGCCGTGTAGGAAAACGCATACGCAGGGCCTTTCCCTGTTCACGCTCAGCCGCAGACAGAATCAATGCGCGTAAGACCGAGGGTTGCGTTGCTACGGCAGGACCGAAAAACGTCCCCGCCTCTGTGCGCAGGAAGCACAGGTAGCCCGCAAGCTGCCCCTGAACGAGGGCGGCAATATGCGGCGGCTGGGCATGGAAAAATCGCAGATCTTGTTCACGCCCGATACCGGTTAAGCGCGTATCCAGTGCCGCCAGGTGTTCGATATACTCCGCTTGCCACTCCCGGATTTCGACATCTTCTGAAACATCTCCCCGAATGTTGCGCCCAACCAATGAAGCGACCGTGCCACACACCTCAAAACCGAGCGAGCTATACAGCGGAAAGGACACCACGTTAAAGGCGTCCTGGACCAGCCGGAGCGAAGGACACCCTCCCCCAGCCTCAATCACGGCCTGCATCAGAGCCCGTCCGATCCCTCTGGTTTGGGCCCTCGGATCAACAGTAATCGGGCCAATACCGGCCGTATCGCCCCGAAGATGGAGGAACCCGGACCCAACGATCTGTCCATCCTGGAGCGCGGCAAAACACTCGTTGGGCTCAAGCCGCGCATACCCTTGTGCGATAGATGTCCCGGCAGCCGAGGACGGAAACGGCTCGGGGTAGCCGTGGCGACGAAAGACGTCGTTGAAGGCGGCAACCATGACGGCCCCAACGCGGGGGATATCCTCCGCTAGCATGTGGCGAATCGTCACGGTCATTACGCCCCCTCTTCCCTCCCCCTACGTGCCGACACCAGTAAAGGACAGTATATTTCAGCCTTGTAACAAAAAACTTTCCCGCTGTCTGCCCTCGAGAGCATATTTTCTGGATGCCCGCCCCAGAATGGCCGGCCGGGCCACCCTGACTTTTCCCACCTGTCCGAGCGTGGTACCGTAGCCGGGATTTTTTCAGCGTCGCTAAAAACAGCCAAGAGAGGACATGTATGGAAGCCTGTGGTGAGTTATCCCCGCCTCCGAGAACCCTGTTAGGTCCCGGCCCGAGCAATGTCCACCCTCGGGTCCTGCGTGCCCTGTCCACCCCGCTTGTTGGTCACCTTGACCCCGAGTTTATTCGGCTGATGGAAGAGACCAAGGCGCTCCTCCGGTTTGTCTTTCAAACCTCGAATCCCCTCACCCTTCCAATTTCAGGGACCGGCAGCGCAGGCATGGAAGCCTGCTTTGTGAATATGGTCGAACCTGGAGACGAGGTCGTCATCGGCGTCAACGGCGTATTCGGTACCCGCATGGTCGATGTGGTGCAACGCTGCGGCGGAACGCCCGTTATCATGGAAGCTCCCTGGGGGGCCGTCTTTAGCCCGGACGATATCCGCGCGGCCCTCAAGCGCTGCACGCGACCAAAGCTGGTAGCGATCGTCAATGCCGAAACGTCAACCGGAGCCTGGCAGCCTCTGGCAGACATCGCTCCGCTCGTCCATGAGGCAGGAGCGCTGTTTCTCGTTGATGCGGTGACGTCGCTCGGCGGCTGTCCCCTCAAAATAGATGCATGGCAGATTGATGTCTGTTACAGCGGCACCCAGAAGTGCCTGAGCTGTCCGCCCGGCCTCTCGCCCGTCACCTTTAGTCCGGCCGCCCAAGAGGTGTTACGAAACCGCACGCACAAGGTTCAGAGTTGGTATCTGGACCTGAGCCTGCTTGCGCAATATTGGGGCGAGGAACGCGTGTATCATCACACCGCGCCTATCTCCATGAACTACGCCCTGCGGGAAGCCTTGCGGCTGATTTCCGAAGAAGGCCTGGCAGCACGTTTTTGTCGCCACGAGGACAATCATCTGGCCCTCGCTGCCGGCCTCAACGCGCTGGGGATGCGGCTGGTCGCCCAGGAAGGCGCCCGTCTCTGGATGCTCAACAGCGTCGCCATTCCTGAGGGTGTTGACGACGCGACCGTTCGTCAGCATCTCCTCGCTGAGTACAATATCGAGATTGGTGCAGGCTTGGGCGTGTTCGCCGGAAAAGTCTGGCGCATTGGCCTGATGGGAGAATCCAGCACCCGCAGTAATGTGCTGCTCGTTTTAAGCGCACTGGAGGCCGTCTTACAGAAAAATGGGCATGCCTGCGCAGCCGGGGCTGGCGTCAGCGCCGCCCAGGAGGTCTACGCAACGCGGGAATCCGGGTCGTGACTCAATCAACATGGGATTGGGTAAAAGAGTTCACCACAACAGCCGTCTGCCCACCTGTTGTGAGAGCGGCAAGAGAAGTGCCGAGGAATAATGCGAGTGTCCGCCAGTCTCCTTTTCTTGCTGTGTTTCTTTGCTCTCCTGTTTCCTACGACAGACAGCCGGGCTGAGCCGACACTCACCCTTCTGTCCGCCAATCAGATCCCCCCCTTAGTGGACGATCTTGACCGCAGATCTCTCAAAACCGTGCTCCAGCAGAGCCTCTCAGCTCTGGAGCAGAAGCCAGGCTCCCAAGCATTTTCCCTTGGCCGGAAACAGGTCAGTGTCGACCGGGTCCGGAATAGTCTCGGCGCATTTCTTGCGCTGCTCAATCGGCCCGGAGACCTCGCTCTGGAGGTCCGGCGAGAATTCGACCTCTATCGTGCAAGCACACCAGTGCTTTTCACTGGCTACCACGAACCCGAACTGCAAGGCAGCTTTATCCGGACCGAGCGCTATCGTTATCCCTTGTATCGTCGTCCTACGGATTTGGTGAAGGTTGACGTCTCTCAATTTACGACCCAACTCTTCCCACAAGACGTATACGGTCGCGTCGCAAACGGGGGACTCGTCCCCTATTTCTCTCGGGCTCAGATTGATGGACAGCGTATGCTCGCGCCTCAGCACAAAGAACTCGTCTGGCTTGATGATCCCGTTGAGCGTTTTTTTCTCCATATTCAAGGCTCCGGGAAAATTCGGCTGCCGGACGGCACCTGGTTTCGGGTCGGCTATGCGGCTTCAAACGGCTGGCCGTACCGGAGTATCGGCAAGATGCTCCTCGGTCAGGGAAAACTCCAGTCCGGAGAGGCGTCGGCCCAGGGTATCCGTCACTATCTGAGGCAGCATCCAGCCGAACAAGATCAGATATTGTTCCATAATCGGCGTTATATTTTCTTTCGCGTCGTCTCTGCCGGACCGCTGGGCAGCCTGGGCGTCCCGCTCACACCGGGCCGTTCGATTGCGATCGATCCCAACTGGTATCCGCCGGGAGCGGTCGGCTTTATCCGTACCACCAGGCCGCACCTGAAGGAAAACGGGCAGGTCTCGTGGCAACCTTTTTCACGTTTTGTGGCCCTGCAAGACCGCGGCGCGGCCATTACCGGTCCTGGCCGCGCGGATATCTATTGGGGGAGTGGGTCGCAACCCGAGGCCGGCCTGATGGCCCAACGCGGCGAACTGTATATTTTTCTCAAAAAACCATAGCCACCCTACTCAACGCGAACCAGATTTGTCACAATACGTACACTCTGCGAGAGGACAGGCATCCATGGCGTCTGAGGCAAAAATCTCCCATTCCGGCCTGCGACATATCGCCCTGAATGTGGCGGATGTTGCCGTTTCAGTCGAGTTTTACACAACCCTGTTTGGGATGCAGGTCGTCTGGCAGCCCGACCCGGACAATGCCTACCTCTCCTCGGGTTGTGACAATCTGGCCCTGCATAAGGCGATGCCCCGACGCGACCGGGCTGGGCAAATCCTCGACCACGTCGGGTTTATCGTTCCGCACAGCGACGATGTCGACCGAGCCGCCGAAATACTGGAGACGCACGGCGTCCCCATCGTCACACCAGTCCGGACCCATCGGGATGGCAGCCGCTCCCTGTACTGTGCCGACCCGGATGGCACGATCATCCAGATTCTCTATGAGCCGACCCTCAGCCGCCAGAACGTCACATGAAGTGAAAGACCGTATGCGTCTTTTTGCCGCCTGGGCAGTCCACGCCTACACGGCCTCCGGTGTCATTGCCGGATTTCTCTCGCTCCAGGCTATTTTCCTGAGCAAGCCCCGGCAGGCCTTTGTCTGGATGTTAGTCGCAGTCCTCATTGATGCGACCGATGGCGTTCTGGCGAGAGCTGTTCAGGTGAAGCGGATTATACCCTGGTTTGACGGCGCAAAGTTGGACGACATTGTTGATTATTTTACCTACGTCATTGTTCCCGTTGTTTTTCTCTATCAGTTTCAGTTGCTTCCGACTTCCGGCACGCTGCTCTTCGTGGCAGCGGTGCTCCTTGCCAGCGCGTACGGTTTTTGTCAGGCAGCGGCCAAAACGCAAGATTTCTTTTTTACCGGCTTTCCCTCCTACTGGAATATTGTGGCGTTCTATCTCTACGCAGGCGGTACACCCCTTTGGCTGAACGGTAGCCTGGTGCTCCTCCTTGCCCTCTGCGTCTTTATCCCTATTCGCTATATTTACCCGACACGCACCGTCCGCCTGCGCCGCCTGACGAATGTGCTCGGCGCTATTTGGGTTGGCGTTCTGCTCCTCCTGCTCTCCCAGCTTCCCCAGGCCCACCTCTGGCTTGTCGTCGTCTCTCTCTACTACCCCCTCTACTACATGGCTCTCTCCTTCTACTTCCACTTCACCACGCCGTCCTCTCCTTCCTGACCTTCCGCTTGGACTTGACAGCCGGAAAATCGGACACATTTTTAATGTTCACGACAGGAGCAGAGCATATGGAGACAACAAAAGACCGCGAAGAAAAGGCCTCGGCCCTTTTATACAAGGGCGACCAGGCCCAGAGACAAGGCGACCTGGGAGAGGCGATGCGTTTCTATCAGGAATCCATCCAACTGCATCCGACCGCAGAAGCGCACACTTCGCTCGGTTGGACGTATAGTTTTCTCCAGCGTTACGAAGATGCCATTGAAGAATGCCGCACCGCCATTGCCCTCAACCCCGAGTTTGGCAATCCGTACAACGACATCGGTCTCTATCTCATGAAGATGGGCAAGCTGGACGACGCCGTCCCCTGGCTGGAGCACGCGATAGAGGCGGCCCATTATGATACGCCTCATTATCCACATCTGAATCTGGGCCGGATTGCTCTCGCAAGAGGAGACCTCCTCCAGGCGGCACGAGAATTTGGGCAGGCACTTGCGGTTGAGCCCCGTTCACTGACTGCTCGCCGAACCCTTGCCGCCCTTTCCGCTCAATTAAACTGAACGCACCCGTCCTTCTCGCCCGACCAGGACAGGGGTAGAAGGGACAGCACTCCTCGTCAAGAGAGCAATGCCTTCCCTCTCGTGTCGCTAACGGAGCAGAGACTTGGGTCGATGCAACATAAATGGCACGATATCGGCAACGGGCCGGCGTCGACGTTTTTCCGAAGAAGACAACAGGAGCGGACCGAGGATTATACCACCAAGAAAGCCGCCGATATGCGCTCCCCAGGCAATATGGGTCGATGGGAATACCGCTGTTTCTCCAAACGTGTATACCGATACACCACCGACCAAATGAAAGAGGATCCAACCGCCCAGGAAGAGGATCGTCGGAGTTCCTTCAAGAGGCTGGGGAGAGGGAGGCGTGGTGGTAGCAGGCGCTTGGGGCGAGAAAAAAAGCAAACAATAGACACCGGCGACTGCGGCAATCGCCCCACTCGAGCCGATCATCGGGGTCGAGGAAAATGGAGCCATCGCCGCCTGGGTCAAGAGGGCGATGACGTTTCCGCACAGATACAGCACCACGTACCGAACCGCCCCTAACCGCGCCTCTACCGCGTTCCCGAGAAAGAACAGACAGAGGAGATTGCCGACCAGATGAAGCCCATTTCCATGCAGGAATAGACAGACGACAAGCGAAGAAGAAGCGGGGAATTGGCCCTGCGTCAGCGCCAGAGAAAATTGTGCGGGAATCCAGCCATAGGTCGTGAGGAAAGACTTGAATGCCGGACCGAGTGTGAGCTCGTAGGCAAAACAACACAGCATCGCTCCCATGAGGACATGATTCGCCCATGGGAAACTTGCGTCTTGGCGCTCTTCTTCGAGGTAGTACACGCTCCTGATCCCGGCTCAGGTTTTCTCTCACCAGCGTATTCCACCACATCCTCCAAAAGTTCCATCCACTCGTTCAAACACGGTGAAGTAAGCGATCTCTATAGCACCTTCAACACAGGTATGATAGGGGGAGAAAAACATCATGCCGATCTACGAATACTACTGCCGGGCGTGCGGCAGGCAGCAAAGTCTCCTTTTTATGAAGATGGGGGACGTCCAGAAATCTCCTCAGTGTCAATACTGCAAGCGCCGCCGTCTCACCCGGATTCTTTCCCGTTTTGCCTATCATCAGGGTGAAGAAGCTCGACTCAAGAATCTGGATACCACTGCCCCGAGAGACGAGACATTCTACCGCGACAACCGCAACGTTGGCCTGTGGGCAAAGAAACGGGCCCGAGAGATGGGCGTTGAACTCGGCCCCCAGTTCGATGAGACGGTAGAAAAGGCCCGAAGTGGTAAAATTCTCGATGATGGCTAGCCTGTCTTGCCCCTCTTGATTGTGAGGCTGACCAAACATGCTTCGCGCGGCACGCGATCAGTTCTGGCGGATTTGCCGGATCGTCGGGGGGGTTGTTCTCCTGCTTGTGGGCCTCTTCCTCAGCCTGCCCGGTATCCCTGGTCCGGGCATTCTCCTCATCTTTGTCAGCTTTGGGATCCTGAGTCGAGATTTCGAGTGGGCGAAACGCTGGCATCTCCGTCTTAAAGACACGGCCCAAAGCATCATCAACCGTCGAAAAACGGCCACACGCCAGAAGCAAACAGCAACCGGACAAGAGAGTAGCCATGATTAAACTCTACGACTTTTCCCTGTCTCCCCGTGCGCGCAAAGTGCGGATTACCCTTGCAGCAAAGGGGCTGGCGTATGAAAAGGTGCCGATTGACATCACCAAGGGCGAGCAGAAAACGCCTGAATATCTGGCAATTCATCCGTATGGGAAAGTCCCTGCACTCCAGGACAATGGGACAACAGTCTATGAGTCCACCATTATTATGGAGTACTTGAACGAGGCGTATCCGACCCCGCCGTTGCTCCCGGACGATAGAGGGCAACGAGCCCGGGCCCGCGTCCTCATGCATTATGCCGATAATCCGTATGAGCACGCCGTCGCAACCCTTGCCGCGGAGCTGCTGCTCAAGCCCATGCAGGGCGGGGCGACTGACCACGAGATTGTCTCCCAAGCGACTACGACGCTGAACCAGTGCTTCGATTACCTCATAAACGAGCTTGGCAACAATGATTTCCTGGTCGGTTCGACCTTGACCCTGGCAGATATTCCGTACGTGTCGTGGGCACTCCTGTTTCCCAGGCTGGATGTCGATATTCCGCATCCCAGGCTTGAGGCTTGGATGAACCGACTCAAGGAGCAGCCGAGCGTCCAGGCAGCGGGCTAAGACCGGCGTAGGGCCAGACACAACGCTTCTACATTCCCACTCTCTCCGAGGTATTATGTTCAGCGGTATCATTGAAACAACCGGGACGATTACGAAAATCGACACTATTGCCGAAGGGGTGCGCCTCAGGCTGCGAACCGGTATTCCCCTACAAGAAATCAGTCAGGGAGAAAGCATTTGTACAAATGGGGCCTGCCTGACGGTGACCGCCATTGAGGCAGATCAACTCGCCTTTGACGTTTCAGCCGAGTCTCTGCGACGTACGACTCTGGGAGGCCTCCAGGTTGGCGATAGTGTGAATCTGGAACGCTCGCTCCGACTTGAGGACCGGCTGTCCGGCCATCTCGTCTGGGGTCATGTTGACGGAGTTGGACACGTCACATCCATTCGGCCGGAAGGCGATTCGTTTCTCTACACCTTTGCGATCCCAGCCGAACTCAGTCGCTACCTGGTTGAGAAAGGTTCGGTCGCCGTTGACGGTATTAGTCTGACGGTCTTCGATTGCAAGCCCACAGAATTTACCTGTGCCATTATTCCCCACACTCACACTGTCACCACGCTGCATCAGCGTCAGCCCGGAGACCGGGTCAATATCGAAGGGGATATGCAGGGGAAATATATCGAGAAGTTCGTACAAGAGGTGGTCGAGGGGATGTTGGCCTCACCACTCCAAGCGCTTCGGGACGAGGTGGCCGCCCTACGCAAGCAGATTGAGCAAAAAGACGGCTAGGGTCGAAGCCTGGCCTTTCTCCGACCGCATTTACCCCCCCCGCTCGGCCTGAGTCGGGGAGAGATTCCCATTCAGATTGCCCACTCCCTCCGCCTCGGATAAGAAAGGCACTCAGGCATCAGAGGGGGAACCTATGGCCGACACCACTGCTCGCACCACGATCCAACAGGCAAAAGATCA
Source organism: Desulfurellaceae bacterium bin18 (assembly GCA_002238415.1). Lineage (GTDB taxonomy): Bacteria > Desulfobacterota > Binatia > Bin18 > Bin18 > Bin18. The sequence goes on along the minus strand of MPMI01000014.1, from coordinate 43,934 downwards.
GCATCGCTTGGTGCTGACCGAAAGAGAGGCAAAGACGTTAGTCCAATCGGCCGGCATCCCTACCGTCCGAACGGAACTGGCCCGAACCGCTGAGGAAGCCATAGCCCTTGCCCGGAATATGGATTTCCCGGTTGCACTCAAGATCAGCTCAGCCGACATCGCGCATAAAAGCGACATCGGAGGCGTGCACCTCAATCTCGCCACGGAAGCCGCTGTTCGCCACGCGTTTGATGACATCCTGACCGCCGGCCGCACTACACAGCCGGCCGCAGTCATCGAGGGTGTTTCGGTTCAACCTATGGCCCGACCGGGTGTTGAGGTCATTATCGGCCTGACATCCGATCCGCAGTTCGGGCCGCTCATCATGTTCGGCCTGGGTGGGGTGCATGTCGAGGTGCTTAAAGACGTGGCGTTCGGGGTAGCGCCGCTCCGCCCACAGGATGCCGCTCGCATGATCCGGGAAATCAGCGGATTTCCATTGCTCACCGGCCAGCGCGGTCAAGCCGCGGTTGACCTGGCCGCTCTGGAAGAGGCCCTCCTCTCCCTGTCGGCCTTGGCCGAGGCTCAGCCGGATATCCAGGAAATCGACCTCAACCCTGTTTTTGCCCACGCAGACGGCTGTCTCGCCGTTGATGCCCACGTCGTCCTCCACGCTGAAGGACCCCGCGCTTTGCCTCGCCCACTGTCAGATGACACACGGGCAGCCTTGGCACGCACGTTTCATCCGCGAGCGGTTGCCGTGGTCGGCGATAAACGCGCCATGAATTATCTGTGGCTACGGAGCCAGAGCACCTTCGAGGGGAAAGTCTATTCCGTTCAGATCGACGAGCGGGAAATCCAGGGCATTACGGATTTAGGGATTCCCAACTACCCGAGCCTGGAGTCGATTCCCGAAGACATAGACTACGTCATCACCGCAGTCCCCCGGCAGGTCGCGCCGCATATTATTGCGGATTGTGCTGCGAAAAAAGTCGCCGGGGTGATGCTCTTCACCTCGGGCTTCTCCGAAGTCCACGACGAAGAGGGCCAACACCTGGAACAGCGAGTGACCCAAGCCGCCCAAGAGGCCGGGCTCGCCCTTATCGGTCCGAACTGTATGGGCATCTACCATCCAAAAATCGGCCTCCGCAATTACCCCGACCTGCCGGCCGGAGAGTCGGGCTCGATCGGTTTTATCGGCCAGAGCGGAACCCACACGATCACCTTTAGTATGGCAGCCGCCAGTCATGGACTGCGTATAAGTAAAGCGGTCAGCTTTGGGAATGCGGCGGTCCTCGATGCCAGTGACTACCTCGACTATCTCGCTCACGACGACGAAACGGAAGTTATCGGTATGTATCTTGAGGGCGTACGCGAAGGGCGCCGCTTCTTTGCCTTGCTGCGCGCGGTCACACCTCACAAGCCGGTTGTTATTTGGAAGGGCGGGCAGACCGAGGCCGGCCAGCGGGCCACCTCGTCACACACCGGCTCCCTCGCCGTCCCGGCTGCCGTATGGGCGTCTCTGGTCCGTCAGGCCGGGGCCGTCTCCGTGAGCAGTTTTGATGAACTCCTTGATGTCATCAAGCTGTTGCGGTTCACCAAGCCGACCACCGGAGACGGAGTGGGGTTGATTGCCATGACGGGAGGCCCCTCGGTCAGTATGACCGATGCCTTTGCCGCCGCCGGTCTGCGGGTTCCCCCGCTCAGCGATACCTCTTACGAAGAACTGTCCTCGTTCTTTAACGTCATCGGCGGCAGCTTTCGCAATCCGCTCGATTCCGGCCATACGATTGGGATGGGCCAGATGACGGATACCCTGGACCGCCTGCTCTCCATCCTTGACCGTGACCCGCATATTGATGCGATTGTCATGGATACGGGAGCCGGCTTAGTGGCCGGGCAGTGGGAAGCCCGACCGCAAACCCTGACAACCCTGCTCGATACCCTGAGTCGCTTTGCCGCGCGTTCGGCCAAGCCCTTTTTTGTTGTACTGCAACCGTTTGCCCATGAGGCGAGTCTGCTCCACGCCCGGGCCCAGTTTCATCAGCGCGGCCTCGCAACCGTGGCCACCCATGAGCGGGCGGCTGCGGCCCTCCGTCGTGTGACGGATTATCATCGCGCCCACTCCGCTTCCCCGTGATAGCGTCTTCCTCTCTCGCCACGGACCGCTCGTTCCGGGTCGGGTGACGGCTCCGGCCAAGGCTCCGCACGGACCGCCAGACAGGTGTGCTTCCTCACCTGTGTCTGTAATTGACCTGCCCGAAATGATGCGATAGCACTGTGAAGCCCGCGGGGCGGGTCTGTTCTTTCCTGCTGCTCGCCCGTGTTGGCTATGATGCAAGGAGGAGACGATGACATACATCATCACGAGACTATGCCGAGACTGCGTCGACACAGGCTGCGTGGCCGTTTGTCCGGTTGACTGTATTTATAAATACACCGGCGATGATGCCGAAAAATTCCCGAACCAGCTCTATATCCATCCGGACGAATGTATTGACTGTGGGGCGTGCGAGCCCGAATGTCCCTGGCAGGCCATTTTTGAGGAGGTCGCCGTACCCGACGTGTTTGAATCCGATACCCCGCTCAACTACGCGATGGTTGACGACGAAGCCGATTTCGAGGTCGCCGGGCATGAGAAGATAGACCATCCCACCGCGGATGAGATTGCAGCGAACAAGCAGAAGTGGGGCTGGGACGGCTGACACCCGAGAAGACATCGACGCGAGAAAACACCAGGGGGCAGCTTCCAGAGCTGCCCCCTTTTACATGTCCCTTTCGCCCGGCTCGGCTATGCACTGCGTTTTAATTCTTCCTCAACCAGGACCAGCCGGTCATTCCCGAAAAACATGGAATCACCGTTGACATAGATCGTCGGCGTCCCAAAGCCGCCGCGTTCGATCACCGCGTCCGTGTTGGCTCGAACCCGATCTTTATAATCCTGACGTGCGATCTTGTCGAAATACTCCTCTCCATCAAGGCCGACTTCTTCGACAATTTTTCGCAACACCGCATCCTGACTGATATCCCGATCCTCGCCCCAGTAGGTTTCAAACACCCGATAGCTATAGGGCAGAAACGTGCCGGGATGTTCGAGCGCAACGAGTGCACCACGGAGCGCTTTGACCGAATTTACCGGAAAAACGGAGGGAGGCATGACGATTTTCAGGCCATAGTAGCGCGCCCAGTCATTCATATCCTTTGCCGTATAGTGCTGCTTGGCCGGTACCCCCTTTTCTCGGAATTCATACACCGAAGGATTGACCGTATTGAACACTCCGCCAACCAGAAACGGACGCCACTGAAGGTCAGCATTGTATTTGCGGCACAGTCCCTCAATCTTCGTGAACGCCAGATAGGTCCACGGGCTGGAGTAATCGTAAAAAAATTCTACTGTGGCCATAGCACCCTCCCTGGATCACAACGTTAAGACAGAAGAAACTCGACTAATAATTCGTTAAACGCATCGGCGTAGAAGAGGTGAATATTATGTCTACCATCCGGAAACACGTGTAAGCGTGACCCGGCTATCCCCTGCTGTAAGAAATGCGCATGAAAGGGCGGCACCAAGGGATCCTTGCCCCCATGCATCAGAAATGTAGGGCAGCTAATCTGCGCCAAGCGCTCCCGACACAAATCGCCACCCGCTTTCAGTATACTCTGCTGGGCGTCACACCAGCGGGTCCACAGCTCTTGAAATTCCTCGCCATACATCGCCTGCATCGGCGCTGCCGTACGTGGAGACCAATCCGCCACGCGGCGCGTTTTCTCGTAGGCGTCAATATCCTCCGGGGAAACATAGGCATTCCCGCCCCAGAGCGCCATCTTGGTTATCCGCTGCGGATGGGCCAGGGTCAGCAACAAACTTGTAATCGCACCGTCGCTCCAGCCACCGACGGCATAGGTCGAGCAGCCGAGCGTCTCCATCAGCGCCACGAAATCGTGCGCGTCTTGTTGATAAAAGTCAGGCGGAAACTCGCGCGCGGGCGGACGGGATTTGCCATAGCCGCGCGGGTCAGGCGCAATCACCCGGATGCCGCGCTGGGGGAGTGCTTTTAACTGTGGGGCGAAATCCGACTGTCCGGTCCCCAACGCTCCGGGTAACAAGAGGAAGGGCAGCCCGTTCCCAAGGTCTTCATAATGGAGTCTGACTCCGCGTATGTCTGCGTATGGCATGCGTCCTCCGCACAGTGACGTTGCCCGCTGTGATACCATGCCCGCCAGCAAGAGAGAAGCCGGTCTCGCCCTTGCAGCCGCCCCCTATCTCTGACAAAACCTATCTCTGACACAAAAAGGCGATAATATTCTCCGCAAGGCTCTTCTCCATACATACAGGGGACATATGAAAACCATTGGACTCACCGGCGGGATCGGCTCAGGCAAAAGTACCGTCTCTAAGCTCCTGGCCACACTTGGCGCCTCTATTATTGACGCAGACAGAGTCGGACACGAAATCTATCTGCCCGGTCAGCCCGCCTGGAAACAGGTCTCCGACACCTTCGGACAGGAAATCCTCGCGGAAGACCACACCATAGACCGCAAAAAACTGGGGGCTATTGTCTTCAGCAGTCCGGACGCACTCGCCCGGCTCAATGCCATCGTCCACCCGATTATGTTCGCGGAAATCCGGCAGCGTATCCAGGCCAAGCGCGCCGAAGGCTTTACCCTGCCCATTGTCGTTGAGGCGGCTATCCTGATTGAGGCCAACTGGCTGCCCCTGGCCGACACGGTCTGGGTGGTAGAGACCGACAAAGACGCGGCCATTCGTCGAGTGACCGAGCAACGCGGCATGTCCGCCGCGGACGCCGAAGCCCGCATTGCGAACCAGCTTTCAAACGCAGAGCGCCGCAAACATGCCCAGGTGGTCATCCGTAATAACGGCTCACTCCAGGCCCTTGAGCAGCACGTCCAACAGGCCTGGGATCAACTCGGAGAATGAGTCGTATACACACGACAGGCCTTATCTTCGATGTTGATGGGACGCTCGCCCAGTCGGTCGAGTTTTTCTATGAGATCGCCCTGGAGGTGCTGGCCCTGGCCGGTATTCCTCCAGTGCCGCGCGACCGGGTGTACGAGTTGATGCGCCGCGGGGTGGAGAATCCGCTCGTCCAGCTCTTTCCCACCGACTATCCCGACCCGGCGGACCGTCTCAAGCGCATCACCGACAGCCGGATGGACGAATGGCTGCGGCGCTATCATGAAGAGACCCAGGCCGTTCCGGGGAGTCTCGAACTCCTGCATCGCCTGCATCAGCAGGGTTTTCAACTCGGGATCGCCACCTCATCCGGCCGCGCCCTGCCCTTTCTTGATACCTGGGGCGTGCGCCACCTCTTTGGCGGCATCGTCGGCCGGGAAGACGTCACCCACCGGAAACCCCATCCGGAACCCGTTCTGAGGTGTCTGGAACACCTGCAGCTTGCGCCTCACCAGGCAGTGTATATTGGCGACTCGCCCATTGATATTCAGGCCGGCAAAGCCGCCGGAGTTGTCACCGTCGGGGTTCTCACCGGAACCAGTACCGACACGGTCATGCGACAGGAGCAGGCGGACTACATCCTGCCGAGTATTGCGGAACTCCCCCGGCTGCTCGCCACCTAGGCGAGTGATGCGACCTGCCGTGCGAGGGGCAACCACGGGGGGTTGCCCCTACACAGGAAAACATCTTCGGACGACAGGCGTTCCTCAGGCATCCTCGTACTGCGGCTCGCGTTTCTCCAGAAAGGCGGCAATACCCTCGCGCACGTCATTGGTCCGCGTGGTCAGGATCTGATTCCGATCTTCCATCGCAATGGCCGCCTCCAGCGTTGGCGCGTCAACCGAATAGCGCAGGCATTCTTTCGTCAATCTTACCCCCAGGGGCGAGTTGCGCAGAATATGGCGGGCCATTGCTTCGGCGGCCTGATCCAGTTCGGCGTCCGGCACCAGGCGAGAAGCCAGCCCGGTTGCCAGGGCGCGTTGTGCATCAATAAAATCCCCGGTCAGTAGAAGCTCGGAAGCGACCGAAGAGCCCACCAGCCGGGGCAGAAAATAACTCACCCCCACATCACAGGCCGACAGCCCGATACGGATAAAGGCCGCGTTCATACGGGCGGATTCCCCAACAAGGCGGATATCGCTCGCCAGAGCCAGGGCAAAACCGCCCCCGGCGGCCGGGCCGTGAACAGCAGCAATAAACGGTTGTGGGGCGCGGTGAATTTTAATCGCCAGCTCGGCAATCCGGCGCTGGTCCCGTAGGCCCTGGGCCACAGAATAGGTGCCGGTGGCGGCGCTGGACTGTTTGAGGTCCAGCCCGGCACAAAAGCCGCGGCCCGCGCCACGCAGGATAACCACCCGGACAGTCTGATCCTGGTGCAATTCGTCGAGCACAGTATGCAGTTCGTTGACCAGCAGACTGTTCATGGCGTTCAACGCCGCCGGACGGTTCAAGACGAGCCACAAGAGGTCTGTGTCCCGCCGCAGTTCCAGGGTTTCGTAGTGCTCGTTCATGCGTCTCTCCAGATTCTCTCTCCCAGTCCTCAGCAACCGAGGAGAGCCATCCGCCTCGGTTGGTCTTGCGTCTCATGGGGCGTTGTTCTTACACAGCGTGGATATTTAGAGATTCAAAATAATGCGTACCCGGCTTTCCAATTCCCGCATCGTCGCACCCGACAACACGCCGGTCTCTTGCCGGAAGGAAGTGTTCGCCACCGCAATTAATTGGCCCAAAAGAAGATCACTATCCCGGTCAAGACCAGCTTGCCCCTTCTCCATATGTAAGCGGAGGATGCCGGGCTTCTCAACCAAGCGGGTTGTTGTTGGAATGACGATCGTCGAAGGGTAGCCTGCTTCGTTCACCAAGTTCGACTGCAAGACCACCGCAGGACGAAGCTTACCCGGTTTGGTCCTAACCCGAGGATTAAAGTCAACAATATACACATGCCCACGTTTGATCTCCATCGGGTAGCTATTCCTCGGGAAGAGTGTGAGCCGTACTCGCAGGAAATAAAGCGCGATTTTCTTCCCGATCGGCGACCGCACAATGGCGGACAGATTCCCGAATTTCCACCTGGAGCCGCTCTTTTTCCGTTTTCTCCTCCAGGGTTTGCAGGGCCACCCGCAGAATACCAGCCTTACTGGGAATCCCTAAGGCTTTCCGGAGTCGTTCAATCTGTTGTTCCGTCTCCTTTGATACGGCGATTGCTCCCATTATTCTTATCCTTATTAGTTTTATAATTTAAAGAATAATACAACATATAATGGCAAGCAAGGCTCTCCCGTCAGATTAAATCAGCGAGCGTGACTGACAGCCATCAACAGTAATACAGGCCCCGGACACCCACTGGGCGCGTTCCGAAGCCAAAAAGACGACCACATCCGCCACTTCCTCCGGCTTTCCGAAACGGCCGGCCGGCAGCTCGGCTTTGACAAAAGCGGCAATGCCTTCGGGGTTTTCTTTTTGTCGCTGTTCCCACGCTCCCCCAGGGAAGAGAATCGACCCCGGCGCAACGCTGTTGACCCGTATCCCCTTGGGAGCCAGCGCGCGGGCCATTTCCTTGGACAAGCTGATCATGGCCGCCTTTGCGGCGTTATAGGTCATCGGTCCGCCCCACTCGCGGCCGTAAATCGACGCAATGTTAATCACACAGCCCGCTTTGCGCTCTTCCATGGACGGGACGACCAACTGGCACAGGTCCAGCGCGGAAAAGAAATTGAGAGCAAAGCCGGCCTGCCAGTCCTGCCGGGAGGCGTCCAGATTGCCGCCCGGACGCGACCCGCCGACATTGTTGATGAGAATATCGATCCCGCCGAAATGTTGCTGCGTCGATTCGACCCAGCGCCGGGCCTCGGTTTCCTGGCTCACATCCAGGGCCGTGGCCAGCACCTCAACGCCCGCCGTCCGAGCTTCTTGCGCGGTGGCCTCAAGCTGCTCTCGGCCGCGCGCGCACAGGCTCAAGCGACAGCCTTCCGCGGCCAGTCCCAGGGCAATGGCGCGTCCAATGCCGCGGCTCGCTCCGCTAATCATGGCAACATTGTTTGAGAGTCCAAGATCCATACCGTCCTCCTTTATCTGCTCGACTCGGATTAAGCATATTCCATTTCCAAGAGAAAGACCGCGTCCGCCTCTCTTGCCAGACGGCAGGGCGTCCGCTTAGATGAGGCCGCCATCGTATACAGCCAAGGGGGTCCGCTGTGCCAGAGCATTTTCTTTTGGAAAAAGACGGGACCATTGCCACGCTCACCTTTAACCGGCCGGAGAAACGCAATCCACTCAATGAAGACATTGCCCTGGAACTGGAGCGCCTGCAATACCAGATACGCGACGATGCCGACATTCGCGTGGTTGTTTTTACCGGAACGGGCAATACGTTTTCAGCCGGCGCAGACCTCTCGCCCATCAGAGGCATCAGCGACCGTCAGGAGCGGCGCAAAATCTTCGCCCCGCTCGGCAAGCGCTGGACGCGCGCCATTGCCCGCACGCTCGATCTGTTTGCCAGCATGGAGCCGGTCGTGATTGCCGCCGTCAACGGCTATGCGATCGGTGGCGATTGGTCACTGGCCCTGGCGTGCGATTTTCGGATAGCGGTGGAGGAAGCGGAGTTCTGGTTTCCTGAAGTAGACCTCGGCGTGCCGCTGAGCCCACCCTCAACCGCCCTGCTGGTCGCCAATGTGGGGCCGAATCGAGCCAAGGACATCATTCTCAACTGTCGCCACCTGACGGCGGACGAAGCTCTCCAACTCGGGCTGGTCAATCAGGTCGTCACCCAGGCGGAACTACTGCCGACCGCGTACACTCTGGCCCGCAGTCTGGCCGATAAAAACCCGACCGCGGTCATGGTCTCCAAGGCGACCGTGAACAGCCTGGCCCGCGGCAACCCCGTCCTGCGTCCCGACCTGATGTTTACGCGAGAGTAAAACCGAGGCGCGCGCAGTCCATATAGCAGCAAGTCCCGTACAGACAGGGAGGAAACCCAATGTCAGAAAAAGAACGCTGTCCGGAAATTCGGAATGAGATTCGCAAATTCTGCAGCCAGTATGGCGATGAGTATTGGCGTAAGCTCGATAAGGAAAACCGCTATCCCGAGCAATTTGTTGATGAACTGACGCAAGCCGGCTGGTTGGCGGCCCTCATCCCCGAACAATACGGTGGCTCGGGACTGACGGTGACCGAAGCCAGCGTAATTTTGGAAGAGATCAACCGCTCGGGCGGCAATGCCGCCGCCTGTCATGCCCAGATGTACATCATGGGCGCTCTGCTCCGGCACGGCAGCGATGAACAGAAACAGCGCTACTTGCCCCGGATTGCGAGCGGGGAGCTTCGACTCCAGGCCTTTGGCGTCACCGAGCCGGACGCCGGCTCCGATACGACGCATATTCGCACCACGGCCAAAAGAGACGGCGACTACTATATCGTGAACGGCGGTAAAATATTTACCTCCCGGGTGCAGCACTCCGATATGCTCCTCCTCCTGGCCCGGACCACTCCGTATGACGAGAGCCCCAAAAGAACGCTCGGCATGAGTATCTTTCTCGTGGATTTGCGTGAGGCCGGAGACGCCGTCGAGGTGCGCCCGATTGACGCCATGATTAACCATGAAACCAACCAGCTCTTTTTCCACGAGCTCAAGGTTCCGGTCGAAAACCTGATTGGCGAAGAGGGCTCCGGCTTCTACTATATTCTCGACGGCATGAATGCCGAGCGTATCCTGGTCGCCTCCGAGGCCATTGGTGACGCCCGCTGGTTTATCAAGCGCGCCGTCCAGTACGGCAATGAACGCGAGATTTTCGGGCGGCCCATCACCAAGAACCAGGGCATCCAGTTTCCTCTGGCCCAGGCCTATGCCCAGACTGAGGCCGCGGACCTCATGCGCTTTCGCGCCTCTGACTTGTTTGACGCCGGTGAAGCCTGTGGCGCAGAGGCCAATATGGCGAAGCTTTTGTGCTCGCAGGCCTCCTGGGCCGCGGCCAATGCGGCCATCGATACCCACGGCGGGTATGGCTTTGCCGCAGAGTATGATGTGGAGCGCAAGTTCCGTGAGAGTCGCTTGTTCTCGATCGCGCCGATCTCAAACAATATGGTGCTCAATTTTATTGCCGAGCACGTACTGGGCATGCCGCGATCGTATTAGGAGCTGACAATGAAAATCGACACGGCCCTGATGCCCTCGACCTTTGAGGCCGCGGCCGCGGCTGCTCGCCAGGCCGAAGAGTTGGGTCTGGATGGGTTGTGGACTGCGGAGACCAGCCACGATCCGTTTTTTCCACTCGTGGTCGCCGCCAGGGAAACGGAACGTATCCAGCTTGGCACCGGTGTCGCCATTGTCTTTCCGCGCAGCCCCATGGTGCTGGCGAATATCTGCTGGGATTTACAAGCCAACTCCGGCGGGCGCTTCATGCTCGGGCTGGGTACCCAGGTCAAGGGTCACAACCAGCGGCGCTTCAGCGTCAAATGGGAAGCCCCGGTGAAACGCTTGCGCGAAGTCGTCCTGTCGCTGCGGGCCATTTGGGACTGCTGGCAGAATGGCAGCGCGCTCAATTTTGAGGGTGAGTTTTATCAATTCTCGCTGATGACGCCTTTCTTTAATCCCGGCCCGATCGAGCAGCCCCATATTCCCATTATTCTCTCCGGTCTGAATCCCTTGATCAGTCAGCTTGCCGGCGAGGTCGGCGACGGATTCTTTGTCCATAATTTTCACACCCCAACCTATCTCAAGGAAACGGTGCTGCCCAATATTGAAAAGGGCCTGGCCAAAGCCGGCCGGCAGCGCGAGGACTTCACCCTGCAAACCGGGACGTTCATTGCCAGCGGAGCTACGCCGGACGAAGTCCGGCAAGCCGTCGGCGCGGTGCGGCAACAGGTCGCTTTTTATGCCTCAACGCGGACCTATAAAGGCGTACTCGACGCGCACGGCTGGGGAGAGACCTGCTTTCGGCTGAATGAAAAGGCGGCCAAGGGCGACTGGGACGGCATGGCGGCGGAAATTACCGACGAGATGTTGGACGAAATCGCCGTCATCGGCACCTACGACACCATCGCCACAAAACTGGCCACTCGGTATAGCGGGCTCCTGGACCGTCTCATCGTTGGCTTTGGTGCCTCAGAGCGTCAGGACCCAGGGCGCTACCGCGAATTCGTTCAGGAAGTGAGATCGCAGATGCATACGTAAGAGAAAGACAGGAACCCACCCCGGCCTGCGGCCACCCCTCCCAGGAGGGGACGGAACACCGTGTGAACTGAAACCGGGGGAACAGGAGGGAAATATGGGGGCACTGACTGACAAATACTGCATTGTCGGCGTGGGAGAAACGCCGCATATGCGTCCATCCAACCGCACAACCTTGTCCATGGCGTGTGAGGCGGTCAAAAAGGCCATGGCCGATGCCGGCCTGGAGCCGCGCGATATCGACGGCATGACCAGCTATCAAGCCGGAGACTCAACGACTTCGAATCATATCGCCACGTCGCTCGGTATGCGGCTCAACTATTCGGTGGATATTCTCGGCGGAGGGTCGAGTACCGAAGCCCTGATTGGCAACACGATCGGCTTGCTGGAAGCCGGCTATTGCAAAACCATGGTGATCTTCCGGTCCATGAACGGTCGCTCCGGGCGACGCATGGGCGGGCAAGCGCCGAGCGGTCCGGTGCCACCAACCCGGGCGGCTGAGGATAATCAGTTCATGATGCCCTGGGGCTGGACCTCGCCGGCCCAACGCTTCGGCATGTCTGCCATGCGCTATTTACGCGACACCGGTACGACGACCAGGTCGCTGGCTGAAATTGCGGTAGCCCACCGCTATCACGCCAGCCTGAACCCCAAGGCGGTCATGCGCCACCCCATCACGATTGAAGATCACCAGAATTCACGCTGGGTGGTCAAGCCGCTGCGCCTGCTCGACTGTTGCCTCGAAACCGATGTCTCGGCCTGTCTCATTGTCACTTCGCGTGAGCGTGCCTATGATCTGCGCCAGCCGCCGGTTTTCATTATGGGCGGGACGGGGCGGACCATGGCTCCCAACGCGGCCTGGAACTACTCGCGCCCGGAGATCCACTACGTCGCCGGGAATTACGGCCGTAAGCGTTTGTTCGGCATGGCCGGGATCAGTCAAAAAGACGTGAACCTGATTTCGTGCTACGACGCGTTCACCTTCACCACCCTGATTCAGCTCGAAGCCTACGGTTTCTGCGGCAAGGGCGAGGCGGGCGAGTTTGTGAAAGGCGGCCGGTTGCAGATTGACCACGAGCTGCCGTCCAACCTCTCCGGGGGACATTTGTCCGAAGGCTATACCCACGGGGTGAGCATGGTGATTGAAAATGTGCGCCAACTCCGTCACCGCGCCGATGACGCCTGTCCGGGCTGGGCAGAGGGGAAACACAGCTACGACCGTCAGGCCGGCTGTCGTCAGGTGAAAGACGCCCGCATTGCGGCCTGTCTCGGTTGGGGAACGGAAACCATGTCGAGTTCCGCCATTCTGCGCGGGATTTCAGCCTAAAGGAGCGCTGATTATGCCTGGTCCGATTGATTACAGTAAAATCACAATCACACCCGACTTCGACACCGTGGAATGGTGGATGGCCACCAAAGAGCACAAATACCTCGTGCGCCAGTGCAAGGACTGCGGACACAAATGGTTTCCGCCCTTCCCCGCCTGCAATACATGCAACTCCATGGACCTCGGCTGGTTTGAGACCGCCGGAACCGGCGTGCTCCACAGCTATATCGTCGTGACCCAGCCCATCCTGGGCGCCTTTGTCGAGGCAGTCCCCTATGTTGTCGGCCTGATTGAGTTGGACGACTGCCACGAAGCCGACGGCTCGCTCGTCCGCGTCGGCGGGGTCATGCTGGACGATGAAGAAGACGTGGCCATCGGTCTGCCCGTCAGCGTGGAATATGAGCAGACCAACGAGGCCAACATCGTCGTGCCGCGTTGGAAGATCAGCGGCACGGCAGAGAACACCTGGAAGTTCAATGAATAATTTTCTATCAAGACAGGTGCTCCGACCCTGGTCCTCTCCCTGAGGAAGAGGGCTAGGATGCGGGTTCCTCTTGAGGGTGAACCCCAATGAAACTCCTCGTCTTCATCGGTCTCTGGTTCCTGTGCGCGATCCTGTCGGCCTGCATTGCGGCCAGCAAGGGCCGGGAGTGGCAAGGCCGGCTGATTGGAGGCGTGTTGATCGGCCCGTTCGGACTGCTGATCGGGCTTCTCCCGGCCCGCTACAAAAAGCCGGTGCGGCTCCCACCCCGGCTGTCCGTCGTGTGCGCCATCGCCGCCGCCGTGCTCTCGATTGGCGCGTTTTACGCCCTGCACAGCGCTTACTGGGGCAGCGCCGTTCTCCTCTTTCTGGTGACCGGTCTGCTGGCGGAGATTGTCTTTCTGACCGACTCGGCTGACACCCAGCAGGAGCCTGACGACCCCAATCCCCCCACCCCTCCCCCAAGTCTCAACAGCCGCCCGCTGGTGTAGGCGCTTGGCTTTTCTCACAAGTCACCCTCCGTCAGAATCAAACCCTGTGGTTGGCTTGTATAATTCCCTTTAGCGAGAAATGGTGGTGAGGTATGATGAAATTATGAATCAACAGTCTTCAACAAGGACAACAGATGACGACCTATTAGAATTGCCGTTTATTCAAGACTACTCCCAGTTTGCGCTCCAGATGAACTTTAGAGCTATCGTCCCGTTGCTTAAGGCCGCTCGGGCAACTTCTGACTCAATTGAACGAAAGAGTATTTGCTTAAGCGGAAAGCAGTTTCTCTACAGCAGCTATGAGGACTTCGCCATTTTACTGAACGCTTTCCGAAATAGAAGCTCAGGGAAGCATCTTCACCTGACAATAGGAGTAGAAGACCAGGGCAGAAAGGGAAGCACAACGGTACCAAGCATCCTTAAGCGCTATGACTCCATACGACAAATACTTGATGACTACGGCTTTTCTTCTCTTACTGACGATAAGATTTCACAGTATTACAATATTCCCACGGATAAGCTCGAAAATCATTTTCGTGACGTTGCAGATTCTCTTAGAATTATAGGGGAAGACCAAGAAACCGCTAATGATTACAAGAATAAGCTGAAACACGGCAAGCCTGTTTTAGAAGACGGGCCAAAAAGACCTAATCCAGATTACGTTCTTTTTCCTCGATGGAGCGGGCAGGATGGCAGCCCCGTCCTGGAATATCACTGGATGAACGCTTCACTTGAGCAGTTAGAGACCGCCACCATACTGGTTGCAAAAATATATAGGAGTTCATTAGACCTCCTTGGGTTGTTCGTGCTCAATTATTACCCAGATCAGGTAGGCGACTTTCTCCACAAAATGGTGTTGCCTTGCGGGAATGAATGCGCAGAGTTGGTTAGTGCTCTGGGGTTACACTCCAAAGGGCTGACGATGTAAAAATGAGTCATATTGAGATTCTGTTTATCATTCTCATATTAGGATGGTTGGCATCGGCTGGCAGCTCCTAGAGCGTTTTACGATAAGTTGTAGCCGTGCCAGTCCGCTCTCGGCCCGGGCGGCTCTCGCAGGGTGCCTCCCATGCACCAGGAGGCTGGTGCATGGGAGACACCCTACGGAAGGGAACGGCTGGCTATACGGAAGCATAAATTGCGCTCGCTCGAAAGAAATAAGGGAAACGGGGAAGTATAGACTTCACATTGGTTACTGGGGCAGTGCCGTCCTTCTCTTTCTCGTTACCGGTCTTCTGGCAGAGATTGTATTTCTGACCGACTCGGCGGACACCGACCGGGAGCCTAACGACCCCAATCCTCCCACCCCTCCACCAAGTCTCAATAGCCGCCCGCTCGTGTAGGCACCCTAAGAAAACGACTAGGACAAATTCTGAAGCAACGGAGCCCTACTAATCTAAAAACGCAACCCATATCTCTCTTCTCGTTTTTTAAAGGCTTCGTCACCCCCTTCAAGAATAGACTTTATTTGCTCCCTAGTATCGGGGTCTTCCAACGTTCCTGTTCTATAAGTGATTATTCCATCTTGCTCTTCAGCTACGATTACCTGGTCAGCATCCGTGTTGACGACCAGGTTTGCATTATGAGTGGCAATGATAATCTGCCGCCTCATCTTCGCTTGGCGAAATGCGGGCCGCAACTCATTAAATACATACTTGTTATCAAGATGCTCCTCGGGCTGATCGATAAGCAGAGGGCTATCATCAAGAGCTAGTAGAATCTTTAGCAGAACAATAGCGCGCTCACCCATTGATAGTCGCTCTAGCGGTCTCCTATTGAACTCGATCGTCACGCCAATATCGAAGAATAAGGACAATATCGTATCGAAGAACTCACTGTGCCTCGTCCGAGGCTTTAAGTGGATTTGGTCGGCGGTATTTTTGAAGTCGTGAATAATGTTCGCGAGTTCTTCAGGAGGTCTCAATCCTAAAGTGACCTCCTTGATACCATTGAGATGAGAAGAGAGGAGAGTGTCGATGCTCTCCTCGGAATGCCTACGGTTGTCAGCGAGTTCTATTATGTCTCGGATGTAGTCCTGACGTCTTTGAAAATCGACTGTAGCTGTAAATTCAAGATTCCCGAGTATCTGGCTCCTTTCTGTTTCAAAACCATC
Source organism: Desulfurellaceae bacterium bin18 (assembly GCA_002238415.1). Taxonomy (GTDB): domain Bacteria; phylum Desulfobacterota; class Binatia; order Bin18; family Bin18; genus Bin18. Next base: position 28,402 of record MPMI01000014.1, on the reverse strand, counting down.
AATAGCTTGCTGAAGGTAATATCTTTGCTGAATGATGGTCTGGATTATTTTCTCGAAAATACCAAGCCTGTCCTCCTCCAGTTTATTAATCCGTTCAATCTTTTGCGAAAGCGCAGCTCTCAACTCTTGTATTTGTTGAATTTCTACCTTCGTTGCATCACGGATTTGGTGCAACTCTGCAATCGTCTTGTTTATCCCTTCCAACTCAGCTATCTGACTTGCAATTGATACTTTCTCCTTCTTCCTCTCTTCGCTGAACTCTGCCAGCATAGATTCGTTTCTGTCCATGATATCGAGAAGGTCCTTGACTTGAGGTAGTTCATTGGGAAAGGGTACTCTTATTTCCTCCGAAAGAATTTGAGTCAAACCCTCGTTAAGAGTTTGCCGTCTTTCAGAATATTCTTGAAGGAATCCAGCGACCGCTTCTCGTAGATATTCGATATGGCTTAGCAATGTCTCGATAGATGCTAGCTTTGTCTCAAGCTCCGTCTGCGTATTTGTAAGAGACTGTATCGCTTCAGCCTTCTTCCCTTGTTTCAGTTCAATTTCCTTTATTTGCGCTTCAGAATTTGTCAGCCCACCTTCTTTTATTCGAAGTCTGATCTCGGCTTCAGGCTTTTCACTTTCAACCTCCTCTCGGAGTTGTTCTATTTCTAGGTTCATCATTTGGATATTTTTCTCGTTCTCACGAATCTCGGTCGTTAAAGTGTCATACTGACATTTCTGGTCTCGGAATTTGGCGAACACAAGTTCAATAATATGATCGCTGAGCCGGGTTGGGTTGGCTGAATATTCGTCAAAGTGATTTTGGGTTAAATATCTTATGTCTGTCTCAGGATAAGTCTCTTCATTCTCACCAACGTTTTTCTCAAACTGCTCGCCAGACTGGAATTCAATACTAAAAGGAATTGGCTTGGAGCTATCTGTCTCTTTTCCATATACTCGATAGTAGAACGAATTTTGGAGGTCCCGAAGCTTCCTACCCTGGGCGAAGCAATCACCAATAAGATCGAGCAGAGCAGTCTTACCAGAACCACGACCGCCAATAATTGCTACTAGATTCGGATTCAATTCTTCCGTCAGCTCCTGGAAAGAGAGCTGTGGGTTTACTTGAGTCTCTGGTAAATGGACACCCTTCAGTGTGAATATACTTTTACTTGGCTCAGGAGATTCTTCCTGTATACGAACTCGTTCCGCGGGCTCGAAAAGTATCTGCTTAAGCCCTTCCCAAGTCACATCACCCTTTACCCAGCAGTAGCGTTTTTGGTCTGGTTCGAGAAATCTCTCCTCGAATCCATGAGAGTCGCAACCCCATATACATGGTTTAAATGTCTTAAATTCTTCCAAATAGGCTTCTGGACTCTCATGGGTTTCACCAAGGCAGAATTCTCTGGTCTTTGGATTTCCGGAGAATATAGCATGTGCCATCTGAACAAGCTGCTTTCGGACGGCATGATCTTGGCCATTCCAGCTCATAATCGATAAATCTTGTTCAGCAAGGACAATTAAATATTGGCCGTAGAAATTATTGTGCAGTAGCTCACATATCTTTTCGACACGAACAACAGCGGTTTTACACGCGCACTCGTACGCCGACATCTCACGAAACGGCTCATGCTGTTCCTGCAACTCTCTGCCAAATGATTCAAGATTTACCTGTTTAAGTTTACGCAATTTCGACCCATTGAACGGGTCAGCTTCATGGACGAATTCCAAATCCTCCAGAAATCTTTGTTCAATCAGTTCTGGGGAATCAATATCTACTGGCGAATCAATGTCCGGCGAAAACAAGACATGGACGTTCAATCTCCGCGATTGTCCATTCTGAGGATCTGGATAAATAATCTTGTCGACCCGAAACTCTATATTCGGAAATAAGAATATCCCATTCAGTCTTCCTGCCTTCGCATATTCACGAACTTTCTTATAGCCTTTAATGGAGAAATAATCCGTTATCCCAATTGCGGCGACCTCACGCCTACGGGCTTCCTCCTCCAGACGATCAACGTATCTCTCCCATGTAGCTTCGTCGTCTGGGTCACCAAATTGATTATTCAGAATGGAATACGGCGAGTGAAGATGAAAGTCCCATTTGCGCCAGCGAGAGCCTGCCATAATAATCCTATCTTAACCTGAACATTAGTTGTGGAATTCCATCCTACTGGAATATCCTCAGACGATGTATAGCCCCTAATCTGAACCATGTCCCTCAGCAGGACCAGATTGGCCTCTCCCAGGAAGGAATGCGCATAAGGTTCCATCCAATCGTGGCCTAGGGACCGAATTGAATTCGAGAGTACATCCCCAAGCCCTCACCTCATGCCTCACCCCCTTCACTCCGTCATCTTGACCTCCCTCGGAGAAACCGTTTAGCTAGGCGCACGTCTATGTCCGCTCTTAAGGAGGCGCGTGTGGCTGAAGAAATCCTGTGCTCGATCCACGAAGGCATCGCAACCATTACCCTGAACCGTCCGGAAAAGCGGAACGCCATGAACACGGCGGTGCTGGAGGGGCTGGAGCATTATTTTGGCGAACTGGAGACCAACACCGATGTCCGCGCGATTATCGTCCGCGGCGAAGGTAAAGCCTTTTGTGCCGGCCTGGACTTGCGGGAGTTAAACGCCCGTCAGCAGAGCGACGAAGATGCGGAAACCGGGATTATCGAGCTGCTCGGAAAAATCGAAACGTCCCGCCATCCGACCATTGCCATGGTCCAGGGCGATGCCCTGGCCGGCGGCTGTGAACTCGCCCTGCACTGTGATCTGCGCGTGGTCTCGGAAGTCGCCCGGTTTGGCATGCCCCTGGCCCGGCTGGGGCTCATTGTTCCGTTTCGCTTAGGTCAGAAACTCGTCGAGATTGTCGGCCCGGCCTTTACCAAGCAGATTCTGCTCACCGGCCAGCCGGTAAACGCCCAGCGGGCGTATGAAATCGGCATGGTGCATCAACTCGTCTCTGCCGACGAATTGGAAGCAGCCACGCTGGCACTGGCCCGAACGATTGCCGCCAACGCACCGCTGTCTCTGGCCGGCATGAAAAAGAGCATCCTGCGTATGATCTCGCTCCGGGACAATATAGACTCCGACGATCTCAACACCCTGGTCCGTCAGGCGCGTAAGAGCGAAGATGCCAACGAGGGCGTGCGGGCCATGCTGGAGAAACGCGCGCCGCGTTTTCGCGGAGTATAGAACCTCCCTCCCTCTCCGGGAGAGAGAAACGAATCGCGTCCCGCACGCTTGAGACCCTCTCATGCTGTCTCTCCGGCTTCGCGCTACGGTGTACACGCTTGTCATCCCCGGCTTCCTGGTCGGCTATCTGCCCTGGAAACTGCGGCCGCTTGAGGCCGTAGCCCCGCTGCCCCTCTCGGCTCTGTTTTCCCTGTTCGGCTTTCTCCTCTGCCTGGGGGGAGGCGCTTTACTCTTTTCGGCGGCGTATTATCTTGTTCGACGTGGCGACGGCACTCCGTTCCCACTCGACCCGCCCCGGCGCATGGTTGTTGCCGGCCCGTATGCCCATATTCAGCATCCCATGCTGGTCGGTCTGTTTGCCATGCTGTGTGGCCAGATCGTCTGGTTTCCGTCCGTCCACGTCTTGCTCTATGCGCTGTTTCTACTGCTGGCCGGTCGCGCACTCGTGCTTCATATTGAGGAACCTGCCCTGAGAAAACGATTTGGTGAGGACTATGTAGCCTATCAGGCGGCCATACCACGCTGGTTTCCGTTGCCGGCCGCATCCGGCCCGACGGATGCGGCCTGACTCCAGCAGACCTTGCAGACGAGTACACCTATAAGGAGAAAAACCGTGAGTGATCGACATCTTGAACTCGGCGTCTTCGCCCCCACCATTGGCTGCGCGCCCTCATTTGGTAAAAATGCCTTTGCCCTGGTCTCGTCCGCCGAGCAGCGCACCGAGCCGACGTATGACTACAACCTCCGTATTGCGCAACTCCTTGACCAGAGCGGGCTCGAGATTTTTTTCATGGCCCAACGGGGCGGGGCGGGCTTTGGGCCGGCGCGCTTTTGGAGTTATTCGCTCGACTCGTTTACCACCGCCGCCGGTCTGGCCATGGCCACCCGGAATCTCCAGCTCATTTCCACGGTCCACACCGCCTTTTATCATCCCGGCATGGTGGCCCGGATTGGGGCCACTCTGGACCAGATCAGCCGCGGGCGCTGGGCGCTGAACCTCGTCAGTGGCTGGGCGGAGCAGGACTTTCGTATGCTTGACATCCCTTTGCTGGAGCACGACAAGCGCTATGCCCAGTCCACCGAGTTCGTCGAGGTCCTCAAGAAATTCTGGACCGAGGACTGGTTTGATTATGCGGGCGAGTTTTTCTCCATCAGCCAGGGCACCTGCTATCCGAAACCGGCCCGGCCGCCGCTCCTGTATAATGCCGGGAGTTCGCCGGTTGGCCGGGATTTTGCCGCCCGGTATTGCGACTGGTATTTTGCCGGAGCCCAGGCGCCGGAACTCCTGGCCGAGGAAGTGGCCGATGTCCGCGCTCGGGCAGCCAAACAGGGCCGTGAGGTGAAGGTGATCATCTATCTCTTTGTCTTATGCCGCGACACGGAAGAAGCCGCCCGCGCGGAAATCGAAGAGATATTTGCACACGCGGAGTTCGACAGCGCCCGAGAGTGGCTGGAAACCTTAACCGGTCAGACGGTGGGCACAGTCGCCTCGACCCTGGGCCAGGGCGTTTCGGTCGAAGACATGCTGCGGAGCGTTATTCTCGGAGTCGGCAGCGGCAAGCTGATTGGAACCCCAGAGCAAGTTGCCCACGCACTCGCCCAGTTTCACGCGGCCGGCGCCGATGCGGTCGGCTTGACGTTCAGACATGTCGAAGAAGAGCTGCGGGACTTTATTGCCACCGTCGTTCCCCTTCTCGAACGTGAAGGAGTCCGCCGTCCACGAACACTCGAAGCGGACTCGCTCAGGGCATCCGGCTGAGCGGTTTATCCTTCTCTGACTTCACACACAAGCCCGGCTCACCCGATCTCCTTCTCATACGTAACAGAAGACTGGAGGCGATCTTCGGGGATATCGTAATATGCCCGGAGAACGGCCTCCGAGCTCGCCGAGAGCGTATAACCGGCGGCTTCCAGCGCGTTCCGCGCTTTGTAATTGCCGGTATAAGTGCCAACCACGATCCTCCCCACTCCGCGAATCTGCTGCTCTACGTATACCCGTAGAAGAGAGCCAATCCCGCTCCGCTGCCAGTCGGGCAGGATATACGCGTGCCGCAGGAGCGCAACGTCTTTGACATATTCCAGGCCCATCACGCCAAGGAGCGTATCCGGGCCGAAAGCTCCATACCAGCTGAGCCGTTTCGCCTCTTTTGCCCAGTCGTCGAGCGTCATCTCCGGATCATGGTATTCCTCGGTCGGTAAAAATTCCTGGTACCAGCGCGCCGCAGTATTAATGACGGCCAGGGCGGCCCCACGGTCGCTCTCAGTCAGCAGCCGTATCTGTATGTCACTCGGTACGTCGGACATGCAGCCTTCCAATCCTTTCGAGCAGACCTGACCCTCTACTCGCCCTGATAGCTGATCCGATAAATCATCCCGGCGCGGTCGTCGGATACCAGCAGCGCCCCATCCGGCATCACCAGGACATCAACGGGCCGCCCCCAGGCTCCGTCTTTCTGGAGCCAGCCTTCGGCAAAGACTTCGTAGCTCGTTGCGGTATTGTTCTCCAGGCGGACCAGCATCAGCCGATAGCCGATCGGGGTGCTGCGGTTCCACGAGCCGTGCTCGGCAATAAAAATCTGATTCCGGTAGGCAGTCGGGAACATCGAGCCCGTATAAAAGCGCATACCCAGGGGCGCGACATGGGGTCCGAGTTCCTGCGCGGGGGGGGTCAATGCACTACAGGGCCGCTCCGACCCAAAGTCCGGGTCGGGGATGCTGCTACCGTGGCAGTACGGGAATCCAAAGTGCAAACCGGGCTGCGGGGCATGATTGAGTTCACACGGCGGGGAATCGTCGCCCAGCCAGTCCCGCCCGTTGTCCGTGAACCAGAGTTCCCGGGTTTCAGGATGCCAGTCAAACCCGACGGTGTTACGCACGCCGCGGGCAAAGTTTTCCAGCCCGCTGCCGTCCGGCTTCATACGCAGAATCGAGGCATAGCGGGAGTCGCTCTTGGTACACACATTACACGGGGCACCAACGGGGACGTATAATAAATTATCGGGTCCGAACCCAATAAACTTCCAGCCGTGCCATCTGTCACGCGGAAGCGTATCGTTCACCACAACCGGCGGGGGCGGGTTACTGAGCCGCGACTCAATAGCATCAAAACGGAGAATGCGGTTGACCTCGGCCACATATAGCGCACCGTCACGAAAGGCCACGCCACTCGGCATGAATAAGCTCTCGGCAAGCGTATGCACCTCATCGGCCTGCTGGTCCTGGTTACGATCGACCACAGCATAGACTTTTCCCGCGCGCTGGGTGCCGACAAAAACCGTCCCCTGAGCTCCCAGGGCAAGCGCACGCGCATTGGGGACGCGGGGCGCGTACACGGCGATCTGAAAGCCGGGGGGGAGAGAAATCCGAGCCAGCGGAGAAGGCTGAGCCTGGGCAAGGCTGGCTCCAACTGCGATCAAGAGACCAATCAGGATACACACCCGTCCGAAAACCATCTTCAGACTCCCGCCTGCACACATACCGAGGGCTGTCCGCCCTGGTGTTCAATAAAGACAGGGCGCTTCCCCCTCGCTTGAGCGACCCTGGTCCGCTATGCTGCCGTCGCTCATCTTTCTACAACTATCTTTTTCTACAACTATCTTTTTCTACAACGACCTTGCTCAAACCATCAAGGACGCTCATATTGTCGCACGCCTCCTCGCCAAACACAGCACCCTCCCCTGCGGTTCCTCCTGACGCCTCTCGGGGTCTTCCCCCGTCTTCCGATCAACCGCGCTCACCGGTCCATCTGCCAACACCCTATTTCTGGTTTCTGGCCGGAACCGGTAGCTGGTTCATGGCCATTGGGATGCAAAACGTTCTGTTTTCCTGGTTGGTGGTCGGCGTTCTGAATGCCGAGGCGGAATGGGTCGGGATCACCCAGAGCGCGATGATGATTCCGGCCGTGCTTTTGGCTCTGCCCGGCGGAACCATTGCCGACCGCTATGACCAACGGCGTCTGCTGATGCTCCTGCACCTGGTTGCGGGCGGTATTTCCGCCGGCCTCTTCCTGGCCGTTGCCAACGACTGGTTGTCCATTCCCCTCCTCATCGCCTACGCCATTGGCATGGGCACGGTCCAGGCGTTTGTCATGCCCACCCGCGACGCGCAACTCTCTCAGGTCGCGGGCGCCAATATGTTGCGCTCGGTGACCGGGATGACCATGACACAGTGGAGCATGCAAATACTTGGCTCTCTGCTGGCAGGGACGTCACGCTGGGTCGGGACGGTTCCGGCCCTGGGCCTGCACAGTCTCGTGCTGCTGGCCGGTATTCTTCCGTTACGGAAGCTGTCCAGCCCGAAGAAACGCCGGTCCCAGGGCAGTCTGCATCTCTCGGACGTGATTGAAGGGGTGCGAGAGGTCCGACAGTCTCCGGCCCTCTCGGCCACACTGCTGCTCGCGGTCGCAGTCGGCGTTTTCTTTATTGGCCCCTTCCTGGTGGTCCTGCCCCTTTTAGTCCGCGACTTTTACCACGGCGGGGTGGACCAACTGGCCTACCTCAATATGGCCTTTCCGCTGGGAACAATTCTTGGCTCCCTGGGCATGCTCTGGGCGGGCGGGATTCGGCATAAGGGCGAAGCCCAGATCGTGTCCATCCTCTTCGGCGCGGGCTGCCTCTTCATGGTTTCGTTCGGCTTGCCCTTTTGGGGCACCATGCTGACCGTGTGCGCCTGGGGAGTCAGTGCGGCCCTCTTCATCAACGCCGGCCGGACCGTATATCAGGAGCAGGCCAGCGTCGCCAATCGCGCGCGCGTGCTGTCGGTCTATACCATCGGTTTTATGGGAGCCGCCGGCATACTCGGCGCTCCTTTATCCGGTGTCCTGGTCGACGCTATCGGTCCCCTGACGACCTGTATCGTTATGAGTAGCGCCATGGTTGTCGTGGTCGGGTTCGTTTTTCTACGGACCTCAATCAGGCAGGTCCAGTAGGAAGGCAACCCGACAGAGTTCTCTAGCGCCCCATTTCTATCAGAGCGTTGGTCGTATGCGAATCCGGGTCCGCTCCTCTGACTCCGGCTTCGTTGAAATAGGGCTCTCCTTCCCATTCTGACGGGGGTTGTTCGGTCGAGGGGATTTCACCGACCGTGGCCAGCATCTTCTGAAAATCAACCATCACGAAGTTCGGGACAAACAGTTGTTCTTCCTGGTAGTTATAGCGCGCCCCGGAAAGCGGGTTGGACGGGTAGCCGGCATGCGGTTTTTTTGTCACAAAGGCACAGTGGACGAGCCCCTTTTGCAGTTCCCCATTCGTATCGTACATCTCGGCGATTCCGACACCGAAGGTCTCCTGGTCAACGTAGAGCACCCGCTTTGAATAGGCGTACTTTCTGGGGGAGTTGAGCGGCCTGGCCTCCACGACCCACACCCGCCGTTTTTCCCAGGTCACACACGGCAGCGCTGCCCGGAGGCCCTGGCCTGTATCCCGTTGGCCGCACCATTGGGCGGGGTCCCCATAGCGGCCGCTGTGCAGCACCCCGAGAATATCTTTTTCCGCCAGGAGTCGGAAATCCCAGCTGCCGATTTTCGCATTAAAACCATAAAACGAGTCGAGATCATAATCCGAGCCCCAAATACTGGCGCTGCGGTCCGCCACACTGATCCGCCGCACCCGACGGAGTTGTGGCGAGTAGACATAGGTATCGTCCGCCGCACTCGCCGGGATGTAGCGAAACTCGAGCACGGCCAGCCCCTTATAGCGATTAGGCAACACCAACGGCCCCCACATATGACTATGCCGCACCGCAGGATTATGCGGGATGATGGGCTTCGGGTCCGTGTACAAGCGCCCCGTCCACATCACCCGACGCCACGAATTATCGAATGACTGGTCCACATTGCCCTGGCTGTTGACGAGATGGGCGACATAGCTCGCCCCGATATTGTCGATGCTATAGGGCGGCTGGGCATGATTCCACATGATCTTGTATCCCGCCAAGTGGTCCTGGGCGGCGATGACGGGAAACGGCGCTCCGGCAATATAGTTCGCGATCTCCCGTCCGTCGGCAGAGATGACAACCTGTCCCGCGTAGCGTTCCGTTGCGTCCTGATACGCTCGGGGCCAGGTGTAGGGACGTGGCTCTCCGATCCCCATCGCCATGCCCTGCTCCAACATCCAGCGTGTGGACGGTGTGAGCAGTTCGGCGGCCTGATCCATATTGGCCGCGGTAATGGTGTCACCCGGCCTGACGTCCGCCCGGCCTGACGGCACTGCCCCAAACACCAGAACAGTGAGACTCAGCAGTAAGCACCCGAGCTTGCTCCGCATACACTTTCCCCTTGCACTATCCATGATCCGCCCCCAGCATAGCCCGTCAGCGCGCCCGTCTAAAGGACTACCTGGTGTCGCGTCCGGCCCTGCCGGGCTTGCATCCTCGTTTGGGATGGCTATTGTTCTCTCCTGTCTTCACACCAAGGCCAGTCTTCACACCAAAGAAAGGAGAACCGTATGAAACTCTACGATTGCCAAATGGCCCCCAACCCGCGTCGGGTGCGTGTCTTTCTGGCAGAAAAAGGGGTCGATATTCCCAAGACCGAGGTCAGTATTATCGAAGGAGAAAACCTCAAGCCGGAATACCTGGAGGTGAATCCGCGCGGCCTGCTGCCCACGCTTGAACTCGACGACGGGAACCGCATCGACGAGACCATCGCGATTTGTCGCTATATTGAAGAGACGCAGCCGGAGCCCAACCTCATGGGCAGGGACGCCTTGGAGAAGGCCCAAATCGAGTCGTGGCAACGCCACATGGAATTCGACGGCCTCAATCCTACGGGCGAGATGTTTCGCAACTCGTTCGACCCCTTCAAGAACCGGGGCTTGCCCGGTCTGGAGAATGTCCAGGCCATTCCCGAACTGGCCGCCCGGGGGAAGGCCGGCGTCGAGCGCTTTTATGAGCGGCTGGAACAACGCCTCGGCCAGAGCACCTATATTGCCGGGGAGCGGTACACCGTTGCCGATATCACCGCGCTGTGCGTGGTCGATTTCGCCAGTTTCGCCAAGATGGGCATTCCCGAGACCAACACCAACACCAAACGCTGGCACGCGGACGTTTCCTCACGACCGAGCGCCAAGGCGTAAGCGTTCACCCATTTCCCTCCCTCTCCCTCTGGGAGAGGGCTGGGGTGAGGGATTTCTTCCCTACCCTCAAAGCCACTTCTTGCCCTCCTCCCCTTTGGTGGGTATGGTGAGTCACCATGAGTGTTGAATTGATCAGCGTTCTGATAGCTGTCGTCGCGGTCGGAGCGACCTTGGCTGGTTTAATTCTGAGCGGGCAACGAGCCATCCGCGTCGAACTCGCAACCCAGCGTCAGGAATTCAGCGAGCGGTTCACCGCCCTGGAGCAGCAAATCGCCGAACTGCGCGAGCGCATGGCCCACCTCGAAGGGCTGCTGGACGGCCTGCGCGAGGCTATTGCCATCCGGCAGGGAGCCGCGTAACGGCATCTCTGCCGGGCCGCTTTCAAATTTCCGACACGTCATAAATGTCTGCCTACTCAAACTTTCATCGGTCTTACCCCAGCCACCCCACCGGCTCAAGGGATAGGAGTCGGTAGGTCGGATTAGCGGAGCGTAATCCGACAGGGTCAGGCGCGGGGTGTCGGGTTACGCCTACGGCTAACCCGACCTACGGGACTATTTTCCCTCCCTCTCCCTCTGGGAGAGGGCTGGGGCTCCCTCCCCTCAAAGCCACTTCTTGCCCTCCTCCTCGCTGGTGGCTATGGTGAATCACCATGAGTGTTGAATTGATCAGCGTCCTGATAGCCGTCCTTGCGGTCGGAGCGACCCTGGCCGGGTTGATTCTGAGCGGGCAACGAGCCATCCGCGCCGAACTCGCCGCCCAGCGTCGGGATTTCAATACCGAACAGACCGAACTCCGCCGGGAGCTGACCGCCCAGCGTCAGGAATTCAGTGCCGAACTGGCAGAACTCCGCCGGGAAATCGTCGCCCAGCGTCAGGAATTCAGTGCCGAACTGGCGGAACTCCGCCGGGAAATCGTCGCCCAGCGTCAGGAATTCAGTGCCGAACTGGCGGAACTCCGCCGGGAAATCGTCGCCCAGCGTCAGGAATTCAGCGAACGGTTCACCGCCCTGGAGCAGCAAATCGCCGAACTGCGCGAGCGTATGGCTCATCTGGAAGGGCTGCTGGACGGTCTGCGCGAGGCCATCGCCATCCGGCAGGGCGCCGCGTAACGGCATCTCTGCCGGGCCATCTTCCAAATTTCCGATACGTCATATTTCCGGCGGAAAAGATGGCTGAAAAGGGATAGGAGTCCGTAGCCTGTCTTGCAGATAACCTTCCAGACCGATGAATAATTCCCGCATATGGGCGGCATGCCTGCGGGGGACCCCGGCCAGTCTGTACACCAGACCATAGAACGGATTCTTGGGCACGATCCGCATTTCAAAAGAGACCAGGGTATATTCCTGTTGCGGAGCAAACCTCCAGACTCCCCAGCCGGTGTGAAAGCCCTGAAAGTAGGCGACCCGAATCTGCTCCCCAGGGGTCACGGCGGTAATTTCCCAGCCCGTCCAGATGCCGGGTACGGGGGTAAACGCGAGGCGGTCGCCGATCCGCTCCCGGCCCTGGTCCGGTAATTGAGCGGACTGGAACCGGGGATGAAACTTCCTGGGCCACCACAGCGGATAATCTTCAAAGGCGAGGACCGCCTCGTACACACGGGCTCTGGAGCAGGGGATCAGCCGGCTTTCGGAGGTGTGGATGATGGTCACGGGCTATGAATCCGAACCGGTCCTTGCCGCTGGAGAAGAGAAACCCACCCCGCCGCTAACGCGGCACCCCTCCAAGGAGGGGATATGAGAAGCTCCCCTCTTGGGAGGGGTGGCCCTGAGCTTGTCGAAGGGCCGGGGTGGGTTTGGTACGGTTGCCAGTAGAAACCCACCGCGTTTCAACTTAACCCGCCGACCAGGTCTCCATCGAAAGGTTCTCGGGCAGCGGTGCAAACATCACCCGCGCGGGTCCCCCGATTGTACGCGTTTTGTGGCCCTGGCCGGTGACATCCGCGGCGATAAACGCTTCGCCCGTACTCCACTGCCGGACCTGATTATCCGTGGTGGTGACCTCCAGTGTCCCGGACAGGACAACAACGACCTGGCGCGTCGGCGCCTGGTGCCAATCCTGATTCAGCCCTTCGGGCAGGTCAACAAAACACACTCCCGGCGAGGTATAGGTATTGGATAAGAGCAGGGTGTGGCCTTCGGCATCTTGTCGCTCGTTCGTGATCGGGATATCAATCTCCTCGAACTGCGACCCGCCAGGCGCGGTTGCTACGAAACGGGTAATTTTCATATGTCCTCCAATGAGTAAACGTACCTCTCAACAGCCATACAGATGTTGGTACGTTTACTTATTCTGTCCTGTGCAGAACTTTTCATATGACTCAGACAACGGCAACAGACACTCCCGCATCAGAGGCTCCACCGTCCGAGCCGCGGGCCTTTAGCAGACGCCGAGTAATTGGCCTGTTTACCGGAATAGGCCTGCTCCTGCTGTTTCTCCTGACCGGTCCGCCGGCGGATATGGACCTGATCGCCTGGCACACCGCGGGGGTGGTCGCCCTCATGGGGACGTGGTGGATCACCGAGGCCACCCATATTACCGTCACGGGTCTCGTTCCGCTCGTCCTGTTTCCGCTGCTCGATATTTTAAGCGCGCATGAGGTCTCCACCGCGTATGCCGATCACATCGTCTTTTTATTCTTTGGCGCCTTTTTTCTGGCCATCGCCATGGAGAAATGGCAGCTCCACCGGCGGGTCGCCTTGCTGATCCTGTCCAGTATAGGCCGCTCGCCCCAGTTGCTCATTCTCGGCTTTCTCAGTACGACCGCCCTGCTCTCCATGTGGGTGTCCAATACCGCCTCAACCATTATCATGCTGCCTATCGCCCTGGCGGTCCTGCATCATGCCGCAAGCCAGGGCTATGACACCACCCAGGGCTTTGGCATTGCCCTGATGCTCGGCCTGGCCTACAGCGCCTCGATCGGCGGGGTGAGTACTCCAGTGGGCACCCCGCCCAACGTCGTGTTCATGGGCGCGTTTACCAGGCTCTTTCCGGACGCGCCGGATATCGGCTTCTTCCAATGGATGCTGTTTGGCGTGCCGACCGCAGCTCTCATGGTGGTCAGCGTCTGGTTTTATCTGGTCTATATCTATTTCCGGGTGCCGAGCGCCGGCTGGCAGGACAACCAGGCCTTTTTAGCCCAACAGCTCCAGGACCTCGGTCCCATACGCGGTGGAGAACGGCGGGTGTTGCTGTTATCGCTGACCACTGCGCTGCTCTGGGTTTTCAGGAAGGATATTGATTTCGGGGCGCTGTCCCTACCCGGCTGGGCCAGTCTGTTTCCCCACCCGCACCACATCCAGGATTCGACCGTCGCCATATTGGCCGCCATCCTGCTGTTTCTTGTTCCGTCCGGACAAAAAAAGGGCGAGTTCCTGCTGACCTGGGATGACACCGTCAAAATTCCGTGGGGGATTCTGGTCCTGCTCGGCGGCAGCCTCGCCCTGGCCGAGGGCGTTGGACATTCCGGCCTGGCGAACTGGGCCGGCTCCCAGCTGTCTTTTCTGCGGGATGTTTCCCCTTTTGTCGCCATCTTCTCCGTGTGTGCCCTCATGGTCTGGCTGACCGAGTTTACCAGCAATACAGCCACGACAACCCTGGTCATGCCCGTACTCGCCGCCACCGCGACCGGGCTGGAGGTTGACCCGCTGTTGCTCATGATCCCCGCTACCTTTGCGGCCTCCTTTGCCTTTATGCTGCCGACCGCCACCGCGCCGAACGCCATTATTTTTGCCAGTGGCCATGTCACCCTGCCGCAAATGTTCGGGGCCGGTTTCGGCCTCAATATCCTGAGTATCCTTATTCTGACCGGACTTTTATATGTGATCGGGGTCCCGGCGTTCGGGATCGAGCTGGACAGCCTGCCGGATTGGGTGCCGAGGTAGAAGCCGATGACGAGTCACACGCGTATATCTCAACTCGGCTGGCAGGCCATCGAAGAGTCGCTGTGGACGCAGGGCTATGCCGTAACGCCTCAGGTTCTCACGTCCAAGGAATGCGCGGCACTCGTTCGTCTGTATGCGAAGACCGCACGCTTCCGCAAGCGGGTGAATATGGCTCAACATCGATTTGGCGTCGGCGAGTACCAGTACTTTGCGGACCCGCTGCCGCGGCTCGTCACCCATCTCAGAACGCAGGCCTACCCTCCCCTGGCCCGGATTGCGAATCGGTGGATGGCCGCTCTCAAACAGCCCGAGACCTTTCCTCCAACGCTGGCGCGTTTCCTCAGCCTCTGCCAGGAACAAGGCCAGGTCAAACCGACCCCCCTGCTCCTGTATTACGAACAGGACGGCTATAACTGTTTACATCAGGACTTGTATGGGCCAATCGCCTTTCCCCTGCAAATGACGTTCTGTCTGAGCTGTCCACAGACTGACTACACGGGTGGAGAATTTCTGCTGGTTGAACAACGTCCCCGAGCCCAGTCGCGCGGTATCGCGCTCACCCTGCAGCAAGGCGAAGGTATCATCTTCACCACGCGCTATCGTCCGGTACGCGGTACACGGGGCTATTATCGGCTGACCGTCCGACACGGCGTCAGCACCGTCACCTCCGGGCAGCGCTATACCCTGGGCGTTATTTTTCACAATGCCCGGTAAAAGGGTCCTATAAAGGCTGATATGATTCTTGTCCTCTTCTTTTTGTCCGGTTTTACCGCCCTGCTGTACGAAGTGGTCTGGGAACGCCTGCTGCACGTTGTGTTCGGGCTGTCGACCTATGCCGTCACCGTGGTCACTGCGGCCTTCATGCTGGGGCTTGCCCTGGGTTATATGGCCGGCCAGAGCCGCCGCCTGTCCCGCTATCATCCCTTTGTCGTGTATGGTCTGGCAGAAGGATTGATTGGCGTTTTCGCCCTGATTTTTCCCTTTGTGCTGAAAATTATCGATATGGCCTATGTGGCGTCCGGCGGCAGCTTTGCGCTACAAATCGTTCTTACCCTGCTCGCCCTGGCGCTGCCCGCAACGCTGATGGGACTCACCCTGCCCACCCTGGCCCGACAGCTCGCTCAGGAGGGCCGCACCGGTCGCCGGGTCGGGCTCTTGTACGCGATCAATACCACCGGTTCCGTGCTCGGAGCGTTTTTTGCCGGGGTCTTTTTCATTCGGACCTATGGCGTATTTCAAACCACGCTGATCGCAACCGCGATCAATACCGTCATCTGTCTGCTTGCTCTGGCTCAACCCCGCCGGCCCGTCCCACCGCCGGCCCGGCCGGCCGACCGGCCCGAGCGCACTGAGCACACTTCTCTCCTCCCGCTCAGGTTACTCTTTTTTCCGTTTATCACCGGCTTTACGGGCCTCGCGCTGCAGATCATATGGGTGCGCACCCTGATCTGTGTGGTGTCGAACAACACCTATTCCTTCTCGGTTGTTCTGGCCGGCATCCTGGCGGGTCTCGCCCTGGGAGCATGGTTATACGCTGCGTGCGGGCCGTCGCGGGCCAGCCGGCCGACAAAGGCGCTGGTGTTTCTGCTGGTCCAGGCTATCGGAGCGGCTGCGATTCTCGTTTCGCTAGGTGTCTTCAACCAGCTCCACGATGTCACCCTTGACCTCAGTCGTCAGGTCGGCGGCAATCATTGGCTCGCCCTGGGTCTGGTCCGTTTTTCCGCGGCCGCGGTCGTGACCCTTATTCCCTCCATCGCTTCGGGCTTTGTCGTCCCTCTCCTGGTTGATCTCTTTCGCGACCAGACCAGGCACTCCCCACACCGCGCTGCCGGCCGCGTCTTTGCCGCCAATACCTTCGGCAGCCTGAGCGGCGCGCTCAGCGGCGGACTGGTCCTGATTCCGCTGCTGGGTCTGAGTCAGGGCATGGTCTTCCTGGCTCTGCTGTCAGTCTGCACCGGCCTCCTCCTGCTACTGCTGACGCGACCCTATGGTACGCTCCGGCTGGCCGGGGGTGGCCTCATCGCAGCAGCGGTCCTGGTGGTTGCCGTGCTCGTTCCCAAAGAGCTGACGCTCATGAAATGGTACGACCGCTTTGAGAATATCGAAGGGGAACTGCTGTTCTATCGTGAGGGCGTGGCCGGCACACTGGCCGTTTTCCAGGTCGGTGAGATCAAGGAACTTTTTATCAACTGCATTGAGGAGGTGCCCACCCATCGGGACGCCGTCGCGACCTTCAAGCTGCTGGGTCACCTGCCCCTGCTGCTCCAGCCCGACCCCAAACAGGTTCTGGTCAACGCGGTCGGCGGAGGGGTGACCTTAGGGGCGGTGACCAAACATGATGTGACCGCCGAAGCGGTAGACATTGTTCCCGATGTCCGGGCGGCCATGCATTTTTTCGGAGTCGAAAACGGCAATGTCGCAGAACGCACAAACTGGACGCTGATTGCCGATGACGGGCGGAATTATCTGAAGGTGTCGCCCCAGCGCTATGACGCGATTACCGCCGACGCAACCCACCCGGCCGCCGCCGAGTCCTGGATGCTGTATACGCTGGAATATTACCAACAGGTGTATGACAAACTGAACGACACCGGCGTCTATGTCCAATGGCTGCCGTTACACAATATGGCACCGACCGATTATTTGTCGGTGTTATACACGTTCCGGCGCGTGTTCCGCGAAGAGACCCTCCTCCTGTTCACGAGTCGTTACACTCTGCTGGTTGGGGCCAAACAGCCCCTTGCCCTGTCTCCCACTGTTCTGGACCAACGTCTCGGTCAGCTCGGTGCGGAGGTCCGCGCCGACCTGGAAGAGATCGGCATCACCCGCGGGCAGGATATACTCAAGTATATTATTTTTGATGGGCCGCGCATCGATGCCCTGGTCAGCGATGACTATCCGCTCCTGACCGACGACCATACCTCAGTCGAGTTTGCCGAACTCAATCGGCTGGGCATTGCCGGCACGATGCCCTTTATCCTGGCGCGGCTCCTGCCCCATATTCATCCGGACCGGTTGGCCGAGCAGTATGGTGTCGAACCGACTACCATGCTCGCCCGGGCCCTCTTCATGCGCTCCAAAGCGGTGGGCACGGATGATCCGCTCGAACGTTCGTATGCGGCCCTCAGCGAGGTTGACCAAGCCGCTCGCCTGACCCCGGAAGATAAGGATATCGACTATTACCGCGAGATCAGCACGCTGGAGTTTCTGGACCTGCTGGGCGCCCGCTATGCGGAATTGCTCAACTCCTCGAATCCGAACGCCCTCCTCCCCAAAGCGCGGCTGGCCGCCCGACTGCGACCGGACAATCCGTTTGTTCAGGAGCTGCTCGGGGTGACCTTACTGAAATTGGAGCAGTACGAAGAAGCGCTCGACCCACTCGAAGCGGCCGTGCAGGTGAAGCCGGACGATTTCAATTATCTGTCGAACCTGGCCTTTGCCTATGAGCAGGTCGGACGCTATGCGGATGCGTTGCAGATGCTCCAACGGGCCAAAGACGCCAATCCGGGCGCGGCTCAGGTTTTGGACCGGGCCAGTGCCCGCGTGGAACAAAAAATGCGGGCCACGGGCGAAGCCGCCGAAGCCGCCGAGTAGGCGCTGCTACACCGCCTGACGCTCGGCAATAAGCTGGTCAATTTCGTCTTTGAGACGATCCAGGACAACATCGTAGCCGAAGTGGCCGAGCTTGACGCTCTTCTTCTTGAGATTCACCGTTGTCGGTCCGCACCACAGACCCAGGTCCGCATCATCGGTTTCTCCGGGACCGTTGACCCGGCAGCCCATGACGGCAATGGTAATATCATGCTGCTGGGCGTAGGCGGACATGGCCTTGACCTCCTGCGCGAGCTCGACGAATTTCTCATTCTCAACCCGCGAGCAGCTTGGACAGGAGATGATATTCATGCCCTTTCCGAAGTCGGGGACCGAGATGAAACGACCGTTTTGCGCATCGTCGAGAATGGTGAAGCCGGCGTTGACCTCCTCGTGTTTACGCTCATTGGGCAAGGTCAGGGACACGCGAATCGTATCGCCCACGCCATTGGCCAAAAGCTTTTCAAAAGCAATCCGGCTCTTGATCACGCCGTCCGGCGGCAAACCGGCTTCGGTCACGCCCAGATGGAGGGGGACATCCGGCCGCGCTTGGGAAAACCGCGTATTGGCTTCGACGACCTTGGCCGGGTCGGAATCCTTGAGCGACACAACGAAGCGCTCGTAGTGCAGGTCTTCCATGAGCTGGCAGTGATACCGCGTTGATTGGACCAGGGCTTCCATCTGATCGCCGGGATATTGTTCAAGGAAGGCCGGCGCCACCGAGCCACAGTTGACACCAACCCGGATGGCGACATCATGGTCTCGGGCAACATCAACCAGCCAGGCGACTTTTTCCGGAATGGTCTTACGCTTTTCAATATGGTGCAGATGGCCGGGATTGTAACGGATTTTGTCAACACAGGGGGCCACCTGGTCGGCAACCTTGTAATTCTCCTGGAGATCGACGGATAAGGTCGCCGAGGTTTGGGCACGGATTTCCTTCAGGGCCGCGGCCTCTTTGGGGTTGTCCACCGCAATACGCACAACTCCCGCTCCGGCCTCTTCGAGTTGATGCACCTGGGCGACGGTGGCATCGATATCCGTGGTTTTGGTCGCGCACATACTCTGCACAACGATGGGGGCACCCGCCCCAACCTGGACTTTACCAATCCGGACTGCACGTGTAGGTTTTCTTTTCAGCATGCTTTCAACCACTTCCGGGGTCTAGTGTTTCACCGGCATTTGGACAATGGGGGCACTGGGGTGCTGTTCGGCGTGTTCCTCCAGCCGTTGCTGGACCTCGGCTATCCATTGTCGCGCCTTTTCCTCGTCGATTTCGCCCGCGTCTCTCTTGCGGACGACCTCATCCACAAACCGCTCGAAAAATGTCTTCATACACCACCCTTAGCGCCCCTCGCCTATCACGAAATCGACGCCTGAGCTAGGCGGCCCGCTTCCGCCCGTTCGTGTCAGATGATACCGTCCCGGCATGGGTGCCCAGATCGTCAAAGGCAAGCTCATTGCCCAGTCAGTCTATGCGGAGCTGAGAGCGGACATTTCGGAGTTGATCCAGCACACCGGACGCAGGCCTGTTCTGGTCAGCATTTATATCGGCTCGAACCCGGCCATCGAAGTCTATATTCGATCCATGAATCGGATTGCCCGCGGGCTGGGGGTTGAGTATCGCTGGTACCATCTCCCGGACAATGCCCAAGAGGCCGAGGTGCTGCGCCGTTTGGAGCAGTTGAATCAGGACCCCGAAGTCACCGGGGTGATCATTCAGCTCCCACTGCCCGAACATTTACGTCGCTCTGTCCTGGTCAACCATATTGCCCCGCAGAAAGATGTGGACGGCACCCATCCGGAAAATGTCGGGGCCGCTGTCACCGGAGAGATACGCATTGGCTCCTGTACCGCTCTGGCCGTCATGCGCCTGTTGGACGCAACCGGGCTCGATATGGAAGGCAAAGAGGCGGTTATTGTCGGACACAGCGAACTTGTGGGTAAGCCGCTCAGCCTGATGCTGGTCGACCGCCTGGCCACCGTGACTATCTGTCATATCGCGACTGCCCAGCGGGGGCTGTTGGCCGACCATGTCCGTCGGGCAGAAGTCCTCGTTGTGGCCGTCGGCTCTCCCGCACTGATCAAGGGCGATTGGATTCGTCTCGGGGCAACCGTGATCGATGTCGGCATCAATCAGGTAGGCTCGCACCTCGTGGGCGATGTGGAATTTGACGCGGCCAGAGAACGGGCCGCATTTATTACGCCGGTTCCGGGCGGCGTCGGGCCGGTCACCGTGTCCATGCTCATGAACAACACCGTCAACGCCTTCCGCACCCAGGTCGGACACCTGTCTGAAGGGTGAGCACCCAGTCGGTGCGGCCAGATAGACGATCTGCACTCGCAGAGCGTCAACCACGGAGCATATACGAACGGATTTACGGCCCCAACGGTTCTTCTTCGAGCGTCACCGTAATTTGGCGGGACTGGTTCTTGCGGAGGACGGAAAAGGCCACCTGGTCTCCGGGATGGTAACGCTGCATGGTTTCGGTAAAGTCCTGGGCGGACCGAACCGGAGTATTCTCGACCGCGACAATCAAATCACCGGCAGGGTGCCGCTCCCGGGTGAGGTGGTCGTGAGCGGCAACCAGGGGCATGACGAACGGACCGGCCGGCGACATGGCCAGCGCAATAATCGCGGCTTTCTTCACTAAATCATTCCGGTTGTGCCGCGTTGGCGTATTCACACCCTCAAAACCGGAACGATGCGCCGGACTGCCCTCAATCACGCTCAATACCAGGACGCCCTCCGGTCCTTCCTCGGCGGTTGCATACAGGACGCCGAGATAGGTGCGTTTGGACTCGGCCACAGACGGGTCGGACCACTCAGGGAACTGACTGTCCGTTGCAGAAGAGGACCAGTCCTGGTGTGGGTGCACGTCTCCGAAATCGGACAGGTGGTCGGACACCGGGGTTCCGACCGGAGCGGCCGGTTGGGTCAGGCTGCTCCGGACAGGAATTTCCAGCACTTGCGGGGCGCCAACCTCCTGGGACTGCTGACCCGTATCAGCCGGAGTGTGCTGCGCCTGGGCGAGATGTGGCAAGGCCCACAGACCGGCGGTCAGGACACCGGCCATAACGACTGGAAACCAGAGGACTCGCGCCTGCATTATCCGGGCCTCCTTTTACCGTCCTCGCTCTTGGTCGCTCATTATTCATCCCCCGCTCTCAAAGCGCAAGCAGACGCATGTTACCGGGCCGATGTGAGCTTGGCCAGCTCAGCTTCCAGTTCGCTCACCGGGAGGACCTCTCCGGGACTCTGCATGACCTGGACAAAACGCACGATCCCGTCCATATCAATCAGCACATAGGCCCGCTGACTGAGCCGCTTTTCCCGGTCCAGCCAGCCCACATAATTTTCAACCACCTCCGGGGCGTCAAACGCACTCAGCAACGGATAGCTGAGGGCCAGTTGTTCGCGGAATATGCGCTGGGAAGCCGTGTGATTCGTACTGATTCCCAGGACCACCGCGTCGAGTTGCTTCTCCTGCCGGGCTTCCTGCCCGTTTGCCAACTGAAGAGTTCAGCCTGGGGTAAAGTCCAAAATATAAAAAAGCAGCAGCACATTTCGTTTTCCCCTGAAGTCCGAGAGACAGACCTCCTGGCCGTCCTGCGTCTCACCGTCCTGGGCGGGCAAACAGAACGCGGGCGCAGGGCTCCCGACCTCAACCGCTGCACCGACGGGACGGCTCCACAGCAGCAGCCCAACGCTGAGGGCTGCACACCAATACGTAAGTTTCCAACTCGGTTTGCTCATAATCTGTTCCCGTCCGCCATACGCCTAGCGTACGGCGTACACGTCGTAGCGCACCTCGCCACGTTCCAGATACGCTTCTCCGACCCCAACACACAGGCAACGATTCATCCACATATAGTCAGGGTGAGCGGTTTGACACCAGGGATTCGTCCGAATCGGCGCTCCGCTGGGCGGCAGCTCGCCGTCCAAAAATTTCTGATAGCCGTCCGCGCCTAAATCCAGCACCCCATTATAGGTCACATAGATCAATGCTCCGTCGTTCGCCTCAACGGTTGCCCGCACATCCAGATACGCCACCCCATCGGGTCGGACAGTCAGCCAGTCCGCGCCAACCGGACGCAGCCTGCCGTGCAGTTTGGGACCTTCGACTTTCCCGCCCGTGATGTATACATTGACCCGGACGCCGCCGGGCACCGGCCCTATGGTTTCAGGCGGCATCTCCAGGGTGGCGGTATAGGAAAAGAGGTGCTCCATAGTATACTCGAACATGTCATCTCCTTGTTGTGGCCGGAGCTACCGGACAAGAGGAGACCTACCCCGTCCCCCCCAGGGCGTCAAGACGAAGGAGAAGGAGTCAGCCTAATGGCAAAAGCCCAACACTGTCTGATGTGTGCCGACGAACTCTACCAGATGAGCAACTACGGGGAGCCGGCGGACGGCAACTGGCCGCCCATGATTGAGCACGACAAATACGGGACGCTGATTATCTGTCCCGCCTGTGAGGCGGAGCACCTCACCTTTATCGACGACACCCCCGGCCATCCACCGGTGCGGCGCATTCGGATGCTCAAGCCCCGCGAGTAGGGCGCGGGCGCAAACTCAGTGCCCGGCTGAAGTCTGCGCCTGTATGGCCCGGTACTCGGGCTCGAAGAAAAATTGGGCTTCTCCGCCGGCGGGTTTGAGGTGGTCGAGCCAGGTCGCATCGGGGTCAAACTTGGCAAAGAACGGCCGCTGGACCCAATCGGCACTGCGGCCCTGGATAAAGCGCAGGACAAAGACCTTTTCGCCATTTATTTCGGTAATGCCCTGCACCTCGACCTTGCCCGGCCCCGCACTCATGGACGGGCCGCGGGCGGTCCGCGCCAGACCGGAGACCTGGGAAATGGCCTCACGATAAATCTCCCAGGCGCGGGCCAGCGGCACCTCAAAATAGTGCCGCGCCCCGGTATCGCGCTCAACGAACATATAGTACGGGATGATGCCCAAACGGACCTGGGTCCGCCACAACCGGGTCCACACCGCGGCATCATCGTTGATATGGGCCAGGAGCGGCCCCTGACCGCGGATCACCGCTCCGGTCGAGCGCAGACGCCGGATGGCTTCACGGACCTGCGGCTGCTCCAATTCTCTCCAGTGATTGTAGTGCGCCATGAACGCCACATGCTTGCCGGCGGCGACGAGCTGTTCGCACAGCCGCATGAGGTCGTCGGCATCCGCATCACTCGTAAAGCGGAAGGGCCAGTAGGTCAGCGCCTTTGTTCCGATCCGAATGGTTTGGATGTGCTCGAACTCCGGTTGAAGCAGGGGACGCAGGTATTCGGCCAAATGATGGGTTTTCATGACCATCGGGTCCCCGCCGGTCATGAGCAGATCGCTCACCTGCGGCTGTGAGGCCAGATAGCTGTGAAGTTGACCGGCGTCGTTTGAATTAAAACGCAGCTCCTGAATGCCCACGAACTGCGCCCAGCGGAAACAGAAGGTGCAATACGTATGACACGTCTGGCCCTGGCTCGGAAAAAAGAGGACGGTCTCGCGATACTTATGCTGCATGCCGGGCAGCGACTCGCCGTCCAGGTGGGGGACATTCATCTGCTGTTGGCCGGCGGGATGCGGGTTCAGCCGGATGCGGATCTCATCTGCGGCCGCCTTGACTGCAATGCGGTCCGCCCCTTTCCTGAGCAAGTCGGCCATGCGCTCAAAGTCTTCCGGCAGCAACATGCCGGGCTGCGGAAAAGTCAACTGGAACATGGGATCATCGGGGACATTATCCCAATCGATGAGATTCTCGATGACGTACGGGTTAATGCGAAAGGGCAGGACACTGGCCACCACCTGCATATTAAACCGTTGCTCATCAGATAATCCTTGCAGTTGCGGAATCTGGTCGAGGTGGCGCTCATTATACACCTTGAAGCGCGGCGCCGGGGATTCAGACGAGACAGCAACGGAGGACCCGTTTGCAATATCAAGACGGTAAGTGGTTTCGTTCAGCATAGAGATACCTCCTCTGAGGAGTCTCCTCTTTCCAACTCACACCGCCTCATGCCAATTCCGCCGCTTCGTGCCAACTCACACCACCTCATACCAATTCCACTGCTTCATACATTGCGAGCCCGAGGAAAGAGGGCAGCTCTGCCTTTCGGAGAGCGAAGGGGGACTGTAGAAAGAAATAATCGAAAAGTCAAATAAAAAAGGCCGGTTACAAGAACGTAGTTTTATTCTGAATATGGGAGGAGGAATCTCCTCCCTCCCCGGTCCGAAGATGCAGCCGCCCGGTGAGCGTACTGGGCAGACCTTACGCCACCTCAGCGACCGGCGCGGTGGTGAATGTCAGGGCGTGGTGATCGTAGTCAACGATCACATGGGCGTTCTCGGACACCTCGCCGGCGATGATTTTCCGGCCCAGATTGGTCTCTATCTCCTTCTGCAGGAGGCGTTTGAGCGGCCGCGCCCCATAGGTCGGGTCATAGCCGGTTTGGGCGAAGTATTCCTTAGCACTTTCCGTCAGTTCGAGCGTGATCTGCCGTTCGGCCAGCCGCTCCCGCAAGTGCTCAAGCTGTATCTCGACTATCTGTTTGAGGTGGTCCCGGTTCAGACTGTGGAATACCACGATCTCGTCGACCCGATTCAGAAATTCCGGCCGGAATTCGTTCCGCAGGGCATCCAGCACATCTCTCTTCATGTGCGCATACGCCTCGGCGTCATCACCGCCTCGATAGCCCAGAATGAGTTGGCTGCCGACGTTCGAGGTCATGATGATAACGCTGTTCTTAAAATCCACCGTCCGTCCGTGCCCATCGGTCAGCCGCCCGTCGTCCAAAATCTGGAGCAAGGCATTAAAGACATCCGGGTGGGCCTTTTCGATCTCGTCAAACAGGATGACCGCGTAGGGTTTCCGCCGGACCGCTTCGGTCAGTTGTCCGCCTTCGTCATAGCCCACATACCCCGGAGGTGCACCAATGAGACGCGCGACCGTATGCTTCTCCATGTATTCCGACATATCGAGCCGGACCATATTGGCCTCATCGTCGAACAAAAACTCGGCCAGCGCACGCGCCAGTTCGGTTTTTCCCACCCCGGTCGGCCCCAGAAAGATGAACGACCCAATCGGACGGTGCGGGTCCTTGAGTCCCGAGCGGGCGCGGATAACCGCGTCAGCCACCGCCTGGACGGCTTCCTGCTGACCGATCAACCGTTGATGCAGCAACTCACCGAGATGCAACAGTTTTTCCCGTTCGCCTTCGAGCAGCTTTGCAACGGGAATGCCCGTCCAGCGTGAGATAATGGCGGCAATATCGTCTTCGTCAACCTCTTCCTTGAGAAGGCGACTCGGACCCTGTTCGCTATGGAGCTTCGCTTCTCCAGCCGCCAGGTCCCGCTCAAGCTGGGCCAACTTCCCGTATTTCAGTTCAGCCACCCGGTTGAGGTCGTAGTCGCGCTCGGCCTTTTCAATAGCGCGTCTGGTCTGCTCGATTTCTTCTTTGAGACTGCGCAACTGGCCGATACTGGCCTTCTCCATCTCCCACCGGGCGGTGAGGGCTCCGGCCTCCGCCTGACAATCCGCCAGCTCCTTTTCCAGCTTCTCCAGCCGGACCTGCGAGGCCTGGTCGGTCTCCTTACGCAGGGCCTCGCGTTCAATTTCAAGCTGCAACACCCGCCTGGACACCTCGTCCAGTTCGGTCGGCATGGAGTCGATTTCGGTGCGGAGCCGGGCTGCCGCTTCGTCCATCAGATCAATCGCCTTATCCGGCAGGAAGCGATCACTGATGTAGCGGTGCGACAAGACCGCTGCGGTTACCAGCGCCGCGTCCTTGATGCGGACCCCGTGGTGGATTTCGTAGCGTTCCCGCAGTCCACGCAGAATGGAAATTGTGTCTTCCACGGATGGCTGGTCGACCGTGACCGGCTGAAAGCGCCGTTCCAGCGCCCGGTCCTTTTCCACATATTGGCGATACTCGTCCAGCGTCGTCGCCCCGATGCAGTGCAACTCGCCGCGAGCCAGCATCGGTTTCAGCAGATTGGAGGCGTCCATAGCACCCTCCGACGCGCCTGCACCCACCACTGTATGCAACTCGTCAATAAACAACACCACCTCGCCCTCGGATTCCTGGACTTCCTTGAGCACGGCCTTGAGCCGCTCTTCAAACTCCCCTCGAAATTTTGCCCCGGCAATCAGTGCGCCCATATCCAGGACGATGACCCGGCGATTCTTCAGACTTTCCGGCACATCGCCGCTGACAATACGCTGCGCCAGCCCTTCCACAATGGCGGTTTTGCCGACTCCCGGATCACCGATCAGCACCGGATTGTTTTTTGTCCGGCGAGAGAGCACCTGCACGATCCGACGAATTTCATCATCCCGGCCAATGACCGGGTCAAGCTTGCCCAGGCTTGCCGCCTGCGTCAGGTCTCGGCCATAGCGTTCCAGGGCCTGATAGGTGCCCTCCGGATTCTGATTGGTCACCCGTTGGTGGCCACGGACTTTCCGGAGCGCGGTGAGCAGGCGCTCTCGACTGAGGCCAAGGTCGCGCAGCAGACGGCCCGTTGCGCCCTCGTCTTCCAGCATGGCCAGGAGTACATGCTCGACGCTCACATAGTCGTCTTTGAGTTCTTTGGCTTCCTCTTCGGCGCGGGTGAGCAGCCGTGACAAGCGCTGGGTGACATAGGCGCGGTCCGGGCCACCGGCCGGGCCGGACACTTGCGGAATGCGACTCAGCACCTTTTCAAGCTCGGCACTCAGCGCATCGAGGGACACGCCGGCCTGGGAGATAAGGGCCGGGACGATGCCGTCGGGAGATCCCGTTAAGGCGGCCAACACGTGCTCAACATCGACCCCCTGATGATTCCGTTGGGTTGCCAGCGCCTGGGCCTGGCGTAGGGCCTCCTGCGATTTTTCAGTCAAACGATTGAGATCCACGCTGCCCTCCTTCCTCCAGCCGTTCGGGCCCTTTAACTGGCTGTGACTCTTGACTGCAAAAAAGGTAAGGCCGATTTGTGGGGTGTCAAGGCGGGGCGGGGACGGGCGACCGTGGGAACGGGCAGCCGTGGGGACGGGCGACCATGGGGACGGGCAACCACAGGGGGTTGCCCCTACCGTTGTTCTGTGAGGGGGGTCTTGTTGGCCGGGTTCAGCCGACGGCTCTCTCTTTTCGATCCATCAGATCCACGACTTTGGGCGACTTCGTTTCCGCCGCCCAACCCGTCACCCGCTGTACCGCTTCGGTCATATCGCCACACCAGCGCTCGATAAAATCAGCCGGGAGGTCGTGGTCGAGCGGAATCGTCTCACTTGCAGTAAGCGCTTTCACCCCGTCGAAGCCGACATAGGCAATCCGGGCGGTGAGTTCCTCCCGTGGCCGCTGAAAGGCCGATCCGGGCAGGACGGCGACACCCGCCTCGCGCAGGAGGGCTTCACACAAAGAGTCACTACTCGTGATGCCACGCTGTGCCAGCCGCTCGGCAAAAGGCGAGAAATCCGGAAAGAGATAAAAAGCACCCACCGGCGCATGCACCCGGACGCCGGCGGCCTGCAGAATCTGCGCGCAGCGTTGGCCCAGGGCCGACAGAATACGCCGGACGTGCGAGAGATAGCGTTCGATCGTGATGCCATCCTGGAACGCCCGGATGGCCGCATACTGAATCGGGGTACTGACCGAGGTATAGGTCTCGCTGGCCACGGCAGCCATGGCTTCCATCAGCCAGTGCAAGTCGGGCGGAAAGGTAAACGTCCCCAGCCGCCACCCACCGGCCCCACACCATTTGGACAGACCGGAACTGATAATGGTTCCTTCCGGATAGAAGCGGGCAACCGACACGTGCGCGCCCTGGTGATGCAGTTGACCATAGATTTCATCAGACAGCAGAATCACCCCAAACCGTCGTGCGACCGCAGCCAACTCCTCGAGTTCGTGCGCCGTATAGCTGCCTCCCTCGGGATTCCCAGGATAATTTAATACGAGAATACGCGGCCGGTCCGGGTCGGCTTTGCAGATGGACTCCAGGCGCTGAGGGGAGACACGCCAGTTCTCTTCGAATGTAGTCGGGATGAGATTGACGGTGCGTCCAATGATGCGCGCCTGCGGGATATAGGACACCCAGGCCGGAGACGGCACGAGCAATTCGCCATAAAAAGTAAGCTGCAAGAGGAACAGCAGTTCTTTTGAACCGGGCCCGACCAGGACATCCTCGGGGCGGACCTGCACACGATCCTTCTGCCGGTGAAACTCCGCCACTGCTTCCCGCAGGGCGGGCAGACCGGCGACCGGCAGGTAGTCGTCCTCGTGGGCGTGCAGCCTGAGCGCGTTCACCACTTCGGACGGAATGGGAAAGGGCGACTGGCCCAGCCCGAGTTTATAAATGCGGTGCCCTTCGCGGCGGAGTGCATTGCTCCGCTCATTGATCGCTAAGGTCGCGGACTGCCCGAGTCCCCTCACATTGAGGTTGAGACTGCCACAGCGGTGATGACCCTGAGTTTCCACTGCATCCACCTCCCCCACCGGCCTCTGTCATCGTCTCACAGCCGATGCGCTTTACGCGCCCTTATCAGAATACCCCATGTCTCGGAGAGATACAAATATGAGCGATTTTCGGTAGTGGTTCAGTTTCACATCGCTCTTGACCCCTGGAGGCGGAGCGCCCCCCTCCCTGGCCCTCCCCCTCAGCGGGGGGAGGGAAAATCTGCTCCCTCTCCCCT
>MPMI01000013.1 GCA_002238415.1 Desulfurellaceae bacterium bin18 | reverse complement strand
AGGCTGGTGGCCCGGCTGTGCCGGTGTGCGCGGCGGGTCTCCCCATCGGAAACCAACTCGGCCAAGTCTGAGCGCTCTGCCGGTGCGCGCGGCGGGTCTCCCCATCGCCGGGCAAGGCCCTTGCTCGGGCGCGGTGCCGGGCGCGGTCGGCGCGCCTGGGGAGTGTCTCCCCGTGCACTGGTTCTTCGCCGCTTCCGCCGCATCTTTGAAGGACACACAACGAGAGGCCGAAGGGCGGACCGCTTCGCGCCTGCGGACGCCGCAGGAGAATAGTGTGACCACGCCACGCTCGAACGCCGCACAAGGAGAAAGTGAACGATGGCGGCTCAGCCCACAGCCACCCACCAGGACATGCGCGACGAGCCCGATGAGCGTCTCCCACTTCCGCTCACCTGCGGGTTGGGGCTTCACTATACCATGAGCACCGTCGCGGCTATCGCCGTGATCTCCGCCTTGATGATGAAATGAGCAAGCGGCAGCGGAGGCCGGGCGCCCGGTGGCAGGCCGTCTGGTGGATTGTTCACGGTCAGGGGTCAGGCGAACTCGGCAATCGACAACACCAGCCGTACCAAGTCCACCTGTCGCGAGATGCCCTGCTTGGTGTATATCCGCCGCAAGAGCCAATGGACGGAGCCTTCCTGCCGCCCGGTCGTCGCGGCGATGTCGCGCACGGTCCGCCCTTCCGCGAGCTGGACCGCCACGTGACTCTCGGCGGGCGTCAGCCCCAGGGTCGTAGCCACGAGGCCGGGATCAATCCGGGGGGGCCGGTCCGGCTCGACCAGCAGTACCAGCACGGCGACCCGCTGGGCACCGAAGTCAAACTGTTTGATCCCCACGGGTTTGACGTGCACCACCAACCGCGACAACCCGGCCGCGCGGGGCAGCAGCATGGACCCACTGACGGGGGTGCCGGCGGCTGGGAGGGCGGCGGCGATCAGCTGCCCCAGCCGGGCGTGGTCGACCGGGGCGAGAGCGCCCAGCACCCCGTCCTGGTCTGTCACCCCATCGCCCCGCCGCAGGAAATCAAGGGCACGGTCATTGGCCGCCATGATCCGGCCACGTCGGTCCAAATGGATGACGCCGATTTGGGTGGTGTCGAGCAGGGCGGTCGCGGAGGTGCCCTGCGCCTCGGCGCGGGCCAGCGCCTGCCGGACCTGGACAAAGTGGCGGAGATGGGGCAGCAACCCTCTGAGCAGTGTGAGTTGCGGGGCGGTCCAGCCCTCCGGAGTGACGGGGTCGGCAACCCCCCAGGCGATATGGAAGCCCTCCGGCTCGGCTAAGCGCACATTCAGGCCGGCTTGGCCGCGGTAGCGGCGCAGCGCCTCGTTGTACACGGGCGAGGTCTTCAACTCCTCGGCCGTGTACAGGGAAGCGATAGGGACAATCTGGCTGTCGGGCAGTTGGCGGAAGCGGGGCACGCGTTCGTCGATGGGGTGGTAGACCTCAAGGTACTCGCGTTCCAGGTCGGCGCGACGCTGCCCCCGGTAGTAGAACCCCGCGCAGGTGACCTCAATGTCGTCTTTCGGGCCTGTGCCGACCAGCAGGGTATTGCCGGCCATGCCACAGGCCTCATCGATCAGGGCGGAAGTCGCGGCCCACTGGTCCTCGTCGAGCATGGCGGTGTGTAAGGATGCCAGGATACGGTCGAATGCATCTTGGTCGCTCATGATGCTGCTTTTTTCGTATGATGGTGTATTTTTTCGCAACCACTGCTGAGGAGGACTATGATCGAAGAAACCCCGCCGTATGAAATGATGTCAGAAGAGGCGTTCTCGGGAACAAGAGTATGTATCCTCATAGACCCATAAGAATGAGAGGAAATCTATACGAGATCAAGCTGATATATCCATGGATTATGATGGATAACCTCCTTTCACTCGTAGAAATATGGTTATATGTGCAAGAAGTGAGAGAACGCTCGCATGCCTCACGCCCCGCTGTCCTCATCTACGGGAGCAGACTCAGTTCTTCACCCGCAGGCCATCAAGAAGACGTTCCAAACTTGCTCCCATCTCTTTGCGCGCAGCGGGTATATCATCTGCGCGGGCAATATACAGGGATGCTTCACGCCCTGCGCCTAAGATAAGATAGGCCAGTGGTTCAAGCGCTTGCGGAGCAATGAGCCCGGCGTCCATGAGTTCCTGGAGGGCGCCGCGTAGAAAGCCAAGCCCATATTTCTCATCCACAGCATTCTTTTCCTTCCAGTCCAGGACGGAAGCGGCATCAAGCAGCGCGATACGTTGGAAAGCCGGATCAAGACAGGCATCCAGATACGCGTCCGTACTCACGCGTACCAGCCGATCCCAGAGATCCCCTTGCTCCCCTTGGGCGGCCTGCACAGCACTCGCGACTTGGGTAACAACATTCAGGCTGATGTCTTCAAAGACCGCACGAAAGATATCGGTCTTGTCACGGAAATGGTAGTAGAGCGATCCGCGCGTCCCCCTGGCCCGCTCAACGATTTCTTGAGTCGTCGTATTCGCATACCCCCGCTCAGCAAAGAGTTCTCGAGCCACCCGGAGTAACGTTTTACGGGTGAGTTCGTATTGCTCGGCCTTCTTCATCTCGACTCTACCTGCAACCCGTCCATATCGCTTGCAGAACAGCGCTCAGGGTCACAGTAGCACATTTTCTATAATTTGACAGGGACAAGGCGGAGCAATTACAGCATAATACCGCCCGGTTGACCTGTGAGACCCGCCACCTGTGTGCCGCAGACGTGCCCAGAGGGCGGCGGAGTGGGGTTTGCAGGAGACTGGTACATGTGGGGACCTTTGCCCCAACAGAAACAACGGCTGACAACGCAAACTGAACCACTACCGAAAAGAGGGGAGGAGAAGAGCAGGAAGGTGCGCAAGCTTCCCTCTCCCCTAATGCTTGATCAGGAGTTTCCCGAGCCAGTACCGGAGCCCCTGGAGCATCTCGCGCTGAGCGCCGACAGTATCGGTGGCGTGGGAGATGTAGACCCCCGCTTCGAGGAGAGCCCCCCACACCAGGCGGGCCAATGCCTGGTGTGGGAGGTCTTCATCGATAAAACCCTCCGCCTCCAACTGCTCGAAGATATGTATGATGAGACTCACGCCCTGTGCGTTTTCGTGCCAAACGTCCGGGTCTAATACGGACGGACCGTCCGCGAAAATGATGCGCTGAGCGCTCTTGTCAGACAGGGATTCAATAAAGGCAGCGCAGCCTGTCTCGACAAACCGCTGCCAGAGGTCGCCCTCGGCTTCTTGCATACGCTCCATGACCGCTTGCGCCCGCGATTGTCGAAACCGCTCAAAAACGGACTGGAATAGGGATTCCTTATTATGAAAGTGATAATACAAAGCCCCTCTGGTCACCGTCGGCGACGCGGTCGGCGGCAATGTTACCACCAAAGCGGACCTGGCCGAAGTCAAGGCGGAACTGAAAGGCGAGATCGCCGCCGTCAGAGCGGAGATTGCTGAAGTTAAAGCGGAGGTCTCTGAGGTCAGGGCCGAGTTGAAGACCGACCTGGGCGGCCTGGAGACCCGACTGCACCGCCATCTCTGGGTGGTGGCGGCCGGTATTGTCGGCCTGACCGTGGCTCTGGTGAGACTGACGGCGTGACGTGCGCCCGAGTGTGGAGTGTAAAATGAAACCCACCCCGGCCCTTCGACAAGCTCAGGGCCACCCCTCCTTGGAGGGGAGCAGAACTATCCCCTCTCGGGAGGGGTGCCGCGTCAGCGGCGGGGTGGGTTTCGTCGTGCGGGGTCGCGTGTACAGGGAACCCACCCCGGCCTTCGGCCACCCCTCCTTGGAGGGGAGCAGAACTATCCCCTCTCGGGAGGGGTGCCGCGTCAGCGGTGGGGTGGGTTGCCCCCGGCCGGGCAGTGTATACGGGAACCCACCCCGGCCCTGCGGGCCACCCCTCCGAGGAGGGGATGAAAAAGGGGAGGCTATGAAACGCAAGATCGTATCGTATAACCCGCGCCTGAAAGAACGTGCGCGGCATCTTCGGCAACGTATGACACGGGCGGAAGTCCTGTTGTGGCAACACCTCAAGGCCCGGCAGATAGAGGGCTATGACTTTGACCGGCAACGCCCTATCGACGAGTATATCGTGGACTTTTTCAGTAAAGACCTCATGCTGGCCATTGAGGTTGACGGCGTCACCCACGACAGTGCGACGGGACAGCAACACGACCGACGGCGGCAGCAACGCCTGGAAGCGCTGGGCGTGCGGTTTTTACGCTTTCAGGATGAAGAGGTTACACAGAACCTGGAAGGGGTGTTGACGGTGATTCGAGAGTGGGTCCGGGAGCATGCCCCTACCTCGGACAAGGGCTCCTCAGCTAGGGAGGGAAGATCAGGGGGAACCCACCCCGGCCTACGGCCACCCCTCCAAGGAGGGGATAGGAAAAACTCCCCTCCTTGGAGGGAAAGAGGGAACGTATCCTCCAATACACATGTGATGCTGGACACGTTCCCTCTTTGTGCCGCGCCAGCGGTGGGGTGGGTTCCTGTTTGCATCCTTCCCCTCCTGCTGGCTATCGCCGTGACCTGTACCGGATGCGCCGTGGTGCCGCTGTCGCTCTATCAGACCCTGCCGTCCACCGGCATGGCGCTGGCCAGTCTCGAAGGGACGCAGCGCAGCCTGGACGACACCGGAGCGGAGTATGAGAACAGCCTGGAAACGGCTCCGGCCGAGCGACCGGTTGCGGCCTATGGGGCGACCCACGGAGCCTATCAGCGCTGGGTGGCTGATGAAGTGCGCGAGCTGCCGGACGTGTCGCAAACCATCGCTATCGGGGGTGGCGACACCTAGGGCAATGTACGATTCTGTCCAGCCAGCCAGTCCCTTCGACTTCGCTATGCTACGCTCAGGGCGAACGCGAGGCCGTTTGTGCTGAGCGTAGCCCGGAAGGGCGGAGTCGAAGCATGGATGCCGGATCAGGTCCGGCATGACGAAAGCCCTGTCTCGCATTCCTCAAGAATAATGGCATGGCTACAGCTTAACGTGAAACGCCTTAGAGCATGAGGAAACACCGTCCATGGAAGCGACCGACACCAGCAGTATCCTCGCTTTTGCGGCTGACGCCGAAACCGAACGGGTGCTGAAAGGCGCGCTGGCCGGGCGCGGCGCCCAGGTGCGGCGCGGTGATGTCGCCAAAGCCATTACAACGCTGAGTTCCGCGGCCTCGCCCCAGTTGCTGTTCGTTGACCTCGACGGCGCCGAGTTTCCGGTCGGACGGATTCACGAGTTGGCCTCGGTGTGCGAATTCGGGACTGCGGTCATTGCCGTCAGCTCGAATGACACGGCCCGCTTTACCCGTGAACTGCTGGCCTGCGGGGTCAGCGACTATCTGCCCAAACCCCTGACGGCCAGTGATATTCACGACGCGGTGACCACGGCGCTCAGGGATGAGGAGGACGAGGCCGCCCGTCTGTACGCCGGACGGGTGATCGCGTTTGCCGGCTGCGGTGGCAGCGGTGCCACCACCCTGGCGGCGCTGACGGCCCTGACCGCGGCGGCCCAGGGCAGCTATGTGTCGGTGCTGGACCTGGAGCGGACCTCCGGCGCCCTGCCGCTGATGCTGGACGTTGAGCCCGCGGTGGGGTTTGACGAGTTGCTCGACCTGGCGGCCAAGCCGGACCCGGACCCCAGCCTGATCGACGGGGTACAGACGCGGGTGACCCCACGCATCTCCGCCTACGGCTATCGGGCGAGCGACAGCCTGCCGGCCCCGCCCACGGTTGAGGCCGTCCAATGGCTGATGGAACAGCTCGCCAACCGCTCCCACCTCGTTATCGTGGACGGCCTGACGGATACCGATCTGCTGTTTTCCGTGCTGGCACACGCGGATGAGCGGGTGCTGGTCTTTGAACCGACCCTGGTCAGTCTCAACCGGGTCATCCGCCGCATGGCGCTGCTCGGCAGGGACAACTGGGGCCTGCTGGTCGAAAACCACACGCGGGCGCGCAAGAGCACGCTGTCTGCGGAGGATATTCGCTATACCCTGGCCGGGCGCGAGCCGGACGTGACCATGCCCTTTGAGCCCGGTCTACCGGCGGCCACCAACTACGGCCTGCCGGAACGGGAGTTCGGCAAAAAATACCGTAAAGCCCTGGACGACCTGACCGGTCGGCTGACCCGCCCGGCCGTTTCGCTGGCCGAGGCTGACCCTTTCGACGGCTCATTGTAAGCGTGTGATGCGAACAGGAACCCACCCCGGCCCTTCGACAAGCTCAGGACCACCCCTCCAAGGAGGGGATGACATATTAAGGTTGAGGGTTCTTCCCCTTTGTGGGCTTCGCTATAAGCCCCTCCAAGGAGGGGAGCAGCACCCATCCCCTCTTTGTGCCGCGCTAGCGGCGGGGTGGGTACTCCCCGGCCCGGCGGCCCCCTACGTCTGGCGAGCGCTGGTTCCTGGGAAGGTGCATCCCACGCCATTGTAAGGGAGTATGCGTTATGCCACGTAATGTTTTCGGACGCCGTCCCAAACCGACCGCCCCACAGCCCGCCCCGGCGCAGGCCACCCACAATCCGCCCGCTCCGGCGCAGTCCGCCCCACAGACCCAAGCGCGCACGGCGGCTGCGGTTGCCGGCGCGCCCGAGCCCACCGGACCGACGCGTCGCCAGACCTCGGACGGGGTGGTCGCCGATATGGCGGCAAAAATTCACCCGACCGTTGTGCAGTCTCTCGATATGTCCAAGGCGGCCGACCTGAGCCGGGACGAACTGGCTGTCCAACTTCAGTCCTTTCTGGATACCGAAGACTCGGTCGCCTCGGACCTGACCCCGCTGGACCGCCGGCGGGTGGTCCAGCGGCTGGTGGACGATATTAAGGGCCTGGGTCCGCTGGAGCCGCTGTTTAATGACCCGCATATCTCCGACATCCTGGTGAATGGGCAGAAATCGGTCTATGTCGAACGCAGGGGCAGGCTGGAACAGGTAGATATTCGGTTCCGTGACGAGCAGCACCTGCTCAATATCGCCCAGCGGATCGCCGGTTGGGTCGGGCGGCGGGTTGACGAGGCCAGCCCCATGGTGGACGCCCGCCTGCCCGACGGCAGCCGCGTGAACATCATCATTCCGCCGCTGGCGATTGACGGTGCCACCTTCTCCATCCGGCGCTTTGTGGCGCGTGGCATCAGTCTGGCAGACCTGGCCGAGCGCAACGCCTTTATCCCGGCAATGGGCCGGCTGCTCCAGATTTGCGCCAAAGCCCGGCTGAATATCCTGGTTTCCGGTGGGACGGGTGCCGGGAAAACGACCTTTCTGAACGCTCTGTCGCGCGAGATCAGCAACACCGAGCGGCTGGTGACGATAGAAGATTCGGCGGAGTTGCAGTTGCAGCAGCCGCATGTGGTCCGGCTGGAAACGCGCACGAAAAGCGTGGAGGGCACGGGCGAGGTGACTATCCGCGACCTGCTGGTCAACGCCCTGCGGATGCGGCCCGACCGGATCATCGTGGGTGAGGTGCGCGGCGGCGAGGCCAACGAGATGCTGCAAGCCATGAATACCGGCCATCCGGGTTCGATGTGTACCATCCATGCCAATAATCCACGTGACGCGCTGATGCGGCTCGAAAACATGCTGATGCAGACCTCGGGTGATATACCGCTGACGGCCATGCGCCGCCAGATTGTATCGGCCGTTGATCTGGTGGTGCAGTTGGCCCGGCTGCGCTCCGGGCACCGCTGTGTGACCAGCATTACCGATGTGGTCGGGATGGAGGGCGATATTGTCACCACCGAGGAGATGTGGCGGCGCCTGCCGGGCGAGGAGCATACTTTTGAGAATACCGGCCGCCAGCCGTCCTGGATGGCCTCGGTGGACGCCGCCGGGCTGCGCGCCGAGTTGCTGGAGATACTCCAGATGGGCAACGCGAGAAACGTGGAGGCTGCGGCATGAGCATGGTCCTGACGATGCTGGTCT
The DNA here is from genome assembly GCA_002238415.1 of Desulfurellaceae bacterium bin18. Lineage (GTDB taxonomy): Bacteria > Desulfobacterota > Binatia > Bin18 > Bin18 > Bin18. The sequence goes on along the minus strand of MPMI01000013.1, from coordinate 105,782 downwards.
GCGTAGCCGGGGTGATTATCCCCGGCATCCTGGCCCTGCTCATTATCGGTAACCCGCTGCTGAGTATGGTGATTGCCCTATGCGCGTTGCTGATTGAGATCCCCTGCATTTATCTGGTGGTGATCATCTGGCCCCAACAGCGGGATTTGAAACGCCGCTTGAACCGGGTCGCGGCGACGCTCAAGGGCGGCGGGCTGCCGGACGCCGGCACCGGCGACAGCGTGAGTGTTTTTCGCGAGCAACGCAGCAAGTCGCGGCTGATTGAACGGCTGGAGCACCAATTCCCCCTGCTTGACGTGCGGAAGGCGCTGCCCAGGGCCGTCGGGCTGGGTGTGCTGGGTATGGTAGCGACCGGGCTGGGGACAGCGTTTACCGGTTTCGGGCCGCTGTCCATCCTGCTCCTGGTGCCGGTCGGCGGGCTGGGGTGCAGTTGGGCCGTGCTGGCCATGCAGGACACCGGCCAGCGCAACGCGTTCACCAGGATATTTCCCGAGACCACCGACCAGGTGGTGCGCCTGGTGCGGGCCGGCGTTCCGTCAATGGAGGCCATTTCGATTGTGGCCCAGGACGCCCCGCCGCCGGTCGGGGGAATCCTGCGCGAAGTCGCCTCGGCGGTGGCGGCCGGGCTGGACCCGGAAACCGCCATTCGCAGCGCCGCGGCGCGTATTCGTATTCCCGCCTTCTCCCTCTTCTCCGCTGCGGTCTGCTTGCAGATGACGACCGGCGGCGGCATTTCGGGCGCGCTCGGCAATCTTTCGGCTACCCTGCGCGCCCGCCACGCCGTCACGCTCAAGGCCAAGAGTTCGACGGCTCAGACCCGGCTGACCCTGGCGATCATCTCGCTGGTGCCGGTCGCGGTGCTGGCCACCCAGAATTTCACCAATCCGCAGGCTATTGAGACCTTATTCCAGACTGAGTCGGGCGGCACTCTGCTCCGCTACGGGGTCGGCCTTATTCTGAGCGGGCTGCTGGTCGCCCGCGCCCTGTCCGCCCGGATCGGACGGTAGGTCATGCCTTACTTTGTATTATTCCCCTCTTTGGACGTGTGATGCGAACAGGAACCCACCCCGGCCCTTCGGGCCACCCCTCCCAAGAGGGGAGCTTTTGTATCCCCTCCTTGGAGGGAAAGAGGAAACGTGTCCCGCATATGCTTGGCTGTTGGAGGACACGCTTCCTCTTTGTGCCGCGTCAGCGGCGGGGTGGGTTTCGTCGTCTCGCTGCACCGCTGCGCCCGAGCAGAACCCACCCCGGCCCTTCGGGCCACCCCTCCCGAGAGGGGAGCTTTTGTATCCCCTCCTTGGAGGGAAAGAGGAAACGTGTCCCGCATGTGCTTGGCTGTTGGAGGACACGTTTCCTCTTTGTGCCGCGTCAGCGGCGGGGTGGGTATATTGGGCCGTGGACTCCAGGAACCCACCCCGGCCCTACGGGCCACCCCTCCAAGGAGGGGATAAAAGTACCGGCCTCTATCGCTTCCCCAATCCCCTCGGGGCCAGGGAGGGGAGCGCTGCATAACATGAGCGTGCAACAAGGAGAACCCCAATGATGTTCTGGCTCGTCGTCATCACAACGCTCACCTGCATGGCGGTTGCCGGCGTGATGGTCTTTCGCGGCACTCGGAATGCCCAGGTGATGGACCGCCGGCTCGCCGGGGTGCGAGCGTGGGCCGTGGCCGTTTATGGCGAACCGCAGAAACGGCGCAAGCAGGAAGGCGGCGGCTTTTCTCTGCGTCTGGTGTCGTCCGCTCTGCTGAATGTTTCGGCCCGGCTGGTTCCGGTCGGCGCGGCCGAGCGGGCCAAGCTGAAAGACCTGGTCATGAAGGCGGGTTTTCATCGGCCCGACGCCTTGTCGGTATTCATGACGGTCAAGCTGGTCGTTACCCTGGCCAGCGGCACGCTGCTGGGATTTCAGATGGCAGCGGGACAGTGGCTGGGGGCATATACCTCAACCCCGACCATCCTGCTGGCCGGTCTGGCCGGTGCGGTCATGGGCGGGATTCTGCCCGAGATATGTCTGGCCCGGCTCGGCGCCCGCCGGCAACGCCGGATGGCTACGGCGCTGCCGGACGCTCTGGACCTGATGACGTTGTGTCTTGAGTCCGGGTTGACTTTTGAGCGCACCCTGTCTCGGGTGGTGCTGGAGTTGGAGTCCATGGCGCCTGAACTGGCACGCGAGTTCGCCCTGGCCGAGGCGGAACTGCGGCTGGGTGCCGAGCGCAAAAAGGTATTGAACGACCTGCATGTCCGCACCGGGGTGGAGGGGCTGCGCGACCTGTCCACGACTATCACCCAGGGCGAGCGCTATGGGACGCCGCTGGCCCAGTCCATGCGGAATATCGCCCACAGCGAGCGGCAGCAGCGCGCGGCCCGGATTGCGGCCCAGGTTGATCGGTTGCCGGTGTTGATGAGCATGCCCATGCTGCTGCTGGTGACGCCGGGAACCCTGCTGCTGGTTGCCGGGCCGGCCTTTGTTTCGACCATGGAGATGCTGGGTACCCTGGGTCAATGACGGGCGCTGCCGGAAAAACAGGGACCAAACCCACCACATTCCAAGCAAAGATTCTGGCTCCGAGATATGCCCCTAAAGACAAGGCCGTCTTCTTTTATCGAGTGTGTTGTATTGTTTATGGTGTAGGTGGCTCATGATAAGTAAAGTGTTGTGTATTGTGGGAGTACTCCTGCCAACAATGGTATTTGCGCAGAGCAGTCTGTATATCGAAGAAATCGAGCGGTATGTGGTCATGCCCTGCTTGCAGGCACGGATGCACAAGCCGGGCGGTCGCTCTTCTGATTTGCACACATTGCTGGAGACATTCGTGATGTCGGCTCTGGATGAAACGAGAGAGCGGCTGCTTCCCCTGGTACGCGGAAAAAAGCGGGCGCAGCGTATGGTGCTGTACCGAGCGGCACGAGATGTCTGTATCAAGGGCGGGTAGCGTGGAGTTTATCCACGTTCAATAGTCAATGTGACGTTGGTATATAATTCCCTCCAAGGAGGGGATAGGAAAAGCTCCTGTCTTCAGCAGGCGCCCCGACAGAGAACGAGCGCGGTGTTCTCTCCGCTAGGTTCCCATGATAATCAATAACCCTGGAGAGACGTGATGACTGAATTTGAAGCCGCCACCATCGCCTTTCAGCAGGCCAGCCTGGAAATTGGCCGGGCCGGCCTGGAGATTAGCCGGGCGACCTTATGGGTTGGGCTGGCGCAGGCCGGGGTCGCTTTGCTGGTTGGGGCCGTCCAATGTGGTTTGATTTATATCGGGCTCCGCTATATGCGACGTGCCGCCGACCATCGAGACCAGCAACATCAGGAAACCATGCGGGCTTTGGAGGCCCAAACGGCAACCCAGCAAGCCCAAACGGCGGCCCAGCAAGCCCGGCACGAGGAAACCATGCGTGCCTTGGAGGCCCTGATTCTCCGCACGGCACCGCCGACATCGTAATAGGCATGCCGTGCTCACCGCAATTCGACGACAATGCGCGTAGCGGCCCGTTTTCGTCCGGGGGCAGAGGGAGACTCTCATATCTTCAGTCCATACTTCGAGCGGCTGTTCGGCATTGACCTCCGCTCATTGGCCGTTTTTCGTCTGGCCCTGGGTGTGCTCCTGCTCGCCGACCTGTATATCCGCGTCCAGGACCTGAGCGCGCATTACACCGATTGGGGAGTGCTGCCGCGCGACATTCTCATCCCGCACCTTTCAGACCCTTTGCCTTTTTCGGTTCATCTTGTCAGCGGCTCTTCTTTCGGCCAAGCCGTCATTTTCCTGATAGCCGGTGTTTTTGCGCTGGCACTGCTGGTCGGTTTCCGTACTCCGATGGTAACGGTTGCCTCGTGGCTGTTGCTGCTCTCGGTACAAGCCAGAAACCCCAGGCTGCTGCATGACAGTGACGTTCTGCTGCGCATGCTCCTGTTCTGGGGGATGTTCGTCCCCTTGGGGGCGCGCTATTCGCTCGATAGCCTGACCCGGCGGTCCGGGGCTGACGGGGCTCAGTTGCCGACCAGCGTGTGTTCGGTGGGCACGGCAGCCCTGATGCTCCAGGTCTGTCTGGTGTACTGGTGTACGGCGGCCTTTAAGTCGTGGGACGCGTGGTGGCACGAGGCCAGCGCGGTGTACTACGCGTTACATATCGATCAAATCGTTACCCCCTTCGGCCTGTGGCTGCTCGGGTTTCCTGACCTGCTGGCCCTGTTGAGCCGGGCCACTATCGCGCTGGAGTTCTTTGGCCCCTGCCTCGTGTTCGTGCCCTTTTGTACGCCTTGGCTGCGGATGTGTATGGTCGGAGCGTTTTTCTGCTTCCATATCGGCTTGGCTCTGTGTATGAGTATCGGCCTTTTTCCGTATGTCAGCATGGTCAGTTGGCTCGTCTTTGTGCCGAGTCTGGTGTGGGAGCGCGGGCGCTTCGTCGCCGGGCCAAGCGCGAGCCGTTCGCCGAGCCTTCCCCAAGCTCCGAACGGTTCTGCACAAACGATACATTCGCTTCGGGCTTCTCGCTTGGCTCAGGCATTGGCGGCGTTTTTCCTGGTGTATATTGTGTTGTGGAATCTGCGTGGTCTTGAGGCCACATCGTCATACGTGCGTCAGATTTTTCCGCCGCAGGCCAACCTTGTCGGCTATCTCCTGCGTCTCGACCAACGCTGGGATATGTTTTCCCCGTCTCCACTCCAGGCCGATGGCTGGTTTGTCATGCCCGGAACGCTGCTGGACGGCAGCCGGGTCGAGCTGTGGACGGGCAAGCGCATGGTGAGTTGGGAGAAACCCCTGAACGTCTCGGATCAGTATCCCAACGATCGGTGGTGGAAATTCATGGAAAATCTCTATCCTATGGAATGGGGGCGAGCGGCCGCACTTGACGCCTATGCCGGCTATGTGTGTCGGGATTGGAACGCTCGGCACGGCGGCCGGCAGCAGCTCGATACGTTTCAGGTTGTTTACATGCAGGAAACAACCCTGCCCGATTATCAAGACATTCAGCCTGAGAAAAAGCTGCTGGGGGAGTATGCGTGCGGCGAGTACTCAGGCGACGCTGCACGGGAAATGCCCGCCCTTCAGGACGAACGATGAGAGTGTAACGTGTGCGGTCGTATTGCCGGGAAGTCCCACCGGCTCGCTTGTGCGAGGCCTGAAACATGATACGTCGATACGGGAGAGCAAGTGACGCCGAGCAGGGTTTTCAGGGTTGAAACCACACAAGCCGACAAGGATTCCGGGAGCGAAGATGGGGTTCAGGGCAAGCGAGGTGTACGACGCCCTGATTGAGGCGGGTGCCTCGGAGGCCAAGGCCAGGGCTGCGGCCGAGGTCATTCCGATCAGCCACGAGTTGGCGACCAGGGCGGACATCGCTGAAATCAAGGCGGACATCGCTGAAATCAAGGTTTTCGTGATGAAGGCCGGCATCGCGATTGCCGGCCTTGCGGTCCTGCTGAACAGGTTCCTGGATTGGGTGATCCGTTAGGCATTTTGCGCTCCCCCCAGTTTCATTCCTGAGCCAGGCCGTAGCGCGCGGCCCGGATTACGGCTCAGGTTGACCGGCTGCCGGTGCTGATGAGCCTGCTCATGCTGCTGCTGGTGACGCCGGGGACCCCTGCTGCTGGTTGCGGGACCGGTCTTTGTCTCGGCCCTGGAGCAAATTACGATGCTGTGTAGTCGTCCAGCCCCCCCGGCCTCTGGATGCCGGATCAAGTCCGGCATGACGAGAACGCACCGGTACGGCTACAACCTATCGTAAACCGCTCTGGAGATGCTGGGCAATCTGGGACAATGACGGGCGGCGCTATTTGTCCGGCAGCACTTCCCCGCGAGCTGGAGGGCGGGACGGGTTTCAGCCCGCCAGCGCTCTGGCCAGGGCGGAGACCAGGGCGGCAATGGCTGCGGTATAGGCCGTCATGATGGTCACCATCCATTTGACCAGGCTGGTCTTGGTGGCGGCCAGTTCGGTCTTGAGGTTGGCCTCAACCTGTGTGATCTCGGTCTTGAGGTTGGCCTCAACCTGTGTGATGCGCTCATTGGTGGCGGCCAGTTCGGTCTTGAGGTTGGCTTCGACCTGTGTGATGCGCTCATTGGTGGCGGCCAGTTCGGTCTTGAGGTTGGCTTCGACTTGGGCAATGCGCTCATTGGTGGCGGCCAGTTCGATCTTGAGGTTGGCTTCGACTTGGGCCAACTCGACCTGGGTGGCCAAGTCGCCTCTGAGCATCTCGACCTGCTTCTCGGCCAGCCGCTCCGCGATAGGCTCGGCCATACCCACCGCCACCAGGTCGCGCACGAACCGATGGGTGTCAAATACCAGCCGCTCGCTCATACGCTCCAGCATAAACGCTGGCCCGCCAGCGGACAAGAGCGCTCGCCACTGGCTATTTGTCCAGCAGGACTTCCTCGCGTTCAGTCCCGCGAAAAACCTGAATCCGTACCGGGTCTGGGGTCGGCGGTTTCGTTGCCGGCGGCGGCAGCAGCCGCTTGAGACCGACCGGTATCCGCCAGCCAACGTCGTCGGCCTGGCCGAGTGGACGCAAGGCCAGTGCCAGGCTGCCCCGGGTAGTGGCCAGTACGAGTGTATCGGCCTCCGGCGGGCGCACTTCGAGGGTCACGGTATTGCCGCCGACCTGGGGGAGGGGGCTGCCCTCTTGCTCCGTCTCCGTATAGTTGACACTCTCGATGCGCTGGCCGACGGCGACTACGCGAATATCCTCAAGCACGGTTCTGCTGAAGGAGTTGAGCTGGCTTGGGTCATCTGATGAGACCTGCATGGTAAAAATGACATCAACCCGGTCTCCCGGCGCAATCATCCCGGCATGACTCGTTTCCTGATTGACCGTGATGGTGAGCGCCCGGCGGTCGGGCAGAAGGACGGCGGCCAGGAACCCATCCTCACCAGGCCGGATGAGCCCGGTATCCGTCAGCGGCATCCCGGCCAGAAACGGTATGCGGGTCACGGCACCGATGACTGAAGGCAGTTCCTGTTCCTGTCCGGTGTCGGTCGGTTCCCTGCGGATGTGGCTGGACAGCACATCCTGGGCCTCCAGCGGCACATAGGTGAGGTCGTTCGCCGTAAGCAGGGTCCCGGCCGGCATGTTGCGGGCCGCGGCAAGCACCTCTACCGGGGGGGCGACCGGTTCTGGCGGCGGTGCCACGACCGGCTCCGGCTCAAGCGACACTGCCACCTCTTCGTCCGGGCCGAAATACAGCCACATGCTGACCGAGAGGGCAATGGCCGCGGGGATAATCCCCAGCAGCACAACGAGGAGCAGGGTTCGATATCTTCGCATGGGAGTTCACTCCGTCATACGGAAAAGGCACGGAGTGCCAAGAGTACGATAGCCGGCGGAGCAATAGCAACCGCAAAGGGCAGGTTTGCGCGCAGCCGGCGGGTCCTCTCGAACGGCAGCAGGGCAAACAGCGCGAGGCAGAGGCTGAGCAGCCCCAGACCGATCAGAAAGAACGTCAGATCATGCGGGCCGACCCACAAGCCGGCGACGGCCATGAGCTTGCCGTCACCCCCGCCGAGCCCACCGAAGGCGAATAAGGCAAACCCCACCAGCAGCAGGACCGCGCCGATGGCGATATGGGTCCACACTGATGCCAGATGACCGCCGGTCAGAGCGTAGAGGGCGAACAGGAGTAGCAGGGCGAGCGGGATACTATCCGGAATCCAGCGTCCGCCCAGGTCGGAAACAATGGCCGCGCCGAAGAGTGCACAGCAGGCGGACAGCAACGCGGGCTCAAGCACGGCTTCGTTCTTTCCCGTATCCTATGACTGAGTGGCGCCGAAACCGATCTGCGTATCGATATAAACGTCGGGCACTCGGACCCGGAGCCCGGCCAGCAGGCGAACCAACAGCTTGGACGTTTCTTCCTGGGACGCAGCAACGTCGTCTGCGTGGGCGATGTACACCCCCGCCTCGAAAAACGTTCCCCAGAGCACATGCGCCAAGGGGGTAAGCGGCATCTTTTCAATAATGTCCTCGTCCATGAGCTGCCCGAGGGCCTTTCGTAAGAGGGCCAGTCCCGGCCCGCTTCTTTGTACGACAGGCCAGTCCAGGACTGACGGGCCATCCGTATGGACAATGCGCTGCATACTCGGGGTCAGGGCGCTTTCAATAAAGGCGTGGCAGCCGACGGTCGCCTGCTGCCACACATCAGCCCCGTCATCCGCAGCCGCCTTCATTTTTCCTCTGATGAACTGGGCCGAATCGGCCCGGACCTCCTCGAAAACCGCGGCAAAGATGTCGGCTTTGTCCTTATAATGATAATACAGTGCGCCTCTTGTCATCTTGGAACGGCGGACAATTTCTTCGGTCGAGGTGCCGGCATATCCTTTCTTGGTAAACAACTCTCGGGCAGTGTCCAGCAAGATTCTCTGCGTTTTTTGAAACTGTTCGGCCTTTGATGTTCCTGCCATGACAAACCCTCCACGTAGGCTCTGCTACCGAGGGCGAAGAATAGCATACAATTTGTATGTGTACCAGTGCCCGCGCGCAAGGTGGCAGATAACCCACCCGCGGGCGGTTCGCTTCTCTTTCGTCAGCCGTCATGGTAAGGGAAAAAGAGCGTGTTGCGGGCCAGCTTTATTTCCGATAAGCGCCCACTACAATGCGCGACCCTGGAGAGACGTGATGACTGAATTTGAAGCCGCCACCATCGCCTTTCAGCAGGCCAGCCCTTTCCCCCATTCGCGCGGCGGCGGTGAGCGTGGCGCCCGGCTCGCGCCCTGAGCGCCCCGGACGGTGGCCGGGGAGGAGCGGGGTCACTTTTCTATCATGCGGGGCCATTTTTCTATCATTTGTTAGGGACAAGCGCCCGCCCGGTGTGTTAGGGAAACGGTACGCTCCGCGCTAACGTCAGCGTCCGGGCGCCGAGAGCAGTTTTCGAGGTGTTTCCTGATCAGCATTTTTCAACATGAGACACGACCGCTATCCAGCAGAGACTATGTAGTAGTTGTATAGCTCCGTGGATACTGACAAAGGAGGTTTATGTTCATGCGACTGCCTGTTTTTTCCATTGACCTGCATAAAGCGGCCCGCCGGTCCGAATCGGAAACCAGCGAGTGGATTGCCGAGAAGCTCGACGAGTCCGTCGAACGTTATCGAAAGTTCTTCGCCCTTGCACGCTCCGGCGAGCGGATTGCTCCAACCCGAGACATAGACATGATCTGGCATTTGCACATGCAGGCCCCCGTTGCCTATTACAACGACTGCATGGCGTATCTGGGGCGTATCTTGGATCACGATGGTGGATTCGGACAAACTCCCGAAGAAGCCGTGGTTCTTGCCGATGTGTTCGCTGGGACTTCTCGACGTTGGGAGGAGGTCTTCGGAGAGCCGTATGTTGCGGGAGCGGGTGGCGAAACCAACTGCTGGCATGACTGTGCGGATCGGTGCTGGCACGCGTGCAGCTCCATATCCGCGCCGGAAGCTCCCGACCCGCGCATTTCCGCGTGATGGTATCTGCGGTCGCAATCGAGACTGCGCTGGCCCGAGAAGGACTTGTTACGTGCGCTGTTGAAAAGAGTGCTGCCCGTGAACTTCTGAGGCAACTCGGCGATATTGTCGAGGAAACGAGGGTGCGGCAACGCAGTGAAGCCAACACATATCTGGCTGGCCGCGATGCCGTCCCTTTGCACACCGATCACCCTGAAGCCGACCTCGTCGCGTGGCGATGTGAAGTCCAGGCTCTACAGGATGGGGCGAGCGTACTCGCGGATGGGTACTCCATCATTCGAGCAATGGGGGCGAGCGCAGACTCCTTGCGTAGCGTTGAGCTATATGTCCCTCCCCAACTGCCCCGACAGACGCCGGACCGTGGCACCGTATGGGATGGGAAACGACTCTATTATGCGCCATGGTATCCTGTTGTACGGGCCAGTAACGACGGTCGTCGAGCGCTCAAGTTATTCACAAACCTGCTGGCTATGGGCTTCGGCCATCGCCGAGTCCGACTCCAGGTTGGGGAACTGTTGGTTGTCGATAACGGTCGCTGGTTGCACGGACGCGACAAACTTCCGGAAAAAAGCAATCGCTTCCTGCAACGGTATTGGTTGCGCCGCCAGTCCCGATTATCAAGAAATTCAGCCTGAGAAAAAGCTACTGGGGGAGTATTCGTGCGGGGAGCACTCAGGTGGTAATCGCCGCCAATTCACGCTTATACACGCTCACGGTCCGCTTTCGTTCGGAGGCATAGGCGTGCCATTTTGTTGCCGGGACTGCGTCCGACGTGACCTGATGAAAATCAAACCGCTCAAAAAGCCGCCGGGCGCCCTCTTGATTAGTACAGGCAAAGAGATAGGCAAGGCCGCGTGCCTGCCCTTCAGTGATCGCCTTCCCGACCAGGCGGCTGCCAATTCCTTCGCCGTGGAACCGCCTGAGTGTGTAGAGTCCGGCTATTTCTCCTGCATTGTCAGCGACATACGGCAAGAGAGCGCATAACCCGACAAGGTCGCGCTCTGTACCGAGCCGCGCACCATAACCGTGCAGCAACAACTGACTGATCTCGGAGGGGGTTCGTTTTTTGAGCGCGCCTTCCTGTTCGCCCCGCTGTATGAGGCGTTCGGCTTCGGGGAAATCATCGAGGGCTAATCGTTCCGCCTGACAGTAGTCTGTCAGCGTAAAAAACGTCCCACATCCTTCGTAGGTAAAGAGTTCTTTTGCCAGGCTCGCCGGCGCGCACAGCGAGACTGAAGCAACGCCACCCTCCAAGGCTAAACGCGCGGTCTCAAGTTGCCGGTGCCGCTCGTGAGGCATCTCCCCGCGCGCGCCGTGAGCCTGCAACTCTTCCAAGTGGGAACCGTTCAGAAAGGATAACGGTGCTCCGCTGGCCGTTAATCCACCCTGCGGGTCCAGGATCACCAGCTTGTAGACGGTGAGGCGATTGGCGAGTTGTCGCGCGTTCTGAAGAGCTGGCCGGCGGGCCTGGGCCGGCCAGAGTCCTATGAAAACGGGAGCCGTACGCAGGGTTTCCAGAATGCTGAGACATCGCCGGTCTTCATCGCTCTCAGGCAAAAGAGGCACGGGAGCAGGGATGCCGTTCAGCGCGTGAGACAACTGGGTATGCAGTCCCTCAACAGCACGCCGCTCGGGTGTGGATTCGTTTGTTTCCACAAGCAGGATCACGCGAGTTTCATTTAATATCAGTGCGCGCAGGACCTCCCGGACCACGTCCCGATCCCTGGGCGCGGTGATATCTTTTGCCCGCAGCGCGAACAGGAGACTCTTTCCCCGGAATTCTTTGAGGTAGAAATCCCTCTCCGCGGTTGAAAGATCGGGCGGCGTGGTTTTCATCTCGGTTCCTCACAAAACCGCTCGGCCCAATAATTGTTTTTGGAAGGTGTCCTTCCCAGGACTCTCCCACGCAACGCAGATTTCCTGCTGTCGATCAACCAGAAAGAGGAGCAGATCCTGCACCGGAAACGGGGTCAATTGCTCAAGGGCCAGCGCGCTGGGCCCAAGTCGTGCATACGCAATGTCCGATTCTTTTCCTGAGAGGTTGGCCCTTCCCAGGGAAAAATCAGCAATAAACCATTTCCCGTCTTCGAGAAATGCCAGTGGAATCCGCCCGGTGAGGAGCGTATTACCGGTATGCAGTGTAAATTCCTCGTCCGCAATGCATGTGGGAGCAATATGAATACGCGGCCAGAGCGGAACCCTGGCAATATACTGCCGCATATCGTCAGGAAACGGGTCGCCCGAAGCATGGCTGTTATTGTCCAGCGTGGCTGATGTCGCCTGGAGAGACGCTTCCTCAGCCCGCTCTTGCCTCAGGTGTATAGTGGTCTGCGTAATAAGACGATCCAACTGCACTTGCCGCTGCGATATATTCCCCTGCCGAAGTATCTTCCGGGTGTGACGTTTGCGCCGCCCTTTGGCGATGAGTCGCCGTCTGTCCGTTACCCAGTCTATATCGGAAGGTTGAGCGTCGGTAGAGACTGAGGAAGAAACGCTATCCCGTTCGGCAGTGGCTTCCTTTGCCGGGGATTCTTCTTCTGGTAATTCTTTCTGGGAGCTGGCCAACTCGGGCAAGGGCGATGGCCGATCTAGCTGGCTGGCATCCATACGCACCTGGTGCTGGGCGGGATGCGGAACGTGGGCTGAGAGGTCGCGCAGGACCGTATGCAGCACGCTGTCCTTTTTTTTCGTCTCTGACGGTGAAGGCAGGGGAAACACGACATATTCCCGAGCGCGCGTTGCTGCCACATACCACAGGCGTCTTTCCTCTGCCGCTTCCTGCTGGCGTTCTCGGGCCTCAGCCTCCTGCCAGCCCAGGGTGCAACACTGAAGAGCGCGCGGACCAAGGCGGAGTTCAAGCCGTGCGTCTTTGCGGCTCACCAGACCGGGGCGGGTCAGCCGGTTGGGCGGCACTCCGGACTCCGCCATAATGACAAGTGGAAATTCCAGTCCTTTGGCTTTGTGAATCGTCAGGATGTGGAGATCGTTTTGCGGCTCATCCAGGACGCTCACCTGCTCTGCCTGTCCGTCCTCGGACTCATCCAGAGCAGAGGTGAGCATCTGGTCGAAAAAGTCTGGGGAGAAATCCTGCGCCGTCCCATATTGGCCGGGCAGCCCGCGCAGCGTCTCAGCACGGTGAAGCAGGTTGTGGAGCCGCTGCTGACCGTGGGGGTGGCAGGCAAACAACGGGAGTAAGGGGGTGTGGGCATAGATCTCGGTGAGCAGCGCAGCAAGCCCGGCCCCGGCACTCTGAGCGCTCTGCATAGTATGGGACAGTCTCTGGTGTAAGGCGCGCAGCACCGCAAAAGCGGCATGCAGCCGGTCAGCACAGGGGAGCTGTTCGGGGACTTTGCCGCTGAGATAGTCGAAGGTCCCGCCGGCACAGCGCAATTGCACCAGCTCTTCGTCTGAAAAGCCGAAGAGTGACGAGCGCAAGGTTGCCACCAGGGCCGTGGTGTCCGCCGGATGGACCAGCGTCCTGACACACGCCTGCATATCTGTCCGTTCCTGACTTGCTGCAATCCGCTGCATGCCCGAAAGAGGAGACGTGTCTCGCACTGATGTCTGTTTGGAGGACACGTTTCCTCTTTTGCTCCGGTACGGGACGCCGGCATCCTGGAGGGCTCGTTCATACAGCTCTACGCTTCGATTCGTTCGACACAGGAGAGCGATATCACCATACCTCAGGGGCCTGCCCGCTTGTGTCGCCAGTGTCTGCTGTTCAACGCTATGACGGATAAATTGCGCCGTACAGCGCGCTTCGATGTTCCGCGGCGTGTCCTGGTTCGTCTGTTCGTGTGGCGCTGTGTAGGGCAGGTCCAGAAGAAACACTGTCGGCCCCGCTTGTGGCCCGTGTTCGTCCCGGTCCACAGGACGTAGCGGCAGATAGGCAGGTTGGTCCGGGTCGTCTGCATTGTCCAGCACCCGTGAAAAGGTGTTGTTCATCCATCCCACCAGGGCAGCCCGCATCCGAAAATTCGTTGAGAGGCTGAGGACCCTCCCCTGTTGCTCAACCGCCGAGCGCAGCAGGTGGTAGACTTCGAGATCGGCCCGCCGAAAGCGATAAATGGACTGCTGGGGATCGCCGACAAGAAACAGTTTTCCGGCGCGGAGCGCAACCTGCGTCCAGTCCTCTGTCCGGGGCTGATCCTCCGCCAGGAAGAACAGCATTTCGGCTTGTAAGGGATCGGTGTCCTGGACTTCATCAACCAGCAGGAAGTCGAATCTGCGTTGAAAATAGCGTCGCAACTCGCGATTGTGCTTGAGTCCGTCGCGCATCAGCACCAGCAGGTCCAGAAAATCGAGGCTGCCCTGTTGCTGTTTTGTGGCCTGATAAGCGCGCAGATAGCCGCCCAGCCAGCCAGCCAGACCCACCGTCAGATTATGCAGCATAGCGGCTTGGGCCTTGAGATGGAGGGCCTTTATCTGTGTGAGCAGCGTGCGTGCTTCGGCGAGCGCAGCGGTCGGCTGCCAATTCGTCTGTCTCCCTTTTCGAGGCTGTACCGTCAGGCGGTGTGACAAGAAGTATTCCCAGTCCTCCGTATTGTCCTGATAGGGGGCCGTCGGAACGATATCGGTCAGGCTTGTGATGTGCTCGAGCACCGTATCTGTCGTGTCGTGACAACAGTCCCGCAGATCGGCCAGCCGGGCGACAGCCTGGCGGACCTCAGCACAGTATGTCGGGATATCTGCATCGACTGCTGCGGGCCGCCAGTCCAGGCAGTCGCGCTGCTCGACCAGAAAATCACACAGCGACTTCAGATGGGTGACCGAGAGACCAACGCGAAATGCCTGGCGTAGCAGGTCCGAGCTGTCCTGCCCAGGTTGCAGTTCTTGGGTGAGCCAAGTGTGCCAGACCTGGTCGTGCAACAGGCGTGCCTGGGCTTGGTTCAAGACTGTAAAAGCCGGGTCCAGTCCGACCTCCAGCGCTCGCTCACGTAACAAGGCCGCGCAGAAGGCGTGGATGGTCATCACCATCGCCCGGTCAAGCTCAGACAGCACAGACTGTAAGGCCGCGCGCTCTGCCTCAGGCAGGGACGTTTGGAGTGCAGACTCAACAGCCGTGCGGAGCCGTGTCCGGAGTTCAGCCGCGGCCTTATCCGTAAAGGTGATAACTGCGATCCGGCTCAGCGGACTCCGACCGGTTCGCAGCAGGGCCAGTAGCCGGCTCAACAAGAGTTGCGTCTTGCCTGTTCCTGCCCCGGCCTCCAGTAAAAATGTCGTCTGAAAATCCGAGACAATACGCTGCTGAGCACCGTTGTCCGAAAGAGAAGCGTGGGTCATGCCTGTGACCGTACCCAGCGCCATGCCGTTGTATGGGGGTCGTGCAGTTTCTGTACGGCCCACTCTGAGCCATGCGCAGAGCAGATTTCGGGAAATGCACAGGACTGACAGGCATCCGCAACAGGAAAGAACAGTCCAGCGGTGATGCCCTCGGCAAGGCGGGTGATGATGGTCCGTAAGGTGCCGAGCGTTGCCGCTTGTGCCTCCGCAGTCAGGGATTTTTTGTCAGGCTGAGCAACTCCGTCCACACTCATATACTCCGCCCGAACCCAGTCCAGGTCCGGGCGGAGATACTGGGCGGCATAGAGATACAGGGCCAGTTGGAGCGCGGTTCCACCCGCAAAGCCCCGAGTTGGTGCCCGGCCCGTCTTATAGTCAAGAATACGCGCCTGCCTGGGTTGTACACGGTCAATGTGTTCCGCCGAAACATCAATCCGGTCAATCCGTCCTCGGAGCTGGACCTCTTCCCCTGTATCAAGGCGAAAGGGAACGGCTTGGGCTGAAAAAAATTCTGCGCCGGCCTCCTCCGGCTCCTTTGTCCCGAAGGAGTACACGTGCCCTCCAATAGTATGTGGATGCTGGACACGTGTACTCCTTATGCCAAAAAACACCTCAAACGCCGCTGGATAAAAATTGTACGTCGTTTGGCGTTCGCGCTGGAGAAAGGCGTGCAAACGCCGCAGCAGGTGTTCGCGCTCACATTCCCAGAGCAGGGGCAGTCCAACCGGCCGTGTCTGCGCAAACACCGCAAACTGTTCCTCCGCTACCTGGGTGAGCAGTCGTCGCTCGTCATCAGCACGTTGCGTGGACAGGGGCAGCTGGTCCGTCTGTTGGAGACGGGAGAAAAAATCGTGCAGGATGGTATGCACTAACACGCCCCGGTCGCGTGGCAGGAGGGCAAGAATCTGTTCCGGCTCTTCCCACGGCTTGAGAGCAAGCACGGTCTCCAGAAAATAACGAAACGGACAGCGTGCATATGTTTCCAGGCTGCTCGCGGACAAATGCAGCCCCTGCGGGAAGAGGTGCCGGCGCAGTGTGCTCTTGACGCTTTCCGCTTGCATACAGCCGTCAAAGGCCGTGAGGGAGGGACGCTCCCAACGTTGCTCCAGCGCGCGCGCGGCGGGAACAAAGAACGGTAGCGTCTGTAGACCGGGCTGAACCGTATGCGCAGCGACCTGCTGAGCATGGCTAAAAGCATAGGCCAGGTGGAACTCCAGCGCATCCACCGCAGGCCGGGTACTCTGCGCGTATCCTCCAGCCGCCGATACCCACCGGCTGCTGTGTTGCAGGTCTGCCGGCGTTGCCTGACGGCCACACAGCACACTGACCGTCTGTAAGAGGAGGGTGGCGGGCGGGCGAGCGGCTCCCTGGACAGTGCGTGGGTAGGTCAGACATAACATCTCCTGCGCACTCTGGGTCGCCAGCATGAAAAGGAGCTGTCGGCGTTCAACTGCCTGGCGACGGACCGGTACGTCCATGGTCAGTACTTCAGCAAGATGCTGGCGCTCGGCATCAGACAAAATAGGGTCCTGAGAGGCGCGGCGAGCCCCGGACTCTTGCGCCAGGCCCGGCAGGATGACCGCTCGGAAGCGGAGACCGGTCGCCTGGGTCACCTCACCGAGAAAGACGCCGGTCGTGTGCGTTTTTCGGGGTTGCACCTTTCCCCAGGCAAGGCAGCCCAGAACAGTCTCAACCCACTCCGCAGGGCGAGTTGTTTCAGCCAAAAGTGGGGAGAGACTCCGGAGGGTCTCCCCAATATTCAGACTCTGCTCACCCGTGCCTTGTCGGTCTGGCTCCTCGTCACTCCACGAGACCTCACCGGACACATAGTCTGCATACATCCGCAGGAAGTGGATTAGCCAGCCTTCCCAGGTGTGTTGGTCTTGAACCATCTTCACGTCCGTCAGCAAACGGTCCATAAACCTGACAAGCAAACGGAGCGCGGGTGCCAACCGTTCGGCTTGTCCCTCCGACGGGTTTTGGTAGCGTGTTTCCAGCGCGGCGAGGCGAACGTGCCATTCCTGGCCTCCGTGTCCTATCCCGGCCTCCAGACAAAGGGCTTCCCACTGGGCGATATGCGCCCGAGAGACGGCTTCCCCAATCAGGTCTTGAAACGGGGGGCGAGCCAGCCTGAGAAAGGCGAAAAGGCGCTGCCGCGAGCAGTTTTCAGACAAGAGCTGACACAGCGCCTGCACGGCTTTCCCCTGTCGCGTGGCCAGCAAGGGCTGCTCTGCAACAAGGGTGCACGGAATCCCCAGGCGGGAGAGCGTCTCCCGCAATAACGGACCATAGGTGTTTGACTCGGTGAGGAGCACGCCAATCTCGTCAAACGCATAGTCCTGCTCTCTGACCAGTGAGAAGATCGTGCGTGCAATTTCACGCGCCTCCTGGGTTTGATCTGGTGCAGAAATGATGTGAAGCGAGGCATCCGGGCGCGTTGAGACCGGTCGCTGGGGCGTTTCCCCGGCTCGTTCAAAAAGCCGGGCTTGGACCTGAGCAAGAGAGCAGGACGGGGCCTGCGGACGGGCTAATGGAGACGACTGAAAGCCGAGCCCGGTGAGCCAGCTCAATGTGGGCGTCGCGGCTTCATAGGCCGAACCGGGTCGCCAGGGAAGAAAGACCAGGGTATCCCTCTGCGTGAAGAGCGTTTCCAAAAAATGTCGCTGGCGTGCGGTATACTCAAGACCGCCATACACCAGCAGCGGCCCGTCACGCAGTGCTGCCTGGACCTGGACAGTGAACAGATTGGCGTCATCAACGAGCTGCCGTTCGTCCAAGCTCTTTTCATAGCGCGTGTAGAGGTCCAGCAGCTGACGTATTTTCCCTCGATATAATACCTCCTGCGCAGGAATCCGAGTATACAACAAGTGCAGATGGTGGGGCCGGACGTCCGCCTGCTTGAGGTCAGACAGCGTCTCGCTCAAGAGCTTGGGAAACCGGGGCTGCCGGGCCTGTTCCAGCAAGAGACGCTTCACGAGCAGCGGAACCAGCGCGGCTGAGACGCGACGTTTCCCCTCCTGCCTCAGTCGCGCTTCGGTCAGGCGTACCGCATAGTCGAGCAGCGTTGTAAATCGCAGACCGATATGCCCGTTACCAGCCCTGGCAATGGCGTTGCTGAGCTGTGAGCCAACGACATCACTGGGAACAATAATCGTGAGCGGAGTCAGCGAGTCGGCCGCTTTGAGCGTGTGGACAGCGGCAACGAGCGCCTCTTGCAGGATGGCAAGCGAGTCGGAGATGAATACTCGCTTTTGAGGCATACCTCTTTGCTTATGGGGCGACCCTGCACCCCGTAGGGATAACGCAGGCGTGACCCCTACATGAAAGAGTAAACGTGTCCAGCAGCGGCATGTTGTTGGAGGACACGTTTACTCTTTTTAGCGTTTGAACAGCACAACTTCGAGCGTTTTACCGCTATAGCGGTGCTTAAAACTCGATATCCCACCACGCACATCAATACGTTTGTTAAAGTCAGGGGGAAATGCGGACGAGACCGCGGCGAGTGTCCGGATATCGGGCTCATCAACACTGCCGCGTACAAGAAAATTGCCGTCCTTCAGAGAGAGCGCATACTCGTAGTCGGGCATTTCATCGCCAATGCCCATTTCCCGCTTGGCAGCAGAAACCGGGACGCGACGCGGGAATTCCATGCGCAGGATGTAGGCGTTGCCCTGTTCTTCGACCGTATATCGCTCGCCATAACGACGCGAACGTTCGGTCTTCTCATCAAACTCCGGCGTGTAATAACCCTCAATCGGCTGGTCACCCTTATCGGGGGTCCGTCCTCCGGAAACACCGAGAAAAGGAGCCATCGCCGGAGCAAGGGGGAGACCGTAGAAGGTCCCACGCAACGGAGTGTCTTCGGTTGGAACGCCCTGAAAGAAAGATTCGCGCAGGCGGATTAAGGTTTCGACCGAGGCAATCAGAACACCAAGAAAGATAAATTTATTCGCCGCTTGACTGAAGAGTTCCCCCCCTAAAACAGCGCTATAGACGGCCAGGAGAATAATCGGGTACAGGACCATATTGAACAGGATATTCAGGCTGGTCGCCGTCCCGACATGAAAATAACGCGTATCCCCAACAGCTTGTTCCAGGGCGCGCTTGGTTGAGAGCGGTAGCGCGCCAAGGATGGGCTGGGCCGAGGCAAGCAGCGTCCCCAGAATGGAATTGTTTTGCGCTTGCTGGACTCGGGCAAGGGCTTGGGCGTAGGTGCCGGCCAGTTCGCCTTCAAAGACTTTTTCTTCCACGACCTTTTTGGGTGCAACCGGTTTGGGTGTCGGTGCCGTCACTGCTGGCGCTACGGCAACGGGTGCTACCGGGGCTGCAGCGGGTGCCGGCGCGGCCGCAGGTGCAGCGGGTGCCGCTGCGCCATTTGCTGCCGGGGCCTCAGCCTCAGCCGGCGCGGCTTCTCCGCCCTCACCCTTGAAGCGAGAGGGGAAGTCATCCCCAAACGTCTGCTCGGGATGTAACTCCTTGGCCCGGGCCAGTAACGCTTCTTCCGTCTCCACAATGTCCGGGTTGGGCAGACAGCAGTCTACCGGACACACCGCCGCACAGGCTTCCTGGTCGAAAAAGCCCACACACTCCGTGCACTTGTCCGGCACGATATAGAAGATGTCGTCATCGATGGCCGGATTGACCGCGCCGTTGAAGTCCCACTCCACGCCGCCCTGATAGATCGCGGTATTGGGACACTCGGGCTCACACGCCCCGCAGTTAATGCAGTCCTCGGTGATTATCGTCGCCATACTGAACGGTTCTCCTTCTGCAAACAGCTCAATAGCTGTAGTGTGTCAACCCTTCATCTAACGGGTTTACCCTACTCGGTCAACGCGACCGCGCCCTCTTTATGACGTATTGACAGATATGGATTGCAGACCTAGTGTGTCCCCCTTATTCTATTTTCGTAAGGAGGAAGTATGAAACAGAAATTTCTCTGGTTAGCGCTCGGGATCTTTGCGGTCGGTTGCGTCATCGGAGCGCCCGTCTGGGCGGATCATCACGAGGCGGCTGAGAAGATGGCCGAAGCCGCTGATGAGACGATGCCTGAGGCCGCCGGGCCGATCGACATCAACATGGCCGATGCGGCCGCCCTGCAGACCCTGCCCGGTATCGGCGAAACAAAAGCTGCAGCTATTATTGCCCATCGCGAAGCAAACGGTCCGTTTGCGACCGTGGACGATCTGCAAAACGTCACAGGTATCGGCGAGAAGACGCTTGAGAAACTGAAAGAGCAAATCACCGTAGGGGCCAGCGAATAACTGGCGGAACCTGCGACGGAATAGCAGCGTATCTGAACACTGCTGTCGGGGCGGCCTTCGGGGTCGCCCTTCTTTTTTGAGGATTCGTGTGGCGAATGCCTTAAAGAGTGAAGGTGTCCTCCAACCAGACAAAAAAGCTGGACACGTTCATTCTTTCTCCCGTAACGCCGAACTCGAAGCCAAGCTGACAACCCTGCCAACCAGTCCCGGCGTCTATAAGTTCACGGATCATAACGACACCGTGATCTATGTCGGGAAAGCGAACAATCTGCGCGCCCGGGTCAGACAATACGCCCGCGGTGGGGACGGCCGGGCGCAAATCCGTTTTCTCCTCGCCCAACTGACTGATGTCGAGGTCCTTGTTACCCAAACCGAAAAAGAGGCGTTGCTGCTCGAAGACACCCTGATCAAGCAATTCCGGCCTCGGTATAATATTCGTCTCAAAGACAACACCTCCTATTGGCACGTGAAGGTCACCCAGCATGACCAGTGGCCCCGCCTCCTCCTGACTCGCCAGATTGCGAAAGACGGCAGTAAATATCTGGGACCCTTCCACTCCAGCACGGCAGTCCAGGAGACCTTGGAAATCATCCGGAGAGTTTTCCCCCTGCGGACCTGTACGGATACCGTCTTTCGCAACCGCACCAGGCCATGCCTGGAATATCAGATCAAGCGCTGCCTCGGGCCCTGTACTCTGCCGGTCGACCCCGACGACTACCAGCACCAACTGAAAAATGCCCTGCTGCTGCTTGAGGGCAAAAGTACCCAACTGATAGACCGCCTCACCCGGCAGATGACCCAGGCCGCCGACGCTCTGCGTTTTGAAGAAGCCGCCCGGCTGCGGGACCAAATTCAGGCCATGACAAAAACCGCGGAAAAGCAGCTGGTCTCCACCCCCCTGGGGAATGACCAGGACGTGTTCGGCCTGTATCGCGAGGGCGGACTGATCGAAGGACAGGTCCTGTTTGTGCGTGGTGGAAAACTGATTGGCAACCTGGCCTATAGCTTTACCGACAATGAGTTTCCCGACGCCGAGGTCGTGGCCGAATTCCTGAGCCAATTCTACCAGGGCGACCGGTTTGTGCCCGACGAGATTCTTGTCCCGGTTGTGCTCGACGATGCCGGCATCAGGGCGGAACTCCTCTCGGAACGCAAGGGGAAGAAGATCGGCCTGCTCTGTCCGCAGCGGGGAGCCAAACTGCGGCTGGTGGAAATGGCCCAGGAAAATGCGCGGCACAGCTTTGTCGAAAAGCGGCGGGGAGAAGAGCACAAAGAGAAGACGCTGGAGAGCCTACGCCGTGCGCTGCACCTGCAAAACGCGCCAAAACGCATTGAGTGTTTCGACATTTCGAATACCCAGGGCAATCTCTCTGTCGGTTCCATGGTTGTCTTTGACGAGTGCGAGCCGGATAGGAACCGCTACCGCCGGTTTCGCATCAAAACCGTCGAAGGAGCGGACGATTTCGGCATGATGTATGAGGTCCTCACCCGCCGCTATCAGCGTGCCCTAGCGGAACACGACCTGCCAGACCTCCTCATGGTAGATGGCGGCAAAGGCCAACTCGGCGTCGCTGTTACTGTGCTGAGAGAGTTGGGGATTACTGAGGTCGATGTCATTGGTCTGGCCAAGATGCGGACCGAGCGGGACCCGTTTGCTGAAGAAGTCGCCCATTCCTCCGAGCGTGTCTTTCTGCCCGGTCGCAAGAATCCGGTCGTGCTCAAGCCCAACGCCACTGCTCTCTTCCTTCTGCAACGTATCAGGGATGAGGCCCACCGCTTTGCCATTACCTATCACCGGAAGCTGCGGGCCAAAGAGCGACTCAGTTCGCCGCTCGATGCGATTAGCGGCGTTGGCCCGGCCAAACGCAAAGCGCTCTTACGGCATTTTGGCAGCCTCAAGCGCGTGCGCGCCGCCGCACCCGAAGCACTGGGCCAAGTCACGGGGATTACCCCGATCCTGGCGGAAAAAATACACCAGCACTTACGGGCACATCCCGCTCCACGCTAACAGAGCCGACCCATCGTCCGCGCACCATGTCTCGTCAGCCGTCCCGGCAAGCGTCTCTCGCATGTCTTCGCCTGACGGGTCTGCTTGAGCGGTTGATCCTCATCCATCTCGCCCTGGTATATCTCTTGGGCCAAGCCGGCGTGGCCTGGGGCTGGCAGGCGGCTGCTCCCCTCTGGCTGGGCGGACTGCTGACCCTCAGCGTGGCCGGATGGATCATAGGCGGATTCCGTCTAGCCGTCTTGGTCAGTCTGCTGAGTGGCGCTTTCGTGGTCGGCAACCTTACTCTCCATCGAGTCTACGCTCCCGATTTTCCCGCACACCACCTCCGGCAGCTTGCTTTACCGCAGAAAGTCGTCCTCGAAGGCTGGCTGTTCCAGGAGCCGGAGCGGGGTCCGGGACGTGGCCGGTTGTATCTTGAGGCGCAACGGGTCTGTTTTGAAACGCAACGTATCTGTAAAGACGAGCAGTTTCGGCCCGCAACGGGCAAGGTTCTCATCACGGTTCGTCATCTACAAGACCGCTGGCAGTACGGCGAGGTGTTGCGGCTTTCGCTCAAACTCCGCGTCCCGCGCAATTTTCAGACGCCGGGCAGCTTTGACTATGCGGGCTATCTGGCCCGGCGGGGCATCTATCTCACTGCCTTTGTGTGGGATGACAAGAACATCGAAAAGGTCGGGCTGACAGGAACGGAGCTCCGCCACCGGATTGAAAACATCCGTCGGCCAGTCGGCGCATTCTTTGACACGCACCTGCCCACTATACCGGCCGCCATTCTCCGCGCGTTGATTATCGGCGATAAAAGTCGCCTCGATCCGGAGTTGCGCGACAGCTTTACGCGAGTGGGTGTTGCCCACGTCCTTGCCATTTCCGGGCTCCACATCGGCTTGGTTGCAACGCTGGCGTATGGGGCCTGGTGGTGGCTCCTGGCACGGAGCCAGTATGTGCTGTTGATATGGTCGGTGCCCAAATTGGCTGCGCTCTTCACGCTGCCGGTCGTGCTGCTGTATGCCGGACTTGCGGGCGGCAGTGTTTCGACCTTGCGAGCGGTCATTATGGTTGCGGTCTTTCTCACTGCGCTGCTGCTTGACCAAAAGGAGGAAGTCTTCCGCAGCCTCGCCCTTGCCGCCCTGATGGTGTCGCTGATCTGGCCGGGGGCCATCTTTGACGTGTCTTTTCAGCTTTCTTTTGTGGCTGTCCTGGCCATTTTTCTCGGCCTGCATCGTTTTCGAGCCTGGTGGGACAATCGAGACGAAACGCGTGCGGTCCACCTCCCCCCGTGGCGACGGCGGCTCCGTCGCTGGGCGACCCTCTATGGCCTGGTCTCTCTGAGTGCGACAGTTGGGACGCTTCCGCTCGTCGCGACCTATTTTCATACTGTCCCGCTGGTTGGATTTGCGGCCAACCTGCTAGTCGTGCCTTTCCTGGGAAGTGCCGCCGTTGTGTTAGGTCTGGTTACGACAGTGCTGGTGTTTATTCACACGGGAGCTGCGACTCTGGTCGTGTGGTGTGCCGGAGCCGTGGTCTCGCTTGGTGTGTGGGTGGTCGAAGCCATTGCCGTTTTGCCCCTTGCTGCCGTTCACTTCGTGACACCAACGCTTTTTGAACTTATTCTATTTTATACTTTATGTGCTTCCCTCCTGTTCTTCTCACACTTCCAGCCTCCCTGGTTACGGCGGGTCTTTTTCTCCTGCTTGTTCAGTCTCGTGCTCTTTGACAGTCTGTACTGGATCACCCAGCGCTATTTTCAGACTGAGCTGCGGGTCTCTTTTCTCGATGTCGGACAGGGTGATGCGGCCGTGGTCGAGTTTCCCGGCTCCCACGTCATGGTCATTGACGCGGGCGGATTCACGAGTCAGACGTTTGATTCGGGTCGGGCTATCATCGCGCCCTTTTTATGGCAGCGGAAAATCGGACGCATAGACACGCTGGTCCTCAGTCACCCCAACCTCGACCACTACGGCGGGCTGGAGTTTCTGGCCAAATATTTTGGCGTCAATTCCTTCTGGTTCAACGGTGAAGAGCAGCCAGATAGCCGGCGCTTCAAGCGGCTGATGACTACGTTGCAAGAGAACGGTATCCAGACTCGCACTTTGTGCCGCGATACGTCGGACCGGGAAATCGGTGGGGTGCAGGTCCACATCCTGCACCCACCCTGTGGTCAGACCGGACTGGATACAAACGACGCCTCCCTCGTGCTCCGTCTCAGTCACGGGGAGGTGGATATTCTGTTTTCCGGGGACATCGAGAGAGCAGGGGAGGGCAGTCTGCTTGCGACACCGGTCCAGCTTGAGAGCGAGATTCTCAAAGTCCCCCATCACGGCAGCCGCAGTTCAAGTACTCTGCCCTTTCTTGAATCCGTGTCCCCCCAGGTCGCGATCGCCTCGCTCGGCTATCAGAATCGCTTTCGTTTTCCAGCTCCAGAGGTGGTGGACCGCTATGAGCGGCAGGGTGTGGCCTTCCTCAGAACGGACCAGGCGGGGACGATAACGGTGCGGAGCGACGGGAAGAGTTATCGGGTTGAGACCTTCCTGCCGTAGTTGAGTTACGAGACGGATTACTCCAGATACGAGTATGACTTGACAGCCTCTTATGGAAGTAGTGACCACGAAAGAGGAATAGAGCAAATAACGATGCTGTGTAGCCGCTCGTCATTCCTGCGGAGGCATCCAGGCCCCCGGCTTCTGGATGCCGGATCACGTCCGGCATGACGAGAGCGGAATGGCATGGCTATAGCCTATCGGAAAACGCTCTAGGTCTTCTCCGTCAGCCGGCCCGACAAATACTTGTGGATAACGCTGGACAATAGCGTCTGATACGGGATGCCTTCCTCCCGCGCCCGCACGTGCGCGAGGTTGAAGTCACGTTCGGTCACCCGCAGGTTGACCCGTCGGGTCTTGTTAAAGGTGCTGCGGGCCGCCTGACGTGCGCTCTCCATCTCACGTTCAGCCCCACGAGCGGACCTCAGTTCGCCCCGCTCGAACTTCTCTAGGATTTCCCGCTCTTCGGAATTCAGTTGGTCGTTCACGATGATTGTCTCCTTTGATAATCCCGCGTCGCCTTCCGGCTAGGGATGATCGTCTTCAGGAACCTCGTGCCGTCCGCCTCAGTCACGAAAGGGACGAGGTAGAGGTACCGTTCGATGTCTACGACGTAGATCATCTGTCCAGGGTATCTTCCCTGATTGGGGTGTTCCAGTATGTTTATCAGACCACCTTGTTCAATCGCGGTGACAATACGCTCGAAGGAAATTCCTCGCTGCTCAACGAGTTGTCGGTTCTTCTCCGTACTCCAATCGAAGTGCGTCTCCACGGGCAAATCGTCATCCAACGTGTGCGTTTTGTCAACCCATCAGCCCCAAAAATCGGGCCTGTTGTCGGCTAGCGCGAATGACGATGCTGTGTAGCCGCCCGTCATTCCGGCGCAAGAACGTCACCCCTGCGAAAGACGTGACCGATAACAGTGCTTGAGTGGTTTAAGGGGATTGCGTTTTGACTTCCCCTTCGCCACAACAGAGCCCATGACTCGGCTCTCCTGGAATGAAATCTGTGCTCGTGCAGCCGCATTTGCCGAAGAGTGGCAGGACGCAGCCTATGAGAAAGGTGAAACGCAGAGCTTCTATAACGACTTCTTCAATATCTTCGGGGTCAAGCGGCGCACAGTCGCCCGCTATGAGGAGCATGTCAAGAAGCTGGACAATCGTTCAGGCTTCATCGACCTGTTCTGGCCCGGCGTACTCCTGGTCGAACAAAAGAGCGCTGGCCGCGACCTGACCAAAGCATCCAGACAAGCAGACGACTACTTCGACGCCCTGCCCGAGCAAGACCGCCCGCACTACATCCTGGTCAGCGACTTTCAGACCTTTGAGTTGCGCGATCGGGATGAGCGGGAACGCGCGTTTTTCGCCCTGGCCGACCTGCCCCACAATGTCGAGAAGTTCGGCTTTATCCTGGGCGTACAAAAGCCACCTTCAAGGATCAGGACCCGGTCAACATTCAGGCGTCCGAACTCATGGGCCACCTGCACGACGCGCTCCAACAGTCCGGCTACACCGCCCACGACCTCGAACGCTTTCTCGTCCGTACCGTGTTCTGCCTGTTTGCCGACGATACCGGCATCTTCGAGCGATGCCGCTAGTCGTTGAGCGCATTCGGTGGGTGCGCGCCATGCGTCTGGCGAGCAAGAAAGCCGCGACGGTTAAGCTGGCCAACAGACCAACCCAACTGGAAGGGAGGTGAATCCCGACCACGCCGTTTCTGGTTGTCCCCGAGGTGAGTTCTGAACGGCGGGAGTATGTCCCTATCGGCTGGTTAGAGCCGCCCACGATTCCGAGCAACCTTGTTCGCGTCCTGAAAATAGGGGGGGTAGGAGAGAGAAACGGACGAGGCGAAAAGCGAGGCGAAAGGGGATGAAAAAAAGGCGAAAAGCGAGCAAATGTATCGCTCAAAGCCAGCAGCCTCCCCAACTGTCCTCAAAACCGATAGGTGTAGCGCACCTTGAAGCGGCCCTCGCGGCCGATGGAGTGGAAGCCGCCCTCTTCGTCCAGCCAGCGCTGGTTGAAGACCAGAAAGATGTCGTTGCCCGGTTCGATGATCCAGCGGATGCGCGTGTTAAAGCTGAACACGTCCGACACGTTGTCATACTGGATCAGGCTGAACCAGGACAGATTGGGGCTGACGGCGATGTCCAGCCGCACCCGCAACAACCGTGTGACAAAATTGCCTTCGGGCAGGCGGACATCGCTCTGAAGATATTCCGGGCTCAGGAACAGGCGCGGACCGGGCTGAAAATTGAGACGCAGGTTCCAACTGTCGCGTTTGCCGCTGTAATAGTCGCCCCAGAAATGGGCCAGACTGGCCGACAGTTTGCGTTTATCCGCGGTCTCGGCCTTGGCCATATAGCGGCGGAAGGTGTAGCGGTCGGGCAGCAGCCGGACGCCACTGCTGATCTCAAAATCTTCGGTCAGGCGTTCCAACTGCTGCCAGGCCCGGAACATGAGTGTGTCGCCGCTCTCAAAGCGCCACTCGCAGGGAAAGACGATGTTGCGGGTGAGGAGTCGGTTCGTGGACTGGTCGGTAATATAATTGCCGTCAAAAGCACAGGCGACTTGCCGTGTGCCCCAGCGCCCAGGACGTGGCGCCGCCTGGAGGAACCAGCCAAAGCGCCGAATGCCGGTGCGCGGCACAAAGCCCATGCTGGCCTCAAAATCCCGTTGCACCTCACGATAGGTGCCGAATATCGTCCAGGTATCGTTGGGCAGATTGATCTGACTGCCCCAGGCCCAGTTTTTACGCGCCGTAGGACGAAAACTCTTTAACACAAACGAAGACAGGGTGAGGTTGCGCCTTCCCAGGAATCTGGTGGTTTTATACAGAAAGTCGTGCCCGTAGAGGCCGCTCGCGTCTCCGTTCTCCGGTGTCCGACGGGTCGCGATCAATCCCATCGAGGCCTGTTCGCCAAGGTCGCGCTTGAGCCGGACCACGCTGAAATTCTCGCCCGGTACGGGGTCGCGCTCCTGGGTCTGGGCGCTGAGTATCCCCAGGGAATACTTGCCAACCCGGCCGCTGAGTTTTGCGCCGCCGATCATGTCAACCGGTTTGCCGTCGTCGGCAATGCCGACACGCCGGCTGAAAAAGGGGATAATCACCAGCGGTCCCGAGGTCGGGGTCAGACCGTCAACCGCAAAATTGGGCGCGTCCTCCAGAAAGAACTGCCGCTTCTCAGGAAAGAAAAGCGAGAATCGTGTCAGGTTGACCTGCACGTCGTCCGTCTCGGCCTCGGAAAAGTCGGTATTGAGCGTCAGGCTGAGCGTCAGACCGGGGGTGGGTTTGTAGAACAGGTCAAAGCCCGGCTTAAAGGACGCGGCATCGCGGCGCACCTCGGTGGTCAGAAACGGGGAAAAATCGAGTCCCAGACCCTGGGACCTGTCGCGCAGTCCGGTGAGTCGGCCCGCGCGTGAGACCCGGTTGAAGTCCAGGCTCTGGAGGTAGCCGCTCCAGACCGTTTCCTCGTTCACCCGCTTGATGATGCGCTGGACGTTGAAGCCCCAGCTCGATTGTCCCGGAGCATAGCTCAGGGTCTGAAACGGAATTTCAAATTCCGCGCTCCAGCCGTTCGGTGAGTGCGCGGTCTTTACGTTCCAGATGCCGTTCCAGTCCCGGTTTTCGGTCTCCCCCTCGTCTCCGATGAGTTCGTCCACCCGTGCCCCAACCGAGTTGGTTTGAAATTTGAACGCGTTGCGCCTATCCGCAAACGTATCGAACAAGAGCGTCACCCGATCATCCGCAGCCAGGTCCGCGTCCCGGTTAAAGCGGGTGGCAACCGCGGCACTCGGGTCCGAGTCGTGACACAGCACGCCGACGTAGAGATGGGTCGCCGTGTACAGGACGCGCACCTCGGTCGGCTGGGAGGCCGGAGCGCCTTCGTCCGGTTCGCGTTGGCGGAAATCGTCGCCGACCGGCGCCGTTTGCCAGGCCGGCTCGGTCAGCCGACCATCGAGGATAATGGACTGGGGAATCCGCACGGCCTGCAACGCAACCGGAGCCAGCACCGAGACCTCCATATCATCAAGGGGGATGGGCTGGAGGGTACTCCCGGACTGCGCCGTCGGCGTATCGGCCGCGGCCGTGGCGGTCAGCACCAACACGACCAGGATCACGATGAGCAGAGATATGCGCGGATTCAAAAGAGTAAACGTGTCCTCCAATAAACACGAGATGCTGGAGACGTTTACTCTTTGTCGTCTTCCCTGAACAGCGCGTCGCGCCAGTCGAGCGCGGCGCGCAGGCCTTTTTCCTTCCGGATCTGGTTGAATGTCTCCTGCTCCTGCGTCCGGGTTGTGTCAAACATGACAACCAAATCGAGATTCTGGTAGATGCTGTTCAGAAAGCCCATGTTTTCATACGCCCGGTTAATGGCCGCTTTGTTAAACTTCACCCCGACCTGAGCGATCTTTACCAGTTTGCGTGCCGTCTTCTCACACTCGTGCATGAGCTGGTCGTGCGGTACGACGCGGTTAATCATGCCCAGGCGTTCAGCCTCTTGAGCGGAGATCATCTCACCGGTCAGGAGAAGCTCCTTTGCCTTGGCAAACCCGACGCTGAACGGTGTGACCAGGACCGGGGGGCCGGTCCCAAACCGGATTTCCGGTTCGCCCAACACCGCCTGCTCAGAGGCAATTTTAATGTCGCATAACTGGGCGAGTTCACACGCGCCAGCCAGGGCATAGCCGTTAATCGCGGCAATATACGGTTTGCTGGAATGCCAGATCTTGAGAAAAATCTCGATGTTATACTTCAGATCGGACCGCCAGCTATCGGCAGAGCGGTCGTAGAGCTCGGGCTCACCTTCCGGCGGCGCGATATTGAACCCCGCAGAAAACGCCCGCCCGGCTCCGGTCAGAATCACGACCCGGATGTCATCATCGGCTTCAATCGCGTCGAGCGCCTCGCCCAATTCGGCCATCAGTTCCTTGCTGAACGAATTGAGCTTCTGCGGTCGGTTGAGGGTCAGGTAGCCGATGGCATCCTTCTTCTCGAATATCAGGTTCTGATACGCCATATCCCCTCCTGTAAGAGAAAGAGTAAACGTGTCCTCCACTCAGATATAATTGCTGGGCACGTTTACTCTTTCCAAACCATAGCGAACCAATCCGAACAGTCTAGCCCGTCTCCGGCCCTCTTGCTCCCACCGGTGAAAATCTCCAGACTCGATCAGAGTCATGCTGACCTCAGATCTCCTGCTGACGCAGACCGAAGGGCCGTATCTCTATCCACGCTATGTGCGGACCGACGCGCCGCGCTTTACACGGATGGCCGAGGAACTGATCGCCATCTATGCCGCGCATGCGGGCAAACCCAGGCGGGATCTGACCACGGCGCTCAGCCAGTATGCGGAAGACCGGACCGACTTTCGCATCCAGCGTGGGCTGGCCAAGTTGCTGCGCGATGACCGGTGTGAATTTGAGGAGCAGGCGGTGGTCCCGCCGCTGGAGGTCCGCCGCCGCCTGTTCGCTTTGGCTCGCGAAAACCATCCCGTGGTCTTACAGCCCGACCATATCCACCCCGTGACCAAAGACGAGTTGATCGCCGAGGTCGCACGCGAGTATAAAGCCGAGCCGGAACAGATTGCCTGGGCACTCTACGCCGATCTGGCCGAGAACCATATCCTGACGCGCTTTGACCCGCCCGAGCCGGCATGGCTGCTCCAACGCTATAATGTCGCCTTGGCGCAGGCGCTGCTGTATCGCTGCGTGCGGATGAAGCTGTCGGTCTTTCGCAACATTCCGAGCCGCTACAAACAGCTCTTCAAGTTCATCAAATTCTATCAGCTCATGCACGCGATTGAGGGCGATCTTGACAGTGGCTATGAGATTCTGCTGGACGGGCCGGTCAGCATGTTCCGCTTATCCCAGAAGTATGGCCTCAAGCTGGCCGTCTTCCTGCCGGCCCTGCTGCTGTGCACCCGCTGGAAGATGGAGGCCGAGATTGTCACCGCCGAGGGTGAGCAGCGCTACTTCCCCCTCGACGAGAGTAGCAATCTCGTCTCTCACTATCGTGACAGTACGATGTATGACTCGCTCCTTGAAAAGACCTTTGCCGAGCGCTTTCACGCGACTGAGAGCGGCTGGGAGATTGAACGCGAGGTAGCCATAATCAATCTGAAAGAAACCGTCTTTATTCCGGACTTTGCCTTTCGGCACGCAGACGGGCGCACCGCGCTCATGGAAATCGTTGGCTATTGGCGGCCGGAGTACCTGAAAAAAAAACTCATGAAGCTGCGCCGTTCGGGTCGGGAAGACATGGTGATTGCCGTGTCGGCCAACCTGAACGTCAGCCAGGACGACTTCACCGACGTTCCGGGTAGGGTGTTCTTTTTTAAGAACCGGATTAACCCCAAAGAGGTCATCGCTCGACTCGAACAAGTCGGGCGGGATGCCCGCCAAGAAGTATAGGAGAAGGAGAAAGCCATGTCTGTCATTGCCTACGAAAAACGTGACCGAATCGCCTACGTCACCATCCACCGCCCGGAAGCCATGAATGCCCTCGGACCGGCCCACAATCAGGAACTCATCGAAGTCTGGACCGACTTTCGCGACGACCCGGACGTCTGGGTGGCCATCCTCACCGGGAGTGGCGAGCGGGCCTTTTGCGCTGGGGCCGACCTCAAGACCTATACGCCGAGTATTGGCAGCGGTAATCCGTACGCGGTCAGACAGGTTTCCAACGGCCTGGGATTTGGAGGCATTACCCGTGGCCTCGAAATCTGGAAGCCGATTATCGGCGCCGTCAATGGCTACGCCCTAGCCGGAGGATTAGAACTGGCGCTGGCATGCGATATTCGCGTGGCGTCGGACAACGCCCAGTTCGGCTGCTCCGAGGTCAAGCGGGGGTTTCATCATTGTGATGGCGGAACGGTCCGTCTGCCGCTGATCGTCGGTTTGGCCAATGCTCTCAAGATGCAGCTCACCGGGGAGCCGATTGACGCCCAGGAAGCCCTGCGGATCGGTCTGGTGAGTGAAGTCGTGCCCGCCGCGGAGCTTATGCCCACCGCCGAGCGCTATGCCCGGACCATTCTGCGCAACAGCCCGCTGGGCGTGCGATCGGCCAAGGAATCCATGCTGCGCAGCCTCGGCCGCGTGCTTGAAGACGCCTTGCGGTTTGAGAACATCTTATTCTCGACGCTGACGCAGACCCAGGATTATACCGAAGGTCCGCGTGCGTTCGCGGAAAAGCGCCCGCCCGAGTGGAAAGGACAGTAGGGGCGGGCGGCCTGCCCTGTGCAGCCTAGAGCTTCCCTGCCGCTCGCAGCTCTTTCACCTGGGCCTCTTGCACGATGGCGCCGTCTGTATACAGCGTGGCGACTTGCTCTTCCGAATAAGCCAGGCGCTCCTGCAACACCTCTTCATTATGCTCGCCCAGGAATGCCGCCCGAAAGGGAATCTCGACGTTCGCGTTGGAGAAATGAAAGGGTGATTTGGCAATCGGGGTCGGACCCAGCAGCGGATGTGGCACGTCTTGAAACAGTCCGCGTGCCTTCAACTGCGGGTGGGCTGCGGCGCCGGGAATATCCAGGATAGGCGCGGCAGGTACGCGGGCTTCGGCCAGAATTTTCAGGGGCGTTTCGTCATCTTCAAAGGTCTGAAGCCAGTCTTCGATATATTTCCGAACCTCTACGCTTCGCTGGACCCGATCCTCCATGGTGGCGTAGCGTTCGTCCGTCGTTAACTCCGGTTTGCCCATCGCCTTGGTGAGGGCCGGCCATTGATGCCCGGCGACGGCAAAAACGAGGTAGCCTTTTTTTGCCCTGTACACGCCATAGGGGCACACATTGAAAAAGTCGCCGCCAAAACGCTGCGGCACGATAGCGCCCTGACTCATCAGAAAAAGTGGAAAATTGACGTAGTCCAGGTAGACCAGGGATTCGAGTTGCGACACGTCAATATATTGGCCCTGTCCGCTGTTGGCGCGGTGAAAGAGCGCGGCACAGATGGCAAGTGCGCCATGAATACCCGCATTCGGATCCCCAAAATAGTCGCCCACATAGGTCGGTGGCCCATCCGGCTCGCCGGTCATGGCCATCACGCCGCTCTGGGCCTGAGCGATAATGTCAAAGCTGGTATGACTGGCGTACGGCCCGTCCTGCCCATAGCCTGACACCGAACACATAATCAGTTTGGCGTTCAGCTCTTTGAGCGTGTCATAGTCCAGCCCGTGTCGCGCCATGACTCCGGGGCTATAGTTCTCCACCACAACGTCAGCCTTTCGCGCCAGTTGATAGACGATTTCCTTTCCCTTTGGGTGTTTGATCTCAACACAGACGCTTTTCTTGCCGGCGCAGGCGGCGAGATAGAGGGCGCTCTGGCCGTGCTCAACAAGATGGATCTGTCGTCCCAGGTCGCCGCCGGGGGCGCGTTCAATCTTGATGACATCTGCCCCAAGGTCGGCCAGAATCCGGGTTGCGGACGGCCCGGCGAGATATTGGGTAAAGTCGAGCACGGTTATCCCGGACAGGAGTTTCTGCGTACCATTTGTCTTGTTAGCCATGTCTCCTCCTCAGGGTCGTCGTAATGAGCTGAAGTCTGTTGGATTGTGGCGTATCAACCCATAATTCACAATACGGCCTATGTCACATTGACTCTCGCTACCAGTCACCTACGATAATGAGAGTGTGAGTGAGGGCAGTGGGTCAGGCACGCAGCAGAAAGGATAGGGTATGTTGATCAAAACCCCCCGCGGCTGGGAAATCCCTGAGCGCACGGCAACTCCGGAAGATGTCTTCCTCAACCGGCGCACCTTTTTACAAGCGCTCGGGATCGCCGGTATCAGCACGCTAGGTGTGTTTGCCGG
This sequence comes from Desulfurellaceae bacterium bin18, assembly GCA_002238415.1. Classification (GTDB taxonomy): domain Bacteria; phylum Desulfobacterota; class Binatia; order Bin18; family Bin18; genus Bin18. The sequence continues at coordinate 72,453 of MPMI01000013.1, read as the reverse complement.
GTGTGAAAGCTCGGGCGCAAAAGAAGCCCCTCTGATTCGTGGCCTCCCCGAACCAAGCACCACCGCTGACCTCTATCCGGCGCAGCGCAACGAACAGTTTACCCTGGACCGAGCGTTGACGTCCGAAATGGACGCGGCCAATTACAATAATTTCTACGAGTTCAGCTCGCGCAAAGAGTTGGTCGTACGCTTGGTTGAGCAGTGGCAGACCCGCCCCTGGCAGGTGGAGGTGACCGGTCTGGTGCATAAGCCCCAGACCTTTGATATCGATGACCTGGTGCGGAAGATGCCACTGGAAGAACGTCTCTACCGGCACCGTTGCGTGGAAGCTTGGTCCATGAGCGTGCCCTGGACCGGTTTTCCCATTAAGGCGCTGGTCGATCTTGTCCAGCCACTCGCCTCGGCCAAATACCTGCGCATGGTCACTTTCCACGACCCACAAGCGGCGCCCGGCCTGCGCAACGACACCTATCCGTGGCCGTATCACGAAGGACTCAGCATGGCTGAGGCCACCAATGAGCTGTCCCTGTTCGTGACCGGCATCTACGGCCATGAGTTGACCAAACAGCACGGTGCGCCGATTCGGCTCGTGGTGCCGTGGAAGTATGGCTATAAAAGCATCAAGTCGATTGTGCGTCTGGAGTTTGTCGCAGAACAGCCCAAGACCTTCTGGAATACCCTCATCCCCTGGGAGTACGACTTTGTTGCCAACGTGAATCCTGCCATCCCTCATCCCCGTTGGTCCCAGGCGAGTGAGCGCGTCCTGGGGACGCGAGAAGTCAAAGCAACGCTCCCCTACAACGGGTATGGAGAGTTTGTGGCGTCTCTGTATCAGACATAAGATCAGGCTGCTGATCCTTCGACTTCGCCCCTCTGGGGCTACGCTCAGGATGCGCGGATTCTCCCTCCGTCGGTCCTGAGCCTAGCGCAGCAGAGTCGAAGGAGGACTTTTCTTCTCGGAGAGGGCGGGATAGAGCAGAACCTCTCATGTATATTCGTGTCCTCTCCGGCGTTTTTCTGTTTTTCTTTGCTCTCTCCTGTTCGGTTCCCCCGGATCGCACGCCCGAACTGAACCCCGATCCGTCGTTGCTGTATGCGGCCCACGGCCAGCCTGGGGCGTGGTTCAATCCCTGGCGGCCTTCAAACAAGCACTGGACCGATCTGTTTCGCTGGGCGGTCTCGCGGAGCGCCTATAGCGGCGAGTGGCGCGACCCGCCGCTCGTTCGTTGGGTGGACAACGATGGCAGCTCGTTTGCCACTCCTGACACCTCGGCTTCCGTCACCTGGGTAGGTCATTCAACTTTTGCTATCCATGACACGGGGGATGTCTTTCTGACTGACCCCCACTTTGGCAAGCGGGCGCTGATTCCGGCCCGTTTCCATCCGCCCGGCGTGCCTATCACCTCTATTCCGGCTGACGCTTTTGCCGTGGTCTCTCATAATCACTACGACCATCTCGATGCCTACACGGTTGAGAACTTGCCTCAGACCGTGACCTGGTTTGTCCCGCTGGGACTCGGCGAGTGGATCGAAAAAAAAGGAAGAAAAGCGGTCGAACTCGACTGGTGGCAAACCGCGCAGCACGGTCGCTGGCGGGTCACCTGCGTGCCGGTGCAACACTGGTCGCAACGCATTGAGCAATCGCGGGATTCCACCTTGTGGTGTGGCTGGATCATTGCCAATGCCGAACGGACCTATTTTTTTGCCGGCGATACGGGGTATTTTCACGGCTTTACCGAGATCGGGAAGAAATTCGGTCCGATCGATGTTGCTATGATTCCTGTTGGAGCCTATGAGCCCCGCTGGATTATGCACTATTCCCACCTGAATCCGACCGAAGCCTATCGAGCCTTTCTGGACCTCAAGGCGCGCTGGATGCTGCCCTGCCACTGGGGCACGTTCCGCCTTACCGACGAGCCCATAGACGAGCCGCCGCGGGAACTCCAGCGGGTCGTTGAGCAAGCCGGTGGGACGCTCGACTCCATTAAAATTTTCGCGGTCGGTGAGCGGTGGGAGATTCCGGCTGGGCAATAGGGGCGCGACAGGTCGCACCCCTGGGATTCAGGTTATTGGGCAAACGTCTCGATCGCCTTCCGGACGGCCTGGGCGTAGGTATGGTCGCCGACTGGCACCGGATTGAGGATCGGTAGCTGAACGCCGGCTTCGCGGAAGGCGGCGAGTTGTTCCCGGCAGCGTGCGGGCGGTCCGATAACTGACAGTTCGTCCGCCATGTTGTCTGTCGCTCCCTGCCCTTGTCCATCTGCGAGTTGCGCCGCTTCCGCTTCAAACCCGCTGTCGTGAAATAGCTTGTTATAGAAGGGCAGGCCACCATAAAACCCCAGGTTGGTCCTGGCGGCTTGCATGGCCGCGTCCATATCGTCATGAATGCAGGACGGAATGCCCGTGGTAATATCAATGTCCGCAAGCGGCCGGCCGGCTTTGGCCGCTCCCTTCTCGACTGCGGCCACGGCCGTGGGCAGCCGACTCTTGGGACAGAGGTACAGCATGACCCCATCGGCCAGCTCGCCGCTGAGAGTGGCGGTACTCAGGGCCAGAGCCGCGATGTAGATGGGAACGTGGTGTGTTGCCGCGCGCGGTTGCATGGCCATGCCGGGCAGCTCCTTGCCCGCGGCCATATCGCGGATCGCGCCAATATACTGACGCATAAAGGTCCGCGGTTTGTCCATTTTTTCCTGGTAGAGTCCCTCAACAATGGGCCGGTGGCTCACCCCGAGTCCCAGAATCAGCCGACCGTCCGAGGTATCGTCAATCGCAATGGCCGTTTGCGCACACAGCGCCGGGTGGCGCAGGTAGATATTCGCAATCCAGGTACCGACCTTAATCCGCGAGGTGGCCTGGGCCATGACCTGGCAGTTGATCAGCGAGTCGTTCATGAATTCCGGTGAAAAAATCGCCTCAAACTCCGCCGCCTCCGCGCTCTTGGCCAAGTCCTGTAACTCGGGAAACGTCAGTCCTGACATATTGGCGGCAACCACTCCGATCCGGGCCATAGTAATACCTCCTTTTTCTGGCCAGTCCGTATTTCAATGCGGGGTGCAGCCTATCACCTCTCCACGGTCAGGCAAGAGAACGTGGCCGGGTGGTCTTGTTTATTGATTTCTGGTGTTCTTTCCGTTAGCAGCAAGGCATGCTTGCGACAGCGGTATCCGGAGCCCTGATTGGGATTGATGGCTTGTTGGTGGAGGTCGAGGTCGATGTGGCGCTGGGTTTGCCGCAGTTCACTACCGTCGGTCTGCCTGAGGGGGCTGTCCGAGAGAGCAAAGATCGGGTTCGCTCGGCCATCAAGAATTCCGGCTACGAATTTCCTGCTCGTCGTATCACTGTCAATCTCGCTCCTGCGGACGTTAAAAAAGAAGGAGCCGCCTATGACCTGCCGATTGCCCTCGGCATTCTTGCAGCTGAGGGCTGGCTGACCAAAGAACAGCTTCAATCCTACGCGATCCTGGGCGAACTCTCACTCGACGGGCGAGTCAAGCCTGTCCATGGGGCTTTGCCCTTAGCTGTGATGGCACGAGAAAAAGGGCTCAAGGGATTGATTGTGCCCACGGAAAACGCGGCCGAGGCCGCGGTTGTTGACGAGATCGCGGTCTTTGGCGTGTCCACATTGAGTGAGGCCTTTCTGCTGCTCAACGGGGAGCGGCCGCTCGACTCGACCGTTGTTGACGTGAGTGCCCTCTTTACCCGGCACTCCGCGTACGAGGTTGACTTTAACGATGTGAAAGGTCAGGAGCACGTCAAACGCGCCCTCGAAGTCGCGGCGAGCGGCGGACATAACCTGCTGTTAGTCGGTCCACCGGGGTCTGGAAAGACCATGCTGGCCAGACGCCTGCCCACGGTGCTGCCCACGCTGACCCTGACCGAAGCGATTGAAACAACCAAAGTCCATAGCGTCGCCGGCAGCCTCAACGGCCAGGCCCTGGTGGCGACGCGCCCCTTCCGCAGCCCGCATCACACCATCTCCGATGCCGGCATGATCGGCGGTGGCACGGTGCCCAAACCGGGCGAGGTCTCCCTGGCCCATCATGGCGTGCTCTTCCTGGATGAACTGCCGGAGTTCCGTAAGAACGTCCTCGAAGTCTTACGCCAGCCCCTGGAGGATGCCCAGGTCACGATCTCACGTGCAGTCGGGTCTATCACGTATCCGGCAGACATTATGCTGGTGGCGGCGATGAATCCGTGCGGTTGTGGATTCTTCGGTGATCCGCAGCACGAGTGCACCTGCTCCCCGCAACAGGTCCAGCGCTATCGAGCAAGGATTTCCGGCCCCCTATTGGACCGCATCGACATTCAGGTCGAAGTCCCGGCGGTCAAGTATAAAGAACTGAGTGACAAAGCTACGGGTGAGGACTCGACAACCATTCGGACGCGCGTGAACCAAGCGCGTGAAATCCAGCTTCAGCGTTTCCAGCAGCGCAGGATTTTCTGTAACGCGCAAATGTCCAGCCGGGATATCCGCACGTATTGTCAGCCCGACACGGCCGGTGAAAAGCTCCTGGAAAACGCCATGCAACGCCTGGGGCTAAGCGCCCGCGCCTATACCCGCATTCTCAAAGTCGCCCGCACCATCGCCGACCTCGCTGGCGAGGACCACCTCACCGCTGCCCATATCGCGCAAGCCATCCAGTACCGGGCCTTGGACCGGGAGTGAGGAAAATAGAGGGCGAAAGCCTATGAGCCGCAAAAAAGACGGAGACCTATCGACCGTTGAGCCTGCCAGCAAGGACGGACTGCTTGCCCTGCTCGCCACCCTGGAGCCGCTGGACGACACATTCCCAGATATGGACGAAACATTGCCACCACTGGACGATGTCGAGTTGTGCTCCTCACGGTGAAGGACTCCAAACGCTGACACTATGTCTGAAAAGAACCCACACCGCGATTCTGCAATTGAAAGCTTACTTCGGGACGACGACGCTAGAGCGTTCTATCTCAACGAACTACGCTCGGCCCGAAACGCTGCTCTGGCGGACGCCGAGGGGTTTATGGCTGTCATTCACACACTTGAGTTAATGGGCCAAAAACTGACGGGCACGGTACTCAACTTTAGAGACTATCAAACGAAGCTGAATTGTGTGGCCGGTTTGTCTTTACTGTCCCGTAAGATTGTGTCCGAATGGCCAGAGTATCATACCAAATTCGGTATTCTCTACGAGGAATTACGACATGCAAGGAATGATGCTGTACATCAAGGTGCTTCAGCACGGATACTTACCGATCATGCCGTGGATATCACAATCATACTTGAGGATGCCCTGATGTCTAAATCCTCCGAGGTTTCGCAGTTCATGGTTCGAGATGTAGTCGAAGCCAAGCCGTGGCACCCGGTCAGTTACGTGCGTCAACAGATATTGAAGCATGGCTTCTCTTATCTCCCCATTTGGTTTAAAAATGAGGAAAAGTGGAAGCTGATTTCAGACTACTCAGTTGCCAGGTATCTTCCTAGGTGTCTTCAGACGAACGAACGGAAAACACGCCTCGTCACTACAATTGAAGACGCCATCAAAGAAGACAATGGGAACGACAGGCTCCGTGTTCTGTCGGCAAAGGCTGTATACCCGGAAAAGAAAATCAACGACAATGACATATTAAAGTGCGTCGGTGCGAAGCCGGTCCTTGTCGTTAATTATGGGCGTGAGGATGTGTTAGCTGGAATCTTAACCTCCTCCGATATTTTATGAAAAAGCGCATGAAGCAGACTAGCACCGTTAAGATGGCGTCACGGTGTTGCCTCTCTCTGACTCTCAATCTGTGCGGCAAGCTCACGGCTGAGCTTCTGGCCCTCGGCAATTTGCTCGCGGGTCATGCGCTGTCGGATTTCGGTCCGAGCAGCTTTGGCCTCGTCGTGTCCCTGCGCGGCGGCGAGATTGAGCCAGGCATAGCCTTGAACATCATCTTGAGGCACGCCCTCGCCGTTGGCGTACATGATTCCTAGGAGGGTCTGGGCTCCGGGGTTTCCTTGCTCGGCGGCCTTACCGTACCAAACCACAGCTTGGCCGTCGTCTTCGGGCACACCTCTGCCAGTGTCGTACATGAGTCCTAGAATGGCCTGGGCTTGAGACTCTCCTTGTTTCGCCGCTTTCTGGAACCAAGTTGCGGCTTGGCCGTAGTCCTGGAGTACCCCTCTGCCGGCTTCGTACATGACCCCTAGGCTGTACTGGGCTAGGGCGAAACCTTGCTCCGCAGCCTTGCGGTACCAGAACACGGCTTGGCCGTCGTTTTGTGAAACACCCTTGCCACCGGTTTCGTACATATGTCCTAGGAGGAACTGAGTTGCGGCATTTCCCTGCTCGGCCGACGGTTGTAATTCACGCAAGGCGGTTGCGTAATCGCCCTGTTTGTATGCTTCAAATGCGGGATTAGGCTGGGCTTGAGCGCTTGATACAGCTAGGGCTAAAGCCAGGACAAGAGACATGGCGGCTATCCGGCTGCCCTGCTTGCGTCGTGGATGGACCATATTGGAGTCGTCCCAGTAGATGAAAACCTTGTCCATGTCGTCCTCCGCGCCAAGACTAACGGATATTCCGCTACCCTATCCCACGCCTTAACCAAGCGCTACGTGCCAAATCTGACAAACCCGTCTATATTAGACGCTTGGTAGCACTGATTGAGGCAACACGATGAGATTTGAGGACTATGCGATCAATATCGCCCCCATCCCCGAAGAGGAAGGCGGCGGCTATCTGGTGACCCTGCCCGACTTGCCCGGCTGTATCGCGGATGGTGAGACTATCGACACCGCCATGGCAGATTAGTGAAGCGTCACCTAATGTTTCCCCAGAAAAGATGGATCGCCATGATATCCTCGGCTCAGCGACGTAATAAGCTCGTGCGAGCGACCGGCTATCATGTCACTCTGTTTCCATATGGCTTCATTTATCTGTCGAATGTGATTGGAGTCATTCTCATCAATCAATTTTTCTTCGCCACGTGACAAACAGGCGGACACCACTACATCATGGGCAATTGAGAATAATGCCTCGACAGCCGGATCATCAAGGCGGGTATGTCCATTGGGGGCTATCCTTATGATAGGATTGCTTCCTATAACAAAGCTCTTCTTTAGATTCCGAATGACTGCAACACAAAGACCTTTATCTCCTAGAACTCGCATTAGTTCACCGCCAGATAACTCAACGGATTTGACCCAACCATTTTTCAGTATTCTAGCTTTACGTTTTGGATCATCGAACCGGCGGCGCTCATAATCAGTAAGCGGGCGCCGCTCGTTTTCAAAACTATCCAAGCACTTCTTGTATAAGGAATCGTCCGATATTGTCTCAGCGCACCAGAGCGGCAGACGCCTCCATTGTTTACAGAAAAATTCATCCCATATTTTTTTCTCGTCAGGCGTCAAGCCCGGATTCATTCCACCCCGCGCCGAGCTTACTATCTTTTCGATCACCTCGTTTGCTTTCCCTTCGAACTGAGAGAGACCTTTTTCAACTGAAACATCTCTTTTGCCATTTTCGTCATATTGTATGTAGAGGTCGCTCTCTAAGAAAACGTTTATGGGAGTAGTTCGAAAAATGTTCCTTGGATTTTCTTTACGGCAACAATACAGTTTACCGTCCTTGTCCGTGAAACGACCTGATAACATTTCAGCAATATAATGATTCCGTTTGTACCCATTGTCTTTCTGTGCACTCATATCAGCCTCCTATAGTATTATTCTGTGCGGGGAGGAAACCGCCTAAAAAAGGGAGCCAAAGACAACGTTCTATCCCATCCAGAGAGCTACGATTTCATGTTTTCTGTCCCCCAAGGGATTCCAGTTGAACAATAAACCAAAGCCGTTGTTTGTGTCTCCACAGAACAGACATCTAGCCGGAGGTCAGGTTAGCATAGAGTAAGTTGGCATCCGAGTGAGCAACGGAAAAGCCCGAAGCTTGACAGGCCCAAGAAAAGCGGGCTATGGCTGTCTGCGTTAAGGAGAAAGTATATGCCGTACATCGAAAGGGAAAAGGGAGTTCGGGTTCATTACAACCACTATGGACAGGGGTTTCCCCTGGTCTTTCTACACGGCTTTTCAGCCAACGCCTGGCTGTGGGCGTATCAGGCGCCGGTCCTGGCCCACAAATACCACTGCATTGTCATTGAAGCACGCGGACACGGGCTGTCCTCCAAACCGCTCTCGGGCTATTCCATTCAGGACATGGCGGCCGACGATGCTGCGGTACTGGCCGCTCTGGGCATCGATCGCGCCATTCTGGTCGGTAACTCGATGGGCGGGATGCGGGCCATGCAGATGAGTCTTGACTATCCGCACCTGGTCGCCGGGAATGTCATCATCAGCAGTGCGACCAATCTGAACCAGACCCTGGATACCGCTGAGCTGATTGCCAGCTTTCAGAACGATTACGAGGCAGCCGCGGAAAACCTGGTCACCCGCTGTTTCTCGGTTAAGACCCAGACCGAGCGGCCCGAGGTGTGCCAGATGATTAAACACAACTTCCTGAACGAGGGCGGCTTTCCTCGCCGGGTGGCCCTGGCCTGCCTGGAAGATCCCAACGGTGTGTGGCAGTGGGATATCTCGGACCGCTTACAGGAGATTACCCAGCCCACACTGGTCCTGGTCGGAGAGGAAGATCAGGCGACCCCAGTCGCGGCCAATCGTTTTCTGGCCGAGCGGATTCCTGGGGCGGAACTGCGCGTGCTCAAAGAGGTCGGCCACTGCTACGAAATCGAACGGCCGCTCGAATTTAACCAGATGCTGGAGGAATTTGTCGCGCGGCACGGACACTGACCGAGTTGTTCAGTGTTTGAACCGTCCCTTAGCGTACCCACACCTGGGTGAGAACGCGCACGACGTTACCGCCTATAACCTTGGCAATGTCTGCATCCGTATAGCCCTGTCTGACGAGCCACCGGACAATGTTGGGAAAGTCGGCAGGGTTCTCTAAGCCATCAACGTACTCGACCGGATCAAACGCCTTATTGCCAAGTATCTTGTCAACGGAGAGCTGGGCCGCGTAGGCTCGGTGCAGACCGACATGATCGCCGAACATGGTGTCCGGTCCAAACCCAACATGCTCAATACCGATCAGCCGGACTGCATACTCAAAGTGCTCCATGCACGATTCTATACTGTGGTGCGGATGCTGCTCGGTCAGGGTCGTATGCGGAGCCGCTTCGATTCCCAGTATGCCTCCCTTGGCCGCCATAGCCTCCAGCACGTGGTCCGGCTTGAGCCGCGGGGTGTCCCATAATGCCCGCGCCCCGGCGTGGGAGATCACGATGGGTAGCTCGCTTTCCTCAATAATGTCTAACGTCGTCTGATCGCCGCAATGGGCCGCATCAATCAGGATGCCAAGTTTATTCATACGCCGCACCGCCTGGCGCCCAAAGTCGGTCAGTCCGGCGTCTCGCCCCTCTCGCAAACCGCTGCCCAAAGCATTGGCTTCACTGTAGGCGACGCCCATGCTGCGCACGCCAAATCCATACAGTACATCGAGCCGGTCCAGTTCGTTCTCTATCGGCGTTGCGGACTCAAGCGTCGGTACCAGGGCAAGTCGTCGGGTCTCGTGCGCCGCGACAATATCTCGAACGCCGTCGCAGACAAGAATAAAATCCTGGTGGGCCAGGTCGCACAAACGCATGCCCAAGTCGTGGGTGACATCATTCCACTTCCAGCCGGCCTGCGAGGTAATCGTACACAGGCCGTTCATCAAATTGTCAAAGATGCCGTCCAACCCAGAGAGTGCCAGTCCCTGAAAGCCGGTGAAGTCCCGGCCCAGGCGCTTTTGTTCGAAGATTTCGTTGATCTCCTCCGGGACCACAACCGGATGGTCGTGCATGGAGATCGCAATATTCTCGGCTAACAGACTCTGCACTCGTGCCTCCTCAGCCGGCGTGAGCGCAATCTGAGAAGACGCCACCCGCCCGACTTCTTTGGCCAAGCGAAAGCGCTTGTAGTCGCCCGGCGCGTCTAAATACTGGTAGGACTGATAGCCTGTATACTGCTTGTGATTTTCCATACGCCGCCTCCCTGTCGGGTGTTTGAGCTGCTTGCCGGATGAATACTTCCCTACTTCCCCGCTAGCGCTGACCTCCCCAACTTTCAAGAGGAAGCCGCGTTTCCGAGTGTCCGCTTGCTCCAATAAAAAGCTATGAAACTCTTTCGCCTTATGTTTAATTGCGCCTCATGGTCTCACGCCTGTTCTTCTGGTTGCTTCCAGTCTTCATCCTGACTCTTGAGGCTGCTCTCCCTGTCGCTGCTGAAGAGACGCACAACTCCCGGAACCGCACCTGGAAAACCATAGAAGACCTCTCTCCACAGGAACGACAGAAGCTGGACCTTGCGGTTGACACCCCACGTCATCCCCAGGTTCCGTATCTGCCGGCTGAGCCCTATCCTTTTACACTGCCCTATACAGCTGAGGAGATGGGTTATCGGCTCATGGAGTTCACCTCCCGTCCGCGCTGGTCGGCCGTGTTTGCCAGAGCGTGGTCGTCGATTTCCACCCAGGGGGTGCTCCTCAACCCAGGCAGTGCCACCAATTTTTTGGCCTATAATGCAAGTGCGACTGGTGCGGAGGTGGAACTCACCCTCAAGCCTGGCGAAGAAATCTACCGGTCTCTCAGCCAGCGCACGGCTCCCCCAGCTGCGGAAGGGTCGCAACGACTCTCGATTCGCTATCGCACGGATAAAGAGTTCATCAAGAAAGAAGAACGATTCCAATACTCACAGGCCAAGCGTCGGGTTCGTCATAACGCGCCACCCCGACGGCAGGGGAAGGTCCCCAATATGGCGCTCACACCCGATGACAATTATGGGCGTGACGCCTGGGAGTTTTCTTGGCGGATACTAGGCCTGGATATTCTGTATCAAACCGTGCGCTTTCCCAAGACGCGGCCCACCATCATGTTGCGGAATGGCGAGACCGGTCAATTTCAAGAGCGGCGGACGGCTGAGCTCAAGCTGATGGGAGACCACTATCGGTACTATACGGCCGAGGGCGGGGCCCGGTGCTATGTTGTAGAGGCCCGGGCTCGTCCCGAATGGTTGCCCAATTACTACGTACCGCGGCTCTTGTTTTGGCTGGAAGAACATTCTTTTTTCCCTCTGCGTATTGAGAAATACGGACCCGACGGGAATCTCAGGCATATCGAGGTGAGGCTGGCGGAGGTTTTTAATCCAGATTTGGGGGAGCGGGGATATGGATCGCTGTTTACCGTGTATTGGGATATTGCCGATGACCTGATGACCTATTTTGTGAACGACAGTCACCGGGTAACCGTCTGGAATCCTCAGGAGATCGCGTTGTTCTTTAGCCCGGATTTTATGCGCCGTCAGTGGTCCCTTGATACTTCCATCAAGACCCAAGCCCAAGTGCCCTTCCCAGACCTCTTTTTCTTACGGCCCGCCTTAGAGGAAGAGAAATTTCCCGAGGAGCGCCCGCTCCAACTCCCTGCCGAGATTCTAGCCCGCGTCCAAGCTCAGGAGGTAGCCGGGCGACTGGTGTTTGAGGTGAGCGAGCAAGGGCGTTGAGGCTTTCCGTCGGTCAGATTGTGGGCGAACATGTAGGTAAAATCCGGGCTGTCGGGGTCGTTATGAAGCGCGGCACGTCTAAATACTGATAGGATTGATAGCCTGTATACTGCTTGTTTCACCCTTGATCGCCACCGCCACTGCTGGACTCCCCTGTGAGTACGTCGAGCGCGGCGGCCCGTGATTCATACACGGCAATCATCTTATCAAAGCCGCTGATGGTGATAACCTCGCGGACAGGACCGGAAAGCGTACAAATGCCAAACTGTTTACCCGGCTCGCTGAATTGCCTGGCAAGAATCAGACTGACCCGGAGACCCGCACTGCTGATGAAGGACAGGTGCTCAAAGTCCAAGATGAGGGCGTGGTCGCCCGACTCAATGCCGGATTCTAGGAGACGCTGAAATTCCTCGGCATTGCCGCCGTCAATACGTCCCACGAGGCCGGCAACCAAACCCCCTTTTGTCCGTTCCCACTGAACGTCTATTCCTGCCCCCATGCGAAGCTCCTTCCTTTCAGACACATTATCATAGGCTAAACGTCCTTCATTATATACAATACCTTATGCAAATCCCGGCAGTTGCCTATCCTCTGGCGACAGGTCACGACGAGAGAAGGACACTATGAGTACAGAGCAGTCTGCGGATTCGTCACACGCTCCGGTGGCTGAGCCTGATGTTCGGAATCGCTCAGGGTCACAATTCGGAGAGCCGATAGCCGTCGTCGGCATGGCGTGCCGCTTCCCCGGTGCGCATGATGTTGCGGCGTTCTGGCGTCTGCTGGAAGCGGGCGAGAATGCGGTCAGCGAGGGCGTTCCGGGTTCCGGCGTTGGGCGCGTCGGCGAGTTGTTCCAGGACGCCACGGCTCTGAGAGAGGCGTGTCGTTTCGCCGGTTTCATAGACGACGTTGACCGGTTCGACGCCCCTTTTTTTCGCATTTCGCCGGTCGAGGCGCAGATGTTGGACCCCCAACAGCGACTGATGCTGGAAACGAGTTGGCAGGCGCTCGAAGACGCGGGGATAGACCCTGACAGACTGAAGGGTAGCCGCACCGGCGTGTATGCCGGCATCAGTACCAATGACTACCGGGGGGTCATACTGGAAGCCAGTGATACCGCCGAGCCGGCCTCCAGTCTGTACGCGGTCAGCGGCACTTCCTACAACACCGCCATCGGGCGGGTTGCCTTCGCCCTCGGCCTGCAAGGGCCGGCGATTGCACTGGACACGGCCTGCTCGTCATCACTTGCCGCGATGCATCAGGCGGTGTCCGGCCTGCAACGGGGCGAGGCCGACCTTGCGCTGGCGGGCGGGGTGCACGCCATCCTGTCGGGGCGGCTGATGGAACTGCGCGCCAATGCGGGAATGCTGGCGCCGGATGGGCGCTGCAAGACTTTTGATGCCGCCGCCAACGGCTATGTGCGTGGCGAGGGCTGCGGCATGCTGGTGCTCAAGCGGCTGAGCGAGGCGGAGGCTGACGGCGACCGCATCTGGGGTATCATTCGCGGCTCCGCGCTGAACCAGGACGGGGCGAGCACAGGGCTGACCGTGCCGAACGGGGAGGCCCAGGAACAGGTCATCGAGGCCGCCTTGCTCAGGGCAGGCGTCCTGCCGTCACAGGTGGACTATGTGGAAGCGCACGGTACGGGTACGCCGGTGGGCGACCCGATCGAGCTGCGGGCAATGGCGGCGGCCTACGGGAAGGGACGCGAGGCGGGGCGACCGCTGCTGATTGGCTCTGTGAAGACGAACTTCGGACACCTGGAGGCGGCGGCAGGTGTTGCCGGGGTGATGAAGGTCTTGCTGGCGCTGAATCAGGGGCTCATCCCGAAGCATCTGAATTTCCACAATCCGACGCCGGCGGTTGATTGGCGGCAGCTTCCTTTGCGGGTCACTGCGACGGCAACGGAGTGGCCGCTGATGTCCGACCGAGCGCCGCTGGCGGGCGTGAACAGTTTCGGCTGGTCGGGCACAAACGCGCATGTTGTGGTGGAGGGCTACGGCACGCCGCAGAGAGCAACTGACGGATTACGTGACGGGAAGTGGCCCACGGGTTCCCCGCAGCATATCGCCGTTTCTTTACCCGAGGCGATCGCGGACTCGGCGGTGACAGCGCCCGCGCCGCGGGCGACTCGGCTGCTGCCCTTGTCAGGCAAGACAGACAAAGCCCTGCGGGAACTGGCAGGACGCTATCTGGCGTGGCTTGACGAGCGCTCCACAGACCTGGAATCCGCAGCCTCCGCCGCTGCGCCTCTTCTCTCGGATATGGCGTGGACGGCAGGCGTGGGACGCAGCCAATTCGCTCACCGCGCGGGTGTTACTTTCAGGGACGCCGAGTCGCTGCGCGCCGGGCTGAAGGCGGTTGCGGAGGGCGACGACGGCACGGCGACGAAAGCAGCGACGAAAGTGGCTTTCGTGTACACGGGTCAGGGCAGCCAGTGGATGGGCATGGGCAAGACCCTGTACGCCCGCGAGCCGGCGGTGCGCGCCGTTTTCGACCGGTGCGAGCGGGTCATGCTGGAAGAGCGAGGCACTTCGCTGCTGGATGTCATATTCGGCAGCGAGGGTGCGGAAGGTGACCTGAGCGATACCGCTTGGATACAGCCCGCCGTCTATGCCCTGGAGTGCGCGCTGACCGCGTTGTGGCGTAGCATCGGAGTTGAACCGAGCGTCGTCATCGGGCACAGCCTGGGCGAATTTGCGGCGGCGCAGGCGGCCGGCGTGTTCGGTTTGGAAGAGGGGCTGCGGTTTGTGGCAAAACGCGGCGCCCTGCTTTCGTCAATGCCTGAGTCAGGCACGATGGCGGCGGTGTTCGCTCCGCAGGATATCGTGGCGGCGGCGGTTGATGAGTACAATGCGTCATCCGACGGCGTGGGTTTGAGCCTCGCCGTTGACAACGGCATTCATCAGGTCATTAGCGGGCCTAACGCGGCAGTGCAGGCGGTCTCGGAGCGTTTCGAGGCCGCAGAGGTTACCGTCAGGCCGTTAACCAGAAATCAGGCCTTCCACAGCGCTTTGGTGGAGCCCGCGCTGGATGCCCTGGAAGAAGCGTATCAGGATGTTGTGGTCTCGCCGCCATCCGTGGCTCTGGTGAGCAATGTTACGGGCGGCGTGGTTGCGCCGGACGAGAGGCTTGATGGCACATACTGGCGCCGGCATGCGCGCCAGGCCGTGCAGTTCCGCAGAGGCATCGGAACGCTGGCGGAACTGGACGTCGATCTGGTCATAGAGTTGGGTCCACACGCCGTGCTGGGTCCATTGGTGTCTCTGGTCTGGTTTGACGTGGCGAATGGTGCGCAAGACCCCATCGTCCTTGAGAGTCTGCTGCGTCCAGCCAAGGATGCCCTGCCGTCAACATACGACGATGACTTCATGGCTGCCGTTACGGGCGCATACGAGGCGGGGCTTCCCCTTGCCTTCGAGGGACTTTTCGTGGGAGAAGAGCGGCGCAGGATTGGGCTGCCGAGCTATCCCTTCCAGCGTGAGCGGCACTGGATCGAGGCGCCACGGCGCAGGCGCGCGGCCGCCGGGCATCCGCTGCTGGGCACAAGGCACGAGTCGCCACGTGGCGAGGTGATGTTCGAGACGGAAATGTTCCCTTCCGACCCATCCTGGCTGAACGACCATCGCGCCTTCGGGCGGGTGATAATGCCGGGCGCGTTGTATGGCGCTCTGGCGGCAGCGGCGGCGCTGGCCGAAGGCGCGCAGTCGGTGGATGTGGAGGACTTGCAACTGCATAGCGCGATGGTCTTTGCAGAGGAGGACAGCGAGGACAATCCTGAGCAGGGCGGGCGAAAAATCCAGGCCGTGCTGAGCGCGTCCGAGAGCGGGAACACCCGGCATATCGAGATATTCAGCAAGGGCGAGTCCGAAGAGGGCTGGACGCTGCACGCACAGAGCAAGGCGTCGCCGGGTGTCAGGCCGCGCGGGACTGCCAAGCGTATCGATGTGGACGGATTGAAGTCGGGCCTGCCTCCGCAGGACGTCGCGGCCTTCTATCGCGCGCGGGCAGACGCCCGCATCAACCTAGGCACAACGTTCCGCACCCTTCAGGCACTCTGGGCGGCGCATGGCGAGGCGGTTGGCGAGGTCGCCCTGCCGGAAGCCGTTGACAGCAACGGCATTGGCCTGCATCCGATTCTGCTTGACGGCTGTTTCCAGGTCCTTTCGGCGGCGCGTCATGCCGCCAGGGACGAAGACGAGGTCACCTACCTGCCCTTCGGATGGGAACGCTTGTGGCTGAGGCAGCAACTGCCTGAACGGTTTATCTGTTACGCCCGCTTGCGAGAGAGCGCCCGCGACTCAGGGCGGGACGAGGGACGGAACGAGACACCGGAAGTGCTGAGCGGTGATCTGCAATTCTATACGCCGGACGGGTTAGAAGTTGGCGGATTGAGCGGATACACGGTGAAGCGCGCCACCCGTACGGCCTTGCTTTCCGCGATGGAAGGCCTGCAAGACCTCCTGTACGAAGTCATCTGGCGCGACCGTGCCCTTGCAGACGGGATGCCCTCAGCCGACTTCCTTACGAGTCCGACACGCATCGCGGCCCGCTCCGTGCCGTTTGCCCAGTATCTTGCGAATGAAGACGTCGAAGCCGATGCGCACGCCGCATTACTGAACGACCTTGAGCGCTTGTCGTGCTTCTATGCGCTCAGCGCACTGGAGCGGCTGGGATGGGAGCGCACGGTCGGCGAAGTCGTCGAGCCGGAAGCCGTGCGCCAAAGGCTGAATGTCCTGCCGGCGCACCAGCGTGTGTTCCGCCGCATGTTCGAGTTGCTCGCCAGAGCGAGGGTTGTGGAGGAAGCGGGCGACGGGTTTATCGTGAAGGTCGGGCAGGACGACCCGCTGCCGGAAGATATGCCGCGCGATGTCGACGAGTTTGCCGACCAAATGAACGCGCGATACTGGCACGGCTCGACCGAAATCGGACTCCTCAGGCGGTGTGGTGCCGCGCTCGCTGATGTGCTCATCGGGCAGGCGGACCCGCTGACGCTGCTGTTCAGCAGTGGAGAGCCGACCGCCGCCGACCTGTACCTGAAAGCGCCGGTTGCGCGCGCGGCGAACCACATACTGGGGGACGCGGTTGCGGCACTCCTGGACGAACTGCCGGAAGGCCGAAGGCTGCGTGTGCTGGAGGTCGGGGCCGGCACGGGAGCGGCGACGGCAGCGGTACTGCCTGAGCTACCGGCTGGACGCTTTGACTACACCTACACCGATATATCGGCCGGCTTCTTCGCCGAAGCAGAGACGCGCTTTGGCGGAAGCGACGGGTCAATCGAATACCGCGTTCTGGACATCGAGAAGGACCCTATAGCGCAAGGCTTCAACGCCCATGGATGGGACCTCGTTATTGCCTCCAATGTCTTGCACGCCACCCGCTCTCTGAATGACACACTTGCTCACTGCCGGGACCTTCTCGCGCCGTCGGGACAGTTGATTGCGCTTGAAATCCTGCGCGGTCAGGGTTGGCAGGACCTGACTTTCGGACAGTTGGACGGCTGGTGGCGCTTTGCCGACGACTACCGCCCGCACCACGCGCTGGCAAGCCCCGTCATCTGGCGGCAGGCGCTCGGCGAGGCGGGCTTCGGTGAGATAGAAGTTCTGGGAGTGGATACGTCTGACCCGACGAGCACGCCGGACAGGGGCGTTATCGTGGCACAAGGCCCGGCAGCGGTGAAGGAGGCGGCGGGGGTATGGGTTCTCGCGGGCGACCGCTGCGGCGTGGCAGATACACTGGCAGCAGAGTTGGTTGCCCATAACCAGACTGTCGTATTGGCGAGCGACGAAGCGCAGTCAGGTGGAGCATCAGCGGCGGCAGAGTCCGCGGTCATCAAGGCGTCCGTGCACATGCACAGCCGTGAGTCGTGGCGCTCACTGATCGAAGGTCTACCCACGGATGCACCGCTCAGCGGTGTCGTGCATCTCGCAGGGCTGGACGGTCGCGGCGAAGACGCTACCACCGAAGAGTTGGGCGAGGATACGAGGTGGGCGGGCGGAAGCCATGTCGCCACCACAAAGAAAAAGAGCGCGGACGCGACCATTAGGCTTGCCAGCATAGACGGTCCGCCCTCATCCAGGGCAAGCACCGACAGAGCAATGTAATTGGGCGTCACTCCCACGACAACCATATGCCCCGCGCCCACTCGACCTAGCCTGGAGGCCTGTAGCGCGGTGACTATACCTACGATTATCAGCGCCGAGAATACTGCCCAGGTGAGATATTCTTCGTCCTGACCAGCCGCCAGAACATTGATGACTACTATCGAAATGGCAGGCGGCAGCACGAGCATGATGCCCTGTATACCGACGATGAAGGACGAGAGGGGCGCGCACTGCTCGTCCGGCTCGTAGCGGATGTGGTCGTTTGCGGGGGTTGACGCCAAGCGGCACCTCCAAATCAGGCTTTTCTACCTTGCCGCTGTTTCTACTTTCTGCCGCGGTGAGCGGCGATAAGCGTACCTGATGTCCCGAGGTTGCGTCAAATGAGCGCGCCGCCAAGAGTATGAAAAGCTAGGCAAAACTCTCACCATATGTTTAATTGCGTCTCATGGTCTCGCGCCTGTCCTTCTGGCTGCTTTCAGCCCTCATCCTTACTATTGGAACTGCTCTCCCCACCGCTGTTGAAGAGACGAACAGCGCCCGGACCCACACCTGGAAAACGGTGGAAGACCTCTCTCCGCAGGAGCGACAGAAGCTGGACCTTGCGACTGATACCCCACGCCATCCCCAGGTTCCGTATCTGCCGGCTGAGCCCTATCCTTTTACGCCACCCTATACGGCTGAGGAGATGGGCTATCGGACTATGGAGTTCACCTTCTATCCGCGTTGGTCGGCTGTGTTTGCCAGGGCGTTCTCCTCGATTTCTGACCAAGGCGTACTCCTCAATCCGGGCAGTACAATCAATTTTTTGGCCTATAACTCAAGCACAACAGGTGTGGAAGCAGAACTCGCCCTCAAGCCTGGCGAAGAAATATACCGCTATCTCAGTCAGCGTACTGCTCCCGCCGCTGCGGAAGGTTCGCAACGACTCTCGATTCGCTACCGCACGGGGAAAGAATTCATCAAGAAGGAAGAACGGTTCCGGTACTCACAGACCAAGCGCCGGGTTCGTCACGACGTGCCCCGCCGCCGGCAGGGGAAGATACCCAATATGGCGTTCACGCCTGACGACACGTATGGACGTGATGCCTGGGAGTTTTCTTGGCAGATACTGGGCCTGGATACCCTGTATCAAACCGTTCGTTTTCCCAAGACGCGACCCGCCATCATATTACGGAATGGGCAGACCGGTCAGTTTCAAGAGCGGCGGACGGCTGAGCTCAAGCTGATGGGAGACAGCTATCGCTATTATACGGCCGAGGGTGGGGTACGGTGCTATGTTGTGGAGGCCCGGGCCCGTCCCGAATGGCTGCCCGATTACTATGTGCCGCGACTCTTGTTTTGGCTGGAGGAATATTCTTTTTTTCCCCTGCGTATCGAGAAATACGGTCCCGACGGGAATCTCAGCTACATCGAGGTAAGGCTGGCTGAGCTTTTTAATCCGGCTTTGGGGGAGCGGGGCTATGGATCGCTGTTCACCGTATATTGGGATATTGCCGATGATCTGCTGTCCTATTTTGTGAACGACAGTCACCGGGTAACAGTCTGGAAGCCTCAGGAAGTCGCGTTGTTCTTCAGCCCGGATTTTATGCGCCGACAGTGGTATCTGGACACTTCCATCAAGACCCAGGCCCAGGTGCCCTCTCCCGCGCTCTTTTTTTTGCGGCCTACCCTGGAGGAAGAGAAATTCCCCGAGGCGCGTCCGCTCCTGATTCCTCCTGAGATTGTAGCCCGTGTCCAGGCCCAGGAGGCGGCCGGCCGGCTGGTGTTTGAGGTGAGCGAGCAGGGGCATTGAGGCTCCCCGCCGACCTCAAAGTCAAACCCGACGCTACAGAGACGGGCTTTGCCAACCGCCAAGATTCGTCTCCAGATACTGGGCGACGGCCAGGGCGACATCTTCACGCCAGGGGCGGGCGACGATCTGGACCCCAATCGGTAAACCCTCAGCTGACGTTCCACAGCGCACGACCGCGCCCGGCCAGCCGGTCAGATTGTGGGCGAAGGTGTAGGTAAAATCCGGGCCGTCGGGGTCGTCATGGCGCGTGGCGGGTGTGGCGCTGACAGGACACAGCAGCACATCGTAGGGCTCCATAAACGCCAGCATTTCACTCCGGTAGATATTCCATTGGCTCAGTTCCTGGGCGAACTCCGTGAGCGATACAGGCTGGGCCGTTTGCATCCAATCCAGGGCGGAAGATATACGCTCAGTCCCGGCTGCGTGGATGAGCCGGCGTATCCAGGCTCCTCCATCCGCAAGATAGAGACTGTACCACAGTCGCTCTGCGTCGCTTACACACTGCGGCCGATTTTCTGTGACCGAGACACCATGGTCGGCGAGCACATTGACCGCAGACCGGACGGTGCTGGCGGTGTCCGGGCTCGGGGATTTGATCCCGTTGTCCGTGTAGAAGGCGACCTGCAGATCCTTCACGCTCACGTCTTGGGGGTCTCCCAACGGGGCCGGCACGACCGCCGGATCGTGTCCATCCGGACCGGCAATAATGGATAAAGCCAGGCCCAGGTCTTCGACATGGCGCGCCATGGGGCCAATCTGGGTAAAGGCATCCAGGGCACCGACATCAAAGGAAATGGCATGCCCGGTGCGGGGCACTCGGCCCGAGGTGGGTTTGATACCGGCAATACCGCAGTAGTGGGACGGCATGCGAATGCTGCCGCCCGTGTCGCTCCCCAGATCGAGCGCCGAGCCGCCTGCCGCAAGAATTGCCCCAGCTCCCCCACTACTGCCCGCAGGCGACCGCTCCACATCATACGGATTATTTGTCCGGCCATAGACATCGTTGTCCGTAATCCCCGCCAGGGTAAACTCCGGCGTATTTGTTTTGCCCAGGATGATGGCTCCCGCGGCCCGCAGACGCGCCACTACGGTAGCATCGTGCTCGGGGGTAAAACCGGCTCGACCCGTTGTCCCCCATGTACTGACCATGCCCGCGGTGTCTAACGAATCCTTGAGCGTGATGGGGACACCGTGCAGTGGGCCAACGCTGGCTCCTCGTGAGATGGCTTCGTCGGCTGCCCGCGCCTGTTGTCGCGCCGCTTCAGCCTGAAGCTGTACAACGGCGTTGAGCTTTGGATTGGCTGCTTCGAGGCGGGCCAGATGCGCATCCACCACGGCAACTGAAGAGACGAGATTTGTCCGAATAAATCGAGCCAGCGTCGTAGCCGAAAACGAGGTCAGTTCCATGGTCCTCTCCCTCCGTTAGCGTCCGTAGTATATGTGGCAGCGTCTCGTTCACGCCGCTCAAGAACCATACCGCAATCGTAAAAATCTTTACAGGAATAGTGTACGAGAAGTGATTTCTGGTGTCGATGGTGTTATCAGATAAGAGGGGAGGAGGGTGAGTCGAAGGGAGTGCATAGAGTCCTTACGAAGCGAGGAGAAAATGAGTGACCGTGACCGTGAGATTCGGGATATACTGGACCGGGCGTGGCGGAAGGAGGAGCAAAAGCAGCGGGGCTTTCTGACGCTTTCAGAAAACGATATGTGCCTGCTTGAGGATTACTATGCGGCCGGCCTGCCGTATGGCAATACGCCGGAGGGCTTTAACCAGTGGTTAGAAGAACGCGGCTAGGCGCCGTGTTGCGTGTCCCGCTGTTTGAAAAAATGGGGGCTCCCAGAGGAGCCCCCAACGCGTGGAGAGAAGGGAGAGCGACCATCAGTCTGCGGCCACATCGGTCGCCACTTCAGTTTTCACATCGACCGGAATACGTTTCGGCTTGACCTCTGCCGGGAATGGTACCACGACTTCGAGCGTACCGTTCTTGGCACTTGCCTCGATCTTCTCCGCCTCGATGCCCTTCGGCAACATAAACGACCGGGCAAACGAGCCGTACGAACGCTCTTGATGAAAGTAGCCACCGTCCTTCCCTGTATGCTCCGCTTTGCGTTCGCCCTTGACCGTCAGGCGGTTGCCGTCCAGCGCAATCTCAACATCCTTGGGATCCACGCCGGGCAAATCCGCTTTGATATGCAGCGTGTTGTCGTCCACATAGCTGTCAATCCTGAACGACGCTTCCGAGGGCATTCCAGTGCGCGTTGCTGGCCAGCCGCGGGAGGAGAAAAAATCGTTGACCACAGACTCCAGGTCATGCCGCCAGGGGTGCATCGTTCCAAATGGTCCTCGCCATACACTCAGTTCTCGTCTCATTGTCTCTACCTCCTGTGGGTTTGGGTTACTGTCTGACACAAGACAAACGTAAGGACGATCGGCTTCGAGTCAAGGGGTCACAATAAAAATTATGACTCGTTCATACGAGCGTACAGCCCTCTCCCGGATACGATGAGGACGGCTTAGCCTGGCCCCGACTTTTTTATCACTCGCACTATTGTTCGCGTGCTTTCGGACGGTTGGATACGTACGGAGAGCGGGCGGCGGCGTGGTACAGCGTTTTTCGTATAGACGACTGTTGAGTGAATGGATTTATGCCCCAAATGTGCCTGCACTTCCTCTAGTGCATGTCCGTCCTCAAGAAGATGGGCAGCAACGGAATGGCGTAAACAGTGGCTGTGGCGTTTCGACGGCGGAAGCTTGGCCTGCTCCGCGTACATACGGAAGAGTCGATCAATACGCTGACGGCTGACCGGGCGCGCGTTCCGCGACGGAAAGAGGTAGGGCAGGGCGTCACTCCGAGTTTGCAGATATGCTCGGAGCAGATGCAGATATTCTGCGGCCATCGGTTTCTCTCCGGCGACGCCGCTCTTGAGGCGGGGGACATGAATGCGGCGAGTGTGAAAGTCGACGTGCTCGCGCAGTAAGAGGCCAACCTCAGAGGCGCGCAGTCCAAAAGCGTACATGGCGGCAAACAGCGCACGGTCGCGCTCGTCTGTGATCTGAGCAAAGAACCGCTCAACCTCTCTACGAGTCAGCGTTACATATTTCGCGCGGGACTCCTGCTGGCGAGGTTCTGCACCTCGAACTGAAACGTGTTCTTGTCGTGAGACCTTCGTTTGTAGCTCTCGGAGATAACGGACAACACTTTTTCCCTGTCGGGCGGCTTGCTGTGCGACAAGTCGCAGGAGCTTTTCTTGTTGGCCGGGGTCGTCTCTCACAAGGTCTTCTCGATCGTGCTGCTGGGTGTTGTCGGACTACGGGATCCCGAGCAGCTTATGCGTTTGCAGGCTAAGTCGCCACCGCGGGTGAGCAAGACAATACTGCAGCGCCAATTGGGTATTGCGCTCCCGCTCAGGACCATCCATTGGTTGCAGGAAAAACTCTTGGAAATCGAGGTGAGCAAAGAGCTCCGGCTCCACACCGGACTGGGGGAAAACAAGTTTCAGTTCGCCGCCCTGTCTCAGAGCGAGTGCTGAGCCAGCCTTGGGGCTGACACAGACCCAGTCGATGCCCGGTGGAGGAAGCAGCGTTCCATTTGTCTCAATAGCAATCTCAAATCCTTCTGCATGCAGGGCCTCAACAAGTGCTGCATCAAGCTGGAGCAAGGGTTCGCCGCCTGTACACACGACAAACGGGACACTGTGAGGAGCACGCTGAGCCGGCCATGTGGCAGCGACAGCCCCAGCCAGGTCGCGAGCGGATACGAAACGCCCGCCCCCGGAGCCGTCCGTCCCAACGAAATCGGTATCGCAGAACTGACAGACCGCTGTAGCCCGGTCCTGCTCCAGCCCCGACCATAAATTACATCCGGCAAAACGACAGAAAACTGCCGACCGGCCGGTGTGAGCGCCTTCGCCTTGGAGGGTATAAAATAGTTCTTTGACTGTGTAGCTCATGAAAAAAGAAAGGGACGCCAAAGACGTCCCTTATCAGACCCGGAAGAGGGGAAAAGAGGGCCAGAATATCCGCGGATACAAGAACCGTCAGGCTCGTTTCTTGCGAGCGACTTTCTTTGCTGCCGTCTTCTTTGCTGCTGTCTTCCTTGCAGGGCCGAGAATGGATTCCTTGAACACTTTTGCCGGTGTAAAGGCAACTTTTTTCCGAGCCGGAATAGTGATCTGCTCTCCGGTCTGCGGGTTGCGTCCCTTACGGCGTTTCAACTGACGGAGCCGAAAGGTCCCCAGGTTGGGAATTTTCAACTCTTTGTCTTTTTTGACCGTTTTTGTGATGAACTCCACAAAGGAATCCAGCTTGTCGGCTGCCGCACGGTTCGAGGCTTCCCCCCACGTCTCACTAAGTTTTTTCACCATCTCGGTCTTCGTCATGCTACCAACCTCCTCACCCGATAGGGTTCTACACTACATCCCACACCTGAAGTCGAGAGGTCTTGCCACGAAGCGCCTCCGACTCACCATTTGCGTATCTACTCCTCTACTAATCGGTCACTTCTTCTACCCGTGTCCTCCTCTCATCCTCCTTCCACAATCACAACATGGGATGTCCGACTCCGAACAGAAATGAGAAAGGCAAGTCTCGCACTCAGAGCCGAACCCATCTCTTCAATTTTTATCCGTCAGGCTTGGGAATGTCAATAAAATCAGGCAAAAACAGCCGTAATCTAGCGATACATCTCGACCAGTTCGATCATGCCGAGATCTTTGAGCGTGGAAAACAGGCGGCCTTTCACCTCGCGAGCCGTTCCGAGTTGAATAACCTCCTGGGTGAGAGATTGGGCGTCGGTATAGGAGAGCGAACGAATGAGACGTTTGATAACTGGGACAAAGAACGGCTCCATACTGAGTTCGTCCAACCCGATACCGAGTAGCACAAGTGTACATAGCGGATCGGAGGCCATTTCTCCGCACATACTGACTCGTTTCCCGGCGTGTTGTGCAGCGCGGACGGTGGTGGCTATGGCATTCAAGACAGCCGGATGGAGAGGCTCATAGAGAGATGCGACCTTGCGGTTATTCCGGTCTACCGCAAGCAGGTACTGAATGAGGTCATTCGTCCCAATGCTAAAGAAGTCCACTTCCTGAGCGAGCCGGTCTGCTAACCACACTGCCGCGGGTACCTCAACCATCATACCGACCGGCATCAACGGGTCGAACGGTTTTCCCTCTCGTTGTAATTCATCCTTTGCCCGCGCCAGCAGGTTCTTGACTTGGAGCAGTTCTTCTGTGCTGGAAATCATGGGAAATAAAATGCGAACCGGCCCATGCACTCCGGCGCGTAAAATAGCACGCAGCTGCACCTTGAAGAGGTCAGCCATCTCCAAAGAGATCCGAATCGAGCGCCAGCCTAAGAAGGGATTATCTTCTTGGGGCAGCTTCATATAGGGCGGATATTTATCGGGTCCGAGATCCAAGGTGCGGATGGTGACCGGCTTACCCGACATGCCAGTCAACACTCTTTGATACAGCGCTAACTGGGTCTCTTCGTCCGGGAAATCACTATAGGTCAGGAACGGGACTTCGGTCCGGTAGAGCCCAACGCTTTCGGCTCCGTGGCGCTGGGCAAAATCAACGTCGCTCAGCAAGCCGACATTGGCTCCGAGCGCAATACGCACCCCGTCCTGCGTTTCTGCGGGGAGGTCGTGAATTTCTTCGAGATTCCGGTTAAACGCGCGATACTCGCGGTCAAAGCGGCTATACTCACGAACGATTTCGGCACCAGGATTCACATAGGCCACCCCAGCATTCCCGTCCACAATCACCGCATCGCCTTGTTGGATAACGGCAGCGTGCTCCACCCCAACAACGGTTGGAATTTCAAAGGACTTCGCCAGAATAGAGGTATGTGAGGTTGCGCCTCCGTTGGCGAGGACGACTCCCTTCAACTGCCGATGGTCCACTCGGCAGAGGTCAGACAGAGATAGATCGTCCGCCACAAGAATCAGATTCTCCCCTTGTGGTCCGCTTTTCTCTTCCAGGCCAAGCAGGTGGCGGAGGACACGCTGGCCGATATCGCGCACATCGGCTGCTCGGTCACGCAGATGCTCACCGCCTGTCCGCTCCAGCGTCTCGACATAGCCCTCCGTGACTTTCTTCAGAGCGGTATCTGCGGCATAGCCATCCTGGATCTGTGTTTCAATCTTTTCGATAAACGCCGCATCTTCCAGCATCATGCGATGCACATCAAAAATCGCCCGGTCGATCTCTGGCAGGCGCTCCTGGACGCGCTCTTTGAGCGTATCAATTTCCTGAATCGATCGCGTCAGAGCGGCGTGCAGGCGTTGGCGTTCTGCGTCTGGATTTTCAGTACGATGCTCTTCAATCGCGTCAAGACGAACAACTGGGTGGACAAGGTGAGCCTGCCCGGAGCCGATTCCCGGCGAAGCACTGACTCCGGTCAGACGTACACGGCTCGCCCGCCCCGGCCTCTGTGTTTGCTGTGCCCGCCTGCGCTCATAGGCGCTCGGGCGTTGAATGGCCGCCAACATGCGTGCCCGATAATCCTGACGCTCTCGTTCCTGTGTTTCGAGTGAGTCCTGCACACGGGCTTGAATGATGATGCCCGCAACCTGGGTGGCAATCGTTCTGAGCAGGCGGACCTCTGTCTGCGGAAAACGGCGACGACTCCGACTCTGGACTATGAGTACGCCAAGTATTGTATCCTTGTCGCTCATCGGCAAGCCCAAAAATGAATGGAAGCGCTCCTCTCCGGTTTCCGGAAAGTATTTATTCCGTTCGTGCGCCATGGCATCAGGGGCGACAACAGGCTCCCTGGTTTCAACCACGAGGCCCGTCAGCCCCTCATGTTTGTCCAGGCTGACTTTTCCGACGGCCGTCTGGTCCAAACCGGTCGTTGCCCAAAGCGTCAGCCGCTCCCCCTTGGAATCCAAGAGATAGAGCGAACAGACATCGGTCCCCATGCGCTGGGCAATAATTTTGGTAATTTCCTGCAGCGTGCCTCGTAAATCGTGGGCCTGAGAGGAGAGGGCGTCAATGTCTTCGAGCAGGTGGAGCCCGGGCGGCTGTACGGACTGCGGTTCTGGCTGGACTCGTCCCTCAGTCTGTTTTTGAACGGAAGTTTTTGAAGATTCATTCATAAAATAAGGGGCTACATTCTATCTAAGGCTCTGGGGGGCCACAAGGCACGGGTCCCTCGCAGTCCCAAGTCCAGCGGGATGTAGGCCACAAGGCCCAAATAGGCACGGTCGGTTCGTCTTACAGATCAACTTGATGATTCAGCGGAGCATGCCCGTGTCCGATCTGGAACCCAGCGGAGATCGCGCGCGTCACAAAGTCTTTCGCGTGCGCGACCGCTTCCTCGACCGTTTCGCCTTTAGCCAGCTCGGCCGTGATCGCGGCCGAGAAGGTACAGCCCGCTCCATGCGTACACACGGTGTCTATTTTCTGGCAGGAGTAGGCCCGAAAAGTGTTGCCGTCAAACAGCAGATCACAGGCATCTTCTTCGAGGTGGCCGCCTTTGACCACCACATAGGCTGGTCCTAAGGTTTTAATACGGCGGGCCGCCTCTTCCATATCGGACCGACGGACTACTGTCATGCCAGACAGCAGCCCGGCTTCATGCAGATTGGGTGTCACTACAAATGCCAGGGGGAGCAGTCTCTCGGTCAGAGTCTGGCGGGCGTCCGCTTGGAGAAGAGCGTGACCTCCTTTGGCGACCATTACCGGGTCAACGACCAGCTTGCGGACGCCATGTTCTGCTATCTTGCGACTCACTACCTCGACGAGGGGGATGGATGACAGCATGCCGGTCTTTGCCGCCTGGATTTGCATATCGCCGAACACGCTATCGAACTCCTGCGCGACAAAATCGGACGGAAGCTCAACAACAGCCTGGACGCCCAACGTGTTTTGGGCAGTCACCGCGGTCAGTACACTCAGGCCGTATACACCGCGCGCCATAAAGGTTTTGAGATCGGCTTGAATACCAGCCCCGCCTCCACTATCCGACCCGGCAATGGTTAAGGCTTTCGGGCGTGTCATGGTCGCAGTGTCTCGTACTCGCGGTCTACGGGAAATAACGCTGGCTATGGGAACTCACGCAGATCGCCAGTGTTCAGCCCCTGGCCGGTGGAGTACCGTCCGGCTTTGAGCTCATCAATGAGCTCTCGCGTGGTGGAGAGGGGACGCTCGAAAATCGTGACCGCGCAGCCGATGGACGATGCAGAGTGGCTGTCACTGCCGCCAATGCGCTTGCACCCGACATGCTCGGCTACCGCCTGGGCGTACCGATTTTCTTCTTCTGAGCAAGCACCGTTCACCACTTCAATGGCGTCTACATAGTCCAGCACTTCGAGGGCTTGACTCCCCGACACAGGATTGGCTTGGTCGATCGGGGTGGTTTTATGGATAAACTGGAAACGTGGGTCGAGTTTGTAGCGAAACGGGTGGTTGGCAATCAGAAAACCATCGACCTCATCGATAATGCGTCGTAACTCTTTGACCTTATAAATACCGCCGACATAGCGGTCGAGGCCAAAGGCTCCGACATGGCCCCATTCGGTTGTGACCTCAATCCCCAGAAATAATGTCACCCCGCGTTCACGGGCATACTCCTCGACTTCTGGGTCTGTCCAGGCATTGTCGTGCTCGGTGATGCAAATCCCCTCTAAGCCGATGGTGTGCGCCTGGTCGATCATCAGCAAGGGGTCAAGATTGCTGTCAGAGCTCCCGCGTGTGGTATGAACGTGGAAATCAATACGCATGGTTAGTGATATGCTCCCGTTTCGTAGGCCGCCTTTCTATACCGTCTTCTGCATACGCAGGCAAGAGTGCAAGTCTGTGTCCCCATTCAGACGTGGCTCGCCTTTCTCCTTCAATTCCTTTGTTCTCCGCCCGGCCTATGCTACAGTCCGTCTACCTCAGCTCTGTCACCACAGCTATTCCAGCAGGAGGGGAAGCTATGAAGCGACCGTTAGATGGCGTTCGTATTATTGACTGGACAATTTGGCAACAAGGGCCGGTATCAACCATGATGTTGGCTGACTTGGGTGCCGAAGTCATCAAGATCGAGGAGCGAGTCGGAGGGGACCCAGGCCGGGGCGTGCTCAGCATCGCGGGTGCGCTCGTTGGGGCGACGAGTGGTCCGAATTTCTATTTTGAGGCCAATAACCGGCATAAGCAGAGCCTCACCCTTGATCTCAAAAACCCCAAGGCTATAGAGATTGTCTACCAATTAGCTGAGAAATCCGACGTCTTTGTTCAGAACTTTCGGAAAGGCGTGTCAGACAAGTTGGGCATCGGCTACGCGGCACTCTCTGAGCGCAACCCACAACTCATCTACGCCAGTGCCACCGGCTACGGTCCGTTTGGGCCGGATTCCGGTGAGCCCTCTTTTGACTATATGGGGCTGGCGCGCTCGGGTATCATGACCGCAGTGGGTGAGCCCCAGATGGAACCCCTCAGTATTGCCGGCGGCATCGCCGATCAGATGGGCGCTATCATGCTGGCCTACGGTGTCATGGCCGCCCTGCTGGCGCGCGAAAAATATGGCATGGGTCAGGAGGTCGATATTTCCCATCTGGGCAGCATGACCGCGCTCCAAGGGCTTAACGTGGCGTGTAAAGCCATTCTCGGCAAGGAGTTTAAGCGCATGCCGCGCGCCGCGGCACCGAGCCCGCTGTGGAACCATTACAAATGCGGCGATGGCAAGTGGATCTGTCTGGCCATGCCGCAGCAGGACCGCTACTGGTCTGATTTCTGTACAGTCCTGGGCATTGAGCACGTCCTGGCCGACCCCCGCTTTGCGACCATGGGAGACCGGGCCGACAATGCCAAAGAGCTCATTCCCATTCTGGATGCCGCGTTTGCCTCGCGGCCCCGAGACGCCTGGATGCAGGCCCTCAAGGAAGGCGGAGACTTCATTTACACCGTAGTTAACACCATTGCTGACCTGCCCACTGACGAACAGATGCTCGCCAACGAGTATATTGTCGATTACGAGCATCCCCGTATCGGCAAAACGCAGTTAGTCGGCGTGCCTGTGCGCTTAAGCAAGACCCCGGGCGACCCTAAAGGCGCGGCCCCGGAGTTCGGCGAGCACACCGAGCGGATCCTCACCGAGCTGCTCGACTATTCGTGGGAAGATGTGGCCAAGTTGAGAGAAGAGGAAGTGATTTAAGAGGGGGATTAGGGTCTGGGGGGTCGGGACTGGGGCTGAGGAGGTCCGCGCCTCCGTGGATGTCAGAGCCCGTCGTCAACAACACGAAATCACGAAATCTGGCCTAGCGTTCCAGGGAGTACCCGAGACGGAAGATGTAGAAGAGTAAAGGAAGGCATAAAATATGGAGGCCTCGCTGCCAGCCAATGAAGAACTGTTGCTCAATAGCATGTGGATGAGGCGCGCGAGCCCGGCCGAGGTTAAATCTCTCCTCGTCGATGGTGCCGACCTTACCGCCCGGGACAAGAAAGGCCAGACGCCCTTACATACTGCGGCGCGGAACACCAACCCTGACATAATAGCTTGCCTCCTTGACCGTGGTGCTGACCTCAATGCCCGAGACGAGACTGGCTACACGCCCTTACAGATCGCGGTAAAGTACAACAACATCGCGGAGGATAACAACGATATCGTGGCCCTTTTCCTCAACCACGGCGCTGATCCTAACGTCCGCGACAAGGAGGGCCGGACGCCCCTGCATGTTGCAGCGTGGCTCAAGACAAACCCAGCTGTGGTAGCTCTGCTGCTTAACCACGGTGCGGATACTTCTTTACGTGACAATGAAGGCAATTTGCCCGTTGATCTTGCACAATATAACAAGGCCCTTAAAGGAACCGACGCCTTCCAGCGTCTACATCAACCGCCTCATGAGAGCGCACTACGAGACTTGGACAACCTTACTGAAGACGAACAGCAAGAAACACCCGGCTTCTGGCGGCGTGCATACGCTTGGCTCTCAAGGCGATTGGGCGCATGACCCATACATGCCAACTATCCTGTGTACTGGCGTTTCCATGACGCTAAGTCTTGAATCTGTGAATTAGCCACTATGAACGTGTAGGCGTCATTGACTCCGACGCCAACGGCGTCTAGCCTCTCTTCATGCGCACCCGCCTGCAAACCGTCGTCGAGACGCCTGCATATCTCACGGCAGCCAAGGGAGTGTTATCCAACGCCGAACGGGTCGAAGTCGTCGATACAGTGGCCAAGAATCCCGAGGCCGGTGTGGCACTCGGTGGCGGTATTAGAAAAATACGGATTCCCCGACAAGGACACGGGAAAAGCGGCGGGGGGCGTGTGGTGTTCCTGTTTGCTGGGGAAGATATTCCGGTATTTTTGCTCACCGTCTTCGCCAAAAACGAGAAAGCGAACCTCAACCCTAAAGAGCGAACTACGCTGGTCGAGGCCGCAAGGCGGATGGCTGAGGATTATAGGAGACGCATATGAGCAAAGCATTCAACAAGGTCATGGCTGGGCTGGAAGATGCCCGGGCCTATTTGGACGGCGATCATAGCGGTTTCGCAGTCCATGAAGTCAAGGTTCCCGAACCCGATGTCGCGGCCATCCGAGACAAGACGGGCCTGTCGCAACCCGTCTTTGCCAAAAGCATCGGCGTGTCACTTGGCACCCTCAAGAATTGGGAGCAAGGCCGCCGACGCCCGGAGGGACCGGCCCGCGTACTTCTGGCGCTACTTGAAAAGCGTCCGTCAATTGTTCAGGAAGAACTCGGCCGCTCATAGACCGGCCACCCATGACTGAAGACCGTGAATACTAGGGACACTTTCGACATCATCCCGCGCGCGCCTTACTCTTTTGACCTCACGCTCGCCCGCTTCATGCGTTTTGCGAGCGAGAACGTCGATCTGATCGCAGGCAAGCAATACCAACGCCTGCTCGCAGCCGGTCGCCAACTGGCGCTGGCCACGGTGACGGATGTCGGCGCGCCGGCCAAGCCGCGGCTGGCGGTGGAGTTGCGCAGTCCGTCCAGGGCCACCCTCAAGCAGGCGGCATTTCATACCCAGCTCCGTCACATCCTGTGTACTGACTTTGATATCAGGCCGTTTTATCGCTTAGCGCGTCAGGATGAGACCCTGGCGCCGCTGGTAAAGCACTTTCGCGGGCTGCGCATTACCTCCAGCCCGACGCTGTTCGAGGCGCTGGTCATGGCGGTCCTCTCCCAACAGGTCAACCTCACTTTTGCCTACTCCATTAAAAAGGAACTGGTTGAAACGTTTGGTCGTAAGTGGCGGAGCAAGGGACACACCTATTACGCATTTCCAGAGCCGGTGCAATTTGCTGGCCAGAGCCTGGAGACCATGCGCGGCTTTCGGCTGAGCAAGGCCAAGGCCGGCACGCTGATCCGCCTGGGCGAAGCGTTTGCCT
This sequence comes from Desulfurellaceae bacterium bin18, assembly GCA_002238415.1. Lineage (GTDB taxonomy): Bacteria > Desulfobacterota > Binatia > Bin18 > Bin18 > Bin18. The sequence goes on along the minus strand of MPMI01000013.1, from coordinate 40,702 downwards.
CTCGGGCTTTACGGCAGAGCGAAATCGCTCAACTGCCAGACGAAGCAGCGATTGAAGCACTGATTCAACTCAAAGGCATTGGTCGCTGGTCGGCGGAAACCGCACTGATGCGCGGCTTGGCAAGACCCGACGCGTTTCCGGGCGGCGATCTGGGCGTGGTCAAATATCTTGCTCAAGGCATGTTGGGCAAAAAAGAAAAGGCGACCGAAGCGGAAATGCGTGCCTTTGCCGAGCGCTGGCGTCCCTACCGTGGGCTGGCCCTCGTCTATTGTTATGCGGAGCTCGCCCGGCGACGGTCCGTGTAGGGACAGTTGCCCAAGTCGGGCGGGTACAAGACACACCCCTACGCTCAGAACATACCCGAAATTTTGCCGTTCTCATCCATACGCATCCCGGCTGCTGCCGGTCTTGCGCCCAGGCCGGGCATAGTCAGCATGTCCCCGGTGAGTGGGACGCAGAAGCCGGCCCCTGCTGAGAGGCGGATTTCGCGCACGCTCAGCACAAAGTCACGCGGCCGGCCGTAGCGTTTTGGATCGTCGGACAGCGACATCTGGGTCTTGGCCATACAAATGGGCACATGACCATAGCCCTGGTCGTTGATCCGTTTGAGATCCGTGCGTGCGCGTGGCAACAGAGTAATGTCCGCTGCGCCATAGACTTTTTGGGCAATAGTACGGATCTTGTCTTCAATCGGCATTTCCGCTGGATACAGAAAACGCGGCACCGGGGCTGGCCCGTCGCAAGCTTTTACCACCGCCTCGGCCAGCGTCAGCCCGCCTTCTCCTCCCTGGCCAAACACGTCGATGACTCTGGCGTCTACGCCCAGGGCCTTGCTTTCCTCTACGACTAGCTGAAGCTCCTCTTCGGTATCGGTGGCAAACCGATTCACCGCAACAATGGGGCGGAGGCCAAACGCGCCCAGGCTTTCGACATGTTTGGCCAGATTTTCCATACCCTGCTTCAGGGTTGACAGATCGGGCCTGTTCACATCCGCCACCGGCGTCCCGCCGTGCATTTTGAGCGCCTTGACCGTTGCGACCAGGACCACCGCAGAGGGCCACAGGTCGGCCTCGCGGCATTTGATATTGAGGAATTTCTCTCCACCCAGATCAAACCCGAAGCCGGCTTCGGTCACCACATAATCGGCGTAGCTCAGGGCCAGGCGCGTGGCGAGGATGCTATTACAACCGTGGGCGATATTGCCGAACGGTCCGGCGTGGATGAAGGCCGGCACGCCCTCCACGGTCTGGACCAGGTTGGGTTTGAGGGCGTCTTTCAAAATAATGGCCATGGCCTCCGGCGCGTGAATCCGGTCCGCGGTAACTGCCTCCCCCTGGGACGAATAGCCAAGCACAATACGCGACAGACGCTGAATAAGGTCCGCGGGTCCACTCGTCAGAGCCAGGATCGCCATGACTTCTGAGGCCGCAGTGATATCAAAGCCCTCTTCGCGCGGGACGCCCATGAGCCGCCCGCCAAGGCCCATCACGATTTGACGCAGCGCGCGGTCATTCATGTCCATGACGCGCCGCCAGCGAATCTGACGTACATCCAAATCCACCGTGCGATGAAATATGGCGGCATCCAGCATGGCCGACAGCAGATTGTGCGCAGAGCTGACGGCATGAATGTCGCCGGTGAAATGCAGGTTGATATCCTCCATGGGCAGGACTTGAGAGCGACCCCCTCCACAGCCTCCGCCTTTCACTCCAAACACCGGACCCATTGAGGGTTCGCGCACCGCCACGGTTGCTTTTTTACCCAAACGGGTCAGGGCCTGGCCCAAGCCTATCGTCGTGGTAGTTTTGCCTTCGCCGGCAGGAGTGGGGTTAATGGCGGAGACAAGAATCAGCTTCCCCTGGGTCTGAGCGGGTGCGGCAGCGCGCGCCTCAAGCGCAATTTTCGCCTTCACGCGGCCGTAGGGCTCAAGGTGTTCCGGCGGTAACGATAGCTGAGCGGCAATCTCTTCGATCGGCTTTAAGCGAACGGACTGGGCAACGGCAAGGTTTTGGTCTCGGCTCATTCTCACAGTTTCCTTTCCCCACAGCATGCTATCGCCTCGCCTTGAGGCAGACATGGGAACGAGAGACGTGATCTTATACAAAATCCAGGCATTCGCCTATCACAAACGACGGCCCGCGCTCCTGACCGGCAGGACACCGCGTGCTATGCTGATCCGAGCGAAGGAGCTGGTATGGCAGACAACTCTTCCTCCGGTCGTCGTGTACTGAATCTCGCCCTCAGCCTGGTGGTGAGTGGCGGCTTTCTGTATCTGGCGTTTCGTAACGTTGCGCTTGATGAATTGGGAGTCGCACTCGGCCGGGTAAGGGCTGACTGGCTGTGCGTCGCCATCGTCGTCAGCCTGCTCATCATGGTGCTGCGCGCCTGGCGCTGGCAACTGGAACTCCGCCCGCTCGAACATGTGCCGGTCGGCCGGCTGTGGGTCGTGACCTCGGTCGCCTATATGGCCATTAATTTGCTCCCGGTGCGTCTGGGCGAGGTCGTGCGCCCCTGGCTCTTATCCCGTCGCTCCCGGGTGTCCATCTCAAACGTGATCGGCAATCTGGTGGTCGAGAAGATGATGGACTCGATTTGTATCGTCTTCTATTTGCTGGCCGGACTGCTGCTGATTGAAAGTCTGCCCGTATGGGTCCGCCGCGGCGCTCTGGTCCCAGCTGTGATTGCCGGCGTCTTCGTGTCCGTGGTTCTGCTGTTTTGGTGGAAAGGTGAGGCGTTTTTTGACCGCTGGGTCCTCCGCCTGCTCCCGGCACGCTTCGGCGGGCGGGTCAAAGGCGTTCTGGCCGCCATCACCGACGGGATGCGGATTCTGCCCAATCCCGGCCTGCTCCTGGCCGTCTTTGCGGTTTCTCTGACCTTGTGGTTCCTGCCTATATTGTCGAGCTATATCATGATCCGCGCCTTTGACCTGTCTGCGCCTTTTAGCGCTGCCTTGGTCATTTTCATTTTTATCAGTTTTGGCACGGCGCTGCCGAATCTGCCGGGCATGATCGGACCGTATCAATACGCCTGTCAGCTCGCCCTTGGTATCTATGGGGTAAGCGACGCCGACGGCCTGGCCTACGGCCTGGTCCTCAACGCCGTTCAGTTTCTGACCTTGATTGGTCAGGGGTTAATCGCCCTGCCCATTGCCGGGGTGAGTTTTTCCGATATTCGACAGGCGGGTGATCGGCTGGCGCAGCAGAGCGCGGACGCGAGATAGAGTTCTATATCCCCCTCGACCTGCGGCGGCCCGGTGCGCCGTCAGAGCCAGATTTTTCCCGGATTCAGAATGCCCTTGGGATCAAAGACGTGTTTAATGCCCTTCATCAGTTCAAGCGCGGCACCGTGTTCTTGGGCAACATATTTCTGGCTGCCGAGACCAATGCCGTGCTCGCCCGAAGCGGTTCCTCCCAGAGACAGGACATAGGCAACCATCTCATCTTTGGTCCGGTTGGCAGTGGCCCAGCGCTGTTCGTCCGCCGGGTCTTCGCGCAAGAGGGCGTGCAGAATGCCAAGTCCGGCGTGACCAAAGGTGTGCAAGACAACGTCGTGTCGCTCGGCAATCGCATAGCTCTGGTCAATCACCTGGGGCAGATACGAGATGGGAAAGCCCATATCGGTGCGGATCGTTTTGGCGCGTGGGTTGAGGGCCTGAATCGCGCGGGTGGTAAAATGGCGAATCTCCCACGGATTGCGTCCTCCGGGAAGGACAATCCGTTCGCCCTGGTGCTCTTCACATAAGCTCTGGGCGGTATCGAATACTTCTTCAACCGCACTCTCGGAACCGTGGACTTCAAGAAACAACGAGGGCCGCTCGGTGAGACCAAAATCCTGAAAGCGGTTGAGGGCGGCGATCGAACGTCGGTCAAGAAACTCGACCGCGGCCAGATCAACCCCGTAGCGCATCATCGCCGCGATCGCGGTCACCGCTGCTTTTTCGGCAGGGAAGGTAAACGCGCCTTGTTTCCGCCCCTGTGGCAGGCCGACCAGGGAGAGCGTCAGTTCAGTCGCAATGCCCAACGTTCCTTCAGAACCGACCAGCAGCCCCAGCAGATGATAGCCCGATGAGGTTTTGCGGCTGCGCGTCCCCAGTTCGAGGACTGCGCCGGTACCGGCCACCACGGTAGCGGCTTTGACATGATCGCGCGTCCCGCCGTATTTGACCGAATAGATGCCACTGGCGTTATTCGCCACCATCCCACCAATCGTGGCCACATCGGAACTGCCCCCCGGTGACGGCGGGAAAAACAAGCCATAGGCTTTGAGCTGGTCATTCAGATCGTTGTAGACCATACCAGGCTGAACCGTGACCTGAAGGTCCTCTGCATGCACGCTCACAACGCGGTCCATGCGTGAGAGGTCCACCACGATCCCGCCCCGGACCGGAATCGGATTGCCTTCCAGGCTCGATCCCGCTCCTCGGGCCGTCAGCGCCAGCGCCTGCTCATAAGCATAGTGCACGACCCGGCGGACGTCCTCGGTCGTCTGTGGCCAGACAACGACCTCGGGGAACGTCGGCGGACAGGCCGACTCGTCGTGCGAGGCAAGCTCCAGGTCGGCGGGCCGGATGGAAACCTGCTCCGAGGAAAGCAGCGCTGCCAAGTCTTGTGTGAGAGACATGGGGTTATCCGAAAGGTTGATCGATGGTAGCAGAGTGCAGCCCATCGTCGCGACGTTTGGGCCGCCTGTTCTGGGCTAACACCTTTTTGCGCAGGCGGATGGACAGTGGCGTGACTTCGACCAATTCGTCCGCGGCAATCCATTCCAGGGCATCTTCCAAATCCAGGTCTTTATACGGAACGAGGCGCACTGCCTCATCGCGGCCCGCAGCACGTACATTAGTCAGCTTCTTCTCCCGACACACGTTCACATCGAGATCCTTGTCGCGCGCATTCTCTCCGACCACCATGCCTTCATACACACGCGTGCCGGCCGGGATAAAGAAGACCCCACGCTCCTGCAAATGAAAAAGCGAATAGGGCGTGGCCGGTCCCTCACGGTCTGCCACCAGGGCGCCGTTAGTCCGGTTCTGGATCGGGCCGTGCCAAGCGGCATAGCCATTGAAGAGTGTATGCATAATGCCCGTGCCACGGGTCTCCGTCAGAAAACGCGACCGAAAGCCGATCAAACCGCGCGAGGGAACGGAGAACTCCAGACAGACCCGGCCCGATTCCGGGGGGGCCATATTAGTCAGCAACCCTTTCCGCTGGGCCATGAGTTGAGAGACTTGGCCGACATAGTCTTCCTGGACATCGATGGATACCAGTTCCATCGGTTCCTGGAGTCGCCCCTCAATGTCTTTCACGATGACCGTCGGTTTGGAAACCTGGAGTTCGTAGCCTTCCCGGCGCATGGTTTCAATCACCACCGAGAGCTGGAGTTCGCCCCGCCCCATCACCCGAAAGGCATCCGGGGAATCGGTCTCTTCCACGCGCAGACTCACGTTTTTATGCACCTCGGTGAAGAGCCGTTCGCGGATACGGCGCGAGGTCACATATTGCCCTTCGCGGCCCGCCCAGGGACTGGTGTTCACCCCGAAGATCATGGCCAGCGTCGGATCGTCAATCTGAATCGTGGGCAGGGCGACCGGATTGTCACTATCAGAGATCGTCTCTCCGATCTGAATCTCTTCAATACCGGCCACCGCGACGATGTCGCCGGCCTGCGCCGATGCGATCTCGTGCCGTTTGAGCCCCTGCCAACTGTACAGTTGGGCAACTTTACACGGCAGGCGGGAACCATCGTCGCGACACAGCGTATAGGCGGCCATGCTCTGCAACTCGCCCTGGATAATACGCCCGATAGCGATCCGACCGACATACTCATTATAGTCCAGGTTGTTCACGTGGAATTGAACGGGACCGTCCAGCGCATAGGCCGGACCGGGCAGGGCCGAGACAATCAGCTCAAAGAGCGGCTGAAGATTCTGCCCCTCTTCGTCCAGGTCACGTTTGGCTATCCCGGCCCGGGCATTGGTGTATACCACAGGAAACGCGACCTGCTCGTCCGAGGCATCGAGATCGATGAAGAGGTCATAGATGGCATCCAGCACGGTGGCGACCCGTGCGTCCTGCCGGTCAATTTTATTAATGCAGACAATCGAGGGCAGCCCGGCTTCCAGGGCTTTCTTCAGGACAAAGCGCGTCTGGGGCAGCGGGCCTTCCGAGGCATCCACCAAGAGCATCACTCCATCGACCATGGCCAGCGAGCGCTCGACCTCGCCGCCAAAATCCGCATGGCCCGGCGTATCGACAAAATTGATTTTTACGCCCTGATACGAGAGCGCCGCGTTCTTGGCCAGGATGGTGATGCCGCGCTCCCGTTCCAGCACAAACGAATCCATCACCCGCTCTGCTACCTGTTCATTGTCCCGAAAGGTACCGCTCTGTTTGAGCAGGGCGTCAATGAGGGTGGTTTTGCCATGATCGACATGGGCGATAATGGCGACGTTTCGAATATCATCACGCCGGGGCGTGCCGTTGTGCAAAATCATATCCTCCCTACACGTTCACTTTTTCCCTATGAATCCGGACTTCAAGGCATACTCCTGAAAAGCCGTAGCGGGTCCGGATTACTCGCTTCGTTGTATTCAGCCGGCATGGCCAAACCAGAACGGGGGTGTCAAGTAGGATCACAGCCTGTCGTCCTGAGTCATGCTAACCATTGCGTTCCATACAGCCATGACCGTACAGTGCCGCTCGGTGCGGCGCAACGTGACCGGCGCCGTACTAGTTCTACACCCGTGGTGCCATGTCCCACACAGTCTTGCTCTTCTGGCCGTATCAACGGAAGTGTACAAAGCTGAAGCGCTTCTCCTTCAAATCAGCCAAGAATGGCTGACCCTCATTTCTGAGCGTTTCTTTCCTCCATACCTGAAAGATCAAAAGCCAAAAGCGGTCCTGTTCTCGAGTCTCCCCACCTTTAAGTTTTTCCGCCCGTTCTCGGAGTGTTCCTTTCCTTTATAATTCATATGGAAAATGCGCGTACTTGAAGTTTTACGGACAAAAATGCGGCTCACTGGCGTCTTCGGTTTTGCACAGTGTCTTTTGATTTTCATCCAATGCCGCTTCAGAGCTAAGCACTGGACAATATAGCTTTCAGGATGGGGAACCCCCATCTGACGAGGGATGTTGATTTCACGTAACGCTTCGTAGCGAATGAAGTCGTGGCTCGTTTTAAAAAGATTTTTCAACTTGCTTTCATTGTTTCCCGTGATTAGCGCTAGAAGATTTTTTGGTATGAGTTTGGAAAGCCCTTCGGAGGTAAAGCAGGGTGGAAGCTTCTCACCAAATAGACCATAGTCAACCAAGCCTACGAACGCCTCGTCCTCCGAAAGACCGCGTCCTGTTGTTTGTCGCATGGATGTAATATTACTCCTGTCGTTTCAGTGTTCATCGGGGTAGTTTCCCCTTACCTCGGCATAGTGTTTGCCGGATGGTGGGTCACAGGCGAACCCTTCGTTTACGAGCGGGACGGTACGATAATGTCGCACCGAGGGCCACTGGCACGGCTGAGCCGGCGGTCCAGCGTCATCAGCGGACCGCCGAGCGCCTCGGCCAGGGCCACATACCAGGCGTCGTAGCTGGTCAGGTTGGCCCGTAAGGCCCAGACGCGCTCGGCAAAGGGCGCGAAGGGGAATAACTCAAGGGCAAGCCGCAGCAAGTCTCTGTGTGCGCTTGTCGCCTCAAGACGCGATATTTCGCCGGCGAGTTCCAGGCGGCGCAGAATATTGCCGGCCTCAACCCCTGCATGGACTGGTGCTGCCGTGCGGCACGCGCCGCGAGTATGTCGCGCACGGTCTCGGGGACGCCTCGTATCGTAATTTGGACTGGCATGACAGCATTACACCATCGTTGACAGCAGACTGCAATCAACCCCTACACCATGTATTTCACCATCCCGCCGTCGATGTCATAGGCTGCGCCCGTAATAAAACTCGCCCGCTCTGATGCCAGAATAGTGCCGAATGCGAGACTGCCCGAGTTGATTGCGCGCGCTCATTGTCCTGGCATTACGGAGCATGTCAAGAGAGGAAAAATGGATCTATCGCCGGTGGCGCGGTGCCGTTGCGCGTCTCGCCCAGGAAGCGCAAGATGTAGCAGAACTTGTCGCGGCGCACGAACGCGCGCCTGCTGCCGTACTGCTATTCATGCTGAAAGCTGTTTTTTTTGATTTTGATGGCACCCTGGCTGACGATGGGGTAACGATTGATCAGGCCCTCAAGGCGGCGTGTGGGGTGATATGCCAACGCTGGCCGGCCCTCGGGGCGGCGGCGCTTGAATCAACCTACCGCCAAGTCTCCGACCGCGCCTGGGGAGATTATGATCGCTACCTGCGCCCCCTAGGGTCAGCGGAGGCCATGCTCGCCTCCCTGTGGCGGCAGACACTTGAACGGTTTGGCCGCTACGATGAAGGAGTCGCACACGCCGCGGCCACGACCTATTGGCAGCGGCGTTTACACCGTTGTCAACCGTATCCCGATGTGTTGCCCTTCCTGGCGGACCTGACCCAGCGCTTTCATGTGAGTCTACTCACCAACGGCGCACCCAGCATGCAGCGGGCAAAAGTACACGCCTCCGGTCTCCAGGCGTATTTCCGCGATATCTTTGTCGGTGGTGAATTTGACCAGGGCAAACCCGCCCCTTTTATCTTCTCTGCCGCTCTCAACGCTGCCAACTGCCGTCCCGAAGAAGCCGTGTATATCGGCGACTCTCTGTTGCACGATGTTGTTGGCGCCCGAAAAAGTGGTCTGCACAGCGTCTGGCTCAATCGGAAGAGGCAGCCCAGACACGAGGTGATTCAAGCGTATACGCAGGGCGTCCAGGGTGACACTCTCGACCAGTTGGCCCAGCCCGATTTTGAGATTACCCAGCTCTCGGCCCTGCCAGCCTGCCTCGACCAACTCTAGGGACTCTCTGGATTGTTCTCTTCTGCTCCTTTACCCTTGCCCGAACTGCTGCCCACTGATAGCTGATGCACTGCGAGCCAGAAGAGACCGGCATGGAAAAAAACGCCTACAAAACCCTGTTGTTCAATTATTATCGGGATGCCGAATTACGCGGGGCAGACTTGATCCTGCGTCTCATCAACCTTGCGGAGAACCAGAACATTCAAGAAAAGCTGGCCCGTCACCTCGCTGATGCGACCAATCACGCCTGGCTCTGGACCGAGCGTATTCTGGCGCTTGGCGGCGAGCCTATACGGATTGATAATGGCTACCACCGTCAACTCCGGCGCAAGGCCGGCCTGCCGGCGAATTTTCTTGACCTGCTGGCGCTCACCTGCGTGGTGGCCGAGCGCGCACACAACCGCTATGCGGAACATGCCGCCCGGTCCGATGTCGCTCCGGAGACGCTCAAGGTTCTGCACGAGATGCAGGCGGATGAGAAAGCCCACCTGACCTGGATTATGGAAAAGATCGCCGAACTTGAAGCCAAAGAGGGCAAGGAAAAGGTGGGCGCTGCCCTCCAGCGCTATCGGGAGATCGAGGCGGCTGTTTTTGCCGACATGCAACAAGAGGAACAGCGTGCCCTCGCCCAGGTTGGGCCGGACGAAACCGTCTGAGGCTGCGCGATCCGCTCAAATCTTCTTTTTCTGGTTTGCCACGTAGTCGACCAGGAGATATTCCCCCAGATTGTCCGGGCGGGTGTAAAAGGCGCGACCACGGTTCATCTTGGTCATTTTGTCCACAAAGGTGCGCAGGCTCGGGCTGTCGTCGAGCATGAAGGTATTGATCGTAACCCCCCGCTTGGTGACTTTCTCTACTTCTCGCAGGGTTTCCTGCGCCGCCCGCATACTGATTCCCCCAAAAGACAGCGGCCATTCGCAGTACAGCCGGCCCCGAGAGAAATAGGCGGTGGGCTGGCCATCCGTCACCACGATGATGTGTTGATTATGACCGGGGTGGCGACGCAGCAGGTCGCCGGCAAGACGCAGGCCGTCCTGGAGGTTGGTGAACGGGTCGCCCATATTCCAGCTCGCCTCAGGCAGGTCTTTGACCTTGAGTTCCACGGCCCGAGTGAAAAAACCGACAATCGAGAAATAATCACGTGGATAGCGGGTGCGGATCAAGCTCTCCAGGGCCAGCGCGACCTTTTTCGCCGCTCCGAAACGCCCCTCCCAACTCATGGACCAGCTCATATCGAGCAGGAGGACGGTCGATGTGGTGGTCGTGTGGTCGGTATCGAAGATCGTGAAATCCCCCGGTTGGATAGATATGGGAACGCCCGTGTTGCGCTGTATGGACTTCTTGAGCGTCCCGACCAGGTCGAGATGCATTGGGTCACCGTACTGGTAGGGCCGGGTTTCGTCCATTTTGATCTCGGCTACGCCACGATGGTCTGTCGCGTGTGAGCCGTTCCGGTCGCGCAGCAGATTGGTATAGATGTCTTGCAGGGCGAGCTGGCCAATCCGCCGTACGCCCTTGGGCGACAACTGCACCCGGCCCTCGCGGGAGATCAAAAACCCGGCTTCTTCCAATAAGGACTGCATCTGCTGGAGGTTCTGGAAGTCCTGGCTGGCGGCCTGGCCAATCAATTCCTGGAGCTGTTCCGGGTCGATCTTCTCCGGCTGGCCGGACAGCAGGTTTTGCTCCATCTCCTGCAACTGTTCCATCTCCTCCATCAGTTCCAGCGCCTCTTGATAGCTCAGTGGGCGCGGTCCGTTGAACAGATCGTTGAAACGGCGCTGGAAGTTCTCCAGCGAGCTAATATTGTCAAACTCCTGCATGAGTTCGTCAAACGCGGCTTGGGCGGCCTCGTCCTCGAACTCATAGTTCGACAGCTTCTCCATTTTCTCGCTCAGGCGCTGCGGCAACTGCTGGAGAAACTGCTCCTTCTCTTCGAGTTCGGGCTGCTGAGGCCGCTTCTGCTCCAGCGTGCGCTGCTCTTGATTCAAAATGGAGTCCAGCCGGTCCTGCATCTCATCGAGCGAGGAGCGCATATTGGACTCACGGTAGCGTTTGCGCATCTCCTCGCGCAGGTCACGCACGAGGTCGTCCAGGCCCTTGAGCTTATTGTCCTCCTCCCCGAGACCCTGGCGCATGAGCTGCTCCAGCGCCTTTTGCATATCATCCGTCGAGGACAGATGTTCGGCCAACTCTTCGAAGATTTTGTCGGCAGACAGCCGAACACGCTGGCTGCCATCCCAGTCGGTATAGCGAATGGTGATCATGTCAGTCTGGAAGCACGGTCACGGAATGCCGGGATCATAGAGCAACCCGCCCGCCTTTACTATACCCGCAGCCCGGCGGAGCGGGGGGAAGGGGCGGGGCTACAAGCCGAGGGGCCTGCTATAATGTTCCGTGGACGGACGACGAGTTGATGAGTGGTAGACAGGGACCACAAGGGAGAAGGTGTGAGAATGAATTACGTCTTGATTGACCTGGAAAATATACAGCCGGAGCACCTGAGTGTTTTAGCCGGGCAGAACTTCAAGGTTCTTGTCTTCGTGGGTCAGAACCAGTCAAAGCTATCATTTGATCTCGTATCCGCCGTTCAGCATTTAGGGAAAAACGCCGAGTACATCAAAATTCAAGGCAACGGACCAAACGCCCTTGATTTCCATATCGCATTTTACATCGGCCAGTTTTCCGTAGAAAACAGCGATTCCCATTTCTACATCATTTCAAAAGATAAAGGCTTCGACCCGCTGATTAAGCATCTTGAATCGAAAAAAATTCCGGTACACCGGCATAAGGACATCAGTGGGATACCACTGCCAAAACCAGCAAAGGCAAAAAAAGAGCCTGCTCACGTTTCAAAACCCGTGAGTCCATCCATAACAAAAGAGCGCGTTCAGAAAATCGTTGAGTTTCTGATTGCCCGAGGGAATGCAAAACCAAGAAAATTGAAAACCCTTTCCAATTCGATCAATGCATTATTTTCAAAAAGCCTATCAGAGAACGAACTCGACGCTCTCGTAGCCGAACTGGTCAAGCGCGGCGTCGTTATTGTCAGCAGTAATAAAACCAACGTGAGCTATAAGTTGAAAAAGTAGAGGCTGATCCAGAGCAGGTCAAAGTGACGCTCCGGAGTGCTGGCGTTCAGCCCGCAAACAGTCCCCTCTTGGGAGGGGTGCCGCGTCAGTGGCGGGGTGGGTTTCCTCTCGAACAAGGAATTTTCTTGATTCCAAGGCAATCAAAGGCTACCCTCACGTCTCAGAGGGAGGCAGTATGCGTTACACCGTTATTATAGAAGCAGAAGAAGATGGCGGTTTCCACGTCTGGTGCCCAGCCCTCAAGGGGTGTCACTCGCAGGGAGAAACCCAGGAGGAAGCCTTAGAACACATCCAGGAGGCCATAGCCGTCTATCTGGAAAGCGTACAGGCTGATGGTTTACCCCTCCCGGCAGATGTGACGATCCACCACGTTGAAGCCGCGGCTTCATGAAGCTGCCTCGGGTCACGGGCCGCGAAGTTGTGCGGGCTCTTGAGCGAGCCGGCTTCCTCTTTGATCGTCAACGGGGCAGTCATGTCATTCTCATTCACCCGCGAACGCGCCTACGGGTTTCCGTCCCGGTTCATGCTGGCCGGACCGTCAAGATAGGGACGCTCAAGGGCATATTAGAAGATGCCGGTATTTCCCCAGACGACTTCAGGCGCTTTCTTTAGAAGAGCTATGAAGCAAAAGGACTTTAAGCGCCTGGTAAAAAGCGTCAAGCAGGCCAGGGCGATTCGCTCGCAATTACAGAAGTCTCAGCAGGCGCGAGTTGGAAGAGTGACTATGCCGCTTTCCTTGCCCGCGCAGCTTTATCGAGATCGTAGGTTGCCTGGAGATTCAGCCACACCTTCGGCGTCGTGCCGAGAACGGCGGCGAGGTCCAGCGCCGCGGCGGCAGTAACACCACGCTTTCCGCGAATGAGTTCGTTCAGTCGGGTCCTCGTCCAACCGATCTTCGCGGCGAATGCCGCTTGGCTTATTCCTTGAGGCGCGAGAAATTCCTCCAAGAGGATTTCGCCTGGGTGAAACGGATTCTTCGGTTGTCCCGCCATTACGCCTGCTCCTTATGAATGGTAATCAACGACTTGAACATTGAACGCACTCCCCGCACGCCATTGAAAGACCAGCCGCCATTGCCTGTCAATGCGGATCGACACAAAAAACAATGGTCTTGGCGAAGCGGTCGGTGTGTTTGAGAAAATCGGTCAGATGACGGGCTATGGCCTGGGTACGCTGGCGCAGGGTAACGACGCGCTCAAAGTCCTGTGTCGTATATTCCCGGTCGGGAATCGTCCGGCCATAACGGTCCAACTCGCCCGCCCGCGGTCGCCAGCCGACCGCGTCGTAGTCGGTAATGACCCGGTGCACCCGGTAGGGCGCGAGAAAGCCGTCGGCAATGCCCTGGGCCAGGCTGTATCCATAGATTGGAGCCCCGAAATACTCATAGGTGTCGCGGTTGTCCTCACGCAGTGGGGTCGCGGTCATGCCGAGCTGGATGGCTGGTGCGAACCATTCCAGAATGTTGCGCCAGTTGCTGCCGTCGCGCGCGCTGCCCCGATGACATTCGTCCACAATCACCAAGTCGAAGAAGTCGTGCGGATACTCACGGTACAGGCCGGGCCGGTTCTCGTCACCGGCCATGGTCTGGTAGAGGGCGAAGTAGATGTCGCGGCTCTTGACGGCTTGGCCCTCGGCGATTTTATGCCGTGCGTCGCCGAACGGCCTGAAGTCCTTTGCCATGGGATCGTCCACCAGAACGTTGCGGTCGGCCAGAAACAGGATTTTCGGCTTGCGGGCGGTCTGCTTGGTGTTCCAGCCTGCGGACCACAGCTTCCAGCAGACCTGAAAGGCAATCGCCGTCTTGCCGGCTCCGGTACAGAGTGTCAGCAGGCTGCGTTGTCGGCCCTGCAAGATGGCCTGCACGGCCCGGTTCAGCGCGATTTCCTGATAGTAGCGTAGTGGCTTGGTCCGGTCGGGGTGGCAGGGTTGGAGCAATTGCCGGGTGTGATAGTGGCGCCATCGATATTCTCGGCATCACTCAGGCGTTGCCAGAGTTCGTCCGGTTCGGGGAAGGTGGAGCGCCGGCATTCCACGCCAGTGGTGTAGTCGAACTCGATGATCTCGGCGCCGTTGGTAGCGTAGGCGAACTTGAGGCCCAGAATCTCGGCGTAATCCTTGGCCTGTTGCAAACCCTCAGCGGCGTGTTTGTAGCGCGCCTTGGCTTCGACCACCGCAATCGGAAAGTCAGGCCGGTAACGCAACAGATAGTCGGCGCGTTTCTGTCGTCCGCGGCGGGCCGTGCGTCCGGCGAAGTAGATGCGTCCGTCGGTAAAAGTACGCTGCTCGTTAATGGCGTGCGGGGGAGTGTCCCAGCCGGCGGCCTGGAGTTTGGGCACTACGAAGGTGCGGCAGGTGTCGGCTTCGGTCAGCACCACGGGTGCGCTTTCTCACGGTGCGGAACACCGCCGGAGCGGCTAGGCGCGATAGGTCTGGCGGCCGCCCTGGCGCTCTTTGTTGAGCTTCTGATGCAGATGCAGCCCTTCCAGGATGAATTCGGTGGCGGTGGAGATGAAGCTCGGCTGGCCATCCACTCCTAAGGCCGTCAGGCTCTCCCGCAGCCCCTGAATGCTCTGGAGGCCCTGTACGTATTCCTGAGACGGCATCATATCCGAAATTTCAACGCCGCCGCCGTTTGCGAAATGGTCGATGACCGGCTGTAAACTTTCGATCCGCATGTATTTGTCGAAGACTTTCTGAACGGACCGATTGACCAGGCGTTCAATGAGGTCTTCGTCTTTCTGCTCTTCGCCCATATACTCCAGCTCGATTTTTCCTGCAGTCGAGGGATAGAGCGCGTGCAGGTCGCTGATGCGCGGCACGACTTCGCTCTCGCCGAGGCGTACCGCCCGCTTCTCCGCATTACTGACCACGCTTTCAAAATTGTTGATCGTCATGCGGACGCTCACCCCGGACGACTGATTGATCTCATTGGAATTCCGGGCCTCCATGGTGAGCTGAGCGCAGATCTCCTTTATGAATGGCGGGGTATGAAACACCAGACCATCGTGGACAAACTGGACGGCTTCCTGCTCCATAATGGAGATTTCTTCCTCAATGGAGCGTGGATAATGGGTGCGAATCTGCACATCAAAACGATCCTTCAGCGGCGTGATAATACGCCCCCGACTCGTGTAGTCTTCAGGGTTTGCGCTCGCCACGATAATCACGTCGAGCGGCAGTCGCACTTTGAAGCCCTTGACCTGAAAGTCCTGCTCTTCCATCAGATTGAACAGGCCGACCTGCACTTTCTCGGTCAGGTCGGGCAATTCGTTGACCGCGAAAATGCCGCGGTTCGTCCGGGGGATCAGCCCGTAGTGGATGGTCTCTTCGTCGGTCAGGTAGCGTCCTTCGGCAACTTTAATCGGGTCCACCTCGCCGATGAGGTCGGCCACGGACACATCGGGTGTCGCCAGCTTCTCGGCATAACGCTCGTCGCGCGACAGCCAGTGGATTTCAAGCGCCTCCCCGCGTTCCGCTGCTAAGCGACGCGCTTGCGGAGAGATGGGCGCCAGCGGATTCTCCGGAATATCACTATCCCGGATGGTTGGCACATAGTCGTCCAGCAGAGACGTCAAGCCGCGGATCACCCGCGATTTTGCCTGCCCACGCTCACCCAGAAAGACAATGTGATGCCCGGCCAGGACCGCATTTTCGATCTCCGGAATCACGGTCTCATCATAGCCAATAATGCCGGGGAGCAATTTTTCCCCCGCAGAGAGCCGACGGATCAAATTCGCCCGCATCTCTTCTCGCACGGGAAGCACCTGATAGTCTATTTTCTTGAGGTCGCCGACCGTCTGGACTTCACGACGGAGCGTTTCAGTTGGAGTCGTCTGTTGCACAATACTGCCTGCCTTTATTCAGAGTATTCCCATCTGTTGTGTATCAAGATGCGCTATCTGGAACGGGGCGTGGTCGGATAGAAAAAAATGACCCCGGTCGGGTGTGTCACGCGCCTCAACCTCATCCGCCCGCGTCATCTGTTTCAGGCGTGGTCTCCGTCCCAGGTTCGGCTGCCGCAAGCGGCTGGCCGTCAACGCGGAGGCGTAACTCCTTCCCGACCTTGAAGAGCGGGACTTTTTTTGCCGCAACATCGACCACCTCGCCGGTTCTTGGGTTGCGGCCTTCCCGGGCGGGACGCTGTTTGACAATAAAACTGCCGAATCCTCGGATTTCAATCCGCTCCGTCCTGGCCAGGGCATCGGTCATACTGTCGAATACCGTATTGACCATGACCTCGGCATCCCGTCGTGAAAAACGAGGATAGCGCTGGGCGACTTCCTCGATCAGGTCTCTTTTGGTCACGCTGCCATCCCCCATCAGGAAAGCCCTATGATTTCTGTGGGTCGTCGTCCCGATCGAGCCGTAACTCTTCTCCCAAGATATCCTCAAAGGAGAAGCGCGCCCCTTCTCGTTCGCGCTGGAGGTAGGCCTCCATTTCCGCCCGCTCTTCACTGCGGCGTAGGGCCTTCACACTCAGTCCCATTTTGTGTTCACGGGGATCGATATGGATCACCTCGGCTTCAACCGTGTTGCCGACCTCAAAAAGCGCTGAGGGTTTCTCGACTCGCTCGGTTGAGAGTTGAGAGATGTGAACCAGCCCTTCAATGCCGTCGGCTACTTCGACAAAGACGCCAAAGTCGGTCACACTCGTCACTTTACCGTTGATCCGACTCCCCACCGGATGTTCTTGTTGGAGGGTGACCCAGGGATCGGCAGCCGATTGTTTAATCCCGAGCGAAATGCGCTCGTTGTCCACATCAATACCGAGAATAACGGCGTCGACTTCATCGCCTTTTTTAAACAGCTCTGAGGGATGCTTGATCTTCCGGGTCCAATGCAGGTCCGAGATATGCGCCAAGCCGTCAATCCCTTCCTCAACCTCAATAAAGACGCCAAAATCAGTAATGCTTTTGACTTTGCCGTGGATGCGACTGCCCACCGGATGGGTCGCCCGCACCGTCTCCCACGGGTTCGGCGAAACCTGCTTCAGCCCTAAGGATATGCGACGGTGGGCGGGGTCAAGATCGAGGACTACGATTTCGACCTCATCGCCAACGGAGAGCAGTTTCGAGGGGTGAGAAATCCGCTTTGTCCACGACATTTCGGAGACGTGTAACAACCCTTCCACGCCCTGTTCCAGTTCCACAAAGGCGCCGTAGTCGGCCAGACTCACAACTTTGCCCTGTACCCGACTACCGGGCAGGTAGCGTTCGGTGACCGACCCCCACGGATCGGGGACGAGTTGTTTCAGGCCCAGTGAGACCCGCTCCTTTTCCACGTCAAACTTGAGGACAACGACCTTAAGCGTCTCCCCGGCCTTGATCATCTCAGACGGATGACCGATCCGGCCCCAGGACATATCGGTGATGTGCAGGAGACCATCCAGCCCCCCCAGGTCAACAAAGGCCCCGTAATCAGTAATGTTTTTGACGGTTCCCTCAATAATGACCCCCTCCTCAAGCACCTTCAGCGTCTCTTCCCGAAGCGCGGTACGTTCCTGCTCCAGCACTGCCCGTCGAGATACGACCACATTGGAGCGGGCTCGATTATATTTGAGGATGGCGAATTTGCCGGTTTTCCCCAGGAATTGATCCAGATCGCGGATGGGGCGAATGTCAACATGAGAGCCCGGTAAAAACGCGGCCACACCAATATCGACGCGCAGTCCGCCTTTTACCTTGCCAACAATGGAACCATCGACAGGCGTGTGGCTGTTGAACGCCTCCTCAATGTCTCGCCAAATACGGAATTGCTCTGCTTTTGCGCGTGATAAAACAATCCCCTCTTGGTCGGAGTCAGCCGAGTCGAAATAGACCTCTAGTTCATCTCCTTCACTAACTGTTAATTGTCCATCTCGCTGGCGAAATTCAGCCAGAGGAATATGTCCTTCCGATTTATAGCCAATATCAATCGTGACAAATTCCGGTCCGATGTTCACCACCCGTCCTCGGACGATTTCGCCCGGTTGAACCGAGCGCATGCTTTCTTCGAACATTTGACCGAAGTCTTCCCCGCCACCTCTGCCCGGCTGGGCTGGTGTTGCGGGCGGAGTCTCACCGCCGGTTTCCGCTGTCCCTGCCGACTGACTCTCGTTTGCTGTCTGGCTGTCAGTGTCAACGTCCTGGGCTTGGGTCTGCTCTTGTGTGGTGACCTCGCTGTGCGTTGGCGTCGTTTCTTCAGCGTTGTTCTGTTCGTTATGTTCCATGTTATGGTTTACCCCCTACGAAGCTCCCGTACCTCGCCTTTGCATACTCTCCTCTTGGCGAGGTTGCAAGAGCTACGAGCCCGGTTTTCCCTTTTTGCTTTCAATACTTGCATGGGCATGGACTAATTCGGCCATGCTGTCAACTACTTCCGCTTGGGTCAATGCAGTGGTATCGACGCGGACGGCATCAGCTGCGGGTCGGAGCGGAGCATGGGCGCGCTGGCTGTCACGTCGGTCTCGTTCCGCCATCTCTTGAAGGGTCTGCTCAAGCGAAACATTGGCCTCTCCCCGTTGTTGCAACTCGGCATAGCGCCGCCGTCCCCGTTCTGCGAGCGAGGCGTCGAGAAATACTTTGATATCCGCATCCGGAAAAACAACCGTCCCAATATCACGCCCGTCAAGAATGGCCGCACCGGTCCCGCCGAGCCGACGTTGCAGCCCGAGGAGCGCCCGACGGACCTGCGGCTGAGCCGAGACCTCTGAGGCCATCTGGCTCATTTCCGGGCGACGAATATCCTCCGTAATATCCCGATTGCCCAAAAGAACACGGGTGTCCGAAAGCGTAATATCCGCAGCGTCACACAAGGCCGCCAGGCGCTCGCCGTCGTCCGGACTCACCCCCTGTTCCCAAGCGAGTAAGCCAATCGTTCGGTAGAGGGCCCCGGTATCGATATAGCGATAGCCGAGCCGTTCGGCCAAAAGACGACTGACCGTACTCTTGCCTGCGCCAGCCGGACCGTCGATGGCGATGATCAGGCCCTTCTTGGTCTCCGCCATCATCCCGTCTCCAGCCGGACTCCAGTCACTTCCTGGACCAGGCGGTAATAGCCAGGAAAGGAAATGGCAATGCATTCCGGCTCGCGGACGATAACGCCCTCGTCCGAACCGAGTCCGGCCACGCTCAGCGCCATCGCAATCCGGTGATCCCCCTGGCTGTGGACCGTGCCCCCCCGCACGCGGCCCTGCCCGGCGATCACCAGCCCATCCCGCCGTTCTTCAACCGTTACTCCGAGGGCGGCCAGGGCGACGGCCAGGGCGTGAATGCGGTCACTCTCTTTGACGCGCAGTTCCTCAGCCCCACGAATAACGGACCTGCCTTGGGCAAACGCCATCACCACGGCCAGCATGGGCAGTTCATCAATGGCGCGGACAATCAACTCACCGTCAACTGTGACCCCACGCAGGGGGCTTGAGCGGACCACCAGGTCCCCGACGGGCTCTCCGCAGACGTCGCGTGCATTGTGTATCTCAATCTGTGCACCCATTGCCCGAAAGATATCCACTATTCCCGTCCGGGTGGGATTGAGTCCAATCTGACGAATACGCAATTCCGAGTGTGGCAGCAGGAGGGCGGCCGCGATAAAAAAGGCCGCCGAAGAGAGGTCACCAGGGACATTTACATCCTGGGCATGGAGAGGCGTTCCGCCTTCAACGGAGACCGTTCGGCCCTGCACCGCAAGTCGCCCTCCAAATGCGGGTAATAGGCGCTCCGTATGATCGCGGGAACGTGCTGGCTCTATGACCGTGGTCCGCCCGGTAGCGTGCAGACCCGCCAACAGGATGGCGGATTTGACCTGGGCGCTCGCCACGGCACTCGTATACGTCATGCCGGTCAGGGGCCCGCTCTGTCCCGTAATCCGTAACGGCGCGCAGTGCTGTTCTCCTTCGCTCTCAATCGTAGCGCCCATCAGCCGTAACGGCTCGATCACCCGTCCCATGGGGCGCCGCCGGAGCGACGCATCACCATCCAAGCGGGACGTAAAAGAACATCCGGCCAGGATACCGGACAGCAGGCGCATCGTGGTACCGGAATTCCCACAGTCGATGCTGGCGTCAACGTCGCTCGGAGGGTGGAAAGCATCCCGGCCGCGGCTTTTCACGATAACTGTCGTGTCGTGTTGAGCGATACCGACTCCCAACGACTGGACCGCCCGGATCGTCCGCAGATTATCCTCACCCAGCGAACAGCCCCGGATGCAGCTTTCTCCTGTGGCCAGCGCTGCGAACAGGACGGCCCGGTGGCTGATGGATTTATCGCCCGGCAGGCGTATTTCGCCTTGTATGCCGTGCGGAGCGGGAGGGATTGTTACCGATGGTGTCATGTCTAGTGGATGACACGTTTACTCTTTCTCACGCAAACGTGTCAGGCGCTGACGCTCCTGGCGGGCACGCTCAATGTCCGCCGAGAGTGCTTGTCCGTCCCCATCGGTCACTGCGACTTTCATCTGCGTCAGCGCGGCTTCAAAGCTGGAAATAGCAGACAGCAAAGCCTCGCGATTGCCGAGACAGATGTCACGCCACATCTCTACGGGACTGGCGGCCACCCGAGTCAGGTCCGCAAACGCACTGCCGGCATAGACAAGCGGGTCGACCTGTTCCGACTGTGGCTGAACCGAGTGAGGGAAGGATTGAAGGAGACCATTCATCACGCTGAACGCGATGAGATGGGGGAGATGGCTGACTTGGGCAAGAATGCGGTCGTGGACCTCGGGGTCCATCTCTTCGACTCGCATGCCGACGCCCTCCCATAAGGCCCGGACCCGTGCCAGAGCCTCGACATTGGTCTTGTCTGTCGGCGTCAAGACGCATAAGCGTCCCTCAAAGAGGGTTTCAAAGGCCGCCCCAGCCCCGGCATTTTCAGTCCCGGCAATGGGATGTGCGGCCACACAGGGCAGCGAGTCAGGAACAAGCGACTCAAGTGTAGTAACAACCGGAGCTTTGACACTCCCGGCATCTGTCACAATACAGCCCGGCGAGAGATAGGGCAGAAACTGTTGCGCGGCTGGGCCAGTCGCCTGGACCGGAACGGCCAGCAGGACGCAGTCGGTTCCCCGAGCCGCTTCGGCTGGATCGAAGGTATAGGCATCAATGAGGCCGCGGTCGAGCGCAATTTTCAGATTGGCTTCGGTCCGACCAAATCCAATTACCTGTTCAACCAGACCTCGCGCCTTGGCCGCCAGCCCGAGCGAGCCACCGATCAGACCAACCCCGACGATAAGCAGACGATGAAATAAGGGTGACATACTGTATAAGGCGTGGCGCAGGCTATGCCTGCGTTTGCAGCTTCTCCATAGCCGCAATAAAGCGTTCGTTTTCCTCAGCCAGGCCCACACTCACGCGGGCATAGCCGGGATAGCCATAGCCCTCCATCGGCCGAATGATGATGCCCTGGGGCAGAAGCTGTTGCGACACGCCAGGACCAACCTTGACCAGGAGGAAATTCCCCCAGCTCGGCGCGTAGGCAATACCCAGACGGTCCAACTCCCGACGCAGATAGGCCAGTCCATGCCGATTATTATCCTGGGTGCGGCGAATATGCTCGGTATCGTCAAGCGCGGCCAACGCTCCCACCTGGGCGAGGGTATTCACATTAAAGGGCTGACGGATACGGTTGAGGGCATCAATCACTTCTGGTGAGGAAATGCCATAGCCAACGCGAACGCCGGCCAGACCGCATATCTTGGAAAACGTGCGCAGGGTGACGAGTACCCGCTCATCCGAATGATAGGCAAGCGAGTCGGGATAGTCGGCATCGTCGACAAATTCAAAATACGCTTCGTCGACGACAATCACCACATTCGGTGGCACCCTCTCCAGAAACGCCTCCCAGTCCGCCCTGGTATAGATCGTGCCGGTGGGATTATTGGGGTTATCCAGAAAAATAATGCGCGTATCGGCTTCAATGGCTCGCGCCATTGCGTCGAGATCAAAGGCGAAGCCGGTGTGCGGAACGGTAATCGTGCGGCCCCCGGCCGCGTGTACACACAGATGATAAATGGCAAAGGCGTGCTCCGCGGCGACAATCGATTCGCCCACACGCAAAAAGGTACGCACGATCATCTCGATCAATTCGTTCGAGCCGTTACCAACAATAATCCGCGAACGGTCCAGCTCGAATTTATCGGCCAGACGTTGCTTGAGATAAAAGGCGTCGCCGTCGGGATACAGATTGAGTTGGGGTAGGGCCGCACGAATTGCCTCAAGCGCCTTTGGGGACGGACCGAGGGGATTCTCGTTTGAGGCGATTTTTACCGAGTTGCTGATCCCGTATTCCCGCTCCACCTCTTCAATCGGCTTGCCCGGCTGATACGGGGTGAGGCTCAGGACCCAGTCCGGTACATACTTTCGAATATCCATACGCGTTCACCGTTTTTGCCGAGCCGACTCCGTCGCTGACCCAAAGGAGGTATAGGAACCCAGCACTTTGACCGACATGCAGCAGGGCTCGATCTCCCGCAGAGCGTCGGCGAGCGCCTGGTCGCCCACATGGCCTTCAACATCGATAAAAAAGACATATTCCCAGGGTCGTCCTTTGAGCGGCCGGGATTCAATCCGCAGCAGGCTCATGCTGTGGGCGGCAAACGGCCTCAGCACCTGGTACAGCACCCCTGGCTCATCCCGGACCGACAGCACCAGGGACGTTTTGTCATCCCCGCTTGGCGTACCCGGCTGCCAGGTCCGGCTCAGAACAGCGAAACGGGTGTAGTTCGCGGCCTGATCCTGGATATCCGCATCGATGACGTTGAGCCGATAGCGCTCCGCGGCTAACCGTCCGGCAATCGCTGCGGCGTGAGGGTCCCGTCGCACCAGTTCAGCCGCCCGCGAATTGCTCGCCGCCGCCTCCGTGGGCACCCCCGGCAGATGTGTGGCCAGCCAGTGCTGGCATTGGGCCAGAGACTGCGGATGGGCCAGGACGCGCTGAATACGCTCCCGCTTTGTGGCGCGGCTGAGCAAACAGTGCCGAATGGCTAAAGACCGCTCGGCAATAATATGCAGATTCGTTTCAATAAAGAGATCGAGCGTCAGAGCAACCGAGCCTTGACTCGAATTCTCAACGGGCACGACCCCATATTCGGTCTGCCCGTTTTCCACTGCTGAGAAAATCTGGGGAATCGTCTCCACCGGGACAAATTCAGCCTTTGAGCCAAACTGTTCTTTACTGGCCATATGCGCATAGCTCGCCTCCGGTCCGAGATAGGCAACCCGCAAGGACATTTCGAGCGCACGTGAGGCAGAAATAATTTCGCGATAAATAGCCTGAACGGACTCTATCGGCAGCGGCCCGGTGTTCAACTCAGCCAGACGGGCGAGAATGGCCCGCTCCCGACCCGGTACATAGACCGCACTGGCCTCCCCTTTCGTGTTTCCAATCTGTTCAGCCAGGCGGGCGCGGCGATTTAACAGCGTGAGGATTTGGGTATCGATCCGATCGATTTCCGTTCTGAACGTATCTAACGTCGGCTGCGAAGAAGAGGAACGTTTGTGCGCCACACGGCGTTTTGTACTACGATTTGCTATGCCAGTCTATGCGGCTCGGGCCTCTCTCCAAGCGGGCTAGCCGTGGTTCAGCGCGGTGCGCCCACTCTAATTGACTGCGGTCCCCACGTCCTCTGTCGTATCGACAATACCAACTTCCCCCATCCGCCGGAATTTCGTGTAGCGTTGGTCCATGAGCTCGGCCACGGACAAGTCATTCACCGCTTGCAGATGTTGGTCGATTGCGGCTCCAACATCGCTGATCGCCGCCTGGGTATGCCGGTGGGCTCCCCCTGACGGCTCGGCAATCATCTCATCAATCACGTCGAGAGCGAGCAAATGCGGAGCCGTGACCTTCAACGCCTCGGCTGCCCAGGCCGAACGCTCTGGTGTGCGTTCCCCAAACAGAATCGCCGCGCAGCCTTCGGGGGTAATGACCGAGTAGCAGGCGTTTTCCTGCATTAGCAGCCGGTCGCCCACTCCGAGGGCCAGGGCGCCACCACTCCCCCCTTCTCCAATCACCGTGACAATGATGGGCGTCTTGAGGCCGGCCATTTCCTGGATATTCCGGGCAATGGCTTCGGCCTGGCCGCGCTCCTCGGCACCCACTCCGGGATAGGCTCCTTGGGTATCAACAAAGCTCAGCACGGGCCGCTGGAACCGTTCGGCGAGATGAAAGAGGCGGAGCGCCTTCCGATAGCCCTCGGGCCGGGGCATGCCAAAATTCCGGCGCACTTTTTCGGTCACCGTCTTGCCGCGCTGATGGCCGACCACAACCACTGGTGTCCCACGAAAACGCGCCAGGCCGCTGATAATCGCCGGATCATCACCAAAGACCCGGTCGCCGTGCAACTCTACGAATTCGGAGCATAACGCCTCAATATAATCGAGCGTATAGGGCCGGTCCGGGTGTCGAGAGAGTTGTACCCGCTGCCACGGCGAGAGGGCGCTATACACCTCGGTCTCACGTTGTCGGAGCTGTTCTTCCAGGGCGGCGAGTTCAGTCTGTTGCTGGGCTGAGCGGGTTTCCAACTGGCTGAGGGCCTGCACCTGTTTGTCCAACTCTTCCAGCGCGCGCTCAAAATCGAGATAGGTTGTCTGCACAATTGCTCCTTCAATACAGCAGGCGTGAAACGGCAGAGGTAGAACGACCCGGCAGGTCCCTGACGTCTGCTCCGTTATGTATTCTTCGCCCCTTCAAAGAAATCCTGCACCACACGGTCAATGTCTTTCTCCTGGGCTGGCGCATACCATTGTACCTCGGGTTCTGCGCGCAGCCAGGTCAGCTGCCGTTTGGCCAGCCGACGGGTTGCCGTGGCCATATGGGCGACTGCCTCCTCTAAGCTGGAGCGCCCGTGTAAGAGGTCCACAATCTGAGCATAGCCGATGGTGCGAAATGCGGGAAGCTGCTCACCAAACCCCATATCCCAGACCCGGCGGACCTCGTCAACAAAGCCATCACGAATCATCTGCTGGCAGCGCTGCTGAATACGCCGGGCCAAGACCTCCCGTTCCAGGACCAGGGACACCAGCAGCGTCGAAAATGGCCGCTCTCGGAAGCCGTGCTCCCGCTGCCAGACGCTCATTCGCTTCCCGCTCAACAGCCAGACCTCCAAGGCCCGAATCAGCCGGGCGCGATCGTGTGGATGGAGTCGCCGGGCCGTGTCCGCATCAACCTGACAGAGCCAATTGTGGAGAAAACCAGGACCATGCTCCTGCTCCTGGGCAGTCAGACGTGTGCGCAGCGCGGGGTCGGCCTGTGGTCCAACAAAGAGCCCTCGGGTCAAGGCCCGAATATAGAGTCCGGTTCCACCCACCACAAAAATGCTCTTACCCCGCCGAGTCAGGGCGGCAATCGCTTCGTGCGCGAGTGTCCGAAAGCGGGCCACATCAAAATGTTCATCCGGATTGACTACATCAATCACATGATGCGGCACCTGGGCCTGCTCGGCTGGTGTCGGTTTTGCCGTCCCAATGTTCAGGTGGCGATACACCTGACGTGAATCCGCGCTGATAATCTCCGCGTTATAGCGCTGGGCGAGGGTGAGCGCGAGCGCCGTTTTGCCCGTGGCAGTCGGACCGGTAATCACAACGACCTGTGGCTTTCCCATAGATCACAGTAGGCGCGTGAGATGCACCTGGGGCTTCTCTTGCCGGCGGATCACCCCGCTGGATCAACCCCGAGGGCAGGTAGAACATCTAAATCCTGTAATGCCTGATAGGTATGCGTCGCCGTTGGCTCTGAGGCAAAGAGCGTGAGGTCTTCGACCGAGTCAATATCAAATGCAATCCGCGGGGCCTCAATCACCCGGCAGGCAATATTCTCCTCCCGAGCCCGGGCCTGGTGGGCGCCGAGGCTTGGGCCACCGAAGCAGGTGGGGACAACGAGCGGCGGGGTGCGCAGGAGCGCATTGGTGCCCTCGCCTTCTTTGCACGTTACCAACAGCACTTCGGGCTCATCCGTTGCCTCACACAAGAGCAGGTCAACGTCTTCAGATGTGACCAGAGGCAGGTCTGACAGCAGGACCAGCAGCGTTGTGCTGCCCTGTTGCAGACAAAACTCTTCACCAACCGCGACGGCCCCGTTGAGCCCCCGCGGATGGCCCTCGTCTATGGCGTCCGCACCTAAGCCGCGCGCCAGGTCCAACAAGGTCTGATCCGAGGTCACGACCCCAAAGCGGTCCACCGTCGCCGCGCGGCGCAGCTGCGTCAGCACGTCGCGCAACATGGCCTGAGACAGGCTCTGCCGCTGGGCGTCGGACAAGAGGGCGGACAGGCGACTTTTGCCTTGGGTTAAGGCTTTAATAGGAACCAGAACGAAATTCACACGGGCTATCCTGAAGAAATTCTCCTTGCAGAACAAGAGGGAATGCGGATATAGTTGGGCCGCTTATCACATACGGTAAAGAAGAAGGAGGAACCACATGAGAGAGGTTGCCCTGGTTGGCGCGGGCATGACCCGTTTTGCCAAGCACATGGATAAAGGTATGAAAGAGTTGTCCCGCGAGGCCATTGAGGGCGCCCTCAAATCGGCTGGGGTTGAAGCCGATGCGCTTGAGGCCGTCGCGGTCGGGAATGCCATGGCCGGCCTGATTACCGGTCAGGAATGCATCCGCGGGCAGGTCGTCCTGCGTGAAATGGGGATTGGCGGCATTCCGGTCATTAACACCGAAAACGCCTGTGCCAGCGCGGCCACCGCCTTTCATCTGGCCTGGTTGTATGTCGCGTCCGGCATGTACGATGTCGTACTCGCCCTGGGCATGGAAAAGCTCTACCACGAGGATAAGAAGAAATCGTTTGCCGCCATCGGCAGCGCCATTGATGTCGAGCTGATGCAAAAAACTTTGGCGGACATGAAAAACGCTACCGAAGAGAAAGGCGGAGGAGCCGGGGCCGGCAAGTCGCGCAGCATGTTCATGGACTTTTACGCCGAGTTTGCCCGCAGCCATATGCGGAAGTACGGCACGACCAAAGAGCATTATGCGCAGATTGCCGCCAAGAATCACACCAACGGAAGCCTGAACCCCCATGCCCAGTTCCAGACTCCGCGCAGCGTGGAAGACGTGCTCGCCTCGCCCATGATCGCCGATCCGCTGACGCGGATGATGTGCTCCCCTATTGGCGACGGTGCTGCTGCCCTGGTGCTCACTAGCGCAGAGAAAGCGAAAGAATTCACCACCAAGCCGGTCTATGTCAAAGCCTCGGTGCTGGGGTCGGGAAAAGACCACCAGCCTGGGGACCCCGGTGTGACGGAACGCATGGCGAAGAAAGCCTACGAAGTGGCCGGTATTGGTCCCGAAGACCTGGATGTGGCAGAAGTCCACGACGCCTCAGCCCCGGCCGAACTCATCATTTATGAAGAGCTCGGCCTGTGTCAGCAGGGTGAGGGCGGCCGCCTGATTGACGAAGGGGTGACGGCGCTCGGCGGGAAAACTCCGGTGAATCCGAGCGGCGGTTTGCTGGCCAAGGGCCACCCGGTTGGGGCCACCGGCACGGCACAGATTGCTGAGATTTTCTGGCAACTCCGTGGTGAAGCCGGGAAGCGCCAGGTCGAAGGCGCCAAAGTCGGACTGACCGAGAATGGCGGCGGCATGGTCCGCGGCGAAGCTGCCGCGTTGGCCGTTCACATTCTCAGCGTCTAAATGCGAGTGATCTCCGGCTCGGCAGGTGGGCTCACCCTGGTGGCGCCCAAGGGACACAGGGTCCGGCCCACTGCCGACCGGGTCAGAGAGTCTGTTTTCAATATCCTCGCCAGTCGATTTTCCCTCGTCGATATAGACGTTCTGGACCTGTTCGCCGGGACCGGCGGGCTTGGCATAGAAACCTTGAGCCGAGGCGGCCGCTCGGCCGTCTTCGTCGATGCCAGTCCGGACGCGCAGAAAGTCATTCGCACCAACCTCAAAACTACAAAGCTGTTCCACCGTGGCCGCCTGCTGCGGGCCTCCGTCCCGACCGGGATTCGTATCGTGGAAGACCAAGGGCTGCGTTTTGGCGGAGTGTTTCTCGACCCGCCGTATGGGGAAGGCTGGGTAGATAAGACCCTGCGGCGTTTGGCGCGCAGCCCGGTGCTCCTCCCAGGCGCTTGGGTCGTTGCTGAGCACGCGCAGCAGGAGTCTGGAGCCCCCGCCTACACCGCCTTGGTATTGACGGACCGTCGCCGTTACGGCACAACCGAGGTGTCTTTTTACCAGCATGAGCCAACATGAGAATGAGGAATCCGAGTGAAACGCCGCGCCATATACCCCGGCTCTTTTGATCCACCGACGTGTGGCCATGTAGACATCGTCCGGCGGAGCCTTGAGCTCGTCGATGAAGTGGTCGTTGCCGTCGTGTATAACCCCCAAAAAGAGAACTATCTGTTCGCTCCGCAGGAACGCCTCGACATGTTTCGCGAGGAACTGAAAGAGGCGGGCGACCGGGTGATCTACGATAGTTTTCATGGCCTGCTGGTCGATTACGTCGAGCGCATGCAGTCCAAGATTATCATTCGAGGGCTGCGCGCGGCCTCAGATTTTGAATACGAGTTTCAGATGGCGCTCATGAACCGCCATATGAAGCCCGAGATGGATACGGTTTTTCTGACGACCGGGGCGGCCCATTTTTACACCGCGGCCCGCTTGGTCAAGGAAATTGCCAGTCTGGACGGTTCCGTGAAGGGCCTCGTCCCGCCCCATGTTGAAAAACGACTCCGCGAGAAATTCGCGCAGCGGGCCTGAACGCGGACTCTCACAGGTCCACATGACCGTTTGCGTCGTTGTATGAGCGACGAGCAGACCGCGTGTTCGACAAGAGGAGTGTAGGAAGAATGCGTCTGGCACCACGTTTGGATCAAGTCAAACCATCGCCGACCCTCATGGTCACGGTGAAAGTCGCGGCGCTCCGCCGCGAGGGGATTGAGGTCATCGATTTTGGAGCTGGCGAGCCCGACTTCGATACCCCGGAGCATATTAAAGACGCGGCTATTGCGGCGCTCAAACAGGGCAAGACCAAGTATACGCCGGTTGGTGGCACCGCGGACGTCAAAGAGGCCATTATTGCGAAACTCCAGCGAGACAACGGCCTTGAGTATGCCCTCCCGGAAGTCACGACCGGCTGCGGGGGGAAACACATCCTCTTCAACGCCTTTCATGCCCTGGTCGGCCCTGGAGATGAAGTCCTCATCCCGGCGCCCTATTGGGTCAGCTATTCCGATATTGTGGTCCTGGCCGGTGGCACACCGAAACTCCTGCCCACAACGGAAGACACGGGCTTCAAAATGACGGCCGCGCAACTCCACGCCGCACTCGGTCCGCACAGCAAGGTGCTGTTACTCAACAGCCCGTCCAACCCGACCGGCGCCGCCTATACCGAAGACGAACTCAGCCGGATTGCCGAGGTGATCGAGTCCAGCGAGCTGTTCACCATCTCTGACGACGTGTACGAGAAGTTTTTATACGACGCCCCGCGTTGCGCCCATTTGCTCAGCCTCAAGCCGGGTCTGCGCGACCGGCTGCTGGTGGCCAACTCGGTCTCAAAAACCTACGCTATGACGGGGTGGCGTCTGGGCTATGCAGCCGGACCGCGGGAAGTCATCAAGGCCATGGAAACCATCCAGAGCCAGAGCACCTCAAACCCGAACTCGATTGCCCAGGCCGCGGCGATTGAAGCCCTGACCGGCGACCAGGGACCGGTCGGCGTCATGGCCAAAGAGTTTGCCCAGCGACGCAATTATGTGGTTGACAGACTCCGGGCCATCCCCGGTATCAGCTGTACGCTGCCGGAAGGCGCGTTTTATGTCTTTCCACGGGTTGCAGGCTGTTTCGGGCCCCAATGGCAGGGAAAAACCATTGCCTCGGCCATGGACCTCTCGCTGTATCTCCTGGAAGAAGCCAAGGTTGCGCTGGTGGCAGGTGAAGGTTTTGGCTCCGCGGAGCACGTCCGTATTTCGTATGCCACATCCATGCAGAATCTGGAGCAGGGTCTCAATCAGCTTGAGGCAGCGCTCCAGCGCCTGAGCGGAGCGTAGGAACCCCACCCTATCGAGAAGCGGATGCGGCCCGCGTCCAGCGGAGCCGCTTCCATTAACCGCGGCTTGAATTACAGCCCGTCGACCAGAACGAGCTCGGCCTCGGAACCGGTTTGGCGCAGCGTAATCAGCGGGGCGTACTCCGGGTCGTTATACCACGCCCGGGCGGCCTCCAGAGACGGGAACTCAACGACGACCATCACTCGTGAGGCCGGCGTCGTGCCTTCTACGACATCCATCTCCCCGCCGCGTACCAGGTAACGGCCCCCGTGCTTCTCCACCAGAGCTTGCACCTTCGGTCCATATTCTTCCACCCAGGAAGGGTCACTCACATCTACTCCACCAACGAGATAGGCCGGCATAGTCATCTTCTCCTTTGTCTTTACTGTGATCTCATCTCTCCCCGTGCTTCTATCTCACCGGGTGCGCCGTGGCCATCCCGCATTCTGGAGGGAGTGATATTGTCGCTAAGGACCCCGGGCGCGGCCGCCTCGATAGCAAAGTGCATGCGGCGAGCAAATACGCAGCAATCTCTCTTCTTCTTCCCACCGCCTTAATGATTCTGTCGAGACCGCATCGAGGTCTCGGCCGCCCAGCGCGGCGATCTGCTCTCGCCCCTGGTTTCCATGGTCATGAGCTGGATGATGTCGTTGCTGGTGACCGCGCCCAAAAACTTTTCCGAATCCCTTTCCACGACGGGCATGACGGAAAGAGAATTCTCTGACATACGGTGCAGCACGTCTTCGACTTGCTCATCAGGCCGGGCCAATGGGGTTTGGCGGCGTACCACGGCGTCGAGCTGGGTCTTGCCCCAAGCCTCCTTGGGCAGGTAGCGGAGCATCTCCAGGGCCACGACCCCGACCAGCCCTTCCTTATCCGCCACGACGTAGTGGTGCTGGTGCGGAACGATCCACTGCTCCGTGAAATCACGCACTGTGACCGAAGACGCGGGATGCCGCTGCGAGCGGTCCAGAATGTCATCAATCTTGATGTCTTCCAGCGCGAAGCGGGCTATTCCCAACGGAATGTCGTCAAGCTGCGCTGGCAGGTCGGTCCTGCGGCTGGCCCGGCTCACCGCGAAGCCGATCACCGCCGGCATGAACAGGATGTAGCAGAACATGACCAGCACCAGGAATGAGAAAACCACCTCGTCAATGATTCCAGAATCCCACATAACCAGCAGCAGCGCGATTTCAGCCACTCCCTTACCCATCAGCCCGGTGGCCACGGCGTAGGGAACGGCGAGGCGGGACACGTAAGCGCCGATGAAAGCGCCGGTGAAGTTGCCGAGCAATGGGATCAGCGCCAACCCCGCCATGGCCTCCAGCGGCAAGGTTATGAAGGTAAAGCTGAATCTCAATCCGGCGGAAGCAAAGAAGAGAGGCACGAAAAGCCCCTCGGCTACACTGCGAATCCCTGGGATGATCTCCCGCTGCACTTGGTAGGGAAGGTTCGACAGCGACGCCCCGAACAGTAAAGCACCCAGTGAGCCGTGGAGTCCCACTGCTTCCGCGCCGTACACTATCAGGAAGAGCATGCCAAGCAGCACCCCCAAGGAGAGTTGCGGCACCTGGATCATCCGCTGCAACAGCACCACCAACGGCGGCAGCACCCGCGACGACAATACCCAGGTCACCACCGAAAAACCGGCAACTTTGCCCAGCAGAATCAGTATGCCGACAGGCGAAACTTGGTGGTCGTGTTCACCGATGCTGAAGCCGATCAGCAGCAGGGCAATCAACTCGGCGATGATCACGACCGTGAAAATTTGCAGTCCAACCGGATGTTTCAGGTATCCGCCGTCCGTCAGCACTTTGGCCACGATGCCCAGACTGGTCATCGACAGCACACCGGCCAACGCCAGCGACTCGGTGAAATTCAGTTTCAGTCCGAAATCGAAAACTAAATCGGTGGTGACCAACATCGAAATGCTGAGTGACACGAGCACGGACAGTACGGCCGCGAGGAAGTACTGGCCTCTGAGGGACGACATGAAACTGGAAATATCCACTTCGTCCAGGCCGATCAGGAAAAAAAATATGAACACACCCAGCGCCAAAACCAACTCGAGGTAGAGTGAAGACTCAATCCACCAGACGCCGGTCAGTTCCATGACCGGCCCAAGAAACATACCGGTCGCCGCATAGGCGATGATGGAGCTCAAGCGCAGCCTGCGAAAAACGCCCTCGGCCAACTTGGCAACGATGATGAGCATCCCGAGAGTCAACATCGATTGGTGGAGTTCATGCGTGTGCTCAGCGAATCTGAACAGATCCACTATCTCTTGGAGCGAGAAGCCTTCCTCGGACATCTTGCGGTTCTCCGTAGGTGCCGTTTAGGGGGTCTTTAGTACGGGTCTGTCAGTTTTTCGACCCCGTGGTACTTGCCGTCCGTCCCAATCACGGTTAAGAACACGGCGTCGGATCCCTGGTTATCGTCCGGCCCGTATTTGAGCTGCACGCCGTCAATTTCTATGGTGCCGGCATCTCGCACCGCGTGGAGAAGTCCCTCTCGACTCAGGTCGGGGCCGCAGGCTTTGAGACCGGCGACGGCCAGGCGTCCGGCCAGATACCCTTCCAACGAAACGAACCCGGGTTCCGCTTGGGGGTCGTACTCGGAGAGGGCGCTGTGGTATCGAGCCACCACGGGGATGTTTTTGTCATCGGAGAGAGGAACGACTTGCGTAACGTACACGCCGGCCCCGTCGGGCCCTAACTCGTTCGCCAAAGCGCTGCTCCCCACAAAGGAGACCGTCATGAATACCGGGTCCAGCTCCCGCCGCACCAACTCTATGGTCTTGACCACCGGCCTGTAGGAGCCAATCAGGATCACCGCCTCCGGATTGGCCGCGGCGATTTTGAGCGCGGCTCCCTTCACCGCGCGGGTATTGCGTGGGTAGTGCGAGGCCACTACCGGCTCCAGGCCCCGGCGCTCCAGTGCCAATCGCGTGCCCTCCAGCCCGTTCAAGCCAAAGGAATCATCCTGATAGAGGACAGCAACGCGGGTGATCCCCAAATCCTCGGTGAGCCGCGCCACCATCTCCTCGGTTTCCTGGTAGTACGATGCCCGGACGTTGAGCACATTGTCCAACTCTGGGTCGCGCAAGAACTCGGCTCCCGTGAACGGAGCCAGGAAGGGCACCCCGGCAGTCTGGGCCAGCGGTGATGCAGCGCGGGACGTGGGGGTGCCCACCGCTCCGATCAGCGCGAATACCCTTTCATTCTCAATCAACCGTTGCGTGTTGGAAGCGGCAAAGCCGGTTTCATAGCCGTCATCCAACGCCTTGAGCTTCAGTGCGCGGCCATGGACGCCTCCTGCCTGATTGGCCTCGTGGAATGCCGCCTCAATTCCCAGGCGCAACGCATTGCCCAATTCCTGGGCAGGCCCGGTGAACGCGGCGGATTGACCAAAAAGGACGTGGTCGTCGGAAACCCCGGGGTCCTCGTGGTCTTCTTCCTGCGCCGTTGCCGGGTGCGGCGTATTCATTCCCCTTCCGTCGTCATCTGGCTCGGGGGCATCCTGCCCGCCCAGAGAGGCCATGCCAAGGGTCGCCAGCAGTACCCCTGCAATCATCACAAGGAGGAAGGGTATCAAGTGAGAAGCCAAACGCCGCACCAACTTCACCATTGTGTCTTCCTCACTGGCAAATCGCGCAAGAGTAGCATTCACTGAGTAGACTGCCAATACAAGGACGGGTCCTGGCTCATCGCCTGACTCCTCCCCACCGGTTGTCTCCAGCGACATTCACGCAGACGTAACAGACCTGTTACGAAAAGATAAAGATGCGCGGGCAACATTCACGCAGACGTAGCAGAGCCGTTACGGAGCGGTAAAGAGAGGGGGGTAAGCTACCGCCCAGATGGCCCCGGACAGGAGGCCAAATCCAAAGCGGCAAGGAGGAAAACATGCCGACGCCAGGTTATATGACGGTCACGGGCTCGACCCAGGGAGACATGACTGCGGGTGGGATGTCCGCAGACTCAGTGGGAACCCTATCGAAAAGCGGACAGGAGGATACGGCCCAGATTCTGGAATTCGAGTTAGGAGTACAAACTCCAACCGACCCGGCGAGCGGGCAACCGACCGGGAACCGCATCCACACCGGAATGCGGGTCGTGAAGTATATTGACAAGGCATCGCCGATGTTACTGCAAGCGATTGCAACCGGGGAGCAGTTGTCGAAGGTGGAAGTGCAACTCTACCGGACCGCGTCCGCGGGAGGACAGGAACACTATTATACGGTTACCCTGGAGGAAGCCTCACTGGTGAAGTGTCGGCCGTACTTTCCGAACGCCCTGGACGAGGATTCCGATTCGTATGCCCACATGGAAGAATTGCTTTTCATGTATAAAAAAATCACCGTGACGCACGAGAAGGCCAGCTCCTCATCCACGGACACTTGGGACGAATAGCGCAGAGGAAGATCCCCGGTCACAGACCGGCTGAAGCGCTATCATGATAGTCAAGCCCACCAAGCTTGGCGTTCTGCGGCGGGTGTCTGCGGGCGGCGAAGGATACCGCTTGTGGATAACCGCCCTGGGCGCTTTTGATCTGCTGTCGCCGGGCGACTTCCTGCCCGAATCCCAACTGTGGCAAACAGCCGCCCCGGCGCTGGGAGCGACTCCGCTGGACGCCGGCATGCCCAAGCCTCGTGTGGAGGTGCTGGTGGTCGGCGATGTCTGCGCCCCCCGGAACGACCCGGTGCGTCATCTGCTCATGAACCTTGAACTCGGTCCCATACAGAAACGGATCGTCGCCTTTGGAAGGCGCTGGTGGCGGTATGGTCCTGACGGTCCCGTCATGAGCGAGCCCGAGCCCTTTGAGCGGGTACGCCTGGGCTGGGAGAACGCCTTTGGCGGTCCGGGCTTTGCGGCAAACCCGCTGGGAAAGGGCATTGACGCCCGCAAGCTGATGAGTCAGCGTATCCCGGCCGAACTGCCCCAGATCGAAACGCCAGCCTCCCTGATCTTGAACATTGACCACCACCCTGCGCCGGCCGGTCTCGGCCCGCGCCCCGAAGACGCGCCTGGGCGTATCGGTTTTGCCGGTACCTATGACGAAGCCTGGCTCCGTGACGGCTTCCCCGGTCACGCCAAGGATTTTGACTGGCGGTATTACAACACGGCCTGCCCGGACCAGCAGACCGATGTTGAACTCACCGGCAACGAACGCTATCGGCTTACGGGCATGCACCCCGACCACGCCGAGTTTCAGGGCCGGCTGCCGGGCTTCCGGGTGCGGGCCTTCGCCCGCCAAGTCGAAGCGTTTATAGAATTGCCGATGCGGTGCGATACGGTCTGGTTCTTCCCCAACGCGGCTATGGGGATGGTGCTTTTTCGTGGCGGCTTGGTCGTGCAGGACAGTGAAGCCAGCAGCGTCTCGGACGTGCTGTTGGCCTATGAACGCCTGACTGACCCGCAACGCGCCCTGGGCCATTACGAAACCGCGCTGAACGAACGTACCGACCTGGAACGCGCGGCCCTGAAATTTTTTGACGAACGACCACTCAAGCCCGAACGTTTGCCCGAAGAGGTGGCTGCGGTTGAGGCCGAGCGGCAGGCCATCCGGGAAGAAAACGACAAACGCGAGGAGCAGGCCAGGGAACACTCCCTGGCCGCCGCCTTTCGCAGGGCTGGCCTGCCGCTGCCACCGCCGGCCCTGCTCAAGGACGACACCCCCCTGCCGGTTCAGATACCGGTCGTCACACCGGGCGAAATTGAGCGCTTGGAAGTCGATATGACCACGCTGGTCAAAACAGCCGATACCCTGCAAGACTACGCCGAAAAGCAGCGGAAAAACCTGCTGGCTCAGACCGAGCGCGAGTTGCGCCGGGCCACGCAAGCCTTTGGACAGATAGACCCCCAGGCCCGGCCCCTGTTGACCGACCCGCTCCGGCAGGTCTCAAAAAATGTGAGCGAGGCGCTCGGCAAGAAAATAGACCTCGCGCTCCCCGCTCCCACTGGGGCCCCTCTGCCAGACGCGTTCAAGCGAGCCGAGGAGGCCCTGAAAAAAAGCCCGACCGAAGCGGCAGCGCCCCAGATGTCAGACATCTTCAAGCGAGCCGAGGAGGCCCTGAAAAAAAGCCCGACCGAGGTTGCCGCCAAAGCGCAGACAAAAAACGGTATAAGCCTGGGGTTGTACCGCGCGCGCCAGCGTGCCTTGGGTGAAATCGACGCAGAGGACCCGCTTACCAAGGCCCTGGCCCAACTGGACGAGGCTCAGGGAGTGCAAAAGCGTGTCGGCAAACAGACGACTGAGACAATGGAACAGGCCCGCTCCGCTCTTCCCTCTCCCGGAATGGCCCCACCCGCTCCGGTCAATCCTTTTGAGACGGCGTTACAAGGGCTGCGAAGCGAGTCGCTGGCCAAGGAACCGGCGGCGAAGGAGGCTGCCGGGAAGCTGAGCGCAGCCCTGGCCAGCCCCGGTGGCGAATACCTAACCAGCGTAATGAAAGCTACCAAATCGGACAAGGCGAGCCCGCCTTCCGAGCTGCCGGCCGACGATATCTCAGACCGAGTAGAAGGCAGCATGGCCGAGGCTCGGGAGAAGATTGAGCAAACCCGTGAAGAATCAGAGACGCTCCGCGCCTATGGCCGGCGGACCAGCCCCGAACCAATGGCCCCCGAAGAACCGCTTTCCCCCGGGGACGCCGAGGCCCTTGGCCTGCTGGCGCTTGAGCTGGCGCGCGGCAGGGACGGGTTGTGCGGGCGCGACCTGGCCGGCGCGGATTTGACCGGCGCGGACCTGGCCGGGCTGAACCTGACCGGCATTTTTCTGGAACGGGCCGTGCTGAAGGGGACCAATCTGGCCGGCGCGAAACTGCACCGGGCCGTCCTCACTGGGGCTGACCTCACTGGGGCTGACCTCACTGGGGCCGACCTGACCGACGCCAACCTCAGCGGCGCAATTATGATGGAAGCCCGGTTATGCGAGGCTCGGCTGGAAAACGTGAGCCTCTATCATAGTCGGCTTGACCGGGCCGACCTGAGCCGCGCCCGGCTGATCGCGGTCAACCCGATTGAAGCCCGCCTGACCAACGCTTGCCTGACCGCGGCTGAAATCCGGGACGTGAGCTTTCTCAAATGCGACATGGCGGGGATCGTCCTGGACGAGGCCCGGCTGCACGGTGTCACCTGTATTGAGACTCGCCTGGCCGGACTGGCAGCGCGGGCCGCGCGGTTCGAGCGCTGTGTCCTGATCGGACTGGACGGAGACGATGCCGATCTGACCGGGCTTGAGTTCATCAATAGTGCCTGCATTGGAGGGGCCAAGCTGAATCGGGCGCGGTTGACCGGTCTGGTCGCGCCAGGCTCCGGGTGGCGCGGAGCGGAAATGCGCGACGCTGACTTGACCGCGGCCCGCCTGGACGAGGCCGACTTGGGAGAGACGAATCTGGCCGGAGCCTGCCTGCACCGCGCCTCGCTGAAACGTGCGGTGCTGCACAAAGCCGACTGTACCGGGACGAACTTTTTTGGTGCGACCCTGCTTGAGGCCCAGGCTCAGGCCGCCGACTTTACCCAGGCATCGTTTCACATGGCCAATCTCTATTCGACCGACCTCAGCGACGCAGTGCTGACCTTGTGCGACCTGACCGGTGCCAACCTCACCCATACCGTGATGACGAGACCTGCCAATGCGGAATAATCCACTGTCGGCTGCGGTCTTGCCTCCCCCCACCGACGCCGAGGAAGCGGCCAAGATACTCAGCTTCGGCGGCCAGTTGATACGGCTGTCTCTGCCGGGACAGGATTTCTCTGGCCAGCGTCTCAAGGGCGCCACTTTTGTTGAGTGTGACTTGCGTCAGGCCGATTTTTCAGACTGCCAACTCAAGGGTATCAACTTTGTGCAGTGCCAGATGGATGACGCGCGGTTTGACACGGCCCATCTTGAGGCGGTCGGGCTGCTGCAATGCACGGCTCCCACGCTCAGCCTGACCGGCGCGCACCTGGAAAATGTCCAAGCCGTCAGCGGCGACCTGGCCGGAGCTGATTTTTCCGCGGCCCGGCTGGACCGCTGCTCTTTCGCCAGAGTCCGGCTGTCCGGTGCGCGGCTAGCCACGGCCTGCCTCTGGGAGTGCGCCCTTGCCGAGTGCGAATTGAGCCGCGTCGAGTTGAGCCGGGCCGAGCTCACCAATTCGGCTTTTGTCAACTGCGACC
The DNA here is from genome assembly GCA_002238415.1 of Desulfurellaceae bacterium bin18. Lineage (GTDB taxonomy): Bacteria > Desulfobacterota > Binatia > Bin18 > Bin18 > Bin18. Next base: position 2,580 of record MPMI01000013.1, on the reverse strand, counting down.
TGTCAGAAGCCACCTACGACGGAATGCAGGCCGACACGCTGATGCTGCTCTCGGCCTGTCTGGCCGGCTGGTCTCTGAGCGGCTTGCGCCTGCCCCGCTGTAATTTTCAGGATGCCGACCTGCGTGGTGCTGACCTGAGCAACGCAGAGCTGACACAATGCCAGTTTACCCGGACCAAAATGACTGGCGCGCGGCTGACCGGTGCACAGGCCGACCTGACGGTCTTCATGCAGGCCGACCTCGGCAATGCCGACCTGACCGGCGCGTCTCTTGGCAACGCCATCTTCAATCAGGCCGACCTGAGCAGGGCCAGTTTTCAGGATGCCGTCATGACCCAGGCCGTGTTGGAGCAGGCTCGGGCCGTCAAGACGAATTTCCGGGGCGCGGACCTCAGCTATGCCGTTGGCCGGCGAGCCGATTTTCGCGGCGCAGACTTCCGCGGGGCCAAGGTTTTCCGCCTGGACCTGCACGGCGCGGAAACCGACCTGGCGCACTGGGACATCGCCGCACAAGCCGAGTGCCTGCCCCATGACCCCGCACGTCACATCGCTGAAACCTATGATCCGGTGAAAATCTATCAACAAAACCATCCGCGCAAAGTTCCATAAGGAGGTGTACCCATGTTTGCCAAATCGCAAGGCCCGATACCGGGCATAGACTTCGCCTTTCCCGATGTGTGTAAGACCCCGCCGTTCGCCATTCCTGCTCCCTTCCCGAACATCGCCATGAGCATGACGGCGATTCCCACCGTATTAAATCAATTCATCATGGGGATGCCGGTGCACAACCTGATGACTATGGATGCCGTATCGAACGGGGACGAGGCGGGCACCATGGGTGGCGTGGCGTCGCAGATCATTATCGGGCCGTCGAGACACGTTATGGGATCGACCAATGTGTTCTGCGGTCCTGCCCCGGCCACGAAAATGCTGGACCCCACTGCTCAGAACGGCCCTGCCCCCAATGCTATGGGAGTCATGCTCTCGCCCTCACAATCCAAAGTGATCTATATGCGCTAAGGCCCGACGCCAAGGATGAGGAATCTCCATGCCCGGAACCGTAGACGATACCAAAACGTCTGTGGAAACCACCTCTGAGACGGATGAGCAGAAGCCTTCCAAGTCTGAAACCGAACCTCCTCAGACCGAGGCCCCTGAGATTCTGACCCCGGACACGCCGAGCATTCTGGGTACGCCGGGGCTCGCGGCGGGCCTGGCCTGGATTGCTGCCCTCCCTGGGCTTGCCAGACTCTCCGAACCCTCTCGGACCAAGGCCCCTGGGACTTTGCCCCCAGGCGTTCCGGGGCTTGCTGGCTTGGCCTGGATTGTTGGCGTCCCTGGGCTTATAGGGGTCTCTGACTCTCCGTATACCTGGCGGACTTTGGGCAGCGGGGCAGCGGGCCTTGCCGGTGCGGGTATTGCCACCACTCTGGGGACGGCCACCCCTGACCCGACGGACACTTCTGATTCCTCGGGTGAAGACACGCCACCAGGGAACAACCCGTCGTCTCCAAAGCCGTCGGAATCGCCAGAGCCACCGGACAACAATCAACCGGACGACGGGAACGACCCCAACGATCCGGACGACCCCAACGATCCGGACGACCCCAACGACCCGGACGACCCCAACGACCCTCAGGACCCCGACAACCCGGACGACCCCAACGACCCTCAGGACCCCGACAACCCGGGCGCCCCCTCCACCCCGGACGACCCCAACGACTCGGACGACCCCGACAACCCGGACGACCCCAACGACCCTCAGGACCCCGACAACCCGGACAACCCCAACGACCCTCAGGACCCGGACAACCCCAACGACCCTCAGGACCCGGACAACCCCAACGACCCTCAGGACCCGGACAACCCCAACGACCCTCAGGACCCGGACAACCCCAACGACCCGAACGACCCCAACAACCCGACCAACCCCAACGACCCGGACAACCCCAACGACCCTCAGGACCCGGACAACCCCAACGACCCCAACGACCCGGACAATCCCAACAACCCCAACGACCCCAACGACCCGAACAACCCCGACGACCCCAACGACCCTCAGGACCCGGACAACCCCAACGACCCCAACGACCCCAACGACCCCAACGACCCCAACAACCCCAACGACCCCAACAACCCCAACGACCCGAATAATCCCAATAATCCCAACGACCCCAACGACCCCAACAACCCCAACGACCCGAATAATCCCAATAATCCCAACGACCCGAATAATCCCAACGACCCGAATAACCCCAACGACCCGAATAACCCCAACAACCCGAATAATCCCAACAACCCCAACGACCCGAATAACCCCAACGACCCGAATAATCCCAACAACCCGAATAACCCCAATAATCCCAATAATCCCAACAATCCCAACGACCCTCAGGACCCCAACAACCCCAACGACCCCAACAACCCCCACGACCCCAACAACCCCAACAACCCCAACAACCCCAACAACCCCAACAATCCCAACAACACCAACGACCCTCAGGACCCCAACAACCCCAACGACCCGACCAAGCCGGATGATCCGACCAAGCCGGATGACCCCAACGACCCGACCAAGCCG
>MPMI01000012.1 GCA_002238415.1 Desulfurellaceae bacterium bin18 | reverse complement strand
GTTTGACCCGCCAGACCGCCACGGCATAGACAATAAACACCAGGCCGTACACGCCCACAAAGCCCAAAATCGGCCGATCCTGGTAGCCATGGCCATAGCTGAACGACTGACTCAAGCAGGCGATGACGGCATACAGAACAAGCGAGAGCATGCCGAGAATGGTCAACCAGCGGGAAAGGCGAGGAACAGACATTAACGTGTCGGTATTAGACAGAGGCGAAGCTTAGGGGGCATTCAGAGAGCACAGTGGCCGTATAAAATGTCCGCTAGTTTTTCTCACCTACCACCTGAAACGGCCGGATGGCTGCAGCCCGGGCTCAGCGCGAACCTCAAAGCAATTTTTCAGAATTTTCAAGCCCGGCTCTCTTGTGTTGGAAGTGCAAGGGATTTCTTCCAAAAGGCGCGCCCGGGGTGACTCGAACACCCAACCTACGGGTTCGAAGCCCGGTGCTCTATCCAATTGAGCTACGGGCGCGTTGTGTGAAAATCGGGCCACAAGCCTATGTCGCAGACCGTGAAAGTGCAAGTCCGGCTGTCGATTGGGACAGCAGACAATCCCCTCTTGGGAGGGGATCAGGAGTAGGCATCACCCGTCAACATCGGAGCGACGCAGGCGTCGCCCCTCTCCTGTCCGATACAAGCGACACGAGGTTGCCTTAATCACCAAAAAGACCTCACTCCCAACTCGCAGACCCAGTTCGACAAACGACTTCTCAGTCACCTCAACAGTCAGCGGCGGAAGGTCGGGACTGAGTTCGGCCGTTGCCAATCCAACATGACCGACGGAACGGAGTTGCGTAATACGAGCGGGCAGAACATTGCGGGCAGACAGCCCTTCTGGCCGCTGCGTGGCCAACATAATATCGTGCGCGGGAATACCGGCCAGCATCGCCTCACCCGGCCGGGCCTCGGATTGGACAGTCACCAACTCGACCGGCGCTCGTTCACCGCCTTCCCTTTCGCCCAAGCGTACCTGCCCCGTACTCCCGCCTCCTTCCACGGTATAGCAGGGCAAAATATTCTCGAAGCCATACTGTTCGGCCAGGGGAAAAATATGGGAGGCGGTCAGCACCGCGCGTGGGTCGCCGTGCGAGATAATCCTGCCGTCTCCGAGTACAATCAAATCGTCACACAAGGCCTGCACTTCGAGGGGGTCGTGCGACACGAACAGCATGGGAGTCTGAAATTCAGCCCGCACCCGCCGGAGAAAAGGCAGGAGTTTGCGTCTCAGAGCAACGTCTAACGAGGCAAACGGCTCGTCGAGCAGGAGCAGTCGCGGCCCGGAACACAGGGCACGTCCGAGGGCGACGCGCTGTCGCTCTCCACCGGACAAGGCGTGCACGGCACGCTCAAGGAGCGGGCCGAGTTCGAGGATGTGAACCACGGTTTCAAACGTCTGCTGGACAGCATGACCTCGCCGCAACCCGCGTTTCTTGCCAGCTAGAAGATTATGCCGGACATTCTTGTGCGGGAAGAGTAAACCATCCTGGGGGACATACCCGATATGGCGTTGCGATGGCTTGACAAATACCCCTCGGTCGCTATCCAGCCATGTTTCTGCGCCAAGCGCAATAACGCCTCGCGCCTGGCGCCGGACGCCACAGATCGTTTCCAACAGACTGGTTTTACCTGCCCCGGAGACTCCAAAAATCCCGGTCACGTGTTTTTCGGTCTGCACATCGATATCCAGCTCAAAACGGTCCAGCGGGAGGCGGACCTGCACGGTCAGGCCATCCAGAGAACCAGCCTGTAGGCTGTCGTGAGGGGGTAAGAGCTGCGTCATTATGGTCGGGCCAGACGGGGCAGTGAGCGGCCGTGTCCCAGCAGTTCAGCACTCAGAATGGCCAGGAAACCCAGTACGATGGCGACCAGCATGAGAAAATCAGCTCTCGCCTGCGCGCCGACCTGCTGGGCGCTGAAAATAGCCGCGGCTATCGTTTGCGTTCGACCCGGTATGTTTCCGGCAATGGTGACCGTGGCGCCGAACTCACCCATGGCGCGTGTAAAACCGAGAATGACCGCCCCGAGCAAGCCGCGCCGGGCCATGGGTAAGCTGTACTGAAAAAAAGTGGCCAGCCGACCGTGGCCTAAGGTATGGGCCATCAATTCGAGCCGAGGATTGATCCCTTCAAACGTGGCTCTTGCCGTACGTGCAACGAGCGGCAGGGACATGGTCGCCGTCGCAATGACTGCCCCTTTCCAGGTCAGCAGGATGGACAAATCAAATCCGAGCGTCTCGCGCCCAAACGGTCCATCGACCGCAAACAGCCGCAATAAAAGAAAGCCGACCGCGGTGGGCGGCAGGACGAGTGGTAAGCCGACCAGCGCAGACAGGACCGTCTTGCCATAAAACTCATAGCGGGCCAGAACATAGCCCAGGACCGTGGCCGGCAGCAGCACCAGTAGAGTTGATACCGTTGCAACCTGGAGCGTCAGGAGAATAACCGACAATACTTCAGGACTCATGGCAGTCACGACAGCGGACGAGGGCCTCCTTCGTCTACAACAAATCCCTTCATGTTGTAAATTGCTACGGCTTCAGGGCTACTCAAAAAGTCGAGAAATCGGGCCGTGATCTCAGGCTGTGGACGATTTTTGAGGGCCACGGCACAGTACACGATCGGTTGGTGCAGATTGGGCGGAATCTTATACACGACCTGCACCCGGTCTGAGTTCATGGCATCCGTTCGATACACAATGCCGATGATGTGTGGATCGGACTCCACCAGGCCGAGAGCTGCCCGGACATCGGTAGTGGGGACGATTTTGTCTTTGACGGCTTCCCAGACCGAGCGGTCTGCCGTTTCAACGGCCTGCAAAAAAGCCCGAGCGTATCGTCCGGCAGGCACGGCCGCAGGATCGGCCATTGCCAGGAAGGTGAATGAGAGTGTGGGCAGCAGGCCGGGCTCGGACAACTGAAACTCGGCATCCTTTCGACTGATGAGCACGAGACGATTTGACAGAAAGTTGCGGCGCGATTCGGGGAGGATCAACTCCGACCTTTCGAGTACATCGACCCAGTCCGGGTTCGCCGACAAAAAAACATCGGCCACCGGAGCGGCCTGAAGCTGCTGCGCCAGGGTATTGGAGCCGGCAAAATTATAGACCAGGTCAATCTGGTGCGTCTCGGAAAAGCGCGCGCCAATGCCCCGGACAACATCGCGCAGGCTGGCGGCGGCAAACACCACGATCGACGGCGGTCCTTGTCCGGACGAGCCGCTATCGCCGCATCCCACGAGCAGCATGGTGAGCGTGAGCACTACCAGCGCACAACCACCAGATCCTACTTTTACACCGGCCCGAACCGGCCTGAGAGGAGGAACAATTGGGGACGATGATTGATGTGGAGTCACCGTGTTTCGGGCACCGCTATTTCACCGTCCACGTCGTCCCCGTCGGACCGTCTTTGAGGAGAACGCCTTGCTCGTCGAGTTGGGCGCGAATCTCGTCCGCACGCTGAAAATTCTTCTCTTTGCGCGCCACGGTCCGTTCGGCGATCAGGGCCTCGATGGCCTCAGGCGTGAGGCTGACTTCGGCCAGGCCGGTCTGCTTTTGATGCTCTAAAAATTGGGCAGGGGACTCCTGAAGCAGACCGAGGACATCTCCCATTTTTGCGATTTCAGACCGGAGTATTGCTGCCTCCGTGATCTGGCCGGCATCCAACTCACGATTCATCTCGCGCACGCCATCAAAAATCACGCCAAGGGCGCGAGGTGTATTGCAATCATCATCCATTGCCTCACGAAACCGGTTGACCAATGAAGAGTCATCAGGTCCCTCTCCTATCCGGTTGCCACCAATCGCTTCGTCGGCGCGAGCGAGCGTTTCATAGATGCGCGCCAGCCCCTTTTCCGCCTCTGCCAGCTTTTGGGTCGAGAAGTCGAGCGCCATCCGATAGTGAGACGAGAGTAAGACCTGACGTAAGACTTCCGGCGTAGAGACCTTGTTCAGCGCGGCCTCGATGGTCAGGAAGTTGCCCAAGGATTTCGACATCTTCTCCCGTTCGACGGTCACCATACCGTTATGCAGCCAGTAGCGGGCCAGGGCGCAGCCCTTGGCTCCTTCGGACTGGGCGATCTCGTTTTCGTGATGGGGAAAAATCAGGTCGGCACCGCCGCCGTGAATATCGAAGGGCTGGCCCAGATATTTGCTGCTCATGGCCGAGCACTCGATATGCCATCCGGGCCGGCCCTTGCCCCAGGGGCTGTCCCAGGCCGGCTCTCCGGGCTTGCTGGACTTCCACAGGGCAAAGTCCATGGGATGACGCTTGCGCGTGTCCACTTCTATGCGCGCCCCGGCCGCCATGTCTTCCAGACGCCGGTGGGCCAGCTTGCCGTATGCGGCAAAGCGGTCCACCGCATAATACACGTCTCCATCCACGGCATAGGCGAGTTGTTTGGCTTCGAGCTCCTGGATAAGGGCGAGCATGGCCGGAATGTGTTCGGTGGCCCGGGGTTCATGCGTAGGCGGCAAACAACGCAGCGCCTGCATGTCGTTATTGTAATCCTGAATATAAGTTTCGGTCAGCTCTTCGGCCGAGATGCCCCGCTCGTTGGCGCGGTTGATAATCTTGTCATCCACGTCCGTAAAATTGCGGACAAAGGTCACCTCATAACCGGAGAATCGGAGATAACGATAGATGACATCAAAGGCGACAAAGGCCCGCGCATGACCGATATGGGAGCGGTCGTAGACCGTGACCCCACACACATACATGCGGGCTTTGCCAGGCGTAAGCGGAACGAACTCTTCTGCCTTTCCCGTCAGGGTGTTGTGAAAACGCAGAGCCATGCGATTGGGCTCCCCCCTGCCTAGAGACGTCCCTCGACTAATTGATCGACCACGGAAGGATCGGCCAGGGTTGATGTGTCCCCGAGCTGATCGATCGCGCCCTCACCAATTTTCCGCAGGATACGCCGCATGATTTTTCCGCTCCGCGTCTTGGGCAGCCCATCGGCGAACTGTACCTTGTCCGGCGTGGCGTGCGGGCCGATCTCTCGGCGGACCGTATTATTCAGCTCTTTCACCATGTCCGGAGAGGACTGCTGTCCGGTCTTGAGCGTCACAAAGGCGTAGATGCCCTGCCCTTTGAGATCGTGCGGCATTCCCACTACTGCGGCCTCGGCCACAGCCGGATGCGTACCCAATGCGCCCTCAATCTCGGCGGTTCCCAAACGGTGGCCGGACACGTTGATCACGTCGTCCACCCGTCCGGTAATCCAGTAATAACCGTCTTCGTCCCGCCGGCAGCCATCGCCCGAGAAATACTTGCCGGGGTAGGCGGAGAAATAGGTCTGAATGAAGCGTTCGTGGTCGCCGTACACCGTGCGCATAATACCCGGCCACGGGAACTTGAGGCATAAATTCCCGGATACACCGTTGCCCTCGATCTCCGTACCTTGGTCGTCTACCAGACAGGGCTGGACGCCGAAGAAGGGCCGCGTAGCCGACCCCGGCTTGGTTTTCGTTGCACCCGGAAGGGGGGTGATCAGAATCCCGCCGGTTTCGGTCTGCCACCAGGTATCGACAATCGGGCAGCGTTCTTGGCCGATGGTCTGAAAATACCAGTGCCATTCGGGGCTCTTGATCGGCTCGCCGACCGTGCCGAGAATACGCAGACTCGACAGATCGTACTTGGCCGGCCAAGTGTCGCCTTCTTTCATCAGCGCGCGCAACGCGGTGGGCGCGGTATAGAAAATATTGACCTTATGCTGTTCAACAATCTGCCAGAAACGGCCAAAATCCGGGTAATTGGGGACACCCTCGAACATCATGGTCGTCGCCCGGTTCGCCATCGGGCCGTAGACGATATAGCTATGCCCGGTCACCCAGCCAATATCGGCCGTGCACCAGTAGATATCCCCCGGCCGATAGTCGAACACATAGCGGTGGGTCATGGAGGCATAGACCAGATAGCCACCCGTCGTATGCAGTACGCCCTTGGGCTTGCCGGTCGAGCCGGAGGTATACAGGATGAATAACGGATCTTCTGCGTCCATGGATTCCGGCTCGCACGTCGTCGGCTGGGTTGCCACCTGCTCGTGCCACCAGACGTCACGACCGGACTGCATGGGGACCTCGTGTCCGGTGCGCCGGACGACAACGACATGCTCAATAGACGGACATTCAGCCGCCGCGGTATCGGCGTTGGTCTTCATGGGGATATCGTTCTTCGCCCCACGCAGTCCCGTATCTTGGGTAATCAAGAGCTTGCATGCAGAGTCCTGGATGCGATCACGCAGGGAGTCCGGCGAAAAGGCGCCGAACACAATGGAGTGGACCGCCCCAATACGCGTACAGGCCAACATGGCCACCGGCAGTTCGGGGATCATCTGCATATAAAGACACACGCGATCCCCTTTTTTCACTCCAAGCGCCCGGAGCGCATTGGCAAACTGGCAGACCTGGTCCAAAAGCTCGGCGTACGAAAACTTTTTGCTTTCGTCCTGATTATTGCCCTGCCAGATGAGAGCAGTCTGGTCGCCGGCTCCGGCGTTGACATGCCGGTCCAGGCAATTATGCGAGACGTTGAGCTTGCCGTTGAGAAACCATTTGATATCAGCCTTGTGAAAATCCCATTCGAGAACCGTGTCCCATTTTTGAAACCACTCAAGCTGTTTTTCAGCCTGTTCCGCCCAGAATCCTTCCGGGTCGTGGATTGAGCGCTCATACATCTGCTGATACGTCTGCGGGTCAATGGCCGTCTGCCCCTGTACCGCAGCAGGAATGTCATACGTCAGATCACCGCTTTGTTCGTCTGCCATAATGGCCTCCTGTATTTAGCTCTGCGTCGAGCTCTGTATAGCCGGGTAGGCTCGCATATTGCCTGTTCAAGGAAGATCGGATGAGAAGCATCTCTCATGGAGACGCTTCCCGCCCTTCCGGCGGCATGGGTTCATATCATTGGAGAATGAAGCGCTAGAGCGAGCGAGGATACTGATTAACGGCTTATTCTTTGATACCGATAGCCTTGAAGAAGCGCTCCTGCACGACGCTACAGGTCATTTCGTAGAGCATATCCCTGTTGGGCGATTGAGCCAGGAAGCCCAGCGGGATTTGAAAGCCGCCCTTATCTTTGATGTTCCCGCCACCGTAGTACGACTTTCGGTCTTCATCAAAGCCAAAAAGCTTTTTCAAAAACGAATCAGGGTTCACGGTATCGCTCCGTGTCCGGAGCGAGCCATCAACCGTCTTGCCGTCCACAATGCCAAAAACGAGGACCGAGTCTGTTCCTTCTCGCTGGAGCAGGAATTCTGCCACCTGGGGGATGCCATCGCGGTGTTCGCCCCGCACAAACCCCACATCGGTAAACACAAAAGAGTCGAACACCTGCTTCCGCTCCAGGGCCTTTTGAATCATATCCATGACAATCGGCGGTAAGGATTTTTCCGAGATCGCCTTGAGGAGGGGCTGGTCCACGCACGGCCATAGATACGCCGCCGCCTCAAATTCCAACCGACTGGCCTCAATCAACGCCATGGTATCGGAACGAATGCCGTGCATAAGCGCGGTTGCCAGTCGCACCTGGTCAGTCTCGCCGGGGTTCAGGCCGTCGGGATATTGCGCCCGTAAATATTCGGTATAGATGGCGCAGGTCGAGGCTGCGTCCTCCCGTATATCAACAAATTCAGCCAGCGGGGTCCCAAGACGACGGTGGTGATCGATAAAGGAGAGGAGGGTCTTGCCGCCCAGCTGATCCGAAATAGGCGTCTCTGGATTTTGGGTATCAACCAGCGCGTAGGCAGAGTATGGCGTGAGGTCGAATTCTTCGTCATAGAGTTGCAGGTCAATCTCAAGGCGCTTCACCAACGCGCGGTTTTCATGGTGGCTGACTTCATGAAAGCACAGCAGCGTGGCTTCGATGTCGAACTCTTTGGCTAAGAACTGATGCGCCAAACCGGAAGCGATATTATCGGGGTCCGGGTAGCCCACCAGGATGATGAGGATTTTTTCTCCATGGTGGCGGGCCAGTATCTCACGCAGTTTTTTCCATTGCTTTTTGGGTGATTCTTCTTCAGCAACAGCACTGTTTTCAACAACCCGTAGCGGGGGCTCTTCTACAGGCGATACTCCAGTAGCGTTTGCCATAGTGTCTCCTCCACGTACTGTAGACAATTAGGAAGAACATATCCCTCTTTCACGCAGTCTGACAAGAGGACCGTACCTCCTTTTCGACCCTCCCAGAGCGTGAGGCTCCCTTGAGGAAGCGGAGCGCCTATGGTAGGGGACGTGTCATTGTTAGGGAGGCTTCATTCCCAGCGTGTCCTCAGCAGACCCGCTCATTACGCGCCACATGTCGTCAGTCCCCAGACTATCATGAGAAAGGAAGAGGAGTGCTCCGCCTTGTACGCTCGTGTGGACGTCTGACCCTCCGCACCCTGCGCGAAATGGGCCGCATGGGGGTCTTTCTTGGTACAACCCTGATCGACATCTTTCGCCCTCCCCTGCAAGGCGGTCAGCTTGTCCGCCGGATCTACTTTATCGGCAGCCGCTCTCTCTTGCTCATCGTCTTTACCGGAGCCTTTACGGGTATGGTCGTTGCCCTGCAGGGATATATTGCCCTGCGGCGCTTTGGGGGCGAGGAGGCACTCGGCCCGATGGTCGGACTGAGTTTGATTCGCGAGCTTGGTCCTGTCCTGTCTGCGCTGATGATCACGGCCCGCGCCGGCTCGGCCCTAACCGCAGAACTCGGGATTATGCGAATTACCGAGCAAATAGACGCGCTCGAAGTCATGGCTCTCAACCCCATCAAGTATCTCGTGGTCCCAATCTTTCTGGCGGCCTGCATTACCTTTCCTCTTTTGAACAGTGTTTTTGTGACGGTGGGTATTTATGGCGGCTATATTGTCGGCGTTGAGTTGCTGGGCGGGAGTTCGGGGGCGTATTTTACGCAGATGAGCAGCGCAGCGGATTCCAGCGACATTTGGATGGGTGTATATAAATCGCTCTCGTTTGGAATGATTGTTGCCTGGGTCAGCTGTTTTAAGGGCTTCTACGCCGCGCATGGGGCCGAGGGGGTCAGTCACGCCACCACACAAGCCGTGGTGATGTGTGCGGTCCTGATCCTGGTGTGGGACTATTTCATTGGTTCTGTCCTCGTGTAGCCATAGGAAACCGTTATCGAGAAGTGCCGCATGATCCGCCTCGTCAATGTCCGTAAATCCTTTGGCAGCCAAACGGTCTTGTCCGGGCTCAATCTCGATATACCCGACCGGGCTGTGTATGTGGTGGTCGGAGTCAGCGGAGCCGGGAAAAGCTGTTTACTCAAGCATCTGATCGGTTTAATGCGCCCCGATTCCGGGCAGGTTTGGATAGACGATATAGAGATTACCAGCTTGGGACGCCGTGCCCTCAATCGGGTTCGGAACCGGTTCGGCATGCTCTTCCAGGGTGGAGCGCTGTTCGATTCCATGTCCGTGTATGACAACGTGGCCTTTCCCCTACGGGAAAAGACCCAAAAAAGTGAGGCTGAAATTCGGGATAAAGTCCATGAACGTCTTTTCCAGGTCGGACTGGCCGGCGTGGATGCCAAATTCCCCTCCGAGCTATCAGGCGGGATGCGCAAACGTGCGGCGCTGGCTCGCTCGCTCGTCTCCGATCCTGAGATCCTCTTATTTGATGAACCGACAACCGGTCTTGATCCGATCCGAGTCAATGCCATTCATCGACTTATTCTCGACCTCCATCAAATGCTGGACTTTACTGCGGTTATTGTCAGCCACGAAATTCCAGCGGTCTTTTCTCTGGCCACCCATATCGCTATGCTGCATCAAGGGGTGATCGTTGAGTCCGGCTCGCCCAGCGCCCTACAGGAGTCAAACAATCCGGTAGTGCGGCAGTTTATGAGCGGCCAGCTCGAAGGTCCTATCGATGTATACTAGAACCCGTGCTAGGTGCGTATGAAGGCTGACGCGGAATTGTTTTTTGGCACGCTTCTGCTTGGCATCTGCGGCTTTCTGGGATATCTTTCTCTTCAGTTGGGTCAAGTTGAACTGGGCTCCGACAGCTATCCGGTGTATGCGGATTTTATAACAGCGGGCGGACTGCAAGACGGGGCGGTTATCGAGCTCGCAGGAGTGGAAATAGGCAGGGTCGAACGTGTTCGCTTGGCTGATTACAAGGCCCGCGTCACCTTAAAAATTCGGAACGATATTGCATTACACGAAGACACGCAGGCGGCAATCAAGACCAAGGGCCTGATTGGCGAACGCTATGTCGTCATCACGCCGGGCTATTCCTCTGCCACCATTGCACCCGGAGGGACTATTGACAGGACTGTAGAGCCGGTCGACATTCAACAATTAATAGGAGAATTCATTTTCGGTAATGTCGGAAGCAGTCAGACGCCTGAGCAGACAACGGAAAATGGTCAGGACCGCCAGAACGGCGGGGAGAGTACGGACCTGTGGTCACTCGGTCTTGATGAGTCCTTGTGAGTCGATAAGGGGGGGGAGGATGCTGAAAAAACTGGTACTGGTAATAAGCATAGTGGGAGTATTTCCATCCGGATTCTCTCCCACCGAGGCCCGGGCGCAAATGGGGAGTGCGGGTCAAGACGAGGTGGCTCCTCAGCCCATTGACGATCCGTTTGAGCCCTTTAACCAGGCCATGCTCAGCTTTAACTTGAAGCTGGACGAGTATATTCTCCACCCAGTGGCCTCAGGCTATGCAGCCGTCCTGCCGCTCGGTGCCCGGCAAGGAGTCGGACGCTTCTTTCACAACATCAATATTGCCCCACGTCTGGGCAATAAGTTGCTGCAAATGAAACTGGTCGGGGCCGGTAAGGAGTTCAGCCGCTTCGTCATCAATACCTCTCTTGGCGGTCTGGGGTTTTTTGACGTAGCAGGCAGTTGGTTCGGCTTGGAAGCCGGTCATGCGGACTTTGGGCAAACGCTGGCGCAGTACGGCATAGCCCCCGGCCCGTATCTTGTCTTGCCTTTCTTCGGTCCCTCAACCGTTCGCGACGCGGTCGGTCTCAGCGTTGATGGGGCCATGCAACCCATGAACTACCTCTTACCGACGTATCCCGAGACCATCGCCGCGCGGGGCGGCTGGGTAATGGGCGACGCGGCCAACTTCCGCTCACTCAATCTTGAACTTTTTGAGAATGTTGACCGATTCTCTGTTGACCTGTACGGCGCCGTTCAAGACGGCTACCTCCAACAACGCGAACGGACTATTCAAGAAGCGATAGCGGAGGAATAGGAATCCGGGCCATGAAACTGCCACGACTTCCCTTCTTGCTGACGCTTGGCGGCCTCGCGCTCTTTTTCCTGCCGATACTTTTTCTGCCGGGACAAGGGCTGACCACAGACTCCCCGCTGGAAGCCGTTCGTTCCACCACAAACCAGGTCGTCCTGGTCCTCAGGGCTCCGGAGAATCAAGGTCCTCACCTGCGGGAGAAGCGCATTAAACAAGTCAGCGAAATTGTTCGACCCTTGTTTGACAGACGAGAGGTTGCCCGGCGAACCCTGGGTGTGTACTGGCGTGACCGGACGGAAGAGCAGCGCGAAGAATTCATCGAAATTTTTACCGAACTGGTCGAGAAGTCCTACGGGGAAACGTTCGATAAGCAGGCTGAAAAATATTTGGATCAAGTTGAGTTTTTATACGATCAGGAGACGATAGACGGGAAGTTTGCCGAGGTCAGCACCCGCATCTTCGTCCCTTCTCAGAATAAGCATTTCTCGATCAATTATCGTCTGCATCAGGTCGATGGGCAGTGGCTCATCTATGACGTTGTCGTAGAGAATATCAGCATGGTCCGGAATTTTCGTACCCAATTTTATCGTATTATCGGGAAGAGCTCCTATGAAGAATTGGTGCGGAAGCTCCAGGCCAAACTGATACAAATGTCAGCCGCTCCCTCCGCTTCATAGGCACACGACGGACCCCATACGAACCGCCGACCCAGCGACGCGTCCTGCGCAGCACGTAGACTTCAGCCATGCCCGTTACGATCTCAACCACAGACTTTGACGCAGTCCTGTTCGACCTTGATGGAGTTGTGACCCAAACCGAAAAATTGCACACGATTGCCTGGAAAGCCCTCTTTGATGAGTTCCTCAGCCGTTTTGCCCAAAGAAACGGAACTCCGTTTGTGCCGTTTGATGCCGAGACCGACTATTTGCAGTACGTGGACGGCAAACAACGCTATGACGGCGTTACCAGCTTTCTCGCGGCGCGGGATATTCCGCTCCCGTATGGGGACCCGGAAGACGACAGCAGCCGCGAAACGGTCTGTGGCTTGGGCAACAAGAAAAACTCTACTTTTCTTGCCTGTCTGGCAGAAAAAGGCGTCGAGGCTTTTGAGTCGACTATCGTCCTCATCAAGGCGCTTCGACAAAAAGGGCTCAAAATAGCGATCGTTTCGTCGAGTAAGAACTGCAAAATCGTGCTGGAGCAGGCCGGGCTGACAGACCTGTTTGACACGCGTGTCGATGGGGTTGAGAGTGCGACCTATAAGCTGCCGGGCAAGCCGGCTCCGGATACCTATCTGGAGGCAGCCCGACGGCTGGCCGTCAGACCGGAGCGCGCAGCCATTGTCGAGGATGCCAATTCAGGGGTTGAGGCCGGGCATAGAGGCGGCTTCGGTCTTGTCCTGGGCGTTGCCAGACAGGACAACCAGGCCGCTTTGGAACAGCACGGAGCCGATGCGGTTGTGACCGACCTTAAGGACGTGCGGATCGACGATAATCCAGAGCAACCACGTATCCGGAATGCCCTGAACCTGCCGTCTGCCCTCAGCCATCTGCCGCTACACAGTCTACAGGAGAAGCGACCGGTTGTTTTTCTCGATTACGATGGCACGCTGACCCCGATTGTCAGCCGCCCCGAACTCGCCACCTTGGCGCCCGACATGCGGCACACCCTTGCCGTGCTGGCCGAGCGGTGTCCGGTTGCCGTGGTGAGCGGCCGGGACCGCGCCGATATTCAGACCCTGGTACAGCTCGACTCCGTCTACTATGCCGGGAGTCATGGCTTTGACATTGCGGGCCCTCACCAGGTGCGCATGCAGCATGCCGAAGGGCTTGAATTTCTCCCGTTGCTTGATGAAGTAGAGACCCAACTGCAACACCAGCTCGGCACAATCCAGGGCGCCCTTGTCGAGCGGAAAAAGTTCACCATCGCGGTCCATTTTCGAAATGTTGCGTCCGAACAGGTTGGGTACATCGAGTCGCTGGTCGACGCAGAACTGAAGAAGCACCCACAACTCCGTAAGGGTCTGGGGAAAAAAGTCTTCGAGCTTCAACCACGACTCGATTGGCATAAAGGCAAGGCCGTCCTGTGGCTGCTTGACACCCTCGCCCTTCATACCCCGGACGTCGTCCTCATCTATATCGGAGATGACATCACGGATGAGGATGCGTTCCACACCTTGGCCGGCTACGGTCTCACCATAGTCGTGGCCGATACACCGCGCCGGACGGCGGCTCGCTATGCGCTTCAGAATCCCGCTCAAGTCCAGACCCTACTCCAGCGACTTGCCGCGTCGCTGTCCATATAACAACGCCTGACCTATCATGGCCGACCAGACTGACTGGATAGTCCGATTCGATGGTTTCGACCCGGAACAGGAGCGACTGCGGGAAACCTTGTGCACGCTCGGCAACGGCTATTTTGCTACCCGGGGAGCGGCAGAAGAGACCGAAGCTGACGCCATCCACTATCCGGGCACCTATCTCGCCGGCGGCTATAATCGCCGGAAAACGGAAATAGCCGGACGGACTGTTGAAAATGAAGATTTCGTGAATCTGCCGAACTGGATCGGCCTGACCTTTCGGCCGGAAGACGGAGAGTGGTTTCATCCGAACGCCTACGAAATTCTGACCTGGACACGGGAGATAGACCTCAGACATGGCATCCTGACGCGGACGCTACACGTGCGTGACCCCCAGGGCCGAGAGACACGCCTGTGCTATCGGCGCTTTGTCAGTCTGGCCGACCCACACCTTGCCGGCATCAGTCTCACCCTGACTCCTGAGAACTGGACGGGCGGGCTGCACATTCGCTCTGCGCTGGATGGACGGGTACGTAACGCCGGGGTGAAGCGCTACCAACAGTTACGCAGCGACCATCTGGAAGCCTTCCTCAGCCAGCCAATCGGTGAGGAGGGGATAGCCCTGCTGGTCCGTACAAACCAGTCCCAGATAACCATCGCGCAAGCCGCCCGGACCCAGCTCTTCCGGCAATCGGCAGTCATCACGCCTGAGCGCACGACCGAGACCGCGAACGGTTCTGTCGTCCAGGATATAGCGCTCACTGTCGCGCCGGGAGAAACCCTCACCATTGAAAAAATCGTGGCCCTCTTTACATCCCGCGACCGAGCGATTGCCGAATGCCGCCTGGCCGCGAAACAGGCCATCGATCATGCCGAGCGGTTTACGCCCCTGGTCGAGCGGCACACGCAGGCCTGGCAGCAGGTCTGGGAGCTGTGCGATATCACCATCGTCGAGCAGCCACATATACAGCGCGTACTACGCCTGCACGCCTTCCATCTGCTCCAAACCGTGTCAGCGCATACCCGCGACCTCGATGTCAGCATCCCGGCGCGTGGCCTCCACGGCGAGGCATATCGGGGGCATATCTTTTGGGATGAACTGTTTGTCCTGCCGTTCTTCACCTTTCGCCTGCCCGAGTTGACCCGATCCCTGTTACTCTATCGGTATCGGCGCCTTCCCCAGGCGCGTGCAGCCGCTCGTCTGGCCGGGTATCAAGGTGCGATGTATCCTTGGCAGAGTGGTAGTGACGGGCGCGAAGAAAGTCAGGTCGTCCACCTCAACCCCAGTTCGGGACGGTGGATTCCGGACCATAGTGCGCTCCAGCGACACGTGAACATCGCCATTGCCTATAATGTCTGGCAGTATTATCAGACGACCCTGGATACCGACTTTTTATCGCTCTATGGCGCGGAGGTGATCGTGGACATTGCCCGGTTCTGGGCCAGCGCTGCAACGTATAATCCAGAGCTCGAACGCTATGAAATCCGCGGTGTGATGGGACCGGACGAATACCATGAAAGCTATCCTGGCTCCGAGACACCCGGTCTGAACAATAACGCCTACACCAACGTCATGGCGGTCTGGACCCTCCAGCGCGCCCTCGATGTCCTCGCCCTCCTGCCTGCGGAGAGGAGCAAGGTCCTGCGATCACAACTGGAGCTGAGCGAGCAGGCCCTGGAGCGCTGGACAGACATCACCAGGAAGATGCGGGTGGTCTTCCACGGCGACGGTATGCTGAGTCAATTTGAGGGTTTTGAAACTTTGCAGGAGTTTGACTGGGACGGCTATCGGAAGAAATATGGTGACATTCATCGGCTCGACCGCATCCTTGAGGCGGAGAACGATAGCCCGGATCGCTATCAGGTCGCCAAGCAGGCCGACGCCTTAATGTTGTTCTACCTGCTGCCTATGGATGAAGTGATTCGCCTCTTGCGGCAGCTCGGCTATCCCATGGACCCTACCACGCTCCGCACCACCATCGACTACTATTTTCAGCGGACCTCGCATGGCTCAACCTTGAGCCGGGTCGTCCATGCCTGGGTTTTGGCCCGGATCGACCCCCAGCGCTCGTGGCAGCTTTTTCTTGAGGCATTGGAAAGCGATATCAACGATATTCAGGGCGGCACGACGGACGAAGGGATTCACGCCGGGGTGATGGCCGGCACAATCGACCTGGTCCAGCGCTGTTATATGGGAATGGAAACACGGGACGATACGGTCTGGTTTCGGCCCTGTCTGCCCGAGTCGCTCTCCTCCGGCCTCGCCTTTCGCTTTCAATACCGCGGTAATTGGTTCTCCGTCAGAGCGACGCAACACACCTTGCACGTGACATTTGACTCCGGTTGGCATCCGCCGGCTCGTATTGGCATTGCCGGACAGGTCTCCGAACTTAGACCAGGAGAAACCCAGGCGTTTGCCCTGGAGTAGACTCCTCCCACGACATGTGTTCGTTGAGTCATTGAGTCTGTTGAGTCTTGACCCCAAAGACCCTAAAGACTCAACAGACCCAAAAGACCTCCCCACTGTTCGGCACCGCTTGTCTACCAACTGCACAAAGCGGTATGGACTGAAGAGCGGCCCGTTCGTGTAGCGCCCATGACCACATGCACTGACACCACGTTTCGCCTCGTTGCAGACCCCAGCCTGGCCTGGACTGCGCCCACCTTACCGCTTGGGCCTGCCTTTTTCGATAATCGGATTATTTTTGGCGATAATTTACCCGTGCTGAAGGCATTGTCGAAAGAGTATGCCAACAGCATTCAATGTATTTACCTCGATCCGCCCTACAATACCGGCAATGCCATCCCGCTCTACCCGGACGGCAGCGACCATCACCAATGGCTTGAGGCACTCAAGCCTCGTCTCGAACTCCTGTGGGCCTTGCTACGCGAAGATGGCTTTCTCGCCATCCAGATCGATGACAATGAATTTGCCCGCCTCTATCTCCTGCTGGCCGACCTGATGGGCGAGCAGAACCTGAAGACGATCTGTGTCAAAATGGCCGAGCCAACCGGCTTCAAGATGGTCCACGTCATTACGCAGGGCAGTCTGCCGCGACTCAAAGAGTACATCATCCTGGTCGGCAAGTCGGGCATTCGCAACCTGCATCCCGAACGCATCGCCAAAGCCAGTTGGGATCCGGAGTATCGCTGGGTCGTCGGTCAGGCTTCTCGGCAGGCCATCCGCAGGCTTAAAGCGATTCTAGCTAATCAGGACCGAACCGCAGACGATATTCAGCGAGCCGATGCGATCTGCAGGTCTTTCTCCCTGGAACCCGTGGCCACCGTCTACCAGCGTGAGGGCCGCTCCCATCCAACACCGGAATGGCTGGCTGAGAATGCCTGGCGTATCGTCCGAACCTGCTCGACCAGCGCCACGGCAAAACAGCGTGCGGACCAGAAACGGGCGACCCTCCCCCCCCACACCGGGGCGTTCAGCGTCGAAACCGTCCAACGCCGGCTCTATATCGTCACGGCCCACTACAATATGCACAGCGCCCAGCCACGCATGCGCTTATTATTTGCCGATGACTATCTGACCCTTCATCCGGGTGACTTCTGGGCCGACATCAAAACCACCAGTCTGGGGGAGGAAGGAGGCGTGACCTTCATCAAGGGAAAGAAACCGGAAGCCCTGCTCAAACGCATTATCGGCATGACCACCCAGCCCGGCGACTGGGTCCTGGATGCCTACGCCGGGTCCGGCACCACCGGCGCGGTGGCTCACAAAATGGGCCGCCAGTGGCTCCTGATTGAGAACGGCCCCCAGTGCAATACGCACATCCTGCCTCGCCTCCGAGCCGTTATCGAGGGAACAGATCAGACCGGCGTCAGTAAGCGCCTGCGCTGGAGAGGCGGTGGCGGCTTTCGGTATTTTCGGTTGACCGCATAAGGGGAATCCGATGCACGCCATGGCTGTTGTTGCTCCCGGACCGATCGAGACCCACCCGCTCCACGCCCTGGACCTCCCAACTCCCCAGCCGGCCCAGGGCGAAGTCCTTATTCGGGTTGAGGTCTGCGGGGTGTGTCGGACCGACCTGCATATTGCCGAAGGCGACCTGCCGGCCCAGCGCAGTCCCGTTATTCCGGGCCATGAAATCGTCGGCAGCGTGACCCGCCGCGGAGCCGGCGTACAGCGCCTCAAGGAAGGCGACCGGGTCGGCGTAGCCTGGCTGTACGCCGCCTGTACGCAATGTGACTACTGTCGGCGCGGAGATGAAAATCTGTGTCAGCAGCCGCAATTTACCGGCTATACCAAACATGGCGGCTATGCCGAGTATGTTGTCGCTCCAGAGGCATTTGTATACCCCCTGCCCGCTGCGCTCTCCTCAGTGGAAGCGGCTCCGTTTCTGTGTGCGGGGATTATCGGTTACCGCGCCTTGCAGCGGTGCGGCATCCAACCCAAACAGCGCCTGGGCTTGTACGGCTTTGGGGGGTCCGCCCATATTGTCATCCAGATTGCCCGACATTGGGACTGCGAGGTCTATGTGGTGACGCGCGGCCAGACACACCGCGCCCTCGCTACCCGGTTAGGCGCCACCTGGGCCGGAGAGATCACCGATCCTCTGCCGGAGAAGCTTCATGCCGCGATTATCTTTGCCCCAGCCGGGAACCTGGTCCCTCCGGCCCTGGCAGCGCTGGACCGCGGCGGAACCCTGGCCCTGGCCGGCGTCCATATGACCCGGATTCCGCCGCTCGATTATGCCGATACCCTCTTCTATGAGCGCACCATTTGCAGCGTCACGGCCAACACCCGCCAGGACGGACGAGACTTGCTCCACCTGGCCCACAGCATCCCGCTTCATACCGAGACCGAAGAATATCCCTTGGCACGGGCGAACACCGCATTAAAACGAATGAAAAACGGACAGCTCAACGGCGCGGCAGTCCTGCGGATATAGGAGCCTGCGATATATCTTCGTCCTGCTCGGTGTTACCCTCGCCGACCTTACTGTCAGCCCAACCGAGCCGTAGGGGTAATCAATTGCACACCGGGGAAGTAGGACTGATACCGGGACGCATCCCGTGTCATCAGCGATAAGCCGCTTACCGCGGCATGCGCACCAATAAAAAAATCGGGCAGGACCGAGCTTTTTGTCCCACCTCTCTTCTTGTAAGCGAGGAATGCTTTTCCGGACAGAAAGAGGGCTTCTCTGGGTATGGCGATCATATGGATTCCGCAGCCGGACAAGGCCGCTTCCAGTTCCTCAATGCGGGCGAAACCGACAGATACCTCGGCGTAGATGATGGGGTTGATCGCTGGGGTGAGTGACGTTGCATACTGGTGCAAGGTTGTTTCAGACCAGTCCGCCCATTGTGCATCGTCCTCAAAAATATCCAGGAGAATATTGGAGTCCACGAGAAAGGGGGTCATTCTTCGCCTCTGGTCAACGCGAGAATTTCGTCCGTTGTCATTTTGACGGTTGCTGCCCCACGGAACCGATGAAAGCGACTGATGGGTGGAATAGGCGAGATTTTTCTTTTGATGTACACCCGCCCGTCTTCTTCAACAAAGTCCACCTCGCTGTTAGGCGTAATGCCCAGTTTTTCCCGAATCTGTATCGGAATAGTCACCTGCCCTTTCACCGTGACTTTCATGCTATCTCCTCCACTAAACATTGAGCATTACCAGTAAGAGTATTACTTGATCAATCGTACTTCAAGGGCAAAACGCCCTGTGGTCCCTAATCCTGCCGTCACCCGCGTCTTTGCTTGACACGCCTCCATGGCCTCTCTACTCTCCTGCCCCAGAACTGAAAAGAATCAAGGCACGGTATGGCAGACGCACGAGCAGTTTTCTTTGATTTTGGTGGGACTCTGTTTGACTATGAAACAACCGCACCGGGAGAGCGCGCCTGCCTAATCGAGTTGGCCCGGGCAGCGGGGATCACTGCAACGTCGCAAGACATTCGACGGGCCTATCGGTCAGCTCTGAAAAACGTGTTTTACCAATACCTGCCCCGCCCGTATTATCTGCACCGCGATATGTTCCAAGATGCTTTGCAGGCTACCGCGGCCCAGTTTGGAACCACCTTCACCCAGGAACAGCTCGCCCGCTACCGGGCTGCTCAACACCAACGCCGCGAGCAGGACTTTTGCTTACGGGACGGAGTCACCGAGACCTTGGTCGCGTTACGTCAGCGCGGCCTCCACCTCGGTATTGTCAGCAATGCCGACAACGACCAGTTTTCACACCTGCTACAACTCTCTCGACTCGGCCCCTGCTTTGACTCCCTCCTCAGCAGTGAGGACGCCCAGTCCTGCAAGCCGGACTCAGCCATTTTTTCGCACGCCCTTGCCCAAGCCGACTGTGCACCGAACCAAGCATATTTTGTCGGAGATTCCCTCCAGCAGGATATTGTCGGCGCCAATCGGGCGGGTATGCGCTCGGTTTTAATCTGGTCGCGGTCGGACACTGATCCACCGGACAGCTCGACTCAGCCCCGGCATGTGATCCGCAGCATTTCCGAAATTCTGGACATCGTATAGGTTCGGGGAGAGGGCGTAGATATATGCTTCCGCATGAGGAGATGGTGCGATGCGCACGCTGTTGATCATTGGCACGGTTCTTCTTATTGCAGTCGGCCTGCTCGCCTTTGCCCTCATTAACCTCAACAGCTTGGTTGCCAGTAACAAAGACCGGATTCTGCACCAAGTCGAACAGACACTCGGTCGAGAGGTTGAGGTCCAGGAAGTCGGTGTGACCGTGTGGGGCGGGATAGGCGCGCGCCTGACACAGTTTCGCATTGCCGACGATCCGGCCTTTTCGGCTGACGCCTTTGTCCGGGCCGATGACCTCCAAGTGAATGTTGCTCTGTGGCCGCTCTTGTCTCAGGAAATCCAGGTCAGCCGTCTGATCCTTCACCACCCGCAGATTCAGCTTATCCGCGATGAGCAGGGACAGTTCAACTTCGCTAGCCTGAGCCAGACCGCAACGACGAGCACACCGCAAGAAACGCCACAAGAGACATTGCAAGAGAGTGACGCAACAGCGGCTCCTCCCTTGCTGTTCCTGGTCGCCTTCCTCGATATCCAAAATGGAGATGTCCGCTATATGGACCAACAGGCTGGGACGGATTTTCGGGTAACCCAACTCGACCTGCGGGCGCACGACGTGAGTCTTGATGAGCCGGTGCGTTTCGAACTTGACGCGGCCATCTTCTCAGACCAGCAGAATATCAGCCTAGACGTGCAGGCCGGGCCGGTCGACCAAGGGCTGGATGATGTCAACACCATTCCACTCGAAGGCAGCCTCACGATCAGTCAACTCGACCTGAACACCCTGCAACAAACCCTGCCGGATATTGCCCAACACATCCCATCAGGGCTGGGCATTTCCGGTCCACTCAATCTGACAACCGATGTATCCGGTCGTGTCGGTGCCCTGCACCTCTCCAATATGGACCTGCAAGCGGCTCTCTTCGATTCCAGAGTACCCAATATCCAAGTCACGGGCAGCTTCGGCCCGCTTGGTGCTGAGGTCCAGGACCCGCTCGCCGAGAGTACGCTGGACGCCACCGTGACGCTAGGACCGCTTGCCCTTGAGCGCGTCCGACAGTTTGATCCGGTGGGTGAACACCTGCCCCCAGACCTCAGCGTTGAGGGGCCCGTCTCCGTAACCGTCCAGGCGAGCGGTATACCTGCCAATCTAGCGCTGACGGGCCAGGTCGAGGCAACCGACAGCGCCCTGCGTTTTGGCGAACTCTTCAACAAGTCGACCGGTAGTGTCTTCGCCCTCTCGACTCAGGCACGACTGACACCACAGGCGGCCGCCTTCCAGGAACTTACGCTCAATCTGCATACGCTGACTCTGACGGTTAGCGGTAATGTTGGCTTTGACGCCCCTACCCTCGACCTGACTGTAGACTCGAATCGGGCCGAGCTCGCAGAACTGCATAGCTTCCTGCCCCTCCTCCAGGACTACGGCATGGCGGGCAGCTTCGAGACGCATTTGCAAGTATCCGGGCCACTCACAACAGAACAACTCCCCAAACTCACAGGGACTTTGAGCCTCCAAGACGGAAGCGCCACTCCAGAACAGTTACCAAAGCCGCTGACGGATATTCAGGCAGCAATCACCTTGACGGGTCAGGGGGCCGAGCTGACCAAGACGACGGCCCGCATTGGAGAATCAGTGCTTCAACTTGAGGCTCAGGTTGAACAATTTCAGCCACTGAAAGCCGCCTATGAATTGCACGCGCCGGTACTGAGAATGGCAGACATTCAACTCCAAGCCTCAGAGGACCTGCTCGAAGCGGTGTCCGCCACGGGCCGGGTCTGGCTGCAAAACGGAGACCTCCGCCATGCAGGTCAACTGTCATCCAAACAGGGCCGCGTTGCCCAGGTGCACTATACCGACTTGCAGCTTGATTCCTCAGTCGCCGACCAGGTCGCCAAGATCGACAGTTTCAATCTGCACGCCTTTGAGGGCAGGCTTGATGGCAGCGGGCAGTATAATTTTGGAACGGAGCCCCCGCGCATGGCTGTCACCACTCAGGTAGATGCCGTCAGTCTCACGGCATTCTTTCGCTCGGCACTTGCGCAGACAGATCCGCCGGTCCAGGGGGTGGCCTCGCTCGCCTTCACGGTCTCGGGACGTGGCCACACCTGGGATGCCCTCAAGCCAACCCTGCACGGGCAGGGAAAGGCCGAGATTATGGATGGAGAACTACGAGAGTTCAATCTGGCTGAAGGCGTTTTGTCCGGCCTGACCGGCGTTCCGGGCTTATCGCTCGTCCTGCCGCAACGGCTCCGGGATAAATATCCAGAAGTTTTCGCCTCTCCCCACACCGAGTTTGATGAGTTTGCCAGCCAGTTCTCGCTCGGCAATGGGAAAATCAGGCTCGACCGCCTCCATATTGCTGCGCGTGACTTTCGGACACAGGCAGCCGGCTGGATGGACTTTGAACAACAGGTCGATGCGACCGCTTCGCTGACGCTTTCTCAAGCCCTCTCGTCCGACCTCATGCGAGCGACAAAAGAGCTGCGATATATTGCCAACGCCGAGGACCGCGTGGAAATTCCGTTTGCTCTGACCGGCGTTTTTCCCGCCGTTCGCCCAACCCTGGACGCTCAGCAGATCGGCACCCTTATCCAGCGTGCGGCGACCAGAGCCCTGCAAGACGTGGTCCAGGACAAAATTCAAGAAAAAGTCCTGGACAAAATTCTGCCTCCAAAGAGAAAGCCTGAGTCTGAAGAGCCGGAAAAGGCACCCAGCCTGGAACAACAATTGCTCCAAAAAGGACTCGACACCTTGTTTGGCCGCTGATCTCAGGACAATATATCCGGCCAACGCCCAGGAGAAGACAATGGACAGACTCACGGAATCGCCGGCCCAGCCGCCCCTCAGCCAGCGTTTAAGCGCGGCAGACGCGGCCTTTTTGTACTTTGAGAAGCCCAACGAACCTCTGCACGTGGGCTCATGCTTCGTCTACGACGGCTATATTTCCAAAGCAGAGTTGGTTCAGGTCCTCCAGGAACGACTCCACCTGCTGCCGCGCTATCGCCAAAAGGTCATGTTTCCACCTTTGCGGATCGCCCACCCCACCTGGCAGGATGACCCCGGATTCGACATCCAGCAGCATATCGAAGAGGTGGACCTGCCCGCGCCCGGAGACGACCGAATATTGTCTGAATTTGGGGGCAGGCTCTACGCGCCGCCACTCGACCGCAGCCAGCCTCTATGGAGGATGATTATCTTGCGCGGGCGGCCGGATGGGACGACACCCATTATCTGGAAAGTCCACCATGCCATGGTCGATGGCGTGTCCGGGGTTGACCTGATGACGGTCATGCATGACAGCTCACCGCAAGCTTCTCCACCCGCGTCCCCGCCCCAGCCGTGGCAGCCACAGCCCCTGCCCGATGTTGCCAGCCAACTGCAAGACGCCATCAATGATCGCCTGGCTGAGACCATCCGAAGCTGGACCGATAGCGCCCAATGGTTCCGACCGTCACAGACGGTGCAGGCCCTCCAGGAGTCCTCACAGGCCCTGCTCTCATTCATGCAAACGCTGCCCAGCCTGGCCCAGCCCATACCGACAACACCGTTTAATAAGACCTTGTCGTCAACACG
Source organism: Desulfurellaceae bacterium bin18 (assembly GCA_002238415.1). Classification (GTDB taxonomy): domain Bacteria; phylum Desulfobacterota; class Binatia; order Bin18; family Bin18; genus Bin18. The sequence continues at coordinate 91,035 of MPMI01000012.1, read as the reverse complement.
GCAGTTTGTCTGGGCCGATTTTCCTTTCGCGGATATCCGTGCGATCCGGGCCAGGTTGGGGGGTACAGTCAACGATGTCGTGCTGACCGTCATCGCCGGAGGGCTAGGGAAGTATCTGCGCGCCCAGCAGTACTCCACCGCCAAGAGAGTGCTGCGGACTATGTGTCCGGTCAGTATGCGACAGGAAGATGAACAGGGTAGCTTGGGCAATCGGGTTTCCATGCTGCTCGCCCCGCTCTTCCTCGATGAACAGGACCCGCTCAAACGTTACACCGCGCAGCGGGCGACGGTCGATCAGATTAAAAAACAGAATCAGGCCGGTTTCTTGTATGATCTCCTGAATCGTTTTGGTTGGGTCCCGCCGGTGTGGCAAATCGTTGCCGGACAACTGCCGGCGGCCAATCTGGTGTTGAATACGGTGACCACCAACGTCCCAGGGCCGCAAACCCCGCTCTATTTGGCGGGACACGAACTGCTCGCCCTCCGACCGATCGGCCTGTTGTCGGCCGGCATCGGCCTCTTCAATGCCATAGTCAGCTATCATCAGACCCTCGTTATCGGCGGGACGGTTGACCCCAGCCTCGTCTCCGATCCGTGGTCATACGCCGACTGCCTGCGGGACTCTTTTGATGAACTACTGGCCGCAACACAGGCGAAGTGAGGGGGCTAGGGGCGATGAGTTAGGGATTAGGGGAAATGCAGGCTGGGAAACGACCGACCTTTTTTGTCCTGGGACAAAGTGATATTGCAGCGGTATCATACCGTGTGGAGGGATAGAGCGAATGCTGAAGTATTGTATACGGGCCGGCCTTTTTTCACTGCTCCTGACCGTCCTCTGCTTGTCTTCGAGCGTAAAGGCTGATGAGGATATGGCCGCGCTCAAATCGGCTTTCAATACGCAAATTGACGCGCTCAACAATCGAGAGCTGGACGCCGCAGTCGCGACTGTTCATGATGATGTTGTCCTGTACGGCATTTTTTCCCCGTTTCCGGTCCAGGGCAAGGGAGATTTTCAGAAAGCTGTTCAGGCGTATTTTGGCCAGTATGAAGAAGCCGAGCTCTCCCCGGTCACCCCACAGTTCCGCATTGTCGGGACCACCGCACTGGCGTGGGGCCACTACCAACTCGCCGCGACACCCCAGGGCGGTAAGATGACCTATGCGCACGGCCGCTATATCTTCACCTATACCAAGCTCGACGGGAAATGGGTCATCCTCGGCATGGACTACTCTCCCTTGGAGTCGTATAAATTCGCTCCATAAGCAGACGTGTGAGGCGAAAAGGAACCCACCCCGGCCCTTCGACAAGCTCAGGACCACCCCTCCGAGGAGGGGAGCAGCACATATCCCCTCTTGGGAGGGAAAGAGGAAACGTGTCAGCATTTGCCTATCTGTTGAAGGACACGTTTCCTCTTTGTGCCGCGGTAGCGGCTGGGTGGGTTATCCCCGGCTCGGCGGTCCCCTACGTCTGGCGAGCAATGGTTCCTGGGAAGGTGCATCACACGTAAGAAGACTGTCAGGCATTCTGGGCCACACGTTTCCAGAGCAGCAGGCGCTGCTGTGTTTTTATGCAGCCGAGCTGTCTGTTCCTGACCTCTCGCCCAAAAATCCAATCTTTTCGGCCTGTTCAAGCATTTCTGGGTCTCGGCCCGTATCTTGCTCGTTCTCTCTCATGAGAAGGCAAGGTGTTGGGCAGAAACTGTTACCCAGGTGACAGAAATCCTACATAGTCCACAAGAAAGACAGGCTTCCGTCACATAGGTGACAGGCGTTTTCTTTGCACCCTGCGCCGGACAACGTATCGTGAGGACAGTCAGAGCAAGCACAGTCACACTCTCAATCTGAGGAGGTCGCCATGTCAGTATTTACCGAGGTTTCACAGTATTGGATGGAAGGGGCGGTCCGGTCTCTCGAAGGCTGGCGGCGCGGTTTTATGGATGAATATCCCGTTGATGAAGACCCGGCACCGACCACGCCCTATACGGTGGTCTATGAGGGCGGCAAGGTCCGCCTGCGCCACTATCCAGCCCAAGGGCAGCGGCTGCGCACCCCCTTACTCTTGGTCTATTCCCTGGTGAAACGTCCGTTCATCCTCGATCTGCTGCCGGGTCGGAGCGTGGTCGAAACGCTGACCAAACACGGCGTAGAGGTGTATTTCATAGACTGGATTCCACCGACACGGGCGGATAGCTGGCGCGGCTTTGACGCCTATGTGAACGGCGACCTCGGCAACGCTGTTCGCGCGATTCAAGAACGGGACGGTAGCGACCAGGTCTCCCTCCTCGGCTATTGCTTTGGCGGGCTGCTGACCACGCTGTATACGGCCCTCTTTCCGCAGCAGGTCAAAAATCTGATTGATTTTACCCTGCCCCTCGACATGAGCGTGCAGGAGCTGTCCAGCCAGCAACTGATGAGCAAAATCTCGCCGCAAACTATTGACCTCGTCACCAGTGTGTATGGCAACTGTCCGGCTTGGTTCATGAAGACCAACTTCGACGCCATGGCACCAGTCCACCACGCCCTGGACAAATATGTCGGCCTGTATCGGAGTAAGGATCAAAAGGGCTATGCGGAGATGTTCGAGCTCTTCGAGCGCTGGATGAATAGCGATGTGCCGATGGCCGGCCAAATTTTTAAGGAGATGGCTGGCGATATCTCACGCCAGAACCTGATTATGAAAAACCGGATGCAGGTCGGGGCGCGCCGGGCCAATCTCAAAGACATTACCTGTCCCGTCCTCAACGTCATCGGTGAACACGACGATGTTGTCCATCCCAAATCCAGCCTGCCGTTGGAAGACCTGGTTGGCAGCCCGGACGCCGGCACGATTGTGTTCCCGACCGGCCATATCGGCGCTGCGGTCAGTTCGGGTGCACAGAAAAAACTCTGGCCCCAGGTCGTCTCCTGGCTGCGAGAACGAGATGAAGCCGTCGGACATTAGGAATTGCGCCCTCTCCCCTGGGGGAGAGGGAGACCAGGCAACCGGCAGCACCTCTATTTTTTCTTGTATTTATCTCTGACTCGGTGCTAAGGAATGCTTGAGGACATTCTCATGTCGAGGAGGGAAACTTATGGCACAGGTAAAAGCCTCACCCCAAGTCAATACGGACGCCTACCCCGGCGAAGGCCTCGTAGAGGAAGAGCAGACCATAACGGAGCGCCTCTCCGAACCGAGCAAGCGCCTGGATGAGAGCCTGCTGAACGAGCCGGTCAGCAGGCTGCCGTATGTCCCGTCGGTAATTGTTGATCCGAAGACAACAGTCTCGGATGCCATTATCCAGATGCGGGAGAACAAAATTGGCTGCGTGCTCGTCCGACACGAGCAGACCATTATTGGGATCTTCACAGAACGGGACCTGTTGAACCGCGTGATCGGGCCTCGACTGGACCTGAATCAGACCCTGGTCGAAAGTGTCATGACACCCGACCCGGAAACTCTCGTCGTTGATGCTCCCATTGCCTTTGCCCTCAACCTCATGGGAGAGGGCGCATTTCGGCGGCTACCGCTCGTTGACCATAACGGGCAGCCGGTCGGCCTGTTATCCGTCAAGCATATCGTCCAGTATCTCGCCGAGTTCTTTTCCGAGGAAGTCCTGACCCTCCCGCCGCGGCCCACCCTGCTGCATCCGGGCCAGCGGGAGGGGGCTTGACCGAGGCACTCTCTTTCCAGGCAGCCGGGTTTCAATCACAAAGCTCCACGTCCTGCGAGTCAGCGACTCTTCGCTGACTCGCGGCTTCTCCTCTTCACTCCTGAAAGCCTCACGGAACCTGGCAGGTTCTTCTTTACTTCAATAGAGGTATTCGTCTATATGGGAGAGGAATTCAGGCCCGGTCTGACAAGAGAAAGAGCAGGCTGGAGACGATGGGTAGGACGAGCAAAGACAGCAAGACGAGCGGAATGGGCGGGGCGAGAAAACCGCGAGCCGCGCTGGAGCAGGAAATAGCTGCCCTGCGCAACCGGGTAACACAGCTCGAAGCGATTGAAACCGAACACCAACAGGCGGAGGCCGCCTTACGCGAGAGTGAAGCACGACAACGGATCATTAACGAATCGGCCTTTGATTATGCGTTTTCCTTTCGCGTCAAGGACCAAGACCGCCTCATCCTGGACTGGTTGACTGAGAGTTTCACCCGGATCACCGGGTACGCCACAGAGGCACTGATCGGCAAGTCCAATCCGCTCCAACAGTATATTCATCCGGATGACTTAGCGCAGGTGACACAGACCTTGCAGTCCCTGTCATCCGAGCAGACAACCGAATATGAATTTCGCATCATCACGCAAGACGGCAGCATTAAGTGGCTCCGATCACGGGCGCGAGCCCGCGTCAGGTCGGATGGCCAGCCGGTCCGTATTGATGGCGCGACCCTGGACATTACGGAGCGCAGACATATCGAAGAAACGCTCCAGCAAACTGAAGAACGTCTGTCTCTATTCCTCCATCACTTGCCCGGTGTCGCCTTTATCAAAGACCTGGAGGGGCACTATTTATACGCGAATGAGACCTTGGTAAATCTGTGGAAGACCCTGCTCTCGGACAAGGCCCTCACCTGGCTCGGTCAGACTGACTTCGATATTTTACCGCCGGATGTGGCGGAGCAGGTCCGAAAAAACGACCAGCGCATCCTCTCCGACGGACAGAGCAAACAACTCACAGAGACGATCCCCTACCCTGACGGTCCGCGGGAATGGCTGGTCAGCAAATTCCCCATCGTTGACCCCTGGGGCGTCCCGGTGATGTTAGGCGGGATTGGCATCGACATCACGAAACGGCCCTAGCTTCTTGTCCGCCACGTCAGCCAGTCCAGCGAATCACTTCGAGCAGGTTGGAGAAATCGTCACTCCACACGCGCTGACCCGCAGGCACTTCGAGCGGCCCCCACATCTCGCCCAGTGCGAGCGCATCGATCATCGCTTGGTCGCGAGCGATCAGCACCCACACTGACTTCGTTCCTGCGATGTCGATCTCACGGTCAATCTTATTACGGATGCCCCGCACCGCTGCATGGCCCAGTTCCTCGACAATGCGAGCAAGCACCGGGGCAAGATTGAGGAAGCGGTTCGAGATATGCACCATCAGGACGCCGTCCTCGGCGAGCTTGTCCATGTACAGCGTAACGGCTTCGTGGGTCAACAGGTGTATCGGGATCGCATCTGACGAGAACGCGTCAATGACCAGCAGATCCAAGTGTCTGTCGGGCTCCTCGGTCAGGGTCAGACGCGCATCACCAAGCACGATCGGCACGGGCTCGGGTACGGACTCGGCACAGCGCGCCATCAACTCGAAGTGGCCGCTCTCGACCGCTACCCAGGCCATCAGCGGATCGATCTCGAAATAGCGCCACGCGTCGCCAGCGCGGCGATAGCAGGCCAGAGCGCCACTTCCCAGACCGACCACACCCACACGCTGGCCGACGCTACGCGCTTGCGTGGCGGCCAGCACCTCGGCGACCGGACTCGAAGCCGTGTAATAGGCGGTTGGGCTGATATCGCCGTTGGCCGCCATCAGTTGGCCGCCGTGGTTGGTCGTGCCGTGGACCAAGCTACGGTTAGGCGGATCACCCGACTCGGAGATCCGGTAGACACCAAAGAAGCTACGACCCCGCCACAGGACCTCGCTGCTCGTCAGGGCGTACGCGCTACTGACCAAAAGCACGCCAACGCACAGCGCAAAGCCGAACGGGCGCGTTTGGCGGGCGAAGATGAGCAGTGCGAAAACCGCGCAGATACCGGGGACTACAAACGTGTGGGGCTGCCAGCCAAGGCCACTCGCCGCTGTTTTTCCGCCGACCAACACGGCCAATATCACCAACGCCAGGATGATATCACCACGGCTGGCCTGCGGGCGTGCACTGGGCAATAACGCTGCGGCCAGGGTCAGGCTCAGCGGATACTCGAAGACCGTGTTGAACAGCACTGGGGCACATAAGGCGACAAATGCACCACCAATGACACCGCCGAGTGAGAGGAACAGATAGAATTCGGTCAGAGATTCCACCCCGGGACGGCGACGCACCAACTCGCCGTGGCACATGAGCGCGATCACAAAGAACACCAGCAGGTGGAGCGGCAGGAAAACGCCGATAGGCTCGCGCCAAGCGAAGAGTGCTACCAGGGCCACCAACGCCAGGGGCATGGCTCGCACCGCAACCCAGTGCGGGATCAAGGGGTGCCGGGCAAAGGCAATGGCGAAGGTGAGCAGGTAGAGCGTCAGTGGTATCACCCACAGCAGCGGGGCCGCAGCGATGTCCGTACTGATATGGGCGGTGACGCCCAGCAAAAGAGCGGAGGGCACCGCGGCATAGATACTCCAGGTCGCACGCTGCCGCCAATTCGAGCGACTCGCTGCTTTCGGCCGGGATGTACTATCGACGGCGTCGGTGCGCCGCCACACCATGACACCGCAGCCAATGATGCCCACCGTCAAGACACCAAAACCAATGCTCCAGACGGTACTCTGGGCATGGCTATTGAGCGTGGGCTCAAGAACAAACGGAAACGCCAACAGCGCGAGCACACTGCCGATATTACTCGCGCTATAGAGGAAATACGGGTCGTGCGCATGCGGATGGCCGGTGCGCGCAAACCACCGCTGGATCAGTGGTGCCGTCGCGGAAACGGCGAAAAACGGCGCGCCGACCGAGACGGTGAGAAGACCCAGCAGCCAGACTGCCGGCGGCGTACCGGCGTGGGGTCGCCAGCCTGAGGCGACGCCGATTGGCAGCACGAGAGCCGCCGTAGCCAGCACACAGACATGCACGACGATCTGGCTACGCTGACCGAGCCGGCGCATGAGCCAATGCGCGTACCCATACCCGGCCAGCAGAACGGCCTGGAAGAACACCAGGGCGGTGTTCCAGACCGACGGTGAGCCACCGAGTAGGGGCAAGACCATTTTTGCGAACAGCGGCTGAACCAGGAACAGGAGCGTCGCACCAATAAATATCGTTGCCGTGAACAACCAGAGCGGCGCCACGTCGCTCGTGGCTGTTGTATCCGATGCGGCCAAGCCATCGCTCTCCAGCATGGAGTTATTCTGCTTCCTTCTGTAATGCGGCCAGTTCCTGTTCCAGTTTCCGTACCCTGCGCAGCAACTCCGGCAGCTTGGGCAGGGCGGCGGAGGTTCGTCGCCAGGAAAGGACGTTCACCGCGGGGTAGCCACCGATGACACTATTGGCCGGGACGTCGTTGGGAATGCCGCTCTGGGCCACGACCATGCTGTTCTTGCCGACCGTAAGATGCCCGGCCACACCAACCTGGCCGCCGAGTTGGACCCGCTCCTCCAGCGTCGTACTGCCGGCCAGGCCGGCCTGGGCACAGATAAACGCGAACGCACCAACATCCGAGCCGTGGCCGATTTGCACCAGGTTGTCGATCTTGGTTCCTTTCCGCACGCGCGTTGTTCCCACGGTGGCCCGATCAACGGTCGTATTTGCGCCCAACTCGACTTCGTCCTGCAACTCGACGATACCGGCCTGCGGCTTGGGCATAATCGACCCGTCAGGCAGTGGGACGTAGCCAAATCCGTCTCCACCAACAACAACGCCACTCTGCAAGACCACACGATTGCCGATCATAACGCGTTCACGCACGACCGCTCCGGCATGGGCCGTAAAGTGATGACCAATGCGCACCTCGGGATAAATCACCACATGGGCGAAGATACGCGCATGGTCACCGATCACGGCACCATCACCAATCACCGCGTAGGGGCCAATGAAGGCGTGCGCGCCGATGCTGGCAGAGGAAGAGACAACAGCCGTGGGATGGATACCTTCAGGCGGCTCATACGGAGGATACAGCCAGCCCAGCACCTGGGCGACAGCAAAGTCGGGATTGTCGGTACGTAGCGAGGGCAGCGGGACGGATGGAGCGTCGGACGGCAGAATAACGGCCGCAGCCCGTGTCGTCGGTAATTTTGCAAAATATTTTTTATTACTGACAAAAGTGAGGTCTTGGGGACCGGCCTCGTCAATGGGCTTGAGGTCGGTAATCACCGGGTCGGCGTTCCCGTGCAACTCACACTGGAGGCGTTCGGCAATCTCGGATAGCTTCATAGACATCATCTCCCGCTGAATCGCATTTTCACGGTTCAAACATATTCCATTCGTCGCCTGCCATATGTAGCAAAGACGCGGGAGAACGCCTATTCCGGTGCTGCTCGCTCCGCTCCTGGGCTCTCCACCATGCGGCGGCGGGCTTTACTTGCGGCAGGCAGTCCGTTGTGGTAGGAGATGCGGGCAAGAAATAGACAGACTTGCGTCAGGCCAGGACGGGTCCCCTCAGTCAGATCGGACGTGTCGGGCTGTCACACGCCGCACGAAAATCCAAACACCACAGGGTTAGTAAAAGAGACGATATGGAAATTTTGAGGCTTGGACTTCCCAAAGGAAGTCTGGAGGCAACGACAATTGAGCTTTTCAAAAAGTCCGGTTGGAAAGTATCGACCAGCTCACGCAGCTATTTCCCCAGTATTGATGACCCAAGCCTGCGTTGCGCGCTGGTCCGGGCTCAGGAAATGGCGCGCTATGTCGAGTCCGGTACCCTGGATGCCGGCATCACCGGTAAAGACTGGATTATGGAAAACAACGCTGACGTCGAGCCCATTATCGACTTGGTGTATTCCAAAGCCAGCTTTCAGCCGACACGCTGGGTGCTCGCCATTCCGCAGGATTCGCCCATCCGGGAGCTCGCCGATCTGAACGGAAAAAAAATTGCGACCGAACTGGTGCGTTATACCCAGCGCTATTTCGACGAACGGGGTATTCGGGTCGATGTCGAGTTTTCCTGGGGAGCAACCGAGGCCAAGGCCGCCGATGGCCTGGTTGACGCCATTGTTGAAGTAACGGAATCAGGCTCAACCATTCGTGCCCACGGGCTCAAGATCATTCACGAGCTGTTTCGGTCTAACCCGCAGCTTATTGCCAATAAACGGGCCATGCAGGACGCGAAAAAGCGAGATAAGATCAATCAGATTGCCCTGCTGCTCAAAGGTGCTCTGAGCGCGGAAGCGAAGGTCGGCCTCAAGATGAACGTGCCGAAGGAATATCTTGACCGGATTGTCAAAATGCTGCCGAGCCTGACCGCCCCAACCGTCTCGCCCCTGTACGAGTCCGAGTGGTTCGCCGTGGAAAGCGTAATTGACGAGGGGATTGTGCGTGAGCTGATTCCCCAGCTCATTCAAAATGGAGCGGTCGGCATTATCGAGTACCCGCTCAACAAGATTATCTGAAAAGGGTCTACCGACGGGTGAAACGGTCGGCTATGCGGTTGATTCTTCGAGTTCGACCCCGATCGAGGTCAGGAAGGGTTCTTTTTCCCTGGTCGGCATAATATAAATGCCTTCCCAGCCGCACACTTCCTCACACAGCTTACAGCCCACACAGGTCTTCTCTTCGACCTGCACCCGGCCGAGGTATTGCGGGCCGTTGTCAGCCGAGGGAGAGATACAGTCAAAAGGACAGACATCAATACACACCCCGCAGCCGTTACAGTTATCCTGGTGGACAACGGCTATGGGGCGGTCAACCCGCTTCAGGACCTGGGTCAGATTGCCATACGTGTCAAGGATGGCGTCATCGGGACAGATAACCCCACACGCACCGCAGTCGATGCACATCGTCGGTTCAATCAGATAGGCTTTTTTGGGATCGCCACTAATGGCTTTGGTTGGACAGCGTTGTTCACACGCGCTGCACCCCGTGCAGTTCTCGGCGATGATAGTAAACGGCATGCAGTCCGCCTCCCTACTTCTGCATCTCCCGCAGGATCTCGTCGGCGCGACCTTCTTCGATCAGTTGGTCGTTTTTCCGCGCCTCGCGAAACGCCAGCCAGGTAAAATAGAAGATCAAAAACATCAAGCCCACGATGGGGATATTATCGGGCTTCAGAATAATTTCTAAAAACTGATCCCAGCCTGTTTTGTTCACCATTGAGTAGGAGAAGTATCGAGTCCGCGGGACGTTGTCAATATCTCGGGTCGTCGGCTGTGAAGGGTCGGACCACAGCCGACGACCCGAGATACCGGGCGTGATATTCCACCCACATTTCCCCGCATTCAGCAGGCCATCCCTCCCCTTGCGGTAGTCCTGCTTTCCGGTATAAAGAGGAACAATTCTTCACACATAAGGGGCTGAGAAATCTCATGATGCAATGGCTTCCGGAGGATGTATCCCCATACGGGGGAAGCATTGATGCGCTCTTCTACTTTATCTATTACATCACTGCGGCCGCCTTTATTCTGGTCACGGCGTTGATGATCATCTTCCTCTATCAGTATCGCCGAGACGACAGCCGGCGCGCCGTTTACACGCATGGCAACACCGGCCTGGAACTCGTCTGGACCATTGTTCCCGCCCTGGTCTTTATCGGTCTGGGACTCGCCAGCAAAAGCATCTGGGAAGAGGTCAAGCTCAACGTTCCGGAAACGGACGTCGAAATCCGCGTCACCGGGAAACAGTTCAACTGGGAGGTGCTCTATCCGGGGCCGGATGGAGAATTTGAAACCGCCGACGACTATCAGGTTGACAATGACATGCATGTCCCGGTGGGCAAGCCGGTGCGCGTCTTTTTGGGCTCCAAGGATGTCATCCACAGCCTCTTTATGCCCAACCTGCGCTTCAAGCAGGATATGCTGCCCGGCCGGCTCATCGAAGCCTGGTTCCAGGCGAATAAGGCTGGCATCTATGAGGCGCCCTGCGCGGAGCTGTGCGGCTTCGGTCATTCGGGGATGAAAGGGACGCTCTACGTCGATACGCCGGAAGACTACGCCGCCTGGTATGATAAGCGCTGGCCGCCTGCCGAAACAAACGGCAGCGACGCCAGCGCGGCAGAAACAACCGAGGAAGTCTTGGCGAGCGGTGCAGTCATGGATGCCGAGACTATGCCCGATGCAGAGGCTGAACCGGCGGCAACGGAGGAAGAAGCCGTAAGTGCCGAAGACGTTCCGGCTGACAGCGCCGCTCAATAAGCAACTGAGTAGTTGACCCTGAATGGAGAAACCACAGACACAGCATCCGGCCAGGATCAAAACAGGAGAGAGTCCATGAGTGAAGCAGGAGCAACTGCCGCCCACGACGCCCACGCAGAACATCACGAGCTCGGGTTTATTCGCACCTATATTTTCTCGACCGACCACAAAATGATCGGTCGCCAGTTCATATTCGCCAGCATCCTCATGCTCATCGTCGGTGGTCTCTTAGCCATGATGATGCGCTGGGAACTCGCCTGGCCGGAGACCCCGGTGCCTTTTACCAGTTGGATATCCGAGCCCTTTATGTATCCTGCGGACGAGGACAGCACGGTTGGCGCAGTCGAGGGCCTGAGCGAATACGTCGATCCCTATCCGGGCGCAAACTTTGCCAAATCCCTGGGCTCTGTGGGCGGGGCGCATATGGACCCTGCCTTTTACAACTCCGTTTTTACCATGCACGCGACGATTATGATCTTTTTTGTCGTGATGCCGTTTATGGTTGGCGGGTTTGGGAATTACCTCATTCCACTGATGATCGGTGCCGGCGACATGGCCTTTCCCGTGCTGAATATGCTGTCTTTCTGGACGGCCGTCCCGGCGACGATCATGATTGTGTACAGCTTCTTTGTCGAAGGTGGCGCCGCGGCAGGCGGCTGGACCATGTATGCCACCCTCTCGGCAGACCCCACCCTGAGCGGGGTCGATACGGGTGCCGATCTATGGGTTATCAGCCTGTTGATCCTGGGTGTTTCCTCTCTCATGGGGGCGATCAACTACATCACCACCGTCGTGAATATGCGCGCGCCGGGCATGACCTGGTTCCGTATGCCGCTGGTGATCTGGTCGCTGTTCGTCACCGCCATTCTGCTGCTGCTGGCTTTGCCGGTCCTCACCGCCGCCTTGGGGATGTTGCTCTTTGACCGGACCATGGGAACGAGCTTCTTTATGCCGGGCGGTGGCGGCGAGCCCATCTTATGGCAGCATTTGTTCTGGTTCTTCGGTCATCCCGAGGTGTATATTCTCGTGTTGCCGGCCATGGGCGTCACATCCGATATCCTGTCCACCTTTTCCCGTAAACCGATCTTCGGCTATAAAGCCATGGCCTTTTCCATGATTGCCTTGGCCTTCCTGTCCTGGATCGTCTGGGGCCACCATATGTTTGTCAGCGGCATGAATCCCGTCCTGGGGACCGCCTTTATGCTGACCACGATGGTCATTGCCGTGCCCTCCGCTATTAAGACGTTTAACTGGCTGGGGACCCTCTGGGGCGGCAATATCCGTTTCACCAGTCCGATGCTCTTCGCCCTGGGCTTTGTTTCCAACTTTGTCATTGGCGGCTTAAGCGGCATTTACATGGCCTCCACGCCGGTCGATATCTTTATCCACGATACTTATTTTATCGTGGCCCACTTCCACTATGTGGTGGCCGGTATCATCTTTGGCATGTTTGCCGCCCTGTACTATTGGTTCCCCAAAATATTTGGCCGGATGATGAACGAAACCCTGGGCAAAGTACATTTTGCCCTGACCTATATCTTCTTCAACCTTGCCTTTTTCCCCATGCACTTCCTGGGTGTGGGCGGCCACATGCGGCGCATCTATAACCCCCTGCAGTATGAATTCCTGCACGACCTGCAGTGGTGGAATGTGTTCATCACCATGAGTGCCTTCTGTCTGGGCCTTTCGCAGCTTATCTTTTTCGCAAACTTTATCTGGAGCCTGATTGCCGGGAAGAAAGCGGACAAGAATCCGTGGGAAGCCAACACCCTCGAATGGACCGCCCCCTCTCCTCCGGGCCACGGCAACTTCGAGACAACACCCACGGTCTATCGCGGTCCGTATGAATACAGTTCGCCGCTGGTCAAAGAAGACTGGTTGCCTCAGGACCGAAAGCTCGGCCCCGAAGCTGTCACGGCCTCACACTAACGCAGTGTGAGGCTATGCGTCAGGCTCCCTACTACCTGCCCGGCCGTTTCTGCCGCACTCGGGAGAACAGCCGGGCTTGAGCGACCAGCCTCACACCCTTGACCGGTTTCGTACAGGAGACTGTCTTGGCTGCTCTTGATCACGACTCTGCTTGGCCTCATCGGATTGCCGTTCTGACGGCAGCGATGACCCTCCCGCTGCTGTTTTTGGGTGGTCTGGTCACCAGCCTCGAGGTCGGTATGGTGGTGCCCGATTGGCCGACAACCTTTGGTTATAATATGTTCTTATACCCGTGGTCAAAGATGGTGGGCGGGATCTTCTACGAACATAGTCATCGCCTGCTGGGCTCGGTGGTTGGCTTGCTTACGATTGTCCTGGCAATCGTCCTCTGGTTCACAGAGCAACGGCAGTGGCTGCGCCGATTGGGCCTTATTGCCTTGGTCGCAGTTACCGTTCAAGGTGTCCTGGGGGGACTGCGCGTGGTGCTGATTGAGCAAAAAATCGCCATCATTCATGCCTGCCTGGCACAGGCGTTTTTTGCGCTCATTGTCAGTATCAGCCTGTTTACTTCTGCGGAGTGGCGAGCAAGCCAATCGGGGTCGCCCGCAGGCGATACGAAAAAAGCGCAGCAGCTCGGCCTGCTCACGGTCGGCCTGATCTACGCCCAGTTGATCCTGGGAGCGCTCTTCCGCCATACCGGGACTGGCCTGAGTCTCCATATCCTGGGAGCGGTTGCGGTCTTCATCGCAATCTTTCTCCTGGTTGATCATGTCCAGCACTATCACGCCACCCAGCGTCCCTTGCTACGCTCAGGCGTCATCTTACGTCGCCTTCTTCTCCTTCAGGTCGGACTTGGCCTCTTTACCTACGTCATAAAATATGTGGCTCCACATGGTCCCTTGACGCCTCAAGCGGTTCTTCTCGCAACCAGTCACGTCATCGTCGGAGCATTCATGCTGGTCACCAGTGTCCGGTTCACCCTGTGGGCCTATCGTACCGGACGCAGCCCTCAGGAGGCAGCGTCACATATTTTTTCGGAGCGGGTCACCGTATGATACAGCGAACACAGACAGTCGTCTTCGACCTGCCACGCCTACGGCGGCTGGCCGCCTTTGTCGAGCTGACCAAGCCGCGCTTGGTCAGTATGATCCTGGTCACCACAACCGTGGGGTTTTATCTGGGCTCCTGGCTCGTCCTTGACTATACACTGCTCTTGCATACGCTGATTGGGACGGCCTTGGCTGGCGGCGGCACCCTGGCGCTCAATCAACTCATGGAATGTGAAGCTGACGCCTTGATGGAGCGGACCAGGACACGTCCGTTGCCTGATGGCAGGCTGCAACCTCTGGAGGCCCTAGTCTTTGGTGCCGCGCTCACGATGATCGGCCTCCTCTACCTCCTGCTGCTGGTCAATCCGTTGAGTGCCTTGGTCACCGCCTTTATCACCATTAGCTACTTGTTCGCCTACACTCCGCTGAAGAAGAAGACCTCCTTGTGCGGCGTTGTGGGTGCCGTTCCTGGTGCCCTTCCCCCGGTCATTGGCTGGGCCGCCGTCAATGAAACGCTGGGAATCGAAGCCGGGATTTTATTCACCATTATGTTTTTGTGGCAGATGCCCCACTCGCTCGCTATTGCGTGGCTGTATCGGGAGGATTATACCCGGGCCGGCTTCCAGCTTTTACCCGTGATTGAGCCGGATGGGAAAAGTACGGGTCGGCAGGTCGTGCTCAACTGTCTGGCCTTATTAGCGGTGGGCCTTCTCCCGACTTTGGTCGGCATGACCGGCCCGCGCTATTTTATCATTGCGTTTGGGCTGGGCTGCCTATTTCTGTGGTACGGCATTCGTCTGGCGCGCACCCGTTCGCGTGCCTCCGCCCGTCAACTCATGTTTGTTTCACTCGTCTATTTGCCGGTCTTGCTGACAGCCATGGCTCTCGATAAGTTACCTCTGTAAGGATCAGTATTATCGAAGAACGAGAGACGCCCATGCCCTTAGTGACACGTGCCGAGCGACAGGAAGTGAATTCTTCACTCGGCAAGAAACTCGCGTTTTTTATTGTGCTGTATATTGCTGCAACGACGTGTTTCATTATCTTTGCGTAGCCTGTGCCTGAGAGAGGCAGTGTCTATGCCACGCGGATCAGTCCTCGCAGCCGGACTTCCGGCTTCTCAACCACCGACCCACGACACCCCAGAAACTCTGGTGGCTGTCCCCGGCCATGGCGGCGGCCCACCTCCGCCCAGCATCCCCCGACCACCGGTCAGTAATGCCCGCATGGGCATGCTGATGCTCATTGGGGCAGAGACCATGTTCTTTGCCGGGTTGATTGGCGCCTACGTGGTCTTTCGTTTTGGGAGTCCGGTTTGGCCGTCAGGCCATTTATACCTGCCCGTAGGCATCACCTGGGTGAATACCGGCTTTCTGCTGTTCAGTTGTTACACGATGTGGAGGGCAATGCGCTGCATTCAAGCCGACCAACAGCAGCCGTTTGTGCGCTGGCTCGCGATTACGGCTCTCCTGGGGAGTATTTTTCTTGGAGTGCAAGGCTTTGAGTGGGTGCAGCTGGTCCACGACGGACTCACTATTTCAGCCGGCATGTATGGCGCCACCTTTTATACCCTGATCGGCTGCCACGGCCTGCATGTCCTGGCCGCCGTCCTGTGGCTCGGTGTCGTGCTGTTTCAAGCCAGACTCGGCAAATTCTCTCAACAGCACGCTATCGGGGTCGAAATATGTAGCATGTATTGGTATTACGTTGGCGCGGTCTGGGTGGTCCTTTTCCCGCTGGTGTATTTGAATTAAACGGGACGTATGCGCACTCGATTTCCCTCTTTTATCTCTCGCCTGTTCGGTGTTTCAGCGCTGACTTTTTTGGCAGCATATAGCACTGGTGGAGCACCCCAGGAGGCCCTAGCGCAAGGCTGCGCAATGTGTCAGACTCTCTTATCCGGCGCGAATGAGCAGGTGACGCAAGGCATGTTACGCAGCGCTTTTTTCATGATGACTATGCCCTTCGTCGTCTTTGGCTCCATCGGCGGCTGGATTTTTTACCGCTACTGGAAGACGAATCGTTCGCATCGAGCACAGGGAGCGTTACCATCCCTTCGGGAAGTGACGACCCCAGAGGAGGAGCAACCTTGAGCGAAGCCGTTGTTGATTCTCACGCCCACTCAGCAGTCAAGCAGCCGGCAGAGTCACCCGTCACCCCGGAGAGTTGGGGCAAACTCGGTATGTGGGTCTTTCTGGCGGGTGATGCCATGTCTTTTGGTGGCCTGTTAGCTGGATATGGAGCCATGCGCGCCAGCAGTCCGGACTGGCCCAATCCACTCGAAGCCCTGGGTATCGAGCTCACCGCGTTCATGACCTTTTTGCTCATTGTCAGCAGCTTCACCATGGTCAAAGCCTTGTCCGCGGCAAAGCACAGTGACCTGCCGAACTTCCGCAAATATCTCTTACTGACCATTATTGTCGGGACCGTATTTTTAGGGCTGCAGGCCTACGAGTGGACACATTTGACCCATGTCGGCATGACCATGAGCGGCAACCCGTGGGGCGCGCCGCTGTTTGGCACGACCTTCTATATTCTGACCGGCTTTCACGGCTGCCATGTCTTCGGCGGCGTGGTGTATCTGACCTGCGTGCTCTTCACCGGCATGAATGGGAGGTTCTTAGGCGAAAACTCCAGCCCGGTGGAAATTGTCGGCCTCTACTGGCACTTCGTGGACCTGGTCTGGATCTTGGTCTTTACTTTTGTATACCTGCTGTAGAGGGAGACATGATGGCAAACGAAGCTGCCGCACATGCTGACCACGTCGAACCGAATTATTTCGCCATTATGGTGATCCTCACCATTTTGACTATTCTCGAACTCATGGTGCCCCCCCTGGTCTCCGCCAAACTCACGGCTGGCTCTCTGCTTGTCATCCTCGCGGTTGCCAAGGCGCTCCTCGTCGCGCTGTATTTCATGCATCTGCGCTTTGAGCGCACCACGCTCAGCGTGATTGCCCTGACACCCATGGTCATTTGTGTCTTTTTGATCATCATGCTCCTGCCGGACCTGACCTCAACCACCAGGACGTATACGCCAGTCGAGCCGACCGCGATGAGCGAAACGGCTGACCATTAGTCTGTTGTGCCTGACAGACTTTCAAGCGCCCCCCCAGAACCCACCTCACAACGCCTTATCTGGGGCGCGCTTGGTCTTGTTCTTACCTTTGTTGTCGGCTACGGCATTTTCTCTCTCTTCTCAGACGCCGCTAGGCCGACCCCGCCCGGGCGGCTTCCCATCCTGGGAATAGTCCCCACCTTTTCGCTGACCGAGCGAACGCACCAGCCCTTTGGTCACTCCGACCTGACCGGGTCCGTCTGGGTCGCCAACTTCATCTTCACCCACTGTCCAGGCAGGTGCCCACTCCTCAGCCAGCGGATGGCCCACTTGCACACGACCCTGCGCACCAAACCGGTCCGCTTTATTTCCTTTAGTGTCGATCCGGAGCGAGATACGCCCGAGGTGCTGCAAGTCTATGCGCGGCGCTACCGCGCGGACGACCAGCGCTGGCTCTTCCTGACCGGTGAACGCTCCGCCATGTATGCCTTAATCCGCAACGGCTTTCGGCTTGGCGTGGAAGTCCTCGCACCGAACGATCCCCGCCTGACGACCCACGAGCCCATCGTGCACAGCAACCGTTTCGTGCTGATTGACCGGCAGCGACGCATCCGCGGCTATTATCGGGGCGATGACACGGAATCGATAGCCCAGCTTCTCCAAGACGTTGAAACGCTCGTGGCAGGGTCAGAGCCGGTCGGCTAACGCGCCATTCTACCTGTCTCGGGACGCCTCTCACCTCCGCCGCTCCCGCCTCTCTTGACCCGACCGGCAGGAATGTCCTAATTTTGAGGAGTCCGAGTAAGGCGTATGCGATTTATAGCGATTCCCATCCTGTGCCTCATCGTCATCCTGTTTTTCCGCACGACGGACCAGCCACCTGTGGAGCCAGAACAGAAACCCGAGTTCAGAACCTCAGCCACCTTCCTCTACCAGACCTTTTACGCCGACCGTGTGGTCGCGGATAAAAAGTATCGAGATAAGGTCATCCAGGTGTCGGGACAAGTCACGCGTATTGAGCAAGATGATTCGGGACAAGTCGCCCTTATTTTACAGGGAGACCCGTCGCGCCTGAGTGGCGTTGAGTGTCTCCTTCATCAATCCCAGATCCAGCGTATCCAACAACTTCAGTCCGGCCAGCGCGTTATTGTTAAAGGCTATGGCGCTGGGAAAAAGGTGCATGTCCGGCTGAGAGGCTGCCTGCTGGTTCACGCGCCCCCAGCGTCCGCGGTCGAGACATCCTCGGCTCGGGTATCCGCCGTGCGTGTCGCCTATCAGCCTGAACCAAACATCATATGGAGGATTCTGACATGAAGACACTGGTCAGTGCGCTTGCTCTGCTGCTCTTCTTTGCGTCGAACGGACTGTCTCAGTCCCTCTATTCCATTGACCCGGACTCGTCAGGTTCGCTCTTTGGCGAAGGATTCGGATTGGAAAACAGCGACGAAGAAGAAGCGGAGAATACACCCGACAGCATAGATGAGAGTCTGGAACTCCGGATGCGCTACCCCGAGCTGTACGGAGGCAATCTGGCGGCCGGCAGCGACACCGAGAACGACGCGGACGCAACCGCAAGTGGTGTAGACGAGAGTCTGGAGACGCAGGCTCGCTACCCTGAGCTATATCTCGGCAACCGACTGTATGACGAAGACGCCGTGTTGACGATTGAGAGAGAGAACCAGTAGCCTCTCCCCTCAGCCATTGTACTCACCGCTGAACACACCTGCCTGCCGCGTTCCCTGCCTTGCGCACGGAGCCGGCTTCCCCATAATTGCTTCTCTGCTGGTATGTGATACTGTACCGGCCGTGCCCCCGTGGTGAAATGGATATCACACAGGTCTCCGGAACCTGGGGTCTGGGTTCGATTCCCGGCGGGGGTAGTCCTTCCCTTTTCTACGGCTGGAATCGAGCCGACGCCCCACCCTCCACGAAAAGCATATCCTCCATAAAAAGCGCGTAGCGGTTTGTAATCCAGAATAAACTGGGCTAGAAGCAGAGCAAAGCTTACGTATGTGCAAGGAGGGACGCGCAATGCAACTCGGACGAATTATTGATGCCGACGGCCATATTTTAGAGCCGCCCAATTTATGGAAGGAGAACCTGGAGTCCAAATACAAAGAGCGCGCCTTGCACCTTGTCAAAGATGAGGAAGGCTGGGAGTCGCTGGTCATTGACGGCAAGATTTCTCCGACCATCAGGGGGATGGGCGTAGCCTCCGGTTTCGGCAAGCCCGGCGAGCTCGCCTTCTCCAAAGACCAGCTTTATATGGATGGTCCCAAGGGGGCCTACGACCCACATGAGCGGATCAAGCAGTTGGACGCTGATGGTATTGACGCGGCCGTACTCTTTCCCACCATCGGCCTGCTGTGGGAAGGCGAGGTCAACGACCCCGGTCTCGCCCTGGCCTATAACCGCGTATACAATGACTGGATCGCCGATTTCTGCAGCCACTACCCCAACCGCTTATACGGGGTGGCTCACATCTCCCTCATGGACCCCGAGGCCGCCATTGTTGAGTTGAAACGCGCAGCAAAATTAGGCTTGAAAGCCGTCATGCTCACCCCATACCCGGCAAACGGGAGAGCCTATGGCGATACGACCTACGATCCGTTCTGGGCCGTCGCCCAGGATATCCAGATGCCGGTCGGCCTGCACGTGATTGCACGGCCGGACTTTCACGGCAGTTCCTGGTATGACCATACCACCTTTCACGGTTCGCCTTTCTATTTCCTGTCGGTCACGCTGGGCTTTGATATCCAGGCTTCCTTTGTCAGCATGTTTGAGGGTGGCACCCTGGAACGCTTTCCGAACCTCAAACTGCTGGTGCTGGAAGTTGGGGCCGGCTGGGTGCCGCATTTTATCGAACGGATGGATAGTAAATGGAACCACAGCGGCTTCATGACGGCCTGCAAGCGCCCACCGAGCGAGTATTTTCGCCGTCAGGTCTGGGTCGGCTGCGATGTGGACGAAAGCATGATCTCGCCGGCAGCCGCTCGCTGGGGATCGGACAAGTTCTTCTGGTCAACCGACTTCCCCCATTTTGACGGCTTCCCGGATGCCCTCAACACCTTACAGGATGGAATTAAGGAACTCCCGCCACCCGACCGGCAGAACATCCTGGGCGATAACGCGGCCCGGGCGTACGATCTGTAGAAAAATGTAAACAGCCGCAGAGACATAGGGCAGCCGTATGGCTGCCCTGTTTTTTTGTCGAGGGCCTGTCTCCCCCTCTTATCCGTAGATCAGTTTTTTGAGACCGGTGGAGAATGGCTCGCAATAGCCGGACTCGGCAGGATAGACTGCCCGACTGAGAACGGCGTGCAGCCGGGGGAGATTATAGAAGGGCACGGACGGATACAGGTGGTGCTCCAGGTGGTAGTTCACCTGCTTGGGCGCAAAGAAAAAACGTAAGATTGCGGGCATGAAATAGGTCCGCGTCTGTTGATAGGCGTTTTCAGGATCGGGCACATTACCGTGCTCAATCGCTCCCCGGATGCGAAAGAAGACCTGGGTCACCGTGCAATACGGTACGAGCCAGTACAACACCAGGTATCGCCCAAAGTCCAAACCACACAGGAGAGAACCACCGCTTAACACCACCCCCCAAAACGCCGTGAACAGCCCCATATCAGCAACCTGCCGATAGCGGCTGGCGCGCTCCTCACCCAAAAATTTCCGGTTAAAGCTTCGCGTCACGAAGGGCAGATCAATAAAATACTTCAGCGTCGAGATGACGTTCAGACCATATACGTCTCGGACCAGCAGACGCCAGAACGGTCGGCTGCCAAGGGGATAGCGGGCATAAATGGCCCGGTCCGGGTCGTCTTTGGTCTGCGTATACTGGTGATGATAGAGGTGGATGAAGCGCCATTTCGAGAGCGAGATAAAGACCGGAAACGCCGCGGTCACCCGGGTCAAGGCATCGTTGATCCATCCCGTGCGTGAGACCCGTTTATGAATCGCCTCGTGCACCAGGACCATCAGGGCGTGCTGCCGCGCGGCAATCACAACGACCGCGCCGATGTAGACACACGCTCCCCAGATGCCCGTCAACGGAGGCAACACCCAGCCGCTCAGCCAGATCGCCAGTCCAATCACGGCCCAGACTTCAGCCAGATGGTAGACAACTCGTAGTGTCGATATATGGGACAGATCCTTCACCGTCTGACGGACAGCGGGAAGCTCGGAGACAGCCGTTTGCATATACTATGGACCTATACCAAACCGCACGAATCGGTAAATAGCGTCCTCTTCCTGGTTTGCGCTTCTCCCTGCAACTGGATAAGACGTTCACACAAAGGAGGAAGAGTATGTCATACGCACAAGTGAACGGGATCAATCTGCATTATACGGTTCAGGGTCAGGGTCAACCGCTGTTGCTTATTATGGGGCTGGGCGGGCCAGCGGCGGCCTGGGATCGTGAGTTTGTTGAGCGCATGGCCGACGACTATCAGGTCATTACCTATGATAATCGCGGCACCGGTCAGTCGGATAAACCGGACGAGCCGTATTCCATTGCGCTGTTTGCGAGTGATGCCGTGGGCCTGCTCAGTGCGCTCGACATTCCGCGCACACACATTTTCGGTATTTCGATGGGAGGCATGATTGCCCAGGAAATCGGCATTCACCACCAGCAACACATCGCGAGTCTGACCCTGGGCTGTACCACCCCAGGCGGCAAGCATTCCGTCCCGGCCCCACCGGAATCCATGGAGGCGCTCAAAGGCCGCGCCGGACAGACACCGGAAGAAGCCGTTCGGGAGGGTTGGAAGTTGTCCTACTCCCAAGAATATATCGCCGCCCACCGGGATGAACTCGAAGCCACCATGCGTCGCGTCCTGGAACATGCCACGCCTTTCTTTGCTTACAAGCGTCACTTAGATGCGACCATGACCCTCCGCGTATACCGGCAACTCAAGGAGATCACCGCCCCCACCCTGGTCTCCACCGGGCGTGATGACGTGCTGATCCCGGCTGCCAATTCGGAGATCCTGGCCCGAGAGATTCCGAATGCTCAACTGGCCATCTTCGACAACGCCGGACACGGCTTTGTGTCCTCGGCCCGAGAGCCGTTTCTCGGTGTTTTCAAGGAGTTCCTGTCCCAGCATCCGCTGTAAACAGCGCTCATGTCCCAACTCGAACACCTCGAAGCCATCGAACGCCGGCTTTGGAGCGCAGCCGACACCCTGCGCGCCAACTCCGAGTACGCCAGCAACGAATACTTCCTGCCCGTGATGGGGCTGGTATTCCTGCGTCACGCCTACAGCCGCTATCTCACGGTCAGGGAGGAGATCGAACCCACCCTGCCGAGCCGGGGCGGCAAGCGGCGGGCGCTGACCAAGGAAGATTTCTCCCGGCGGAGCGCTATTTTCCTGAACCATGAGGCGCAGTTCGATCATCTCGTGGCTCTGCCCGACGGCGCGGACCACGCCAAGGCCATCATGGACGCGATGGACTCCATTGAGTCGAACTACAAAAGCCTGCGCGGCGTCCTGCCCAAGAACGAGTATCAGAAGTTGGACAACGCCACCCTCGGAGATATCCTGCGCCTCCTCAACCCGGACGAACTGAAGCGAGTGTCCGGCGATGTCTTTGGTCGTATCTACGAGTATTTTCTGACCCAGTTCGCCGACCAGAAGGCCCATGACAACGGAGAGTTCTTCACGCCGGTCTCACTGGTCTCGCTCATCGCCCATGTGCTCGACCCCCAGCGCGGCACCGTGCTCGACCCGGCCTGCGGCTCGGGCGGCATGTTCGTACAGAGCGCGCGTACCGTCGAAGAGCACGGCCAAAGCCCTACCGAGCAGCTTACCTTCCGTGGCCTGGAGAAGAACACCACCACCATCCGGCTGGCCAAGATGAATCTGGCCGTCCACGGCCTCGAAGGGAACGTTCAGCGGGCCATAACCTATTACCAAGACCCGCACGAACTGGCCGGCAAGGCCGATTACGTCATGGCCAATCCGCCCTTCAACGTGGACGAGATCGACGCCGACAAGATCGAGAAGGACCCGCGCCTGCCCTTCGGCCTGCCCGGTGTGAACAAGAAGGACAAGGTCTCCAACGGTAATTATGTCTGGATCAGCTATTTCTACGGCTATCTGAACGAGACGGGCCGGGCCGGCTTTGTCATGTCTTCGCAGGCGTCAAGCGCCGGCGGCGGTGAGGCCAAGGTCCGCCGGAAGCTGGTCGAGACCGGCGACGTGGACATCATGATCGCCATCCGCTCCAACTTCTTCTACACCCGCACCGTCCCTTGCGAATTATGGTTTCTGAACCGCGCCAAGCCCCAGGAACACCGAGACAAGGTGCTGATGATCGACGCCCGCAATGTCTACCGCAAGGTCACGCGCAAGATATACGACTTCAGCCCCGAGCAGCAGCAAAACCTCCTGGCCATTGTCTGGCTGTATCGCGGCCAGACCGACAAGTTTCTCGCCCTGGTATCCGACTACTGCCGCCGCACCCGTGACCATGTCGCCGCCTGTTTCAACCCCCAAGCCGAAAACGGCCAAACACCACCAGCCCTGCCCGACTTCGCCGCTACGCTCGACGCACTGAACGAGGCCCTGCATCCTTGCCTTACCACCCTGACCGATGACGCCGCCCTCACCCACCTTCAGAAAGAACTGAACGCAGCGCTGGCGACGTTTCAAACCGACGCCCAGGCGTTTCAACGCACCAGCGAAGAATTGGCGTGTGAAGAACCACACGCCAGCACCCCCCAACTCAGTGTCGAACGCCTCGCCCCGCTGGCCGAATTCAGCCGTGACCTGGCCCGGCAGACCGCCCTGATATACAAGCTGGCCTCCCGTCTGAGCGAAGCGTGCGAGAACGCGGCTGACGCCAAGTCGCGCCGTGCCCTCAGCCGCGCCCGCAAGGCCGTGGACGATGCGCGCCAGCGCGCAGTCGAACAGCTCCAGCAGGTACGCTATTTCTGGCGGCAGGCCCACTGGCTGACCGAGCGTTTCCCCAATGCCGAGCTGTACGACGTAGACGGGCTGGTCAAGCTGGTGGACCGGGCCGAGATCGAAGCCAACGACTGGAGCCTGACCCCCGGCCGTTACGTCGGCGTCGCCCCCGAAGAAGAAGACGAGGATTTCGACTTCAGGCAAGCCCTGCGCGAGATTCACACCGAGTTGGACACCCTCAACGCCGAGGCCGTCAGTCTGGCCGCAACCATCAAGAAGAATTTCGAGGCGTTGGGGATATAATGCCAGCATGGAAGGTATTAGCATAAGGGGACTGGAGCGTTTCACGATGAGTTGTAGCTGTGCCAGGACGTCCTCGTCATGCCGGACTTGATCCGGCATCCAGTCCTTCGACTTCGCTTTGCTACGCTCAGGACGAACGGGTGGCTGCACAGCAGCATTATTTGCTCTAATACTTGGCAATCGAGAAGAGACTATACGGCATAGGAACGACGCCGGGAGAAATGCAATGACGGAAGAGGTGCGCTGGCACTACCGATTCAGGAACTTTTCCCGCGCTTTCAGCCTACTGGGCGAAGCGCTCAAAGAGGAAGCCAGCACGCTGAACCAACTGGAGCGCGAGGGTGTTATACAGCGCTTTGAATATACCTTTGAGTTGGCGTGGAATCTCCTCAAGGATCGTCTGGAGTACGATGGCGTTTCCCTCCCGACAGTGACTCCCCGGCAGGTCATCCGTCAGGCTTTTCAGTCCAACCTCATTCAGGACGGCGATACGTGGGTCGATATGCTGACCGACCGCAATCTCATGTCACACACTTATGACTCTGCCACATTCGATATCGTCATTGACAGAATCCAGCGCCGCTACCTCACAATTCTTGGAGAACTCCACGAACGCCTGAACCTGGAGGCGATGGACCCATGAGCGCGCCGGACCTTCCTCCGACAGTTATGGCAAAGCTCAGCCGCATCTTCGCCACCTATCCCGAACTGACAGAGGTGAGGCTTTTCGGCTCACGCGCGACCGGCAAGGCCAAGGCGTATTCCGACATTGACCTGGCCACACGCGGCATTGTGGACGACAGCCGACTCGGACGACTCGCCCTTGACCTGGAAGACCTCGACATTCCACAAACCTGCGACCTCAAAGCCTACGAACGCATAAACTCCGCCCTTCTCAAGCGACACATAGACACCTTCGGAATGATTATTTATTCCAAGCAGCAGGGAAATGACAGCCAATGAAAAAGAGCAAGTACAAAGTCCCGATATCTAAATTGGCCGACCCCGACATGCAGGCAGCTCCAGCCGCTCTTTTCCGCGCCGCTCAACGCGCCCACCTCATCGCCCACCAGGCCGGCACCGGCGTTGTGGTCATGCGGGATGGAAAAGTTGTGGAAATTGAGCCGGACCCGGAAATGTATGGGGAGTTGTTGAGCAATACGATAAGGGAGGAACTATGAAATTGATCGAGAAGGAAATAGTCATCGCTACAGATGGCAAACTCCCGCCGGACTTTCGTGAGGCATTTGGACGCAAAGCGCGTGTTGCCGTGTATCTGCAAGAACAGGAACAAGAGAAAACAGAAAGCGCCGATTTCCTGTCAGACCTTGTCGGCAAGATTCAGGCCTTCCGTGAGATTGATGATCCGGTGACATTTCAACGCGATCTTCGGGCTTCGTGGGAACGAAGTGGGGACCAATGAATGCCGGATAAAAAAGTCATTATCATCGCCGGGCCAGAGGTGTGAAGATGGAAGGCCAAAGTATGAAATGGGCGAGCCGGTATTGTTTTCAGCTCTCATTCTGAAACGGTGTAGTAGGGTATGAGAGGGCAATTACTTTCTCTCATGTCTGAGAGGATGAGTCTGCCCTTGATACACGTCGGTTTTGCGTGCTCCGTATGCCATATCCTCAGGTAGAGGAGAACTCAGAGTAAAGAATGTGAGCTGGCACGGCCGATCCTTGAGGGGGGTCAACTCTATTTGTAGCGGACCATTATTCATGATCTCCAGAATGATTTGTCCGTCCCATCCCGGCTGAATCCACGGCGCTGTCTGATGCATACTCAAGCCGACACGCGCATAAGTGCTCCGTCCCTCAATCAGTGCAATCATATTGCGGGGTACGGTGACTCGCTCGTGAGTCATCGCTAAGACGAATTCCCCAGGATCAACAGTGTACGTCTCAGCTTTGCCCAAGTCATCTTTCTCTTGCAATTCTTTTGTTCGCCAGAAATCGCCGACGCCAAGTGTCCGTAAGCCATTAGCAACCGAAACTTTTACGCCGGTCAGATCATTCCGTAAAACGGTAAAACTGAACCCGAGGCGTAAATCAACAGAGGCTTCACCCCACTGGTTGTCTTCCAAGGCAGGAGAGAAGGAAATGTGTCCATCTTCAACCGCTTTTTGGATATCGGGTTGTGAGAGTACCATAGCGCAACCGGAATTAGGCTGCCACCGTCACGTGTTCATTGGCCCAACTTGCGGGAAACGTCGTTAAGCCCATAGCGGTGGTAAAAAACGAACCGGGAAGTTGGACAGTAATGGTGTCGCCTTCTATCGCTCTGACGATACCTTGAATGGAACCTTGGGCCTCACCGGTCTGTGAGAGAGTGACATATTCGGCACGGACAAATCCTGAAGACGCACCATCGTGTGTTTCAAGCGTGACTAAGTATTCACCAGGAAACGCGCCTGGGTGAATATCGCACAAGACATTGACATATTGTCCAACCTGAAATGTCGTCATTCTTCCGCCCTCCTTCGTAGTGGCCCCACGTTTAGCGCGTCAGCGCAGGCCACTCAACCCCAGCGCATTCGCCTCTCCATCCCAAAAAAGTTCGAGAAGACGCTTCCCTGTCTCCGTAACTTCAAGACAATATACCGGCCCTGTGTTGACGATTGGTTGTGGTATAACAACAGCGGAACAACGCCGGTCCTGCTGGAGAAGAAAGACAATGATAAAAGAACCCCCTGAAAAAACGCCTCCAAATCCGAACGACACAGACACGGAAGGCGTGACAGCCGCCCTCATGCGTGCCGCCAGACGCGCCCACCTCATCGCCCACCAGGCCGGCACCGGCGTTGTGGTCATGCGGGATGGAAAAGTCGTGGAAATTGAGCCGGACCCGGAAATGTACGGGGATTTGTTGAAGGATACATCCGAGCATGAAGGTTGAGGAATTGGGCGGATGAGTATCAGTGTGAAGAAAATCGGTGAGATTGCAACGGTAAAAGGAGGAAAGAGACTACCCAAAGGCAAATCTGTACTAGACGGGCCAACTGCTCATCCGTATCTCCGTGTTGTGGACTTTGCCGATGATGGTATTGACCGTTCAAATCTCAAGTACATCGACGAAGAAACATTTGAGGCGATAAAACGCTACACGATTCAAGCAGGCGATGTTTACATCAGTATCGCAGGGACAATTGGTCGTGTTGGCATCGTGCCTGAAGACCTATCGGGGGCAAGCCTTACAGAGAACGCAGCCAAAATCACTAACTTCTCGGATGAAGTTGACCATAGATACCTGATGTGCTTTTTGCGCGGATCGGTTGGCCAAGGGCAGATTGCAAACCTTACAGGCGGGACCTCTCAACCGAAGCTAGCGCTTTATAGGATCGCCGAAATTGGTTTTCCCTTCCCACCCTTGCCGACTCAAAAGCGGGTTTCAGAAATAATCTCCGCCTACGACACCCTGATTGAAAACAACCGGCGACGGATTCAATTGCTGGAGCAGGCGGCGCGGCTGCTGTACAAGGAGTGGTTCGTGCGGCTTCGGTTCCCTGGGTATGAGCACGTCAGGGTTAAAGATGGGGTGCCGGAGGGGTGGGAGAGGAGGACTGCATTTGAAGTGATGGATGTCCTTAGCGGAGGCACCCCCAAGACAAGCGTACCCAGCTACTGGGGGGACGATATTCCCTTCTTCACCCCAAAGGATGCAACTGATTGTCTCTACACGTTCAGCACCGAAAGGACCCTAACGGAAGACGGTCTCCGCAACTGTAGCAGCAGATTGTATCCCAAGGACACGCTCTTCATCACCGCACGCGGCACCGTTGGCAAACTAACGCTCGCGCAGACCGACATGGCTATGAATCAGACATGCTACGCGCTAATTGCTCAACCACCCCTCAACCAGCATTTTCTCTACTTTGCGCTCGTTGAAGGCGTTGAGCAGTTCCGTAGTCGGGCTGTCGGGTCTGTCTTCGACGCCATTATCCGCGACACCTTCAGACAGATTCCCTTCCTAGTTCCAGACGAATCCGTCATTCGGATGTTCTCGAACCATGTCACTCCGATGATACGACAGATTGACGCGCTCTCGCATGAAACACGGAAACTCGCTCAAGCTCGCGAGTTGTTGTTGCCACGGCTGATGAGTGGGGACGGTGCCGGAAGTCTAATAGTAGTAGACCCTAGAGAAATATTCCCATAGCCTCCACGCTATAAACGATTTCGGTGGATATAGGGGGAAAGAGATGAGGAAAGATTCATTATTTCCAATGAGGCTATTTTATAGCTATTGCCATAAGGATTCCAGTTTCAAGGAAACGATGGAAAGCACTCTAAAACTGCTGGAAGATGATGGCCTTAAACAATGGAGCGATGGATGCATACTCCCCGGTCAGCGTATAGACGATACGATAAATCGGAACATGGAAGAGTCAGATATTTTTACGTTTTTAATTAGCCGAAATTTTCTTGCTTCAGAAGAATGTAAAAAAGAGTGGAGTTATGCAAAACAACTGTCCCAAGATGGGAAAGCAAGAATCATCCCTATCATTATCAGGCAATGTAGCTGGAGAGATTTTGATGACATGAGAGAATTTCTGGTCCTACCGCAGGATGGAAAGCCAGTCACTCAGTTCAATGACAGAGATATAGCTTGGCAACAAATTTATGAAGGCATAAAGAGCGTGATTAACGATATTAGAATGAACCTTACTCCGAAAAAAGAATACATATCAGAGATATCCGGCACAGATTTTATTTCGCAACGAAAGCAGAACATCACTTTAGACGATCTATTCGTATTTCCATCCATCCACAGCTTGAGCGAAAAGAGAACCCTGATTTTCGAAGATGCAAATCAAATAATTGACGAAAAATATGTTTTGATTGACGGAGAGGGACTGAGTGGAAAAACCGCTCTTTGCCGCCATATTTTCCTCACCCTCGCTAAACAGCAAAAGCCAGCACTGCTGATTGACCTGAAGGAAATAGAAAGAAAGACCCCAACAGAGAGGGTTTATGAAGGAATTTATAGAAATCAATTTCGTGGCGATTTCTCTTTATGGCGAGAGCAAGAGAACATCACTATTCTATTTGACAATCTTTCTGATCAACGAAAATCAATGGACCATATAGTGTTCGCCAAGAAGCATTTCCGTAATGTTATTGTTACGGTCTCTTCTGATGTATACAGCACCTACTGGATGAACGAACCACATCTGGCCGATTTCACCCATATCAAAATCAACCCATTGACCCAAGTAAAACAAGAGAAGTTGCTCAGGAAATGGTCCGAGTTGTCGGACGAGAGCCAGGCAATCACCGACGGGAGAGTTGATCAGATAGAAAACAATATCAATTCCATAATTCTCAGCAACAAAATCCTTCCCAGGTACCCATTTTACATTCTCTCAATATTACAAACATATGAAGGATTCATGCCGCGGAATCTTGGTATAACATCTTATGGTCACTGCTATTATGTGATGATACTCGCGCACCTGTTGAAATCAGGGATACGAGAGGAAGACAGTGAAATTAACGCCTGCATCAATTTTAGCTGTCACCTAGCTTTTTACATTCATAGAAAAGGGAGAGATGGAGCGCACTCACTTAGCGAAGATGAATTTGACGATTTTAAGACGATCTACGGAAAGCAATTCCTTATCAAGGATACGATAATCAACAGATTACAGAATCAAGACTATGGCATTATTAAAAATAGAAAATTCAGAAATCCTTATATGTACTATTATTTCCTGGGTAAATATTTATCGGATAACTCCATAGCGCACAAAGGCATCATCGAGGAAATGGCCTATAAAAGTTTCGTCAATACGAACTGTCTAACCTTAATCTTTATCATCCATCATAGTAGGGATAATAATATTATAGATGAAATTTTGCTTCGAACGTTGACTTCTCTGGATAATGTCAAACCGGCTATTCTGAATGATCAAGAAACCAAGACTTTCCAGGAAATCGTAAAAACCATACCGGAGGACGTATCCTCAAATAACAGTGTGGAGCACGAGAGGCAGGAAGTCCGAAAACAGCGAGATTTACAAGACGGTCGAGATACAGGCTTCGACCACGATGAGGAAGGTGTCCATGAATCCTTCAAGGAAATCTACCGTATACTTAAAAGTAACGAAATACTTGGTCAGATACTCAGGAATAAATACGGGAATCTAGAGAAAAGTAAGATAAAGGAAATTATTGAGATCGTTACTGATGGGGGCCTTCGTATAATCAAGCTCATTCTTCTTGACGAAGAACAGATCAACGATTTTGCCCACTTCGTACGTCAAAGAAGCCCGGAATTTACTATAGAACAAATCCGCAAAGATGTTCAGTTTTTAATGTTTATTGCAACGCTTACTCTCATCGACAAAACGGCAACTGCTGTAAATAAGCCAGAAATTAGGGGATTGGTGGAGGAAATAGTTAAGACTAAATCAACACCAGCTTACGACTTGGTCGGCTACGCTGCTATGTTGGACTCAATTGAAAATTTTGAAGACAAGGAAAAGAGATATTTTGAAAAATTATTTGCCACTCACAAGAGAAATAAAGTCATAGAACGGATGATATCCCTAAAAACTCAGAACTATATGAATACGCATACCATTAGGGAAAATATCACTCAGGCCATGTGCTCCAAACTAAAAATACCATATAGGAGAAGACTTCTTCGTTAGAATCACCATTTTTTAGTCTGAATTGATTATTAGAACTCATCTCATACATATAGGTGGGCTACGGCTACCCCCACTCGCTCTTACTCTAATCCTTGAGCAAGCACTTCGAGTTGTCTCAGGTAGGCTTGGTCTACATCACCGTTCTGAAGTTGCTCACCAAGCCGTTTCCAGTCCGATAAAGGCTCGCCCGTATTTGTTCTGAGCAGGCTGTCTAGCATCAAGGCGTCAAGCGACTGGGATTCCAGACCTTGATCGCTTGCGTTGATAAGGAGCTGAGCGAGTTGCTTCTGATCTGGCCCGGTCGGATCAACCCTCCCCTGCCCAAGCTGTTGAATAGCTCTATCTATCAGGGTCCCATATGCCTCGACACTCGCGTAAAGGCATCTCAGCAAACTCAAATCGCTCATAGTGAAACCGGCCAGACGCCCCATCAGACACCAATAGAGACATCCAACTCTACGACCGCCCTGTTCATGGGGCGCAAGCCCTTTGGCAAGAGGTCGCCATGTTCCCGGTAGGACTCAATCAGCTTTCTCGCCACGTCCTGAGCAATTTCCACCGCTTCGGCTACGGTCCTCCCCTGAGCCACCAGACCGGGGAAATCGTCTGCTGTTGCAAGATATTCTCCGGTCTCCAGCCGCTTGATCTGGAGGTGCAACTGATATTCCTCTGACATTTTGCGCTTCCTTTTTAAGAGATTATCATCTTCGCCATTGATGTATGGTATGCTGTCCGTGTGATTCGTCAATAAGATGGAGGACTGAGCATCCTCCGCGAACAGCGGACCGAGCCGACATGAACGCGCAAGAGTTCCAGGCCTTGCTTGCCCAAGGCGAAGGATTCACATCCGAGTTCAAACGTTCCATGCCGTCCGACCTTGGACGAGAGATGTGCGCCTTTGCCAATGCCTCCGGGGGCGTCATCCTGCTTGGGGTCACGGATAAGGGCGAGATTGTCGGGACCAAGTCGGGACCAAGTCGGGACCAAGTACCCCACAAGCTACCCTGCAAGTACCCTACAAGTTAGGAGTCTCCTTCAACGCCCCACATGATCCTTGTCGATACTGCGGTCTGGATCGATCACTGACGTGCTGAAGATACCCAAACGACTCGCTTCTCACCTTGACGGAGCTAGAGCATCCTTATAGCCTTAGCCCAACTTAGCTATCTGGAGAGCCTGATGAAAGTAAATATGCACGAGGCAAAGTCACAGCTCTCGAAGCTGGGCAAATTGGCCTGGGAGGGCGAGGAAATCGTCATCGCCAAGGCTGGTGAGCCCTACCTGCGGCTGGAGCCGTATCGCAAGCCGAAGACCAAACGGAAACTCGGGGCGTTGAAGGGCCAAATCTGGATTGCCCCGGACTTTGACGAGACACCCCAGGAGTTTATCGACTCGTTCTACAACTCAAAGATATTCCCGGATGAAGACGAATAATGGAGCGTTTCCTGCTGGACACCCATGCCCTCTTATGGACGCTCACCGAACCCCGGAAGTTGAGCAAGCGCGCCCGTGCAGCCTTAGAGGATGCGCAAAACGAAGTCTTCGTTAGCCCTGTCAGCGTCTGGGAAATCGCTGTCAAGCGTGCGCTGGGGAAGCTTCAGGCCCCGGACAACCTGGAAGCGAGCATAAAAGAGCAGGGCTTTACACCGCTATCCCTTACATTTTTTCACGCAGAGCAGGCCGGCGCCCTTCCGCCGCACCACGGCGACCCGTTCGACCGGATGCTGGTCGCCCAGGCCCAAGCCGAAGGACTGATTCTCGTCACCAGGGACGCCCGCATCCCGCTCTACGGCGTCCGCACGATGGCGGCATAAGTGGCGATGACATCAACAGCCTACACCGAAGACACGCTCGTTCAGCAAACGACCGCCGATTATATGGAACACCAGCTCGGCTGGGAGTCGGTCTATGCCCATAACAACGAAGACTTCGGACCGGACAGCCTGCTGGGCCGTGCCTCCGACCGCGAGGTGGTGCTGACCCGTATACTACGCGAGCGACTGAGAGCCCTGAATCCGGGTCTGCCCGAGGCCGCCTATGCTGAGGCCGTGCGCCAGCTCACCACTCCTGTGACCTCACAAACCCTGGTCGCCGCCAACCGCGAGCAATACGCCCTTATCCGTGACGGCGTGCAGGTCGCCTTTCGCAACGACAAAGACGAGCTGGTGCGGGAACGCCTGCGGGCGTTCGACTTTGATGAGCCGGAGAACAACCACTTTCTGTGCGTGCGCGAGCTGTGGGTGCGGGGCGACCTGTATCGCCGCCGGGCCGATATTGTCGGCTTTGTCAACGGACTGCCGCTGCTGTTTATCGAGTGCAAGAACATCCATCGCAACCTTCAGACCGCGTTTGAGCGGAACTACTCCGACTACCGCGACACTATTCCTCACCTGTTCCACCACAACGCCATTGTCCTGTTCGGCAACGGTGAGAAGGCCAAGCTCGGTTCCATCACCAGCAAGTGGGAGCATTTCCACGAGTGGAAGCGGCTCGACGAGGCGGACCCCGGCGTGGTGGACATGGAGACGCTGCTCAAGGGCGTCTGTGACAAGCGGAACTTCATGGACCTGGTGGAGAATTTCATTCTCTTTGATGAGTCCTCGGGCGAGCCAAAGAAAATCCTGGCCCGCAATCACCAGTTCCTCGGTGTCAACCGGGCTATTGAGGCGGTACGTGAACGAGAGATACGCCAGCGTCGGCTGGGTGTCTTCTGGCATACTCAGGGGGCCGGCAAAAGCTACTCAATGGTGATGTTTGCCCGCAAGGTACACCGGAAACTCGGCGGCAACTTCACCTTTCTGGTGTTGACCGACCGTGACGATCTCGACACCCAGATTTACAAGACCTTTGCCGGCTGCGGGGTGGTGGATCACGACAAAGACCCCTGCCGGGCCGCCAGCGGCGCAGATTTGCGCCACTTGTTGGCCCAGCATAAGGCATACGTCTTCTCGCTGATCCAGAAATTCAATCGGGACCTGGGCCAGGGCGAGCACTATACCGCACGCGACGATATCATCGTTATCACCGACGAGGCCCACCGCACCCAGTACGGCACGCTGGCGCTCAACCTGCGTAATGCCCTGCCGAACGCCAGCTATATCGGCTTCACCGGCACGCCACTGTTCAAGGACGACGAAATCACGCGGCAGGTCTTTGGCAACTACGTCTCAACCTACGATTTTCAGCGAGCAGTGAAGGATAAGGCTACCGTGCCGCTCTATTACGACGCCCGAGGCGAGAACCTGGGCGTGGCCATCGGCGACCTGAACGAGCGGATTGCCGACAAGCTGGATGAACTGGAAATCGACGGCATCGACACAGCACAGCGGCTGGAACGGGAACTGAAGCGCGACTATCACATCATTACCGCACATAAACGCCTCGACCAGGTAGCCCGAGACTTCGTGCAGCATTATTCAACGGCCTGGGAGACGGGCAAGGCCATGCTGGTGTGTATTGATAAAATCACCTGCGTGCGGATGCACCGGCTGATCGAGTTCTACTGGCAAGAGCGCATCAGGGAGTTGGCTACGAAGAAGTCGGCGGCTACCGACGAGCAAGAGGAGAGCCATCTGACGCAGCAAATCAACTGGATGGGTGAGACCCGCGCGGCGGTAGTGGTGAGCGAGGAGCAGGGCGAGGTAGAAAAGTTCGGTAAATGGGAGTTGGACATCACCCCGCACCGCCGCCTCATCAAGGACGGCATGGAACTGCCTGAATCCATGCGCAGCCAGCCACGCTTTCGCAATATGCAGCGAATGGCGCTGGACGAAGCCTTCAAAGAAGAGGAACACCCCTTCCGCATCGCCATTGTGTGCGCCATGTGGCTGACCGGTTTCGACGTACCGAGCCTGTCCACGCTGTATCTCGACAAACCCCTCAAGGCCCATACGCTGATGCAGGCCATTGCTCGCGCCAACCGGGTCAACGAAGGGAAAAACAACGGTCTGATCGTGGATTACTGCGGCATCCTGACTCACCTGCGGAAAGCACTGGCGATCTTCGCCGGCACCCGGCCGGACGGTGGGGCAATCGATCCGGCCAGACCAAAGGAAGAGTTGCTGGCTGACCTGGCCGAGGCGATTGCCCTGGTGCGGACCTTTCTCAACGAGCGTGGCGCACCACTGGACGACGTGATCGAACTGTCCGGCTTCGAGCGTAACGCCGCCATTGTGGCCTGCAAGGAGGCGGCGAATGAGAACGACGAGGCCCGTAAGCGCTTCGAGGTCTTATGCCGGGAGGTGTTCAAGAAGTTCCGGGCCTGCCTGAATGTGTCGGGCGTGAATGTCTACCGCCGTGAACGCGATGCCATCAACATTATCTACAAGAGCCTGCAACAGGACCGCGAGCAGGCTGATATCAGCGCCATCATTCGCACTCTGCACCAAGTGGTGGACGAGGCCATTGATGTCCAGCCTGATGCCGTGACCGAAAAACAGGAGCCCTATGACATCAGCCGGATTGATTTCGAGCGGTTGAAGCACGAGTTTGCGCGCAGCCCGACCAGAAACACTGTTGTCCAGAACCTGCGCCACAGTGTAGAAAGCCGGCTGCGGCGGTTATTGCAACAGAACCCGTTGCGGACCGATTTTCAGCGCCACTACGAAGAGATCGTTGCCCAATACAACCGAGAGAAGGACCGCGTGACGATTGAGCAGACCTTTGAGGCGCTGCTCAAGCTGGTGCAGGAGTTGGATGAAGAGCAGAGCCGAGCGGCCCGTGAGGGCCTTGATGAAGAGTCGTTGGCCGTCTTTGACCTTCTCAAGAAACCGCACCTGAGCAAATCCGACATCCGGCGCATTAAGACCGTTGCCACCGAGTTGCTAGCGACGCTGAAGGGCGAGAAACTGCGCGTCGATCAGTGGCGCGACAAGCAGGCGACCTGCGACGCGGTGCGCGTTACCATCCAAGACTTTCTGTGGAGTGATACCACCGGTTTGCCGCAAAGCTATACGGAGGGGGAAGTGGAAAAGCGCTCGGATGAGGTATTCCGCCACGTCTTCCAGGTCTACCCCACCCTCCCCTCGCCGTATTACGAAACCGTCGCTGCCGCCTGACCGATTGGCCCCCTCACCCTCGCCCTCTCCCTCCAGGGGAGAGGGAACGCAGGTCGTAGGGGCAACCCCCTGTGGTTGCCCGGCCTGCTTTCACCCCGCAGAATCCAAAGGCTTTGCACACAGGTCCGTAGCGGGGTATTAAAGAACGGAGGCCGGACCGACCAAACACCCGTAGCGCTCCAATCAACAATCAACAGGTGGTGACGTATGGCCCGTGTGGCAATCAATAAACCAGAGCGTATTGACGATCCGATCATTCAGGAAATCTTCAGTTGGGTCACCGAAATGGAAGGCGCGGTGCCCAATCACTTCTATGCAGCCGCAGCCCGGAGAGCCGGCCGGCGATAATACGCGCGGCGTTCGATAACACCATTCCAGCCACAAGGGAGGCCCCATGCAACAGGACAAGAGCGAAATCAAAGGGTTCCACGCGCATGTGTATTATGATGAGTCCACCCGCGCGACTGCGGCGGGCATACGTGAAGCCATAAGCGATCAATTCGAGGTCGAAATGGGCCGCTGGCGCGACAAGCCGGTGGGGCCGCATCCGCAATCCATGTATCAGGTCGCCTTTCAGCCGGAGCAGTTTGAGACCCTCGTTCCCTGGTTGATGTTGAATCATTCCGGTCTCAACGTCCTGATTCACCCGCGGACTGACGATGATATCGCCGACCATTCGCACCGCGCCCTGTGGCTGGGGGAAAGACTTGAGCTGAACATTCAGTTTTTGCGCGACCTGGAGAAGAAGGAAAAGAAATAGGGTTGGAGTGACATGCGGCTCGGCGCAATCATCGGTCTCTTATCATCGCAGCCCCAGCCAACCGATCTGGCGGAGCAGGCAAAACGCTATGCCGAAGAGGGCTTCGACAGTCTGTGGGTGGCTCAGGCGGTGGGCCGAGGGTTTATGCTGCCGGACCCGTTTACAGCGCTGGCAAGCGCGGCAACGGCAACCAGGGAGGTCGAACTGGGGACAGCGGTTCTCCAGCTTCCGCTGTACCAGCCGACCGAACTGGCGCATCGCGTTTTCTCTCTGATGCAAATCTGTGGGGATCGTCTCACGCTCGGCCTTGGGGCGGGGTCTACGGAAACGGACTTCATCGCCTTCGAGCGCTCCTATGCGGATCGGTTCAAAACCTTCGATACCAGCCTGGCGCAATTGAAACGACTGCTGGCCGAGGGGAAGAATGAATACTGTGACCTGACGCCGTGGAAAACGCTCAGGGGCGGTCCACCCCTCATTTTCGGTAGCTGGGGCGCTGGGGTAGAGCGGGCCGCAAAAGACTTTGACGGCTGGGTTGCTTCCGCTTTCTACCGGACCGCCGACCAAGTCATAGACTCCCTCGGACGCTATCGCGCCGCCGGCGGGCGAAGAGCCATGGTTTCCACCATTCAGTTGACGGCCGATCACGATCTGGGACAGACCAGAGCAATTCTCCAGCGTTTTGCCCAAGCCGGGTTTGACGACGCCATCGTCCTCCTCCGTCCAGGCGGCCCGAGTCCGGCTGAAGTCAGAGCCCTCGTTGACCAGGAGCGTGACCAGGAGCGTGACTAGGAGCGTAACCATGAACACTCCCATTTGCGAAATGTTTGGCATTGAGTTTCCCCTGATTGCGTTTACCCACTGTCGCGATGTTGTGGTGGCGGTCTCCAAGGCGGGCGGCATGGGGGTGTTTGGCGCGGTCGCCCATCCGCCGGACCGCCTGGAAGAAGAGTTGCGCTGGATTGATGCGCACATTGAGGGCAAGCCGTACGGCATCGATCTGATTGTCCCCAACAAGATGGCCGAGGTGAGTGTTGGCGGACTGAATCGCAACAAGGTCGAGGCGGCTATTCCTCAAGAATATTTTCAGTTCGCAGCCGGGATTCTGGCCCAGCACGATATCTCGGCGGAGGGGCTGTACAGCTTTCGCGACGAGACCTTTCGTGCCAGCCAGAATATGCAGGCCAGCGGCGCGGCCGAAACCCTGGAGGTGGCCTTTTCGCATCCGATCAAACTCGTGGCCAACGCGCTGGGCGTCCCGCCCAGGATCATGCTGGAGATGGGCAAACGACACGACGTGCGAGTCGCCGCCCTGGTTGGCGCAAAAAAGCATGCCATCCGCCAGGTGCAGGCCGGGGTGGACATTCTGATTGCGGCCGGCGGAGAGGCCGGCGGCCATTGCGGCGATGTCTCGACCCTGGTGCTGATTCCCGAAATTCATGCAGCCATTCAGCCGTATGGCAATATCCCGATTTTAGCCGCGGGCGGTATTGTGACAGGTCGCCAAATGGCCGCCTGTATGGCCATGGGAGCCGCGGGGGCTTGGACGGGTTCGGTGTGGCTGACGACGAGCGAGGCGGAGACCAATCCGGTCGTCAAGGAAAAAATGTTGCACGCCTCATCCCGCGATACCGTGCGATCAAAAGCCCGTACGGGCAAGTATTCTCGTCAACTCAGGTCTCCGTGGACA
The DNA here is from genome assembly GCA_002238415.1 of Desulfurellaceae bacterium bin18. Classification (GTDB taxonomy): domain Bacteria; phylum Desulfobacterota; class Binatia; order Bin18; family Bin18; genus Bin18. Next base: position 52,655 of record MPMI01000012.1, on the reverse strand, counting down.
GATGCCTGGGAGACTGAGGACAGCCCCGCGCCCCTGCCGATGCCGCTGCAATCCCTGGTCACCGAGCCTGCCCTGGGCAGAGTGGACAAACTCTCCCAGAGTGGTCATGCCGGGGCCAAGGACTTGGCAACCTATTGGGTCGGCCAGGGGGTCGGACTGATGAATCTCCAGATGTCAGCCGCTGCTGTTGTCCAGGAATTCAAAGAAGATTTTTTTAACGCCTTCGTGCGCCTGTCGGACGCGCTCGAAGCAGAATAATACGCTCGCCTGGAGGATACGATGTCTATCTTTTCCGCACTGCTTATCCTACTCATGCTCTGCCTGACCGGACTCATTCCAGGCATGGTCCGGACGGCAGCGGCTCTGGATAGCGATACGATTGCGCAGCTCCAGACGGCAAAGGAGATCTATGTTTCCACCACACGCAAGAGCGGCGAGTGGAGCAGCGCGGCGCCGGTCTGGTTCTGGTATGCCGATGAGGTGATCTATCTCACCGCCTCACCAAGCTCGTATAAAGCCAAGCGTATTACAAGCGGTCGCAACGCGGTGCGTATCGCCGTCGGAGGGAAAGACGGTCCTACGTTTATCGGCAAGGCCGAGATTTTTACGGACGCGGCTATCGTCGAACGCATGGGTGAAGCCTATAACAACAAATACTGGCTTGCCTGGTTGGGCTTTGCGCGGCCACGTGTTAGCCGCGTGGAGTCGGGCAAGACCGTAGCCATCAAAGTCACACCGGATACCACACAGGAATGAAAGGAAGGGAAAGCCATGCAACAGATTGATGCCGTTTTGAATCAGGCTGTAGAGTCCGGAGATATTCCGGGCGTGGTCGCCATGGTCGCCACTGACTCGGGGCCGGTCTACGCCGGCGCGTTTGGGACGCGCAAGCTCAATGCCGGCCCGGCCATGACCACGGACACCGTCTTTCGCATCGCGTCCATGACCAAAGCGGTTGCCTCGGTCGCGGCCATGCAGCTCTACGAGCAGGGGAAATTCGGCCTTGATCAGCCGCTGGGCGAAATCCTGCCTGCCCTCGCTCAGCTTGAGGTGCTGGAAGGATTTGACGCCGCCGGCCAACCCCAACTCCGTCCGGCCAAACGACCCGTCACCGCCCGTCAGCTTCTGACCCATACCGCCGGGTTTGGCTATGAGATCTGGAATCCCGGTCTCGGCCAATACCAGGAAGCCACCGGGGAACCGGGCATTGGTAGCGGCAAAAAGGCAGCTCTGCATATGCCGCTGGTAGGCGATCCGGGAGAACGCTGGGAGTACGGGATTAACACGGATTGGGTCGGTCAATTGGTTGAGGCCGTCAGCGGCCAAACGCTGGGCGACTATCTGGCCCGGAATGTGTTTGAGCCGCTGGGCATGACGGACACCGGTTTTACACGTTCTGCGGAACAGGAGACCCGCACGGTCAGCGTCCATCAGCGTGGTGAAGACGGCACGCTCGTCCCGGCGGATATTGAATTGGTGACTCCCGACGCCGAATACCAGAGCGGTGGACACGGACTGAGTTCTACCGCGGCCGACTATCTGGCTTTTGTCCAGATGATGCTCAAGGGCGGCAGTCACAACGGGCAGCAGCTCCTCAAGCCCGAGACGGTTGCGCTGATGTCAGAGAACCATATCGGCGACCTCGCTGCCGGAGACATGACCACCGCTGTCCCGCCGCTCTCCAACGATGTGAGATTCTCCCCCGGTATCGTGCATAAACACGGCCTGGGATTTTTGATTAATACCAGCGCGCTGCCGGAGGCACGCTCGGCGGGCAGCCTGAGTTGGGCCGGCATTTTCAACTCCTATTATTGGATTGATCCGGCCAAGCGAGTCGCCGGCGTCATCATGATGCAGATTTTGCCCTTTTTTGATGTCAAGGCCATTCCCGTGTATGAGCGCTTTGAACGCGCGACCTACCAGGCTTTAGGTTTGCTTGAGGCGTGAAGAGCTGCTTCCTCTCCCCTGGGGGAGAGGTCGGGGTGAGGGGGAAAATGCAAGCTGAGACGCCACGTCGCGCATTGAGGCCCAGCAGAGAGTCCGCTATGGTTTGCTTACGTTGTTCGATTGTCCCGTGTTACCACCGAGTTGGAACGGCAGCCTGACCAATAGGGGCTGGCCGTCACGCTCGGGAACTGGAGGAAAGAGTATGGAACGCCCGTTACGTTTTGGTATTTTTATGGCTCCGTTTCACCCCGCGGGTCAGAACCCCACACTCGCCATTGAGCGTGACCTGGAGCTGATCGTTCGCCTGGACGAGCTAGGCTATGACGAAGCCTGGATCGGCGAACACCATTCGGCCGGTTTGGAAATCATTGCCTCGCCCGAGGTGTTTATTGCCGCGGCAGCCCAGCGGACGAACCATATTCGCTTAGGCACCGGTGTGAGCTCGCTGCCCTATCACCACCCGTTGATCCTGGCCGACCGTATTGTTCAGCTCGACCATATGACGCGCGGGCGGACCATGTTCGGCGTTGGTCCGGGAGCCTTGCCGTCGGACGCGTATATGATGGGCATCCCACCTGACACACAACGCATACGCATGGAAGAGTCACTCGGCGCGATCACACAGTTGCTGACCTCGGACGAACCAGTCAATATGGAGACCGACTGGTTCACACTGAAAGACGCCCGCCTCCAACTCCGGCCGTACACCTACCCGCACTTTGAAATTGCGGTCGCCGCAACCGTGTCGCCGGCCGGCCCCCGGACTGCCGGCCGCTATGGTGCCGGCCTGCTTTCACTGGGCGCGACCAGCATGGGCGGCTTTGCCGTTCTGGGCGATCACTGGAAGGTCTGGAACGACCAGGCCGAGGAATACGGCCATACAGTTGATCGGTCAGACTGGCGCTTAGTCGGACCGATGCATATCGCGCCTACCCGCGAACAGGCTTTCAAAGAGGTCGAGTACGGCATTTATGACTGGGTCGATTACTTCCAGAACGTAGTGGCCTTGCCCCTCGCCCCCGAGGAAACAGACCCGCGCAAATGGCCCCAAGCGCTGATTGAGTCCGGAACGGCGGTCATTGGCACGCCGGACGATGCGGTCGCTCAACTCGAACGGCTGACCAAACAGTCCGGTGGTTTTGGCTGTTATATGCTGATGGCGAATGACTGGGCCGAGCGTCAGGCCTGTCTCAACTCCTATGAGCTGTTGGCTAAAGAAGTCTTTCCCCACGTTCAGAGTTCCGCCGATCGAGCCGTGTCTTCCAGAGAGTGGTGCCGGACAGACCACGACACGCTGATTGGTGGAGCCATGAACGCCGTGGCAAAGGAAATCGAGCGCTACGAAAAAGACACCGGCTATCGTCCGGCCATCGCCGATATCGCCCAAGGCCAGCCCAACGCGAAGTAGGCGGCGCTACCCTACCCCCGCCTTGGGGGTGGGGTGAAGCGAATCAGTAGACAAACGAATACGGCCTGACCTGGAGGGATGCAGTTCTCATGAGTTCGTCCATGCAAAACCGGAACTTTCAGATGATTGATACCAACGGCGTTCGCCTACGCACGGTTGTTGAGGGCGATGGACCGCTCGTCATTCTCCTCCACGGCTTTCCGCAGTGCTGGTATTTATGGCGACATCAGATCGATCCCCTGGTCGAGGCCGGTTTTCAGGTTGCGGTCCCGGACCAACGTGGCTATGGCGGCAGTGATCGCCCCGAAGCCGTAGACGCCTATAATATCGTAGACCTCAGCCATGATGTTGCCGGCCTGGCAACCGCCCTGGGCCACGAGCAGTTTCTCGTTGTCGGCCACGATTGGGGGGCACCCGTTGCCTGGCATACGGCCCTGTTCCACGCGGAGCGGGTCAGAGCCGTTGCCGGCCTGAGCGTCCCTTATGTGCGCGGTCAGGCCGGGACCATGACCAGACAAGAGAATTTCGGGGATAATTTCTGGTATATCGTCTACTTCCAAACGCCGGGGGTGGCGGAAGCGGAGTTTGAAACGGATATTCGGAAGACCTTACGCCAGACCTATTATGTCGCGTCCGGCGATGCCCCGGCTAATGCCATGCTGATGCAGAAACCCGCAACCGCACAATTTCTCGATGGCCTGCCCGAGCCGGAAACGCTCCCGGCCTGGTTGACGGAAGAGGACCTCGATTACTATGTCACCCAGTACGAGCAGAGTGGTTTTCGTGGTCCGCTCAACTGGTACCGTAATATTGATCGCAATCTTGAGCTGACCCCACAGTTGGAAAACGCCAGGATCGAACGACCCGCACTCTTTATTGCCGGGGAGAAAGACCCGGTCCTGTCTTTTGGCGGCGGCGGCTGGGTTGATCTGATGGATCACTTTGTGACGGATTTACGGGGTAAGGTGTATATCGAGGGCGCCGGCCATTGGGTGCAAATGGAACGCCCGACACAGGTGACCGAGGCACTGCTGGGCTTTCTGAAGCAGTTCGCGTAAGCAAGGATGAGCCAGTACGCTGATAATCTTACTGTGAGAGACGGACGGACTCAGTACTTTCGCGTCAACAAATTAGGCGATGGCGGCTATAGCGACCGATGGATCAGGTTCAAGGTCGGCCCCCTGCCCCTCTTTCTTCCGAATACCCAGGCCCGTATTCGGGCGGTCCGCTTTCACGATATTCATCACGTCCTGACTGAATACACCACGAGTTGGACTGGCGAGGCCGAGATTTCCGCCTGGGAGATCTCCTCCAATTGCGCGCACCACTATGCGGCTTGGTTTCTCAACCTCCAGGTCACGGCCATCGGCTTGCTGCTCAACCCGGCCGCCGTGTATCGGGCCTTTGTCCGCGGGCGGCACTGTACCAATCTCTATCGAGCCGAGCTGAATGATGCCCTGTTTTCAACTCCAATTGGTGAGTTACGCCAACGCCTCGGGCTCACGACCTCACCACCACGGGCCGAGGGCGCTGACCGGCTCGCTTTTGTCGGCTGGTCGCTGTGCGGTGCCCTCATGCTCGCCACGCCCCTCCTTATCGGTCTGGTCGGGCTGAGCGTTCTGATCTGACGGACGGTCTGTCTACGTCAGTTTACTCCCGCCCGTTGAGATAGTCGGGTAGCCGCGCGGCCGTATACGTTTTGGCCGATTCGAGCTGTTCTCTGGTCAGTCCCTGCACTTCGCTTAAATCGGCGCCAGCCAGATTCGCCCCAGCCAGGTCGGCCTCGTGCAAATCGGCCCGTTGCAGTGAACTGCCGGTCATATCGGCATCGGTGAGGATGGCATAGCGCAGGATGGCGCCACTCAGGTCGGCGCCATTCAGGTTGGCACCTTCCAAGGTGACACCGGCCAGAGCGGCGTCACGCAGGTTGGCACCGGCCAAGCCAGTCACCTTACCCTTCTCGTTGACGATATTCCAAACCAGACGCCATTTTTCGTCTAGTTGAGTGTGGCCGTCGATCTCCGCGCCGGACAACTCGGCACCGGCCAGATTGGCTCCCGACAGATTCGCCCCTTTCAGGTTGGCTCCGCTGAAGTCGGTCTGCCTCAATTCCGCCCCGCTCAGGTCAGCACCGGCTAAGCTTGCGCCCACCAGATTGGTGTGAAACAGGTCCGCGCCAGCAAGCGTTGCCTGGGTCAGGTTGGCTTGAAACAGATGCGCCTTGTGCAGGTTCGCCGCTTTCAGGTTCGCTCCGGCCAGGTTTGCGCCACGCAGCCTGGCCCCAATCAAATCGGCCTCTTCAAGGTCGGCTCCTTGCAGGTCCGCTTCTATAAGACCAGCGTTAATGAGATCGACACCTACCAGAACGGCTCCGGGCAGCTTGATCCCTTCGAGTTTTGCCCCGCGCAGGTCAGCGCCGTACAGATTGGCTCCGGCCAGATTCGCCCCGGTCAGATTGGTCCGGTTCAGCTTCGTCCATTGGAGGTTGACCTGTCCGAGATTGACGCCCTGGAGTTCGGCATCCGACAGGTCTGCGTTCTCCAGGTCAGCCTGCGTTAGCTGGGCATCCAGAAAATTAGCGTAGCGCAGGCGCGTTCCAGCCAGACCTGCCCCGGTCAGGTTCGCTCCACGCAGGTCGGCTTCGCTCAAATCCGCTGTGGAGAGATCAGCCTCCTGTAGGTCGCTGCCGCTCAGGTCGGCTCGGACTAAACGGGCGCCGCTCAGGCGTATTCCCTGGAGACTCAGCCCACTCAGAGACAGGTCCTGACAGACAGTGTCCTCACACGAAGAAAAGAAACGCTCGGCCCAGTCCTCAAGCACGCGCGCGTTCGGCGTTTCGGTTTCGGGTGCGTACCACAGAAAGTCCCCAAAACGAGGGGCTGGCCGAACCTCCAGTCTGCGGACCCGGTCAAACATCTGCATGCCGGTTTCAAGCGCGCCCTTATTCCCCGCACCGACCAGAGAGAAAAATGTGGCCTGTTGCAGGGCCGCGTGCTGGACGGCTCGCTCGTGGCGGGCCAACAGAAAGGCGTACAGGCCTGTATATGCGGTACTCAGCACGATCAGGCACAGGAGGCTGCGGGCAAGGGTTTTCACGCCGATGGTCATCGCAGATGGGAAACTGCCGTTCAGTTCAGCGAACCCAGGAAATCAATCGTTCGCTCAAACGCCGTATCGTCGGCGTGAAAGACAAAGGCGCACAGGTCGGTGACCCCGATATCTTCCAGGCGCTTGACCTCATCCTTGAGGACACTGGCGTCGCCGGCCAGAATCATGTCAACCGGAGCCTGGGCTCCCCCTCGATCCAGCATGTCCCGGTAGGCGGGCAGTTGGCCATAAATGGCGAAGACCTTTGCCGCCACTTCAAGGGTGTTTTGCCGATCGTTGGTGATGGCCATAGGTACACCGGCAATGACGCGCGGCGCCGGCGCGCCGGCCGCCTGGGACGCCGCGGTGATGCGTGGCACGACATGCTCTTTGAGCGCCTTATGGCCGGCCATCCAGGTGACGGTGCCCTGGGCCTCACGTCCACACAGGTCGAGCATTTTGGGTCCGAGCGCGGCCAGCACGAGTGGGACCGGGTCGGCGCCTGGAACCGCAACTTCAAGATTGGCGCGATATTCTTCACCTTGGTACTTCACCGCCTCGCCGCGCAATACCGGTTTCAAAACGCTCAGATAGTCGCGCATATGCGCCATATGGCGGGTATACGACATGCCGAACATGCCCTCGATCACCATTTGATGCGACAGCCCAATTCCTAGCGTAAAGCGCCCCTTACACGCCGCTTGGGTAGTCAGTGCGGCCTGGCCCATTACCACGGGGTGGCGCGGATAGGTCGGCACGACAGCCGTGCCGAGTTCGATGCGGGAGGTCTCCCGACCCACCAGGGCGAGCAGATTAATGGCGTCGTGTGAAAAAATCTGCGCCAGCCAGCCGGTGTCGAGCCCGACCTCCTCAGCGCGCTGCGCCCGCCGAATGACTTCATCCATACTGGGCGACTCACCCGCCCCTTCGCCGATCATCATACCAATACGCATCCGTGTATCCTTTCTTCCGTGCGTTGACTTTTGCGATGCCCACACGAGATATATAGAGAAACACGAGGGCCGTCCATTCATGAACAGATGAGATGACAGCAGCGAGATAGCCAAAGGGAGAACTGACATGGCAGCGTCCAATCCAGACCGTTCAAAGCTACTCAGCGGGATCACCGTACTCGACTTTACCCATGCCTTGGCCGGGCCAACCTGCACCCGGATTCTGAGCGATCTTGGAGCCGAGGTCATCAAGCTTGAGCCAGCGCCGAACGGGGAATTTGGCCGGAGTCTTTTTCCAGTCCAGGGCGGCCTGGGTTCGATGTTTCTCTACACCTGTGCCGGCAAGAAAAGTCTGTGCGTCGATCTGAAAAAGCCGGACGGCATGAAAATCGCCACCGGACTGATCGCCAAGGTGGACGTGATGGTTGAAAACTTCGCGCCCGGAGTCATGGCGCGTCTCGGCCTGGACTATGAAAGTGTGGCCCGGATCAATCCCAAGATCATCATGGCTTCCTGTTCGGGCTTTGGCCAGACCGGTCCGTTATCGAAAAATACCAGCTACGACATCATTGGACAGGCCATGAGCAGCGTGATGCATATGACCGGCGACCCGGATGGCCCGCCTCAATACGTCGGCAATTATATTGGAGACACCAACACCGGCGTGCATGCGGCCCTGGCGGTGTGCGCAGCGCTCTTCTACCGGGACCGCAGCGGCAAGGGGCAGCTGATCGATATCGCCCAGGTCGATTCGCTCTTCTTTATGGATATGATCAACGTGCCCCTGTACGCGCTCACAAATGGCGAGCAGAACCCGAAGCGCTTTGGCGCGCATCATTTTGGGGTCGCTCCCCTGGGCGTCTTCCAGGGCAAAGAGGGCTATGTCGTGCTCCAGGCGGTTGAGCATCAATTCCCCCAACTGGCAAAGGCCATGGGTCGCGAAGACCTGGTGACCGATCCAAAGTTCGGGACCAACGAGCAGCGTCTCGAGAACCGGGACGAACTCGTCGCCATGATCGAAGCCTGGCTCCAGTCCTTCCCGAGCAATGACGCGGCCCTGCACGCGCTGGCGGAAGCGCGCATTCCCTGCGCGCCCATTCTTGATGTGGGCCAGGCCCTTCACCACCCGCATATTCGAGCGCGCGGCATGGTCACCGAGATCGAGCATCCAGTGTTTGGCCGGATGGAGATTACCAATACGCCGTTCGTCTTTTCCGAAACGCCGCGTGAGGTTCAGGGTCCGGCGCCGCTCGTTGGCCAGCATAATGCGGCGATTCTCAGCACGCACCTGGGCTATCCCGCAGCCGAGATTGCCCGGCTCACCGAGGCCGGGGTTTTAGTGGAAGAAGAGAAGGTGAAGGAGCTGGCAGGGGAGAACGCTGCATGAATCTCTCCGGTCTGCATCGGATGGACATCAGGTAGCTACTTCAGCTCTCGGCTGCCCTTCCCAAGGAAGGAACTCGATCCCGACCGTTTCCTACTCCGCGGTAGGCCCGATCCCCGCGACCGTCGTGCGATACATGATCCGGCGGTAGCGGGATTTGTCCCAGGGGCGACCGCGGTGAAGACAGCAGCGGTTGTCCCAGATCACGAGATCGTTGTCGCGCCAGGTGTGGCGAAGGGTGTATTGAGGCTGAGTCGCTAGGGCAGTCAGTTCTCTGAGCAGCGCCCGGCCTTCTTCGAGCGGCATCCCGCGGACATGTGACGCGTGGGCTCCGGCATAGAAATTCCTGCGGCCGTTGGCCGGGTTGGCCCGGACCACCGCCTGCGGTACCGGTGGGGTCTCCCGCTTCTGGCTCTCGGTCATCAGCTTCGGATCAATCAGGCTGCGGTTATACGCAAAATCGTGAATGGCAATCAGCGGATCGATCCGCTCGCGCATGGCTGCGGGCAGGTCGGCGTAGGCGGCCCGCTCGGTCGCAAATTCGGTCTCTCCCCCGGTCGGCGGCACTTCGCGGCCGGACAGTAGAGAAGCGGTCGCCGGAACACGCTTGAACGAGCTGTCGGTGTGCCACATTTCGTTGCCGGAGTTAAAGACCATGCGCTTGTCTGTCGGCGGGATAATGCTCTTCGTCCCAGGCTCAATGTTTGAGAGGTCGGCAATCTCGGTTCCGCCGCCGGCATTTTGGACGACGGTTTTCTCCAGTCCGCCAAAGTTGCCGATCTCGGAAAAGAGCCGACTGAAACGAAGCTGCTGCGCGTCGTTTATTTTCTGGTCGTGGAAAATCAGGATGGAATACTCGTTAAATAAATCGACGATGTCACACATGGCCGTTTCGCTGACCCCAGCCGCGATATCCACGCCCTCGATTTCTGCCCCAAAGACATCCGTAATTTTTGAGAACGACACCGCCATGTTCATGTCCTCCTGAAAAATGAAACAGATCTCAGCCGGCACACTCGCGTGCACGCTCATAGTGCCAACCACTTTTGAGCATCCATAACCGGTGCCGCCTTCCCGGTGCGGCGACCTTCGAGGATTCGTATCCGGCATCGCCGTGGTATAGCGAACAATAGCCGTCCTTGACTTTCTCAAGCTTGGGGAAAAAGGTGTCCGGCTCACGTCCACTGACATATGCAAGCGCGTCCTTGGCCGTGCTAAAAGCAGAGAGCTTAGTCAGCGAGACAAATGTTGGCGGTGGCAGCTCGATCTCACCGGCCTGCCGTGCCTCCAGCGCCTCGTGTGGGTACATCCATGCATGGTCACTGATTTCCGTGCCGTCAACCTGGACAGCATCCCCACCGGCCTGGGCAACGAAGAACCATGTTGAAAAACGCTTCGGGCGAATCAGCGGTGTAGTCCAGTGTGAAAAATAAAGTAGAGTCTCTGTTGCGAGGCTGAGGCCGGCTTCTTCCTCGGCCTCGCGGACGGCGGCCTGCCGGGCAGCAGCCAGCATATCGTCCGGCGCGGCCGGGCTGTAATCTTCGGGATCAATATGGCCGCCGGGGAACACCCAGGCCCCACCATGAAAGACCGTTTTTGCGTTCCGGCGTAATAACAGGACTTCGATGCCTTTTGGCTCGCTGTCCGCATCCCGGAGCACGATGACGGTGGCGGCGGGGACTGCGCTGGGTGGCGTCGTTTTGTTTTCTGACATGGATCGAATGTACCCGAGAGGTGGCCCGAGGGTCAGAGCACGTGGTGAGCACTCTGCCGTCCCAAAGACACTACCCAGAGCCCATCCATCAGAACTCTGGGCGTTGGAGACCGACGCGCCGTTCGGCAGCGAGGCTGCCTAGGCCGCTTTCTTCTTGGAGGTTCGCTTTCTGGCTGTCACTCGTTTTTTCGAGGATGCTCTTTTCCGCGCCGCGGCTTTCTTTTTGGACGCTTCATGAGCTTGCTGCATACGCCGAATCTCTTCCCAACCGAGATAGCCAGTGAATTCGTCTTTACCAAAGAAGATGACCGGGCCGTCACACATGAACAGGTATTCCGTGTCTTCCATGGCCGTAGTGGCGCCGTGGACCATACCGTTAGCCTCATGGACATAATCGCCGGCATTAAACGTACCACCCCGGACTTTAAGCTTACCCGAAAGAATATAGGTATGCGCCGCACTCAAATGTTTATGCGGAGGGGCAACATAGCCCTTCAGCCAACGGAAATGTACCATCCAGCGACCGCTCTCTTCTCCGGTCCAGAGCACCCTCATGAACGCGCGTTCCGGGTCATCCGGATTAGGAATCCAGTCCGCCTCGGACGACTGCGTAATTGTATCCATCAATTCGCTGTTAATCGGACGAATCTCTTGCGGTAGAGCCATAGTATCCTCCCTCCTTCTGTAAGTCGTGCCTCTTTACATGCCTGTCCTTGCGTCGTGATGCAAGCCGCTCGTGTCCTCCCCTGCCCTTTCTCAGCCGAGTAGCACTCGCTACAGTAGCCTGGCTTCTCTACAGGTAAACAACTTTAGGAAGAAGGACAATCAGCCATGAATGAAATCGATTTCAGTAATAAAACGGTTCTGGTCATTGGCGGGTCGAGCGGGATAGGAAACGGTATAGCGCGACGGTTTCGCGACCACGGGGCGCGGGTTTTTGTCTCCGGCACTCGTGCCGGGGCGAAAGATTACGCGGACGAAGAAGGCTCCGAACTGGACGGCCTGCACTATTTCCAATGGGACGTGTCAAGCGACGGCAAGGTGGCCGCCCTGCAACCGCCCTTTGACTCACTCGACGTGCTGGTCGTCTCACAGGGCATCGTCGAGTATAAGCGGGCTGAGTTTCAGATGCCAACCTTCAGAAAAGTGCTGGACGTCAATCTCATGAGCGTCATGAGTAGTTGCACCAAGTTCCATCCCATGCTGGCCAAAACACAGGGCAGCATCATTATGCTCGGCTCGGGAGCGAGCTTTTTCTCCGTGCTGGGGAATCCTGCGTATAGTGCCAGTAAGGGCGCGCTCGTCACCCTGACCAAAACCCTGGCCGAAGCCTGGGCCGTTGATGGCATCCGGGTCAACGGGATTGCCCCAGGGTTGATTGCCACCAAGATCACCAAGGTCACCTGGGGTCATCCGCGCCGCTATCAGGATTCGCTTGACTCTATTCCCATGAAACGCTGGGGGACGCCGGAGGACATGGGCGGGATTGCGCTGTTTCTTGCCTCGCCGCTGGCGGCGTATCTCACCGGCCAAATGTTGATCGCTGATGGAGGCATGAGCCTGGGCCTGTAAGCACTCCGGGGTGCACACCCGATGGAATGGTATGGCTCGCCCCCCCCCCCCCTCCCGCCGCTGGTCACGATTGGCCTGGCGATTGTCACCCAACGGGTCCGTCTCTCACTGAGCGTCGGCCTGGGGTTCGGGGCGCTCCTCGCCACCCAACTCGACCCTCTGGCTGCGGCCACGCTGACGGCCGGTTTACTCTTCCACGTGGCGCTTGCTACCGACAATATCCTCATTACGGCTTTTTCCCTCCTCGTTGCCGGCATGGTCGCGGTCATTGAACACAATGGCGGAACCATCGCGCTTGTCCGCAGGGCCGAACGGGTCGTGCGCGGCCCACGGAGCGCTATGGCTGCCAGTTGGTTAGCCGGTCTGTTCGTCTTCTTCGACGATTATGCCAACTGCCTGATGGTCGGCACTACCTTTCGGCCTCTCTACGACCGGCACAAGCTCTCGCACGCCAAGCTCGCCTATATTGTGGATTCAACCGCGGCTCCGGTTGCTTCGTTTGCCATTATCTCAACCTGGATCGGCTACGAGCTGGGGCTGCTCGCCGATGCACTCGAAGGCGTTCCGCTTGCCGGTGGTCTCCTGGTCTTCTTTGTGAGCACCCTGCCGTTTCGTTTTTACAGCATCTATTCTTTGGCTTTCGTGGGCACAGTTGCCCTATCAGGCCGGGACTTTGGGCCCATGGCTCGTCTGGAACACAAAACGCGAGCTGCAACGCTCGCGTTCGAACAGCGTACTACACTCGAGCCGGCTCGGTCTGCGTGGTTGGCGGCAGGCCCGATTCTGAGCCTCCTGCTGGCAACCTTGGCCTGTTTGTATTTGGACGGCCGAGCCAGTGCAGGCGTGAGCGGTCCAGCCAATCCCACGCTCCTGTCGATTATGGGGGCTGCCAATGCCTATCGGTCCATGGCATTGGGTGCTGGCACTGCTCTCCTTGTTTCCATCGCACTGTCCTTATCCAGTCGGACTCTCACGTTCCCCGGAGCGCTACGGGCGAGCTGGCACGGCATGCGGCGTATTCTTGGAGCACTGGTGATTCTGTATCTGGCCTGGGGATTAGGGGAGGCTCTCGAAACCATAGGCACGGCTCACGCTCTGACCAATCTACTCACCAATAGCGTGACCGCGTGGAGCCTGCCCACGCTGACATTTCTGGTGGCAGCGGCGGTCTCTTTTGCCACGGGAAGCTCATTCAGTACGATGGCCATTCTCATCCCATTGGTTGTTCCCCTGGCCGTTACCCTGGCAGCTGGGACAGCCGGCCCGCCGGTCCCGGCCACGGTCGGGGCTGTCCTCGCCGGCGCCTGCTTTGGAGACCATATCTCACCGATTTCGGACACGACAATATTGTCCGCTACCGCCAGCGGAGTCGAGGTCATCACCCATGTGCGGACGCAGTTACCGTATGCACTCAGCGTTGGGGCGCTTTCACTGTGTCTGGGCTATCTGCCGGCCGGTTTTGGCGTTTCGCCTTTTATTCTACTCCCTCTGGGAGTTGGCCTGGGTGCCGCGCTGGTATGGGGTTTAGGACGAACGGGTGAGACATCCGATTCATAGCCGGGGCTGGCGACTGCAAGAGTCGTCCAGCCCCGGCGGACAGTGCGGCTTCGGGTTGGAATTTTTTGACGCAGACGCCTACTCGATCATCTCTGCCCCGCCCCAGACGAAATTCAGGGCCGTCGCTCCGTTTTTGCTCGTCACCGTGTGGGTACACCCGTTGGGTCGGTAGCTCATATTACCGGTTGGCACGGGGCCGGACTCATCTTCGTTTTCTCCTTCGATCACAAAGATGAGTTCATCCCCGTTATGGCGATGCAAGGGCAATACCGACCCCGGCTCAAAACGCGCGAGCACTGCCCGGCGGCCGGCGGCCGGATCTTCCCAAACGGATTTCAGGCGGATACCCGGCCGCGCCTCAACCCATTCCAGCCCACTCAGCGAAAAGACCTGGGACGGTGGGGCCTCCCCCCGTTCGGTCACGGGCTCCACCCCACCGGTGAGAATCGCAATAGCCGTTGCCCCGGTGCTGCTCGACACGCTGTGGACGCAGCCGTCAGGCCGATAGCCCATATTGCCTGCGGTTATCGTGCCAAACTCGTCCGACAGGGTTCCTTCGATGATATAGACCAGTTCATCACCCACATGCTTGTGGGTGGGCATGTGCAGGCCGGGAGTGATCCGCGTCATCAGCGCCCGCCGATTGGTTTTTTCGTCAACCCACAGGTTGCGGGCCTGCACACCCGGCATCAATTCCTGCCAGGCACAGTCGTTGACGGCAATAAGCTGTGATTGCGGGCTCTCTTGCTGTGCTGCCATATCCCCTCCTGCGGTCGCGCTGCGTGCTCAAGAACGAACCAACCAGAAACGCGGCGTCACTGATTCGGCTGGACGGGCGGTGTCGTCTCACTCAATTTTTCAGTCACGTCCTTGTCCGACATCGAATAGACGACCTCTTGGCCCGGCGGGAACTGCATCGGGGGGTTATTCAAATCCACCTCGGGGTTTTGGACGCTGCCCCCTTGGGACTCGAATGTCGGCGGATTTTTATACTTTTCCAGCTCTTCCAGACTGATGCCGTTGAGCTTTACGACTTCGGGATCGATCCACGACTCGGCGTCAATCGTTTCGCCCTCGGAAGTCGAGAATTCGAGCATCATGCCCTCCGGCCCGGCAAAATAAATGGACTTGCAAAAACCATGATCCAGCGGCCCCATGACCCAGTGCCCGTGCGAGCGGACGCGGTCCCGCATGGTTAGCAGATCTTCTTCCGTGTCTACGTTGAGGGCCAGATGCTGCATGGTGCCAGGCGCCACCAGACCCGCGGTCCAGCTCGCATGGGAGACTCCGGTTTGGGGCTGAATCTCACCACTCTCCGGTCCCTGGACAAAGGCAATTGATGAACTGTCGCCCAGCCGGACAAAGCCGTGATAGGTATTTTTCACACCATGCATCCAGTACAGCGCAACCAGTTCCATACCGACGACCTGGGTGAAAAACTCTATCTGCTCTTTCATGTCCTTGGTGCAAATCGCCAGATGATGCACGCCATTCGGTAGGCCCATAGTCTTCCCTCCCTTGTGGAATAGTATTGATGTGTCAACATTCCACTTGAGCATATGAGAGTCAAGGTTCAATACTCTCTTTTTATGTTAGACTGCCGAGAGGGAGGAGCGACGCAGGTGTCGCCCCTTCAGGCGCAGAGACAGAATCCGCAAGGAGACGGCTGGGATGCTTGGTTTTCAACCCGACGACGAACAACAGCTGATTCGAGACACGGTCGCGGAATTTGCCCGCGAACAAATCCGCCCGCTTGCCCACGATGCGGACGAGACTGGTCTATCCCCCCCCTCCGTGGTCCGGCAGGCCTGGGACCTCGGCCTGGTACAAAGCACGATTCCTGAAGCCTACGGTGGTGTCGGCGCCGAGTCTTCGGCGGTCACCGGATCACTTATTTGCGAAGAGTTGGCCTGGGGTGACCTGGCCCTGGCCCTGCATATTCTCTCGCCCCAACTGGTGACCTATCCGGTCATAATGTTGGGGACCCCCGAACAAAAGGCGCAGATTCTCAGTTGCTATGCCGGCCCCCACTTCACAGCCGGCACCGCCGCGGTGATGGAACCTCGCTTCGACTTTGACCTCAATGCCCTCACCACAACAGCCGAGCAACACAACGGCGAGTTTGTGCTGAACGGCACCAAGTGTTTTGTGCCGCTTGCCGCCGATGCAACGCATCTCCTGGTCTATGCCAGGGGAGACAATGGTATCACCGCCTTTCTTCTTCCTCAGGATACACCAGGCCTGAGCATAGGCGAACGAGAGAAAAATATGGGCCTCAAGGCGGTGGCCACGTATGAGCTGAGT
This sequence comes from Desulfurellaceae bacterium bin18, assembly GCA_002238415.1. Lineage (GTDB taxonomy): Bacteria > Desulfobacterota > Binatia > Bin18 > Bin18 > Bin18. The sequence continues at coordinate 36,729 of MPMI01000012.1, read as the reverse complement.
TTGGACAATTGTCGCGTCCCGGCTTCCTCCCAACTACAAGGCGATATCCAGCCCGTGTTGAACCGCTCGCGGGTCGCCCTCTCGGCCATGGCCGTTGGGGTCGCCAGAGCCGCCTACGAGTATGCGCGGGAGTATGCCAAGGAGCGGAGGGCCTTTGGCACGGCCATTGCCCAGAAACAGGCCATCGCTTTTATGTTGGCCGAGATGGCCACGGAAATTGACGCGGCCCGCTTACTCGTCTGGGAGGCGGCCTGGAAAATCGACACGGGCGCAGATGCGACCCGCGAAGCGTGTTTGGCCAAGAACTACGCAGCCACTATGGTCCTCACCGTGACGGATAATGCCGTCCAAACCCTGGGCGGGCACGGCTATATTCGGGACCATCCGGTTGAGCTGTGGCTCCGCAACGGGCGCGGATTTGCGACGTTCGAGGGATTAGCCATAATCTAACGGCCCAACCGACCCATTGGAGACAGACCATGATCGACTTCTCCCTTTCCCCGGCAGTAAAAAAGAATCGCGACCTGATCCACGCCGTTGCGGACGGGACCATGCGCCCGATCTCGCGCGAGTACGACGAGCGCGAACATGAAAAGCCGACGGAATGGCTGAACATGATGTGGGAAGCCTCCAAAGACATGGTCAGCTTCGGGGAGGGCAAGCAGAAGAAGGGAGCCGACCGGAAGGCGGAGATGGTCGAACGACACCCATCGGAACGCACTATCCGCTCAGCGGTCCTGATCGAAGAGCTATCCTGGGGTGACGTCGGTCTGTATCTCAGTATCCCCCATCCGGCACTCGGCGGTGCAGCGGTCGCCGCGGCCGGTACGCCGGAGCAGAAAGAGCGCTTTCTGTCTCGCTTCCGTGACGGGGAACCAAAATGGGGAGCAATGGCGATTACGGAGCCGGGCTGTGGTTCGGACTCAGCCGCTCTTACCACAACCGCGGTGCAGGATGGGGACCAATGGGTCATTAATGGCACCAAGATATTCTGCACCAGCGGGCTTATGGCTGCCGAAAAATCGGAGGGTTTTGTGGTCGTCTGGGCCACGCTGGACAAATCGGCCGGGCGCGCGGGAATCAAAGCCTTTGTGGTCGATCACCACACCCCCGGCATGACGGTCGCCAAGGTGGAAGACAAGATGGGTATCCGCGCCTCAGACACGGCGATGCTCGTCTTTGAAGACTGTCGGATTCCGCTCGATAATATTCTCGGCCAGGCCGAAGTCAAACAATCAACCACAGGCTTCAAGGGGGTCATGGCCACGTTTGACGCCACACGGCCACTGGTTGCAGCCAGCGCGATTGGGGTGGCGCGGGCCGCGGTGGACTATGTCCGCGAGACGATTGAGGCAGCAGGGATCACCATTCGTTACACTACTCCGCCGACAAAGCTGACCACGCTTGAGCGGGACTTTATGGAGATGGAAGCCAATCTCCAGGCGGCGCGGCTGTTGACTTGGCGGGCGGCCTGGATGCTCGATCAGGGCATCCAGAATAATCTCGAAGCGTCTATGGCCAAAGCCAAAGCCGGCAGTATGGTGACCCAGGTCACGCAGAAGGCGGTCGAACTGCTTGGCCCGTTGGGTTATTCGCGCAAAACCTTACTCGAAAAATGGATGCGGGACGCCAAGATCAGCGATATTTATGAGGGCACCCAGCAGATCAACCTGCTCATTATTGCCCGGCGTATTTTGGGCTATTCGAGTCAGGAGTTGAACTAAGACACGGGAAGTGGCGATTTGTCTGGGCAGCAGTTTGTATCATGCAAGTGATTGGACATCGCGGCGCGGCGGCACTCGCGCCGGAGAACACCTGGGCCAGCTTTGACCGGGCGGTCTCGATCGGCGTTGACGCAATCGAGACCGATGTGCATTCCACCAGCGACGGTCGGCTGGTCCTGATTCATGACAAAAACCTGAGCCGGACGACCGATGGGTCGGGAGTTGTACACGATACCCCCTGGTCAGTCGTGAAAGAGCTCGATGCGGGATCCTGGTTTAGCGAAGGCTATGCTGGCGCGCGGATCCCCTTACTCCGGGAGACACTTGCCCATTACGGCAAACGGACCCACTTCGTGCTCGAAGTCAAGCAACGCGGTATAGAACTCCGGGTGCTCGACATGGTCCGCGACATGGACCTGCTGGCCCAGGTCACCTTCTCATCATTCTTCTTTTCCATTGTCCATAATCTCAAGACCCACGCACCTACGGCGAAAGTCGGCCAGCTGACGATCGATGCCAAACCGGAAACCACCCAGCGCGTGCTGGACGCCGGGTTTGATCAAATCTGTCCGCCGGCTCCATTTCTTTCGCGTGAGATGGTCACGGCCTGGAAAGCTGCGGGCCTCGAAGTCCGGGCGTGGGGCATAAAAGACCCCGATATGATGCGTGCGGCCATTAACGCAGGGGTTGACGGTATGACCGTGGATTTCCCCCATCTGCTCTTGGCCGCGGTTGGCCGACCGGCAAATTTCTAATATCCGATCGAGGGAAACCGTGTTCCGGTCAGTCTGGGACAGGCTTGGGGGGGTATAATTACGTGAGATGGATGCCGTTCCGGTCGGCGCCAAGTTGCCTGTCCGGACTGTTTTCCGGGGCAACACCATTCTTCAGATTTTCGGCCAACACCACGGTAAACAAGGACATCGGGTGGGTTTTATAGCGCTTCTCAATACGGATAGGAACATCGTCAAAGGCTTGTTTCAGACGCAGTGCGGCGCTCCAGCCCAGCCGTCTGGTGAGAGGGTCGAGGGCGCCAATAAAGGCGCCAATAACCGGCTTGGTCGATCGGAAATGGTTGATAATGGCTATTTTTCCGCCAGGTTTACAGACCCGATGAATCTCACGCATCATCCGTACCGGGTCAGGCACGACGCTAATGACGTGAAAGGAGGTCACATAGTCAAAAGAGTTGTCCGGAAAGTCGAGGTTCAGGGCATCCATCGTCAATAAGTGAAAATGGCGCCACTGCTTCTCGTCCGCCCGTTGCTGGGCACGCTCTAACATGTCGGGAGCAAGATCTACCCCGGTCACCTCACAATGGGCCGGGTAGGCCTCCATGGACAGGCCGGTTCCGACTCCCACCTCGAGCACGCTGGCGTTGGGCTGAATGTTGAGCCCCTGGATGACCGCAGAGATACGGTCGGTAAAGAAGCGCGCGAAGATTTTATCGTAGAGATGGGAAAACTCGGAGTAAATCTTACTCTCGTGAGCGTGCCGGGTATCCCGCTCATTCTGTGTAGCCAGCACCCGCTATCCTCCCTCAAAGTCTAGGCGGCTTCCTGCTTTTGCTGCTGTTTCTTAAAAAGGGTGATGTCCTGCCGACGAAACCGCCACTGCCTCCCCCGTTTGACACCTGGGAATACGTTCTTCCGGGCAAGCTCGTTGACCGTATCCGGGCTCAACTCAAGCAGCGCGGCTACCTGTCGGCTATTGAGCAGCACTTCTTCCTTATCTTCCACAGCTTTCTATTTCCCGCACGATTCAGATTGGTGGGCTGGGGTATACCACACCCCCCCTTAATCGTCAATGTCCGTGTAATTTCGCAGAGTTAGTGCACTTTCAGGTCGCGCAGGCGAAGCTGGAGACTCGCCTGCCCGTTCCAGACGTTCAGTGTTGGCGTGTAGAGCACATCAACCTGCTGGCGGGGGACAATAGGACGGTCACCCATCCCGAACCCGATAGCATCGACAGGCCGTCCACCCTGGGCAGAGCGCAGCACGAGCTTGAGGTGTCCGGCCTTTCCATGGGACTGATCGCCGACGATACGGGCACTGACCACTTCAGTCTGCGAAGACCGAAATACCGGTTCCGGATTGCCCGACCCACACGGCTGCAGACGATGCAGTTCATCCAGCAGTTCCGGTCCGACCAGCCCGACATCCATATCAGCGTCAAACTCAATAATGGGGACAAGATCGTCAGGCGTCAGCTGCTGACGCACAACCGCCTCGAACTGGTCTGCAAAGGCCGATATTGACGCCGCCCGGATCGACAGCCCGGCTGCCTGGCGATGCCCACCGTAACCGGCCAAGTACTCGGCACATGCCTGTATCCCTTTGTAGAGGTGGAAAGCTGCGGGGCTCCGCCCCGACCCTTTACCCATATTGCCGTCAATCGCAATGAGGATGGTCGGGCGCCCAAAGCGCTCAACCAAGCGGGACGCAACAATGCCAATCACCCCAGGATGCCATTCGGGAGAGGCCAAGACAAAGCTATAGCGTAGGCCCTGTTCAAGTTGAGCCTGCGCCAGGGCGAGCGCCTGTTGCAAGATTTTTTCTTCGATGGCTCTGCGATCGATGTTTTCCTGGTCCAGCTCAGCCGCCAGCAACCGGGCACGTTCGGCATCCGTTGTCGTGAGCAGTTCCACCGCCTTCTGCGCCTCGGCCAACCGCCCGCCGGCATTGATGCGCGGTCCGAGACGAAAGCCGATATAACTCGCCGTCACCTCGTCATCGCCACTCACTGCCCGCAGGGCGCGAATACCGGGGCGTTGGCTGTGTGCGATTTGTCTCAGACCGTGGGTGACCAGCACACGATTTTCTTCGGTCAAGGGCACAAGATCAGCCACCGTCCCCAAACAGACTAAATCCAAATAGAGCCGCAGGTCAGGAACGGGCTGCTCCCCCTGCTCACGCAGTTGCATCCGCAGCCCCATCAGCAAATAAAACGCAACGCCTGCCCCGGACAGCCCAGAGAAAGAAAAAGGACAGCCCGCTTCCATAGGATTCAGCACCGCATAGGCCGGCAGTTTTTCCTCCGGGACGTGATGATGATCACACACGATCACATCGATACCGAGTTGCTGCGCCCGAGCAATCTCCTGATGATTGCTTGCCCCGCAGTCGGCCGTCACCAAGACCCGTGTGCCCTCACCTGCCAGTTGCTCAATAGCCGGTGTGTTCAGTCCGTATCCTTCACGGGTCCGGTGGGGAATATACAGCCTCGGGTCCATACCGATTTCCCGCAAGAACAGGATGAGCTGAGAGCTGCCGGTCACGCCATCAACGTCATAGTCGCCCCATATACACACGCGCTCGCCGCGCTCGCGGGCTTGGAGCAAGCGGTCTGTCGCGCGCCGCATATCCGGGAAGAGCATGGGTGAACGAAGGCCCGTACGCAGGGTTGGAGATAAAAATGTGGCCGTCTTTTCCGCAGTATCGATACCACGGTTGACGAGCAGCCGCGCCGTAACCGGAGAGAGCGGTTCGGGCTGGATTGACTCGATCAGGTTCTGGACCTGACTCGGGTCTGCCGGCCGCAGGCACCAGCGTTTTTCGAGCCGAGCGCCAGCCCCGTTCACTGCCGGGTAGCCCCTCTTTCCCACAGCAGGACAACCGGGCTGGCGACATAGATGGATGAATACGTTCCGACCGTCATCCCGACCAGCAGAACGAGCGCAAAGGCATGGATCACCGATCCACCCAAAAAGAAAAGAGCCAGGATGACCATCAGGACCGTCCCGGTCGTAATCACCGTGCGGCTCAGGGTTTCGTTAATGCTGCGGTTGATGATCGTCCGCATGGTTTCACGGCGCAGCTTGCGCATATTTTCTCTCACGCGGTCACACACAATGACCGTATCGTTGACCGAATAGCCGATGACGGTCAACAGCGCGGCCACAACGGTCAGATCGAACTCAATATCAGCCACGAGCAAAACGGTGGTGGTCACCAGGATATCATGGATCAGCGCGACCCCCGCACCCACTCCAAACCGGGGCTCAAACCGGAAGGCAATATAGCCACCCATCATGAAGGTGGCGAACACAACGGCCAGAATGCCTTTCCGCCGCAGGTCTCTGCCGACTTTCGGGCCGACGCTTTCAACCCGTTGGACATCGAATGCCTCAGGCCCGTAGCCGTCGGCCAGACTCTGACGAATCCGATTCGAGAAATTTTCCGCGCCCGTTTCCGACTTGGGAATACGAATCAGGAATTCATCTCCGTTTTGTCCGAAGTCCTGGACCGTAATGTCTGAAATATCCGTTTGGGAGACAACCGCACGAATGCTCGCCGCATCGGTTTGCTGGCTGAATTTGACATGGACAATGGTCCCGCCCGCAAAATCAACCCCATAGTTCAAGCCGCCCCGATACCAGAAGGCGATGATACCGAGCAGGATGAGCAGAGCGGAAAACAGGTACGCACCTTTGACGTAGCGCAGAAAATCAATCTTTGTTCCAGCTTTAATCAATTCCATGGTCTTACACTCTTGGCTACCCACTCGGCTCAGATGCTCAGGGCGTTGAGACGCCGCCGCGCCAGAAAATAGTCATACACCGCCCGCGTACAGAACACCGTGGTGAACACCGTGCTCATAATCCCGATACACAGGGTGACAGCAAAGCCTTTGATCGGGCCGGAGCCAAACTGAAACAGAATCAGGCCCGACAAAAACGTGGTGATATTCGAGTCAAAAATAGCCGGCAAGGCGCGTTCATAGCCGGAGTCCACCGCGGCCCGCGCCCCTTTGCCGAGGCGTACCTCTTCGCGCATGCGTTCGTTGATCAGCACATTGGCGTCCACCGCCATGCCCACGGTGAGGACAATGCCGGCGATGCCCGGTAGGGTCAGGGTGGCATCAAACATGGCCAGGGCAGCCAGGAGCAACAGGATATTCAGCGCCAGGGCGAGGTCGGCCAGCAGGCCGGCCAGATTGTAGTACACGACCATGAAGACCACGACTAAGACCCCGCCAATAATAAAGGACATGGTTCCTTGTTCAATCGAGTCCCGCCCGAGAGACGGTCCGACCGTCCGTTCTTCGGCGATGGTGACGGGCGCGGGTAGCGCACCGGCGCGTAAGACAATAGCCAGGTCACGGGCTTCCCTAATGTCAAACCCGCCCGTGATGGAGGCGTGTCCGCCGCCGATCCGGTCACGAATCACGGGGGCCGAATAGACGGTATTATCGAGCACAATGGCCAAACGGCGGCCGACATTGGCTCCGGTTACTTCTTCAAAGGTCTCGGCCCCGCGATTGTTCAGGATTAGCTCGACGTAGGGCCCCTCAATGTCTACGCTGGGGCGCACGCGAGCATCGGCTACCCCATCGCCGGAGAGCAAGGTCTGTCTTTCCAGGGTGTAGGTGGTCCGAATCGGCTCTCCGCTCAGCGGGTCGCGATCTTGCCCGTTCAGGGTCTCGGTTTCGCGCGTACTGCCCTCTTCCGCCACCAGCTTGAATTCCAATACCGCGGTTCTGCCGATCAATTCCTTGGCACGTTCAGGGTCCTGTATGCCGGGCAGTTGGACCAGAATATCCCGATCGCCCTGACGTTGGATCACGGGCTCGGCCACACCGAATTGGTCAATCCGGTTGCGAATGGTTTCCAGGGATTGATCGACCGCATACTGTTGGAGCGCTTCGACCTGGCGGCTATCGAGATCAGCCACAATATCCGAGCTTGAACCTGTGCTAATCCGGGGTTCGAGAATGGGGAAGCGATCGGCCAGAATTTCGCGTACTGTCGTTCGGTCTGATGCGGAGGTGGCGGAAAAGCGCAAAGTATTGCCTTCGCGCCGAATATCGACGATGCCGGCCTCGGCCTCGCTCAGCGCCCGCCGGAATTCTTCGGCATACCGGTCCAGGCTGTTTTCCACGGCCTTCTCCAGGTCAACCGTCAACAACAAATACGTACCACCCCGTAGATCAAGGCCCAGACGAATCTGGTGGGAGGGCAGAAAGGACGGCCACCAACTCGGCAATGCGGGACTGAAAGACGGGATCAGATAGAGGCTCCCCCACAGCGTGAGAGCGACAATCAAAAGGATACGATACCGCAGACCCTGGGGCATTATTTATCCTTTCCCGACTTCTTGTCTCCACTCGTTTTCCGGTTGCCCCCCTCTTCAGCCAGGGCCTCTATCTTGGAGCGTTCGACCCGAATGCGAACGTTTTGCGCCAGTTCGAGGGTCACGACTTTTTCTCCAATCTCCATAATGCGCCCGTACAGCCCGCCCACCGTCACAACTTCGTCATTCCGTTTGAGTTCACCGAGCATGGTCCGGTGGGCCTTTGACTTTTGCTGTTGGGGGCGAATCAGCAAAAAGTAGAAGACGATAAAAATCAGGATCAACGGAAAAAACTGGACCAGCGGCCCGGGACCTTCCGGTGCGGCTCCGCTTTGGGCAAAAGCAAGACTCATGAGACACTCTCCTGTGTTGACTGCGCGCTCTCAGCCGTATGGGCCTCGAGGAACGGCCGCGCAAATTCGGCAAAGCGGCCCGCAGCCAGGGCTTCGCGCATGGTGCGCATCAAACGTTGGTAGAAATACAAATTATGCAAGGTATTCAGCCGCGCAGACAGGATTTCGCCAGCCACGGCCAGATGGCGAAGATACGCCCGGGAAAAGTGCTGACAGGTATAGCATTCACAGGCGTCTTCAATCGGTCGAAAGTCAGCCGCATACTCGGCCCGCCGGATATTGAGTTTTCCCTGCCAAGTAAAGAGCGTGCCATTGCGGGCGTTCCTCGTCGGCATGACACAGTCAAACATATCAAACCCGAGCGACACATAGCGAACGAGTTGTTCCGGCGTCCCCACCCCCATCAAATACCGCGGGCAGCTCTCGGGTAGGAACTGGATCGTATAGGCGGCCAACTCGTGCGTCAGGGCCGGCGCCTCGCCGACGCTCAGGCCACCAACCGCATAGCCGGGGAAGCCCAGCGCGACCAGCGCGCGTGCATTCTCTTCGCGCAGGGCCGGAAACATCCCGCCCTGAACGATGGCAAATACGGCCTGATCGTCCCGTTGCTTGGCCGCCAACGAGCGCTCTGCCCAGCGGACGGTCAAATGGGCCGCGCGTTCCGCCTCAGAAACATCCACCGGTGCCGGCACACACTCATCCAGGACCATGGCAATATCAACCCCAAGACGTTCCTGGGCACGGACCACGCTTTCAGGCGTCAGTTGATGGCGCGAGCCGTTCAAATGGGAACGAAACTCCACGCCTTCTTCCGTGACCGTGGACAGCGACTTCAGGCTGAACACCTGATAGCCGCCACTATCGGTGAGAATCGGTCCATCCCAGCCCATGAAGGCGTGCAAACCGCCCGCTTGCTCGACCAACTCGACACCCGGTCGCAGATACAAGTGATAGGCGTTCGCCAGGATAATCTCCGCGCCAATAGTCCGCAGTTCCTGGGGGGTCATGGACTTCACCGTCCCCTGGGTTGCCACCGGCATGAACGCCGGCGTGGCCACGCTGCCATGTGTGGTCTGCAACGTACCGAGGCGTGCCTGGGTCGCCGAATCTGACTGTATCGTCGTGAACTGAAACATGAACGGGGATAGCGTGAAAGTACGAATTGTTCTTGTGACCTGTCGAGCCGTTTTATGCGTTTTTGGAGGGGCTGGCAACTACATTGCAGAATGGATGGTGCAGTGTGATATTTGCGAGATCATGTGTAGAAAAACATTGATAAAGTGTTCCCTACCAAATTCTAAGGAGAATCTATGACCGCGTATCGCGGCTATATTGTCGATTTACCAGGACGTTGCATTGATATTCTTGAGCGCTTTGAGTCAGATGCAAAGACGCAGGATAGGGAAGTGACTTTGCTCTTAATGGCCGCATCATCCGCATTCCTTATTCCTCGTGAGCGGACGCAGGGTAGGCATCCAGACTCGGACTCGGCGTTCTTCGAAGAGGACCTGTTGGGCTTTAAGAAAGAGGAACTTAACACGACGTGGAGCAAAAGTTTATTGTTCAGAGATACGGGAGAGTGGCTATCCGGGTTTACAAAGCACTTCGGTAATGGACCAAGTTCTTGGGAGCCCCCTACCATAAGTGTCAGAAAGAAAGATGTTTCAGAAGTGCTGGCTATAATTCGTAATGCTCTCGCACATGGCAATCTCTTTACAGATGGTAATCCCTCAACAGGGGACCCACCAATACAATCGTTAAGGCTCTATTCAGAGAAGCGTAAGAAGAAGAAATGTGAAACGTGTGGACAACCCGTGGGTCCTGTACCCGGATATAAATACCTAGACATCCCTGTTAGCGGTTTCAGGCAATTTCTTCTCAATTGGTATAATCTACTCGCAATGTATTGGATAGAAGTCCCCTGGACCGGTCGCCTGGCCATCGTCCCGCGTCCGCGCGGAGGCGACTGGCTCGAAGAGGAAGTCCGTTTCTGGCAGGAAGCCGGACTCGATGTGGTAGTTTCGCTGCTCACCCACGATGAAAACATCGAACTTGAACTGAATCAGGAAGAACTTTTGTGCCAGGCACAGGACATCCAATTCTACGCCTATCCGATACCTGATCGAGGAGTTCCCGCGTCACGAAGAGCAACGGCTGATCTAGTAAAGGAATTGGAGAAAATACTTGAAGCTGGCAAATCCGTAGCTGTCCATTGTCGGCAAGGGATTGGACGTTCAGGCCTTATAGCAGCCCTCTTACTTGTATCAGCCGGGATAGACCCGGAAGCTGCCCTGGCCCAAATCAGTCAGGCTCGGGGATGTGTAGTCCCAGATACTCTTGAACAGAGCAACTGGATAAAAAACTTTGCCGTGGCTCCCGTATTACAGTGATCAGACCGCAGATTCCGTAATGCGATACCTCATTATGCTGGAACAAACGGACGCAGGATTTGCCGTACAAGTGCCCGATTTAGCAATCGTGACATACGGAGAAACGATCGAAGCAGCAAAGCAAGCAGCCAGTGAAGCGATCCGGATCAATGTGGAGGCGTATCCGGAAGCTGGCCAGGCGGTCCCCGAATGTCAATCAGTTGAGCACCATCTGGAGAATCCCGAATTTCAAGAACTGGTCTTTGCCTACGTGGAAGTTCCGCTACCCACAGAACGGATAGCAGCATAGTCCGGCTTCATTACGGGAGAACGGCTTCAATCCATGAGCGCCCCCTCCCACCTACACAATCAACATCGCATCCCCGTAACTGTAAAACCGGTAGCGCCGCTTCACCGCTTCCGCATAGGCGTGCAGCATGCGCTCGCGTCCGGCGAAGGCTGACACCAGCAGCAGCAGGGTCGAACGGGGCAGATGGAAATTGGTGATCAAGCCGTCTATTACCTGAAATTCATAGCCGGGATAAATAAACAAATCGGACTGATTCGATCCGGGCTGGACGTGGCCCGTCTGTTGAGCGGATGATTCGAGCGCGCGTGTTGTGGTTGTCCCAACCGCAATGATTTTTCTCCCGGAGGCTTTAGCCGTGTTGATACATTCTGCGGTGGCCGCATCGATTTCGTATGATTCGGTTCCCATCGTATGCGTCTCAACCTGCTCCACCCGGATAGGCTGAAACGTGCCCAGACCAACATGCAGAGTGATAAAACACAGCTGAATGCCACTCTGGACCAGCTTGTCGAGTAATGCCGGCGTAAAATGCAGCCCGGCAGTCGGAGCGGCGACCGCACCAGATTGCTGGGCATACACCGTTTGGTAGCGCTCCTGGTCTATCGCGTGCCGGCCCGGCGAGCGCCTGATATACGGCGGCAGCGGGACTTCTCCGTGTTGTTCTACAAGTCGCTGAAAGTCCTTTTCCGGGAAAAAGCGTATACTCCCCTGACCGGCCCTCGGCACTTCCACCCATTTGCCCCAAAATTTATCCGCAAAATTAATGCGCCCGCCGACTTTCTGTTTTTGACCGCCTTTACACAAGACCTGCCAGACTTCTCCCTCAGCCACGGTACGTCGAACGAGGAGGAGTTCGACTTTCCCGCCCGTCGTCTTCTTCCCGCGCAAGCGGGCCGGGATAACGCGGGTGTTGTTACAGACCAGCACACAGTCTTTGGGCAGCAGGCCGAGCAGGTCCGAAAACCGATGATGCGAGAGGGAAGCGTCGCCTCGCCCAACGTGCAGCAGGCGGGACTGATCGCGTTGTTTTGCCGGCTCTTGGGCGATTAACTCGGCCGGCAGGTCGTAGTCGAAATCAGAAAGTTCCATTCAGAAGAGATAACAGTCCCCTCTCCCTTGAGGGAGAGGGTCAGGGTGAGGGGGAATAACTGCTCAAACAACGACTCGCAAGAAAGACCTCTTACGTTGTCGAATTATCTGGCGGGCTGTCCGTTGGTGCCGATCCACCTATCCCGCGTAGGAACGGCTGCAAGAGATCAATCGGTATCGGGAAGAGCGTGGTTGAATTATTCTCGGTGGCTACTTCAGAAAGCGTTTGCAGATACCGCAGTTGGAGCGCGACCGGATGCTGTTCGATGATGGCAGAGGCATCGGCCAGCCGCTGGGCGGCCTGGAATTCGCCCTCGGCGTTAATCACTTTGGCCCGGCGTTCACGCTCGGCCTCGGCCTGTTTTGCCAGCGCCCGCTGCATCTCCTGAGGCAGGTCAATATGTTTGACCTCAACCAATGAGACCTTAACCCCCCACGGGTCCGTCTGCGTGTCAACAATCTCTTGCAGATGGGAATTGATCTTATCCCGCTCGGAGAGCAACTCGTCCAGTTCGGCTTGACCGCAGACACTCCGCAGCGTCGTTTGGGCGAGTTGCGAGGTGGCAAACAGATAATTCTCGATCTCAATCGTTGCGCTACTGGGCTCTAAGACACGGAAATAGAGGACAGCATTGACTTTGACCGAAACGTTGTCTTTGGTAATAACGTCTTGTGAAGGAATGTCCAGGGTAATCGTTCGCATGTCCATACGGACCATGCGTTCAATCACGGGGATAACATAGATCAGTCCTGGACCACGCTGCTTCACTAGTCGTCCAAGTCGAAAAATAACCCCCCGCTCATATTCGGGCAGAACCTTGATGCCACTCGCAAGGAGTACCAGACCTATAATCAGAAACGTGACGACCGGACCAAAGTCAAACATACGTCCTCCTTTTTCTCATGCATTCGCTGCGCGGCGGACCCGCAGTATCATATGATCAACCGCGATGATCTGGACCTTCTGGCCAACTTCAATCTCTTCGTCACTCTGAGCCGTCCAATACTCGCCGTGCACCCAGACCTTTCCCTGTGGAGCCAGCGGGGTGCGTACTTCGCCGATTTCACCCTGCAGGCCCTCTACGCCTGAGACTGCCGGGCGGCGCCACGCCCGCACAGCCAGCGAGCCGACAACAAACATGAATGTCCCCACAGCCAGCGAAGCGGCAAAAATAATGCCGCGATCAACCGCCAGCTCGGCGTCCGGCGTATCGAATAAGAACAACGAGCCTAGCACAAAGGCCGCAATACCGCTGACGCCCAGGATGCCGAAACTCGGGAGAAACATCTCGGCTATGAGCAGCGCCATGCCGAGTCCGATTAAGACCAGACCGGTGTAATTAATGGGTAAGACCTGAAAGGCCGTCAGCGCGAGAATCAAACAAATGCCGCCCGCCAGACCGGGGAGCAGCAGACCGGGGTTAGAGAATTCAAGATACAGGCCCAGCATACCCGCCATCATGAGCAGGTAGGCGATATTGGGATCGGCCAGGATATTCAGCACCTTATGCTTCAGCCGCATCTCGACCGTAACGATATTGAAGCGGCCCTCACCCAGTTGGGCGGCGCTAAAATCCAGGGTGACCTTTTCCGAGCCCACCTCAACAGCGCGGCCACTGGCCTGGGTCAGCAAATCGTGCACATCCGTCGCAACAAAATCAACGACATTCTTCTCCAGCGCTTCGACCTCGGTGATCGAGACACTTTCCCGGACCGCCTTCTCTGCCCACTCGACGTTGCGGCCCCGGCGCTGCGCAATCGATTCGATAAACGAAACCGTGAAATTCTCAATCTTCTCCCGCATGTCGCCTTCGATGTTTTGCCCGCCGCTGGCAACCGGATGCGCCGCGCCTATGGTTGTGCCCGGAGCCATGGCGGCGATATGACCGGCCAACGTAATAAACACGCCGGCCGAGCCAGCCCCCGCCCCGCTGGGAGAGACGTATAACAGAACGGGCAACGGAGCGCCCAGCATGTCCTTGACGATGCTCTTGGTTGAATTCAGCAATCCACCTGGGGTATCGAGCTGAATAATCAGCGCCAGGGCTCCCTCTTGGGCGGACTGATCGATATTCTCGTGAATAAAGTCACCCACGGCCGGATTGATCGAGGCGTCGATAACAATCCGGTTGATATGGGCAGACTGACTTTGTGCGGATGCACCAATGAGCATACCCAGGCCCGTCAGGAGACAGACCCAGGAAAAGAGGCGGACGGACCGCACCGTACGGCAATGTTTTCGCACGCTAAAGACGTCCTATTTCTCGGAGTACCGCTTTAATATCTTCCCACACCAGACGCTTATCTTTCGGGTTGCGCAGCAAGTAGGCCGGATGCAAGGTCGGCATCAGTTTTATCCCGTGATAGGACTGCCACTTACCGCGCAAGCGGGTAATGGGGGTCGTATCTTTCAGTAACGTCTGGGCGGCAAATTTCCCTAAGGCAACAATAATCTTGGGCTGAATGATCTCTAGTTGTTTAACCAGAAAGGGCTCACAGGCCGCAATCTCATCAGGTTCAGGATTCCGGTTCTCAGGCGGACGGCATTTGACGACATTGGCAATATAGACATCCGAGCGCTGCATTTGCATGCCTTTGGTAATGATCTGCGTCAGCAACTGCCCGGCCCGTCCAACAAAGGGTTCGCCCTGTTTATCCTCTTCGTAGCCTGGCCCTTCACCAATAAACATAATCTCTGCGTCGGGATTGCCGACCCCAAAGACGATAGTATTGCGTTTTTCACACAACCGACAGCGGCGACAATCGCCGATTTCGGCGCGGAGTTCTGTGAGCGTGTGGACGGCAGCCAGAGAAGCCTCCTCGGCTGGGGCTGGTGGGGCAAGCGTGTCCGGGGGCGAAGCCGGAAAAGCCGCGGGCGGTGCGGGCGCGTCAGCGGCCTGCCGTGGCTGATGCTCGACAGATTCCACACGACTGTCGGCAACCGGTCCTGGGGAGCCCTCGTCAACCGGTGTCGTCGAAGAGGCCGGAGCGGGAGGGAAGCCTTCGACTCCGCCAGCCTGCAACTCCTGTGCATACGCGTGCAGGGAGTGGGTAACCTGGGCCAGTAATGCGTGTGGCGAGTCAGTGACCATTACCTGTCGAGGATATGCCTAGGCAGTCCGATTGACAAGCTGGGACACAAAAAAAGCAAGACCGTCGTAATAGGGAGACGGCGGCAGCACTTCTAACGCCTTCAGCGTCTGTTTGCCGTAGGCGTGGGCCATACGTGTGGCTTCGTCCAGCACCCCGGAGCGACGCACCTGCTCCAGTGCGCCGTCGATTTCCTGCTGACTCGGCGACTGTTTCTCAAAGACCCGTTTGACCTCAGGCGCATGGGCAAGCGCCAGCACAAGTGGTAAAGACGGATTGCCGTCCCTGAGATCAGCCCCGGTGGGCTTACCGGTCCGGTTGCCATCGCCAGCCACATCAAGGACATCATCAACAATCTGAAAGGCCATACCCAGGCAGTAGCCAGACTCGGCCAGGCCCTCAACCACCTCCAGCGAGGCCCCAGCAAGATGAGCGCCCATACGCGCCCCTTGGGCAAACAGTGAGGCCGTTTTGCGTTCGATAATTTCCAGATAGTCGTCTCGCGTCACGCTCGGGTCGTGGCGCAAACGGTCTTGCAGGACTTCTCCTTCAGTCAGACTGATACAGGCATCCGTCGCCCAGGTAATGACCTTTTCCTCAAAACGGCCGCACAGCGCAAAGGCCCGTCCGAATAAAAAATCCCCGGCTATTAAGGTCTCGGCCAACCCGAAGCGGTGCAGGGCCGACTCTTTCCCACGCCGGGTCTCCGCTTCATCAATAATATCGTCATGCAGGAGAGAGGCGGAATGAATGAGTTCCAGGGCGGCGGCGACATCGATGATGTCATCCACATTTTTTCCGCCGCAGGCGCGAAACACCATGAGGGCCACGGTCGGCCGGGCACGTTTCCCGCCTGCCCCAACAAGGTAATTCCCGATGTCACTCAGCAGTTGTTCGCGAGATTGGAGGAGCCCGGCGAGCCGTTCTTCAACTTTCTCAAGCTCGGCAGCGACGCAGTCTTGTGGAGAAAAGGAATCTGGTTGCGGGAGGTTGGCTTTGGCAGACACATTACACTCAAATCAGGCAACATTCCCTCAGACCCGTCCTGAGGCTCCTCACATAATGCCAAAGGGGGGGAAAACGTCAAGGAGTGCAAATATCTTGTAATTAAGGTGAAATGTCCAACGGCACGAGGAACTTCGGTCCTGCCTCAAGACCTTGCCCCCCGCCTCGTTTCCCTCGTATTATGCAAAATACGGTTAAATAAAGTGGAGGGAGCCTCGGGCGCCGCTATCAGCATGGTACTACAAAACAAAAACATCCTTCTTGGAGTAAGCGGCGGTATTGCCGCCTATAAGGCGGCAGAGATCGTCCGCCTCCTGGTCAAGGCAGGAGCCACAGTTCGTGTCGTAATGACCAGAAACGCCCAGGAGTTCATTACGCCGCTCACCCTGCAATCGCTGTCCGGCAATCCCGTTTCCACGGACACGTTTGACCTGACTCAAGAATCCGAAATCGGCCATATCCGACTGGCGGATACGGCCGACCTTGTTCTTATTGCGCCAGCAACCGCCAATATTCTGGCCAAGCTTGCGCACGGACTCGCCGACGATCTGCTCTCAACCCTGCTCTTAGTCGCGCGCGCTCCGGTCGTCATTGCTCCGGCCATGAATGTCCACATGTATGCCCACCCGGCAACGCAAGAAAACCTCAAGACCTTACAGCGTTTTGGCCACCACGTTATCGAGCCGGCGGAGGGAGAGCTCGCCTGCGGCTACGAAGGCAAAGGCCGTTTGGCTGAGCCTGAACAGATCGTCGAGTGTGTGGAAGCCACACTGACAAAAAAAGATATGCAGGGCGAACATGTCATCGTGACGGCCGGTCCCAACTGCGAACCCATTGATCCGGTTCGCTTTATCACCAATCGCTCGACTGGGAAAATGGGTTTTGCCCTGGCTCGCATTGCCCACCAGCGGGGAGCCGAGGTTACCTTGGTCAGTGGGCCGACCGCACTGGCCGCACCGCTCGGGGTGCGGCTGTGTTCGGTGCGCACCGCACTCGAAATGCAGCAGGCCGTCCTCACCCACTACCCGCGGGCCACCATAGTCGTCTCAGCCGCGGCCATTGCCGACTATCGGCCGGCCCAAATTGCTACTCAGAAGATCAAAAAAAAGGACGGTGACTTTTCGATCGCGCTTGACCGCAATCCGGATATTCTGGCCGGACTCGGCCGGGACAAAGGTAACCGATTCCTGGTCGGCTTTGCCACGGAAACGGAAGACGTCCTCCAAAACGCCGAGCGCAAGCTACGCGCGAAAAACCTCGATATGATCGTGGCCAACGATGTGATGCAGGAAGGGGCTGGCTTTGCTGGCGATACCAACATCGTGACCCTGTTGGACCGAACCGGCCAGCAAGAACCGCTCCCCCTGATGTCCAAAGACGCCGTCGCCCATGCGGTCTACGATCGACTCCTCGCTCTGAAAAAATCTCCGTAGTTCCCGCGATCGAGCCTCGCCTATGGGTACGCCGAGCCTTCCCGAGCCAGTGAAATTATTGATGGCTCTGCTTGCCGCCGATACGGCGCTCTTCAACCAGGCAACTGCGCGGCTGGAGTCGGCCTATGGTCGGATTGATTTGGAAAGCGCCGTTTTTGCCTGGGAGACTACAGACTATTATCGAGCGGAGATGGGCGGTCATCTGCTGCGGCGCTTTGTGACGTTTGAGCAACTCATCACGCCTGAAGACCTGATTCGCTTGAAGCTCGAAGCCAACGAGCTGGAATACGCCTTTGCCACTCCACCGGGTCCGGCTTCGCCACGGCGCGTAAATCTCGACCCCGGCTATATTGATGCGATGAAGCTGGTCCTGGCCTCAACCAAAGACCAGGCCCATCGGCTCTACCTCTCGCGGGGTATTTATGCCGAGGTGACCCTCCTCTATCATCACGCAGCCTACCATCCCTTTGTGTACACCTACGAAGATTATCGCTGGCCGGAGACGCACGACTTCCTGAAACAAGCCCGCAAAAAATATCTGAGACAGCTACGGGAGCGGTAGAGCATGGCATAGCGGCGGGATCCGACAACCGACCCAACCAACGGTCAAAGCCGCCTGCCTAGCATCTCCCTTAACTCGCGGGGCAAGCGTTTCACTTTCCCTGCGTCATCAACACAGGCGTGCTGCGTCGCCCCCTCTGCGACCAACATATCGTCAGCCGGGCGAACAAGCCGGTAGCCGAATCGAATACTCGCTCCGCCGACCGCCTCAATCGTCGTCGTCATCTTGAGGACGTCATCGAACAGCGCGACGGCCCGGTAGCGACACTGGACTTCCAGAACAGGAAAGTGAAACCCTTCCGCTTCCAGCTCGCGGTACGGCTTACCCAGCGCGCGCAAGAGCGCCACCCGCCCCTCTTCAAACCAGGGCAGATAGGCGGCATGATGCGCCATCCCTGCCTGATCAGTCTCGGCGTAACGGACACGCAGGGTGTGGGTATGAGAGGGAGGGGTTGGGGAAGGAGATTGCTCGGTCTTTGCCATGAACCCTAGTCCCCAACCCCTGATCCCTAACCCCTACTTCCCCTTCCAGTCCGGTTTGCGCTTCTCGGCAAACGCCCGGGGGCCTTCGACTACGTCTTCGGAGTTCATCATCTGCTTGAGCGCCGGGTAGGACTGGGCAAAGGCTTCGTCCAAGGTCAGCCCCGCCCCCATCATGGCGCACTGTTTGGTCGCCCGGACCGACAGGGGGGCGCATTCCTGAATTTCCTCCGTCCAGCGCTTCACCGTCGCCTTGAGGTCTGCCAATGGAACGACTTCATTCACGACGCCCCAGCGATGCGCTTCCTGGGCAGTCATATGCTTGCCGGTCAGCATATAGCCCAGCGCAATCTTGAGCGGCATTTGGCGCGGTAAACGATGGACGCCACCCGCGGCAGCGGCCAAACCGACGCGCGGCTCAGGCAACCCGAGCCGCGCATGGTCGGCGGCCACAATGATGTCACACGCCAGCGCCATCTCAAACCCGCCACCCAGGGCAAAACCATTCACTGCAGCAATGGTTGGTTTCCAGATATCGGTACGGTCGGTTAAGCCCCCAAAGCCGCCTTTGACCCGCTTTTTCGGGAAGCCGTGTTCTGCGGTGTATTTGAGATCGTTCCCGGCCGAAAACGCTTTCTCCCCAGCACCGGTCAGGACAATCACCCAGGTATTGTCGTCGGCGAGCGCGTCATCCCAGATTGCCGACAACTCCTCGGCAGCCGGTGGGTGGACAGCATTCAGCCGCTCCGGGCGGTTCATGGTGATGGTGGCAACATGGCCGTCCTTTTCATAGAGTGCATATTCGTACGTCATAGTTCCTCCCTCATTCACTGTCGGTTTTCATCTGACCAGCGGTGTTTGGCGTGGCCAAAAGCGGATTGGATACTACCGTTCCGTCGTGGTAAAAGCAACAAAATGGCGTCTCACCCCTCCCCTCTGTCAGAACAGGTTGCCCTGATTACCGGCGCGGGCCGCGGCATCGGCAGAGCCATCGCCCTCAGGCTCGCTCAGGCGGGAGCGCAGACCGTGCTGGCCGCCCGGACCGAACAGGAACTCCAGGCAACGGTACGGAGTATTCAGGACACTGGCGGCGAGGCGCTCTCGGTTCCGACGGACTTACAGCAGGATGAGCAGATTACGACGCTCGTGGAGACAACGCTCGCGCGCTACAAACGCATTGACATCCTGGTCAATAATGCCGGTGGTGGATCGCCGCGCACACCCATCGTGAAATCGCGCCTCACCGACTGGGAATCCGTCTTACGGGTGAATCTGTTCGCGGCCATGTCCCTCACCAAGCAGGTCCTTCCAGCCATGATCGAACGCCGACACGGCACAGTCATCATGTTGGGGTCAACGGCCAGTTTGAGTGGACGGGCGGGCGAGGCCGCCTATGCAGCCAGTAAGTTTGGCCTGCGTGGGTTTACGCAAGCGTTATTTGAGGAGGTGCGGCGCTGCGGTATCAAGGTCTCATTGCTCTGTCCGGGCTCGGTTGACACCGCTCTCATTCCGTATAATAAGCGGCTGAATCGCGAGAAGCTCCTCAGTCCGGATGACGTAGCAGAGGCAGCCTATCAGATTGTCACCTCCTCGCCGCGCGCCTGTCCTGCTGAAGTGATTCTACAGCCCCAATTCGAGCCGTTTACGTAAACTCCTAGTGTTATCCTATGGACCTCAGCGGCAAAGTCGCCCTCGTCACCGGTGGAGCAAAGCGTGTAGGGAAGGCCATCGTCCTTGCGCTTGCCCAACGAGGCTGCAAGCTGGTGGTCCACTACTACACCTCTCAGACCGAAGCGGAAGAAACCGTTCGAGAACTCCAGAACGCTGGTCATGAGGCACTCGCCCTTCAGGCTGACATTAGCCGCGAAACAGATGTTGACAGGATGATCGAACAAGCGCTTGGGCATTTCAGGCGCATCGACGTGTTAGTCAACAACGCCGCTCTCTTTTACCGTACCCCGATTGATACGGTCACATTTGATGACTGGGAACAGATTATGGACGTGAACGTGGACGGCACCTTCTATTGCGCGCATAAAATCGGTCTGCGCATGAAGGAGTGGGGCTGGGGGAATATAATCAACATGGCCGATGTGGCAGGGCAGCGCCCGTGGGCCGACTACGTGCCCTACTCTGTCTCAAAAGCCTGCGTACTGGCTTTCAGTCAGGGGCTGGCCATGGAACTCGCCCCCGAAGTCATGGTCAATGCGGTTATTCCGGGACCAGTCCTCTTCCAGGACGATACGCCCCAGGAGGTCCAGCGCCGCGAAATCGAAAAGACCCTGGTCAAACGCGCCGGAACTCCCGAGGAAGTTGCCCAGCTCGTGGTCTTTGTGGCGGAGTCCGATTTCAGTACGGGCGCGGTGTTTTCGGTGGATGGGGGACGGGGTCTGACGTAAAGCCCGTCTGCGTTGGCTTTCACAAGGTCCGTTTAATCTTTAGTCGTATCGCACCCTTATTATTTTTATAAAAATGCCATGCGTCGTTTGCAAAGGCATAAAAATACCCTGGTGAGGTAATCTTTACCGGATTTCCTTTTTGGTGCTTAGGCAATTCAATATATTCATGTGGTATAGGACTACCATCATTATCAACCACGTGAGGGTTCCCGGAATCATTGGCGATAGCCCCAACCATTGAAAACCAATCGGCGGACTCAACTCTCTTGGTCATCCATAGGTCGGGTGACCGGTTACTCCTCTCGAATGATGGCTCGAGCTTCCCAAGAAGGGAGCCGATAAGCCTAACAACGTCTCCCTTCGTAGAATTCCTATCATTCTCTGTACCGCGCCAACCGCAGCTATCGCTTTTATCAACCCATTCGCCTGAAGCACTGAAAGTATATCGCTCACCCTCTTTCATGTATACGCCTGTATAGTTCCAACGTTCAGAGGCGTAAACGTTTACCTCGCAACTTTCACCTCTCTTTAATCGTCTAGTGGGCCAATAGTCCGGGTATTTAATCAATGTTTCTTTTTGTCTTTCCAAAACGGAATCGTGCAGTAAATTTTTGTTGGACTTATCGATACAAGGTATATTTCGGGGTCGAGAACGCAAGGCGGCAAATACTCCTTTATAGGAGTCGTGCATCGGACCTCGCCAGTTTGGTTTTATTTGGTCCCCTACATCCTTGAATTCTAGTCCGCCTTTCTTTGCTTCCTTCAACATCCAGTCCAGCGCGATATCCGACAATGAAGAGTGTTCATAGCCACCGCCTACGTCGCTATGAACACCAGGAAACCACACCTCCTGGGCGTTCTCGTGCTGATTCACATTCTTCCACCTTGTACACGTAAAACTCGAACGTTTTTCGTCCAGCGCGATGGCGTGGCGGGCAATCTTGATATGGCCTCCCAAGGCGGTGTTGTGGAACCCCCACTTGCGCTTATTGTCGAAGAGAGCATTAAGAATTTCCGCATCGTCGGGAATTCCTAGCGCCCCAACAGTATCCCACACACCTAAAAATTTGATCGCGACTTCTTTGTCCTTCGGAAAGGATAGGTCCTCTTGCCGATAAGCCTTATAGGCAGCCTTGACTCTGACCCATCTCTTTCGAACCACCAATTTGCTAAAGTTCAACAATCCACAAAGACCCAACATTCCAGCCAGGCTTCTTACGGTAAACGCCCCACGACTAAAACCAAATAAGTATATTTGATCGTCTTGGCGATAATTCTCAGCCAGCCAATAATACGCACTCTGAATGTGCTCGCCAAGACTATTTCCAAATGCTCCGTCCAGTGTCCTTTCGATAGCGTGCCCCTCCGTTCCGACGCCTGGGTGATAATACGTAAGCTGCTCGGGTATGTCACTTATTGCCCGGTAGAGCTTGTAAACATTCGTTGGAGAGGGTACCCCGTTGTCTTCCTGCTTAGGCGTGTTCCACGTTCCGTCGCAGCATACAATTAATTTTCTTGCTTTGTTTTCTGCCATTGCGAAAATCCTCGTTGGTTGTCTCATCTACGGGTTGCTGGTGTCCTAACATGCCCACCGCAGACGGACAATAATTTAACCTGAGTTCGGGTTAAGCCAGGGGGAAGGTGGGGCAGGCGGGAAGGTGAAGGGCAGGTTTCTTGGGTTGATGGCAGTAGGCGATAAGGCCACAGAGGAGATTGACGAGGAAGTTGCTGGGGCGGCGGGGGCGGGAGTGTTCGATCTGGGAGCTATTTTTGAGTTGATCGAAGATGGTTTCGACCATCGCGCGTTTCCGCCGCAATAGCTTGTCCGTCCACAAGAGGCGGCACGGTTTCATCTTGCGTTTGAGCGGCGTCAGTACGTGGACCCCCAACGTGGTCAGCCACTCCTGGGTCACCGCGGCAGAGAGATAGCCTTTGTCCGCGAAGAGTTTGCCAAAGAGCGAGTGAGCGAGTTTAGGCACCGGCTTACGGTCGTCGGTATTACCTGGCGTGAGCGCTCCCCGCAGTACCTCGCCCCGGTCATTGACGACGAGGTGGAGTGTAAAGCCAAAGAACCACCCGACCGAGGTGCGGCCCTGCGCCGCCAAGTCCGCAAAGACTTTAGGCTGGGCGATCCGGCGGTTATGGCACACCGCCAGTGCCGTCGCCTCCACACAGGAGGTACCCGTACAGGAGCCATAGCACTGGCGGAGATACGCACACAGTGGCCCTAGGGTCGAGGGAATGAACGCCACAAAGCGGGAGTAGCTCACTAGGCCGGGAAACTCCGTCCGCCAGTGCCGCAGGACGTGGGTCGTGTAGAAGGCTTTGAAGGTGCGGTAGTGCGAAGTGCGAATGGTGGAAGACGATCAGGATCGTCCTCACCTCGCTCAAACTCAGGCGGCGGGCGCGCTGGCGCTGGAGACGACCGCTCGCTACGAGATGCTGGCGCCAGACGGGCTCAAACTGCTGACAGAAATCATCGGCATCACAGAACACTTCCAGTAGGCTGCGCAGTGAGGGACTCCTGTGAGATAAGACTTTGGTGTAGGCACCCATAACCTTACCTCATTCGGAGCCCCTTAGCCCGAACGCACGTTAACTTAGCGTTGCATGTTTTCTCTCTCGGGTTGATCATTCCCAAGCCAATGGCTGTGCAAATCTCCTAAGTCCCCTTTCTCGGTGGTGCACTTTAGATTAGCGAAGCGGAACCTGATACACCGCCGCTGCAACGTGACGAACCGTCTCATCTGCCGAGAGGGACCAGCCGAGCTATATGGCACGGTGGTGACGCTGTACGGACGGAGTTTCTGAACCTCGCTCCGGTAGCGCCCGACCCCGCCGTCGTCCACGACCTTGAGCGTTTGGAGTGAAAGATTACTTTTTGATACCCTCACTGAGGTGCTACTTCCCAGGTTTGGTGGTCCCACTGAGGGCGGCGACCAACAAGGACGCCAGTATGTAGCCGATAATCTGGTGGAAATAAAAGTACACGCGCGCGCAGAAATTCAGAACCTCATTCTCATAATGGGCGTCATTTAGCTGTATAATCGGCAAAAGGTAATCGAGGCTAAACCAAAACCCAATAGATTCCTGAGATCCCGCCTTGTGGCTCAGGCTCCCTTCCGTCCAGCAGAGAACAAACCAGCCAAGACAGACGAAAAAAAGCGCCCAGTAAAGCACCCGAAAGGTGTAGGTGCCGATGCCATAACCGATACCGCACTGAAGAATCCTCAACCCTATGCGTTTCCAGAATGGAGCATTCTGACGCTCGCGATCCTTGGCTGCGAATAACACCTTGTCTGCGGCACCGGACTTGCCGATATTGCGGAGGACAGTAGCAAGCTGCTGGTAGGGCTGAAATGAGAAAGACTTGTCGCGAGATAGCCAGTCGATAAAGTCACTCGCTGGCCGTTCGGTCGGTTCGTTTCTGTTTTCCTGACCGAATCCACCAAGTCGATTATAGGTGAAACCACTGAGTTTGATTCTATCCGGCCAGGACCCAAGCGTGTCGACCAGCGCACCGACCTTAGTATTCTGTAGATTGAGCTGAATCCTATTGGACTGGTCCCCGAGGTCGGACCATTTGACTGGCTTTTCTTTGTTCGGGATTAACCGTAACCCCTCCTCCGCGGTCGCTCCTGTCAGACCCAGCGTCTGGAAAGTCCCGCCTGCGAAGTCGAGGCTCAATCCAACCCTTGCGAAATGTAGGTTAACATCGGCAAAGTTACCGTCTCTCATAAATAGATCACCGCCAATAGAAGAGGCCTCCATGTCCAGCTTACCCTCAACCGTGGCACCGGTCATGTCAAGATGGCTCTTGATCTGCGCTCTGCCGAGATTAACCTCTTTTTTGAAAGTAGCCCCGTCGCGCATGTATAGAGAGGTGCCGATCGAGGCGGCGTTTATGTTTAGCTTACCTCTAACCGTGGCACCGTCCATGCCAAGCTGGCCACCGATCCGCGCTCCCCGGAGATGAACCTCTTCGAAAGTAGCCCCTTTATTAGCTTCTTCAGTAGGTTTTTTGCTCATTAATAGGATTCTGCCTATCGAGACAGCATCCATATCCAGTTCGCCTGTAACCGTAGCGCTGCTCATATTCAACTGGCCACCGATCTGCGCTCCCCGGAGGGAAATTTCTTCGAAAGTTCCGTCGTTCATGTATAGAGAGCTACCGATTGAGATAATATTCATGTCCAGCTTGCCCATCACGCATGAACCAGAAAGCGAGACAGATCTATCTGCTTGCAACCCGCTCATGATCAACCCGTTCTTCAAACGCGAATGATCGAGGTTTAACGGCCAAGGCAGGTGTCCATCTTCCAGGTCGAGCTTATCGGGGAAATAGGCGCCAGTAATAATCACGCCTTTTCGTGTCACATCCTCTCGAAACCATTGCTCGAATAGGATCGTTTCGAGAAACTCCGACGAAATTCTCCGGCTCTCACCCCAGCAGGGTGACGAGGCCGGAGCAAGTTTCTTTTTCTCCCGTTCATTGAAATCGGCTTCTTTACCGGCACAAGTTTGTTCCCACACGAAGTGTTCGGCCTTTGACCATTCTCTAACCGGCTTCATAGAGGTGCCTTTCTTTACTCCCATATGTCTCAAGAGTAACGTGCTTGGGTAATGTCGTAGCTGTTCTGCATCCTTATCAGCGCATCCATTGACACTCCAGACGCCTTCTCAATCTTCAGCGCCATCTCAGGCGAGAGATGCACTCTGAGATACCATATCCGTTCCAATTTTCATGACGTATGATACCGTTCCGCAGAAAACGTTCTCCCTCCCCACTATGAGCCCTAAGTTCTCCGAATTACCCCTGCCGACTCCCCCAGCCTGGGAGGATATATTCGGCAACGCCAATCCGGTTGAAGTCGAAATCGGTCCTGGGAAAGGCTCCTTTCTCCTGGCGGCGGCTCAAAACACGCCGGAGCATAATTTCTTTGGGGTCGAGTTCTCCAGACGGCGGGTGTACCGGATCAAAGAGCTGATTGAGCGCGAACAGCCGGGCAATGTGCTCGCCCTTGCCGCCGATATCGGTTGCGTGCTCAACACCCTGATTCGGCCCGAATCCGTGACGATTTTCCACCTCTACTTCCCGGACCCATGGTGGAAGCGGCGGCATCAACGCCGGCGTCTGTTTCAAGGCGACTTCTGTGTTGCGCTCACCCGCGCGCTCGTTCCCGGCGGAAAGATATTGATCGCCACAGATGTCCATACGTATTTCATCGAAATGGTCAGACAGTTGGAAGCAGTCACGGAGTTGACTCGATTTCCCTGGCAACGGGACCAGCGAAATCGGAACGGCAAGTTGATCCTGACCGACTTTGAACGTCAGTTTATGGACGCGGGCAAGCCCATCCACTACGCCGGCTTCTGCAAGACAGTATAGGGCTCTTTCCCCTCACCCCAGCCCTCTCCCCCAAGGGGCGAGGGAGAAGATGTCCCCCACATGAGGGTGGTTGATCAGGCGGCCAGCTTTTTGACGTGGGCGGCAATATGTTGAGCGCTGATGCCAAAGGCGTCCAGCAACTCTGCCGGCGCGCCGGAACGAGGGACGCCGTTCACAGCGAGTTTGTGAACCTTGACCCCGTGAGTTGCAACCGCGTTCAGCACGGCGTCGCCCAAACCGCCGTCGTAATAATGGTCTTCAACCACGAGCAGGGTATTATTCGTTTGCCGGGCCGCCGCCAGTAGGCCCTGGGCATCAATCGGTTTGACCGAATAGGCGTCAATCAGACGGATAGCCACCCCTTCGCTTTTCAGCGTTTCGCTGGCCGCAAGCGCCTCGTGCAGCGTTACCCCGGCGGCAACGACCGTCAGTACATCGTTAGCGCTGGACCGGAGCAGTTTGCTGCCACCAATGGGAAACTCCTCGGTGTTGGGATAGAGCACCGGCGTTGCCGGACGGGTCGTGCGCAGATAGGTCGTGCCGGGCAGGTCGGGCATGGCGCTCACCAGACATTCGGTGGCGACTGCATCGCTGGGGTAGAGCACGACCGAATTCGGAATGGCCCGCATCATCGCCAAATCTTCCAACCCCATCTGAGACGGGCCGTCTTCCCCAATCGAGACCCCACAGTGCGAGCCAACGTATTTGATAGTCACGCCGGAGATGGCAGCCATACGGATATGGTCAAACGCGCGGGTAAGAAAGGCCGCAAACGTCGAGGCAAACGGAATCTTGCCACAGGCCGCCAGCCCGACCGCAGCCCCGACCATGTTTTGCTCGGCTATATAACTCTCAAAATACCGCTCCGGGTGGGCTTTGAGAAAGGTTTCGGCGAACGTCGAATTTTTGGTGTCACCGTCGAGAGCGACCACCCGGGGGTCCACGGCTCCGAGCTTGGCCAAGGCGGTCCCGTAGGCCACGCGGGTCGCAACCTTCTCCCCCAATTCATAGGCCGGGGCGGGGACACTTTCGCTGGCACTGGCCGGGGAAAACCCATTGGTTTGCGGCCGCGTTACGTCGGGCACATTTGCACTTCCGCTGAGTGCCAACTCGTCCAGCGCCTTGTCCAGATCGTCCCCCTTGAGCGGCTTTCCGTGCCAGCCGGGTTTATCCTCAAGAAAAGAGACGCCTTTGCCCTTGAAGGTCTTGGCAACCAGCATGGTTGGCCGGTCTGTGGTGGCGTGGGCCTGATCGAGCGCGGCTATGACCTCTTCGATATTATGGCCGTCAACCACCAGCGCGTTCCAACCAAATGCGGCAAAACGGCGCTGATAGGTTTCCACGTCAAAATTGTACATGGTCCGTTCGCTCTGCCCCAGGCCATTCACATCGACAATGCCAATGAGGTTATCGAGCTGATAGTACGACGCCATGGCCGCCGCTTCCCAGACGCCGCCTTCTGCGACTTCTCCGTCGCCCAACAGGACGTATACGCGGTAGTCAAGCTTATCCAGGCGTTTGCCGTTCAGCGCCATACCGACACCAACCGAGAGCCCCTGCCCGAGTGAGCCGGTTGCAGCACCCACCCAGGGGATGCGCGGCGTTGGATGGCCTTCCAGATCACTGGAGAACTTGCGAAGTGAGGGCAACTGCTCCAGCGGCAGGGCACCGGCCTCTGCCAGGGCGGCATAGAGGATGGGAGCGGCGTGGCCTTTTGACAGCACAAACCGGTCATTAGCCGGGTGGGCCGGATTGGCAGGGTCAAAACGCATATCGGCAAAGAATACGGCCGCCATGATGTCAGCAGCGGACATGCACGATGTCGGGTGGCCCGACCCTGCCGCGGCTGTGGCACGCAGTGAATGGATACGCAATGTATCCGCGGTCGCCTGTAAAGCGTTGAGATCAACCCTCACGATTTGTCCCTCCCCCTGGAATTGAAAAAAGGGGCACGGTCTACCGTGCCCCTTTCTACTATCCCATACTCCGGCATGCGCACTTCTTGTCTGTGGCTACCCACGCACCCCACCGGCAAGCGGCGGAAAGATGCTCAGTTCCAGCCCATCTTCAAGGACCGTTCCAATTTCGACATAGGTATCGCCCACCACAAGCATACCCGCCTGCTCGCGCGGCATGTTTAGCATATCGACCGCATCCTGGACAGTTGCCCCAGCGGGCAGGGAGAGCGAGATCCCATCCGTACTCCCGTGCGGGATGTATTTTTTCAGCGCCGCAAAAAGCTTGACGCTTATGGTGACGGAATCGGCCATAGGCAGTGGTGCGGAGACAGACCCCTTCGAGCTAGGCGGCGTTGACCGGTCGCAAACCACAGAACTCTTCGTAATCGATCAGTTCCGTGATTTTCGGGTTTTCGCTGCACACCAGGCAGTTTGGATCTTTGCGCAGTTTTAACACCCGAATTTCCGAGCTAAGCGTGTCAAAATGCATCATTCGTCCGACAAGCGGATTACCAGCGCCGAGAATGATCTTGATCACTTCGAGCGCCTGCATGCAGCCGACGAGTCCGGGCAGAACACCGAGTACCCCGGCTTCGGCACAGCTCGGGGCCATCCCCGGAGGTGGAGGCTCAGGGAACAGGCAGCGATAGCACGGGCCTTCGGTCGGATCGACAACCGTGACCTGACCTTCAAACTGGAAGATCGACCCATCGACGAGGGTCTTCTTGGCCATGATGCAGGCATCGTTAATGAGATAACGGGTCGGGAAGTTATCACAGCCATTCACCACGATATCAAACCCGTCGATAATGCGCATGACGTTTTCGGAAGAGAGGCGTTCTTTGAACTGGACAACGTCCACATCGGGGTTGAGCGCGTTCAGGGTCAGTTGCGCCGATTCCACCTTGGGCATACCGACCCGGTCATTGGTGTGCAGGATCTGGCGTTGGAGATTGCTCATATCAACGGTGTCATGGTCGGCAATCCCGATCGTACCGACCCCGGCCGCGGCCAGATATAAGGCCACCGGCGACCCGAGGCCGCCCGCCCCGACGCAGAGCACTTTGGCGTCAAGCAGTTTGGCCTGGCCCGCTTCCCCGACTTCCGGCAGAGTAAAATGACGCGCATAGCGCGTGATCTGCTCTGGGGTAAACTGGCGGTCCGCCACCCATTTATAGCCGGCATTTTTCCAGGCGGTATAACCACCGGACATGGAAGTCACATGTTCATAGCCCATTTCCTTGAGCGTCCGAGCAGCGATGAGCGAGCGGACGCCACCGGCGCAATACGCCACGATGGGCGCACTCTTATCCGGCACAGCCTCTTCGATTCGCATTTCGAGAAATCCGCGTGGGAGCGGAACCGAGCCTTCGAGGTG
Organism: Desulfurellaceae bacterium bin18; assembly: GCA_002238415.1. Taxonomy (GTDB): domain Bacteria; phylum Desulfobacterota; class Binatia; order Bin18; family Bin18; genus Bin18. Next base: position 7,120 of record MPMI01000012.1, on the reverse strand, counting down.
GCCCTCCCGGTACTCTTCGCGCTCGCGGACATCGAGCAGGGTTGGCCGCGCGCCGTTTTCCATTTGGGCTTGCACCTCGTCAATCGTGACTTCCGGTACGGACTCTCGGGCCTCGGTCATGAGTTCCTGATAGGTCTTTGCCATATTCTGCCTCCGCGAGAGAGCCTCAGGCTCCAGGAGCGCCGATATCCCGGGCCACTCTCTGCTCTGCTTCCTGGTAGCTTTCCAGCATTTCAGTCATGATGGAATCCCGTCCCCCCGTCGCCAGGGTTCGGGAACGATTCATAAGAACTTCTTTGGATTCGATAAAATCCTGGCGGTCATAGCCCCAAATACGCGGATGCACATAGGTATCCATCCGGATCGCGTCACACGGACAGGCTTCGACGCACATCCCGCAGTAAATGCAGCGCAAGGTATCGATTTCATAGCGCAACGGGAATTTTTCCACGTCAGGGTCGGGATGCTCCCCGGCCTCGATATGAATGCAGTTGGCCGGGCAGGCCGTTGCACACAGAAAACACGAGGTGCAGCGGACCGAGCCGTCTTCCTTGAGCGTCAAACGATGACTTCCACGGTAGACGTCCGGGTAGCGCTTGCGCTCTTCCGGATACTGGACCGTATACGCGGCGCGCGTTTCCTTGGCAAATCCGAGCGCGTGCAGGATATGCAGGGTCAGGTTCCTCCAGAAGTGGGACATGGTGACAAGAAGACCCCGAACGATTTCCGGGATATACAGCCGCTCCCACCAAGTCATCTCTTCTTTACGTTGCATGGGGTCCTAGCTACCTCCGTATAATAGTAGACTCGCCACTATACACATGCCGCAGTACTGCACTTCACTATTATGAGGGGACCGATGTTTGTCAAGGCAGTTTTTAGTGGAGACGATCTTTTCTCCCGCCCCCGCCTTCGGGTAAGCGACTTTCTGACAACTTGAAGTCAAGAATATCCCGTAAGCAGGTCGCCCGTTCGTCGAGCGTTGCGGCGTCGAGCAGGCTTTGTTTCTCGATAGGCAGGAGATCGAGCTGGAAGGCAAAGAAATTAATGAAGAATTCGTCGTTGATATTGGGGTCTGCCAAGAATTTCCGGACAATCTCATCCTTCTGCAAATAGGACGCTAACAGACTGCCGATGGCCTCACGTTGCGTTGGCTCAAGCGTCTGGTTTCTCTCGGGGAGCCATTCTACCCGCGCCTGACGATAACTCTTATCGTGAAATTCTTCCTGAATACGATATTCCCGCAGCCCTTGCAGGAGGATATTAAACCGTCCGTCCGGGAGCGGCACGGTCTTCACCACCTTCCCTACACAGCCTATCGGAAACACTTGGGGATTGCCTTCATACTGTTCTTGCCAGTCACCCCGGAGCAGGGCCATGCCGATGAGCGGGGGCTCGGCCTCAATGGCATCGCGCACCATGGCACGGTAGCGCGGCTCAAAGATATGCAGCGGAAGCTGGACACACGGGAAAAGGACGACATTCGGCAACGGAAAAACTGGAATAATGTCGGGTAGTTCAGACACAGCAGCCTCGCTTTTCTCACTGGGAACACGAAATATCCAAGCGGTCGAGATTTCCCTACTCCGGGATCATACCGGAGGCTATGCCATGTTGAGTTCTTTCAACAATTGTACCACGCACGGACGTTGGGATAAGCGTTTAATCCACGCAGAGACATGTCTGAGCCGCGACGGGAGTTCAACCCCAAGCTGCGACAGAATCAACAGCCGTGGGGTAAACGCAAGGTCGGCTAACGAAAATTCGTCAACCAGATATTCCTTGCCATTCAGATGCCGATCAAGAAATTCGAGCACACGAATGAGGTCTCCCTGATAGTGCTGCACCCGCTCCTGGTCGATTTGCTCTTCGGGTTTCCGCAGTTCGGCATACAGCAGCCCACACTGTGCCGTGAAGGACGTGTCAGCAAAGTCTTCAAACATCCGCACCTGGGCCCGGTCCCCGGAAGGCTCGGGTCGCAATGGCGGGTGCGGATATTCATCATCCAGATATTCGTTAATAAACGTCGAGTCGTAAATGACTTCTTCGTCATCAATCAGGACCGGCACCTTGCCGTACGGATTCAGCCGGAGAAATTCAGGGCTGCGCTGTTCGCTCTTGGTCAGATCAACAAAGACTTTATCGTACGATAACTCTTTTTCAGCCAGCACGAGGCGTACTTTCTGGCAGTAGGGGCTGAGGGGGAAGTCGTACAATTTCATAGTTCTACTCTCCTATCTCATGCCACGGTAGTGTAGTGAAAAATATAGGAGCCCGCAAACAAAAAATGCCGCTCCTGCCGTCTCTACCGCAGGCCGGTCTCAACTTCTGCTCAGTAACGGTATAGCATGCCCCTCATGAGCCACATCCCCCCCTCCCTTTCTGCACAATTGGCCGGCATTCCGGTCGGCGACACACTGCCGGTCCGGATTATAGCCGTTCTGAACGTCAGCCCTGAGTCTTTTTACCCGGACTCAATCCATACCAATCGTGAGCAGATAGCGGAAACGGCGAATGCACTGGCAGGTGAGGGAGCTGATATCATTGATATTGGGGCTATGTCCACCGCCCCGTACCTAAAAACTGATATTTCAGAAGCAGAAGAAACCGAACGTTTATCCCAGGCCGTTGAAGCCACTGCGGCGGCTGTTTCGATTCCAATTTCGGCTGATACCAAGCGGTCTCAGCCTGCCCAGGCCGCCCTGCGAGCGGGCGCCCGGATTGTCAACGATGTCAGTGGTTTGAGGAATGATCCGGCTATGGCTGCGCTGATTGCCCGTTCCGGAGTTGGTGCGATTCTGATGGCGAGCGAACAGCACCCCCAAAGCGGACCGCCTTTGGAGCGCATTCGGAACGCCCTGCGGGACAGTCTGGCGCGCGCGGAGCAGGCCGGCATTCCTCGGCAGCAGATCGTGCTCGACCCCGGGATTGGATTTTTTCGTGAGCCTGGGATTGCCTGGGACGAGTGGGATTGCCTGGTGCTGCGGGCGCTCGCAGATTTGCGGTCGTTAGGATTTCCCCTCCTCGTCGGAGCCTCGCGCAAATCCTTTATTGGGAAAATTCTGGACCAACCCAAGGTCCAGGATCGCCTCATTGGCTCGCTGACCTGCGCTGCCATCGCGGTGGCTAACGGAGCCCACATCATCCGCGCCCATGATGTCAAAGAGACGATGGAAGCGGTCCGCATGGCCGAGCGACTGCGCAGGCCGTTAGGGGGGTAGCGACCACCCCACAGCAATCTGCTGAAGCGCCGGTACCGTTTCAACCAGAAACGTGGGGGGGCAACTCTCGAAACCCGCGTGTCCAAATCCCCACGTCACCCCACAGGTGGCAATGCCCGCGGCCCGGCCCGTGCGCATATCAATCTCAGAGTCGCCGATCAGCAGCGTCTCAGTGAGAGCACGGCCAGCCCCCTGCTGTAGCACGAAAATCCCTCCCGGATCGGGTTTTCTCTTCGGCAGGGTATCCCCGCCAATGACCGCACTAAAATAATTCATCAAACCCAGGCCCGACAGAATTGCCCTGCTTGGCTGTTCCGGCTTATTCGTCAACACAGACAGGCTCATCCCCTGGGCGCGGGCAGCCGTGAGGAGCGTTTCCACACCTGGATAGGGTCTGGTCTGATCGAGCAGATGAGCGTTGTAATAGTCCATAAAGAGCGCGAAGCCGTCCGCCACCAGATGGGCCCGCTCTTGGCCCAGCGCCCGTTCGATCAGCACACGCGCGCCGAGCCCGATAAAGCTTTCAACCTGGGCGACGGACAAGAGCGGAAGGTTCAACTTCTGCAACATATAGTTGGTTGCTGCCGCCAGGTCGGCCTTGGTATCAACCAGGGTCCCGTCGAGATCGAAAATGAGATGAGCGAAGCGGGGCATGGAAAGCAAAAGGGCCTGGAGAGTTCCAGGCCCTTGCCTATTTCTTCAGTTGGGGAAGTAGAGATTTAGACGGCAAACGACGAGCCGCAGCCGCAGGTCCGGGTCGCATTCGGGTTGACGAACTTGAAGCCCGCCCCATGCAGCCCGTTGACATAATCAAGCATGGTCCCATGCACGTATTGATGACTAATGGGGTCAACGAACAGTTTGACACCACCCTGTTCGACCACAATGTCATCTTCCCGCGCAGCGGCATCAAGACCGAGGCTGTACTGAAAGCCGGAACAGCCACCGCCGACCACCGAGATCCGTAACCCACCCTCCGCCATGCCTTCGTTGAGCATGGTTTCTTTCACTTTTTCGACTGCCAGGTCAGACAGCGACAGGGCCGGCCCATCAGATGGGGGAGCCGCCTCCTGCGGCGTATCATTGGATTGGATTTGTGTCTCTTGATCCAGATTGTCCATACCGGCCTCCTCAAAGAAGATAGATAAGGTCTATCTTGCTCTGCGTCAATCCCTGTGCCCGTTTTGACCCGGATGCGTCTATGCTACCACAAAGCCGTGTCACTCGAAAACGCAATCCGGACATACGCGGCACGACTCGGCTTTACCCTGTGTGGTTTCACGCGTCTGTCGGTACTGCCACGCGCGTCGTTTTTCAATGACTGGCTGGCCCAGGGCTTTGCCGGAGAGATGCAGTATTTAGCCAGAGAACCCCAACGACGCATTGACCCGCATATTCCGTTTCCGGAGGCCCGCAGCGTCATCTGCCTGGGCTTCCCTTACTCTCCGCCCGTTCTGCCTGAGGTGAATTGGCAACACGAACTGCGGGGCCGTATGGCCGCCTATGCGGCTGGAGCGGATTATCATGATGTCATTCAAAAGAAGCTGAAACAGTTTGTTGCCTTTCTGAAAGACCAACAGCCGGGGATTTGGGCCCGGCCTTATGTGGACACCGGTCCGTTGCTGGAACGCGACTGGGCGTATCGCAGCGGCCTGGGCTGGTTCGGCAAAAACACCATGCTGCTGCATAAAGCCATGGGCTCATGGTTTTTTCTGGCCGAGATTCTTGTCAGCCTCGACCTTGAGGGCGAAGGCATACCCAGCGCCCATTGCGGTAGCTGTACACGCTGCCTCGATGATTGTCCGACCGACGCCCTGGCAGCGGGCTATGTCCTCAAATCCCCTTTGTGTATTTCCTACTTAACGATCGAGCATCGCGGTCCGATTCCACACGGGCTGCGCCCCAAGCTCGGCAACTGGATTTTCGGATGCGATATCTGCCAGGAAGTCTGCCCGTGGAATACCAAGTTCGGCCAGCCTCGCCACGACTTGATGGACAAACTCTTTCCGTCCCTGCCCGAGTTGTTACGGCTGGACGAAGACGGCTTTCGAGCCCGTTTCCGGCGCTCCGCGGTATGGCGCACCAAGCGCCGCGGTTTGCTGCGCAATGTCGCCGTTGCCCTGGGCAATAGCGACAACCCCGCCGCGGTCGGCCCGCTACAAGCAGCTCTCCACGACCCCGAACCCCTGATTCGTGGTCATGCAGCCTGGGCGCTGGGCCGCCTGGCGCACACTGATAGTCTCAAGACTGCCCTGAAGCGCGAACGAGACGCCTACGTCCGCCAGGAATTGCTCGTGGCCCTTGGTGAGCAGCCGGCGCCTGAGCCATGAGGTTCAGAGACCGGCTACAGGGGAACGCACCTACAGGAAGTCGAGAATAGTCCAACTGTCATCCGCATTCTTGGCGGCAAAAGCGCCGATTTCGATAACATCGTCGATCTTGTCAAGAACCTTTTGGAAATCCTTACGCGTATCAAAGCACGCATCGATTTCCTTACCATCCACTAGAGGTATATCCAAATCCACCTCGGCCTCTATACACGCCTCCCCGTCGGCTTCAACAGAAAAAGCGAAGTCGAGCTCGCCAATGGGAAGATCTATAGAGCCACTGCACTTCGCCCCCGGCTTCACCTTTAAGTCGATAACACACTCCCCAAGATCAACAAGCGGGAAGTCATCAATGGTCCAACTCCCATCCTCATTCCTGATGACAGAAATATCGATCTTATCCAGAACATCCGGCAGACTGGCTGAATAGCAATAATTGAATGCAGGAATGCCGCTGATGCTTATGCACCCCCGGCCCTCGGCCTCAACAGAAAAACTAAAGCCGGTGCTGACCGTACCCAGGCGGGAGGTATCAAGCTCAAGCGAGATGGAGCCACGGCACGCCTCTCCCGGCTTCATCGTGAGCGTCTCTCTACACGCCGGGTCCCGCGAGACCGCTTCCAGATGCTGAGTCGCCGGATTCCACTCAAAGGTCGTGGTCTCACCGGCCTGAGGAAAGTCCGTGACACTGACCTGGGCGTTCGCTCCTGTCAGAAACTCCGTCCCAAGGGTTGTCACCGTGAACGTGCTCCGGGCAAACTCCGTGCCATCATCGTAGACGACGGCCGTGTGTTCTCCATCGCCAAGGTTGCCCCAGTTCGTATAGCTGAAGAATCCGTTATTCCCATCATCACCACAGGCCCCGCTGGTATCTGCACGGGGCAACCCATACGTCGCGGGAATAGGGTCTCCAGCGTTGAGACTGATGGTGATGTCCCCGGCCTCACACTTCCAGCCCGAGATCATCCCGACGCCCGACACGGTGGTCCCGTTGCCGGGAATCTCAAGGACACCGGTGAGTTGGGCGTGCGCCAGAGACGGAACCAGGACCGTGAACCCAAGGCAAAGACGAAGCAGGAAAGACGTCAGCATCTTCTCAGAAATCGGGGAAGCTGTTAATCGTCCAACTGTCGTCGTCATTCCTGGTGATGGAGGCACCGGAAATTTGGAAACTTTCGAGGAAATCCTCAAATTGCTGACCAGTATTAAAGCAAGGAATTTCTCCTATACCTGTCGGAAAATCGGGAGGAAGATCAACTTCCACACACCCCTGTCCGTCGGCCTCAACAGCAAAACTAAAGTCAATCTCATGCCCGAAGACCATTATGGAGCCACTGCACATTTCTCCCGGATGTAGAGTCAATCCCTCCATACACTCACTCCCCATGAAATCCACGATCTCGAAATGCTGAGTGGCCTCATTCCACTCCAGTACCGTGGTGTCACCGGGATTGGGAAAATCATCGACGGTCACCTGCTTGCTCGCTCCTGTGAGGAATTCCGCCCCAGGGGTTGTCACCGTGAAGGTACTCTCGGCAAACTCCTCGCCATCATCGTAGGCGACGACGGTGT